>DATGZX010000268.1:0-14024 GCA_035296965.1 Gemmataceae bacterium
TACGTCAATAGCAACCCGGTTGATATCGGCACCGAGAAGCTGAACCTGATTCAGGCGGCTCTCAAGGGCGGCGTATTTATTCCGCACTACTGCTGGCATCCCGCTCTCACGGTAGTCGCCAGTTGCCGGATGTGCCTGGTGGAAGTCGGCGAACGCAAGCCGGATGGCACCGTGGCCATGCAGCCGAAAGTCGTTCCCGCGTGTCAGACGCCCGCCAAGGACGGCACCGTGATCGTCACCAACAGTGACCGCGCTCGCAATGCTGAGGCGCAGACCCTGGAGGGGATTCTCCTCAATCATCCGCTCGATTGTCCGGTTTGCGACAAGGCCGGCGAATGCTTGCTGCAAGACTACAGCTACCGCTACGGCCATTCCCAGAGCCGGATGATCGATACCAAGCACACTCCTCCAAACAAACCCTATATCAGCGATTCGATCACGCTCTTCACCGACCGCTGCATCATGTGCTCGCGCTGCGTCCGCTTCACGCGCGAGATCAGCGGCACGGCCGAGCTGCAGGTCATCAATCGCGGCGACCATTCGCAGATCGACATCTTCCCCGGGCAGCCACTAAACAACAAACTGGCCGGCAACGTGGTCGATCTGTGCCCCGTCGGCGCCCTGGGAAGCAAGGATTTCCTCTACAAGCAGCGCGTCTGGTTCCTCAAGACGCAAAAGAGCGTTTGTGCGGATTGCAGCACCGGCTGCAGCATTTTCGTCGATCAGAACAAGGACATTGTCTATCGCCTACGGCCGCGGACCAATCCACAGGCCCAGGGCGATTTCATGTGCGATGAAGGCCGGCATGGCTTCCACTATGTGAACTCCGACCTGCGCATCACCCGGCCGCTCGTTCGCACGGCAGCAACGAGCAATGGCTCTGCAACGCCGGCTGACTATACCGAGGTATTGCCCCAACTCCGCAAGGAGTTGACGGAAGCGGTTGCGCGCAATCCCGAGGCCGTTGCGGCAGTGCTCTCTCCGTTCATGACTTGCGAAGAGGCGTATCTGCTGGCCAAGTATCTGAAAGGACTCTCGACCCAGGTCCGCCTGGCGCTCGGCCCGGTGCCGGCGGCCGGCGCGGACGATACCTATCCCAAGGATTGCCGGGGACAGGCGGTCCAGCCCGTGAAGTTCACCATCCGGGCCGAGAAATGCCCCAACCGTCGCGGCGTTGAAGCGATCCTTCGGCATTTTCAAGGCGAGGTCATTCCGTTCGAGAGCATCCTCCAGGCAGCCCAGGAGGATCGTCTTCAGGCCATCTACTTCGCGGCCGGCTATCCGCCGCGCGCGGGTGGCTGGATCACGGAGACGCAGGCCGACCCGCTGCGACGCATCCGACTGGTAATCGTGCAGGATCTCTATCCTTCTCCGGCCAGCGCCTTGGCAACGTTTGTTCTGCCGGCGGCGGCCTTCTCGGAGAAGGACGGCACTTTCGTGAACCATGCGGGGCTGGCGCAGGCGCTTCACTGGGCGACGCGGCCGCCCCAGAACCTGCGCACCGACGGCCAAGCGTTCCTTGATCTCGCGGAACGCCGCGGCCTCATGCACGCGCCCACGCTGCGGGCGGAATTGGCCAAGGAAGTTCCTTACTTCGCTGCCCTGGCGGCAGGCGATCTCGGTGAGTTTGGGATTTTGTTGGAGAACAAGTAAAGCGCGCGGGGCCTAGTCAAATAGGTCCCATAGGTCCTATGCGACCTATTCCACTCCCCTTGAGGGGGCAGGATCGACTATCATGCCCAATTTCAATTTCTGGATCACGCTGCTCACGATTGTCGTCGTCATGGGCGTCATCATGGGCGCGTGCGCCTACCTGATTTACGTGGAGCGCAAGGTCGCCGCCTGGATGCAAGACCGGATCGGGCCCAACCGCGTCGGCCCCTTTGGTCTGTTGCAGCCAATTGCCGACGGCCTCAAGTTCCTCTTCAAGGAAGACATCATCCCCGAGCGGGCCGACAAGTTCCTCTACCTGCTCGCGCCTGCCATCGCAGTGTCGACGGCCTTGCTCGCCTTTGCCGTCGTGCCGTTCGGGCCGACGAGCGCTCCCAATGCCGACGTGGAGCATGCGCAGCATTCTTACCAGTTTGTCATCGCTCCCGGCGTCGACATTGGCATCGTTTTCGTTTTCGCGGTCACCAGCTTGACCGTCTACGCGATCATCCTGGGCGGCTGGGCTTCCAACAATAAGTACAGCTTCATCGGCGGGCTTCGCTCCAGCGCCCAGCTCGTCAGCTATGAAATTCCGATGGGGATGTCGATTCTGGGCGTCGTGCTGCTGACCGGCTCCCTGAACCTGGAAAAAATCATCGGCCATCAGGCGGAGCTGGGTTTCTTCGGCTGGAACATCTGGTATCAGCCGCTGGCGTTCCTGCTGTTTCTGATCAGCGTGTTTGCCGAGTGCAATCGGCTGCCGTTCGATCTCCCGGAAGCAGAGCAAGAGCTGGTGGGCGGCTACCACACGGAGTACAGCGCCCTCAAGTTCGGCCTGTTCTTCGTGGGCGAGTACACGCACATTGTCACGACCAGTTTCCTGATGGTGATTCTGTTCTTCGGCGGCTGGCAGTTCCCCTGGATCGCGGAGCCGAACCAGGCAGGCATTGGCTCGATCATCTTGAAGCTGCTGGTCTTCATCCTTAAGATGGGCGCGTTCATCATCTTCTACATGCTGGTGCGCTGGACGCTGCCGCGCTTTCGCTTCGATCAGCTCATGGGGCTGGCCTGGCGGGTCATGATCCCCCTTGCCCTGGTCAACCTCTTTTGCGTGATGCTTATCAAGCAATTGAACTGGACGCCCTGGATCCTGCTGCCCGTTTCCCTGGGATTGCTAATTGGTGCGGCCGCGCTGGCGGACCGTTGGCCCGAGGGACCCAAGCGCAAGGTGGTCGTCACGCGCGGCCACGAGCAATTCGAAACGGCGGTGCACTAGTGCTTCGCGAATCTCGTTTAACCGCGAGCCAGCGGCGAGCGCGTCTACAGAAGGGAAAAAGCGTCTTGTCTGATGGCGCGCTCGCCACTGGCTTGAAGATTTCGTTTAACCGCGACCCAACGGGGAGCGCGTTTACAGAAGGGAAAGAGCGTCCTGTCTGTTCACGCGCTCGCCGGTGTCTTGGGAAGTCTCGTTTAACCGCGAGCCAACGGGGAGCGCGTCTACAGAAGGGAAAGAGCGTCCCGTCTGTTCACGCGCTCGCCGGTGTCTTGGGAAGTCTCGTTTAACCGCGAGCCAGCGGCGAGCGCGTCTACAGAAGGGAAAGAGCGTCCTGTCTGTTCACGCGCTCGCCGTTGGCTCGCGGTTAAACGAGAGATCTTGAATGTAGAAAGGCTTCGCAAGATGCCCATTGCCGAGAAAGATGTCCGGTGGATCGAGGATCCCAAGATTGGCATCCTGGAACGGCTTTATCTGCCCGCCATGTTCGAGGGATTGCAGACGACCGTGCGGCACATGCTCATGCCCAAGGTCACCGTGCAGTTTCCCGAAGAGCAGCCGGTGCTGCCCGCGCATTACCGTGGCGTGCACCGGTTGAATCGGGACCCCGATGGTCGCGTGAAGTGCGTCGCCTGCTACATGTGCTCCACGGCCTGTCCCGCCCACTGCATTGACATTGTTGCGGCACCGTCGCCCTGGCCCGACCGGGAGAAGTATCCCGAGACTTTTGTCATCGACGAGCTGCGCTGCATTTACTGCGGCATGTGCGAGGAAGCGTGCCCGGTGGACGCCATCGAGCTGACCACCTTGTTCGATCTCACCGGCCTGAGCCGGGAGGAGATGATGTTCGACAAGGAGAAGCTGCTGAGCGTCTTCGATCAGACCGTCAAGGACGGCACCGACCCGATCCGGACCAAACCGGGCCGGCTGAGCGTGGCTTCCGATCCGGCGACAACATGAGGCAAGCGGCAGCAAATGTTCTCCCCTCGCCCCGGTACTCCGGGGAGAGGGGCCGGGGGTGAGGGGCCTTAGCCGGGGATCGCTCGTCCCCCTCACCCCCGACCCCTCTCCCCCGAAGCGGGGGAGAGGGGAGATAATTACCTGCCCAGCGCCTGAGTTGCCGCCAGGCAGAGCCTTGGCGCGAGAAGGTTGTATACCAAGAGACATGATGAGAGTGCAGCCACCCTTGCTCACCTTTGCCGCGGTCACGCCGATGCAGGACTCATGGTCGATCGTGTTCCCTGTCATCCTGGCCATGCTGGCGATCTACTTGCTGTTGCCCAGGCCGAGGAGCTTGCCTCGTCTCTGGGGAGCCGCGGCCGCGGCCCTGGCCTTGCTGCTGGCTGGCGGGTTTTTGATCGCACGCCAGGTTGCATCCGCGGAGACTGTCCTGTTCTGTGCGTTCTCGGGCATCGCCATTGTGGCGGGTGGGCTCATGATCACCTTGCGGGACCCGGTGCGAGCCGCCCTTTGTTTCGCCCTCGTCGTGCTGAGCACCTGCGGGCTGTTCCTGCTCCAGGCGGCGCCGTTCCTCATGGCGGCGACCATCATCATTTACGCCGGGGCCATTATCGTCACGTTCATCTTTGTGATCATGGTCGCCCAGCAAGGCGGCCAATCGGACGCCGACCATCGTTCGCGCGAGCCGTTCCTGGCATGCGTGGCCGGGTTTGTCCTCCTCGGGGCCCTGCTCGCCGTGCTGCGCTCCACCTACAACACCCGCGAGCTGGACGCGGTCCTCGACCTGACGGCGTTGGCCGCCAAGCAATCTTCCTACAAGAAAATCCGGACCGTCCTTGCCGATGATAAAAGCGCTCAAGAACTCGCCTCGCGTGAAGCTGTCCAGATGCGCGACGCCCTGAATGAACTCGTGTCGGGCTGGGAGCCGACCGGCGATGTCGAGAAGCTGAAGGATACGCTGAGCAAACTCCACGAGCATGGCCTGCAAGTCCGCAAAGGCTACGGCAGCTTGCAGGTGCCGGCGGGCTTGCCGATTTCGAGCTTCAGCCGGCCTGGCTCGGAGCAGCAAGGCAAACCGGCCCTGCCCGCGGAAAATGTCGCGTATCTTGGCCGAGCACTTTTCACCGACTACCTGCTGGCCGTCGAGCTCGGCGGCACCCTTCTGCTGGTGGCCACGATCGGCACCATCGCCATCACCGCCCGGCGGCCGGAGGGAGTGTCATGAACGATCCGGTGCTGACGCTGGAGAACTATCTTGCGGTAGGAGCCATTCTTTTCGTGCTCGGCACGATCGGCTTTCTGGCGCGCCGCAACCTGATCATCATGTTCCTCTCGGCGGAGATGATGCTGCAAGGCGTGGCCATCAACCTGGTCGCTTTTGCACGCTACCGCGGCAACTTGCAAGGGCAGGCGTTCACGCTGTTCATCATCACGGTGGCGGCGTGCGAGGCGGGCATTGCCCTGGCGCTGATCCTGATGCTGTATCGCAAGCGCAAATCGCTGGATGTCAGCCTCTGGCAAGACCTGCGCGAGGCGGGACAGGAACCGACGCTGGACGAGGAGCCGCTGGAGCTGCCGCCTCTCGAGTCGCCGCTGCCGACGTTGACCCCGTCGGGCCTGGAGCCGCAGCAACCTCGGGAGACCAGCCATGTCTGATCTGTCGTCTATCCTGTGGCTGATCCCGGCTCTGCCGCTGGCTGCCGCCATTTTGATCACCTTCCTCGGGCCCTGGCTGCGCGAACGCAGTCACTGGCTCTGCATTCTGGCGGCACTCGCTTCTTGCGCACTCTCCGTGGTGGTGCTCGTCGACATTGCCCATGACAATCCGGTGATCCATACCTACTACACCTGGTTCAAGGTCGCGACCGTGGACGTCGGCTTCACGCTGCGCGCCGACGCCCTGACGGCGTTCATGCTGGTGACCGTCACGTTCATCAGCAGCCTGATTGCTATCTACGCCTCCGGCTACATGCACGGCGATCCCGGCTATGCCCGTTTCTTCGCCGAGGTGTCGCTGTTCATCTTCTTCATGACCGGGCTGGTGATGGCCGACAATTTCCTGCTGCTGTACACGTTCTGGGAAGGCGTCGGCCTGTGCAGCTACCTGCTCATCGGTTTCTGGTTCCAGAAGCCTGCCGCAGCCGCGGCTGCGCGCAAGGCGTTTCTCGTGACACGCCTGGGCGACATCGGCCTACTGATTGGCATCCTCCTGATCTGGGTGGGATTCCACGCCGACGGCGATGTGACCAAGTCGTTGTTCGCACTCGACTATCAAACCGTCTTCGAACAAGCCAGGCTCCAGAACAATCCCGGCTTGCTTTTCGTTGTGTGCATGTTCCTCTTCTGCGGCGCGGTGGGCAAGTCGGCCCAGTTTCCGCTGCACGTCTGGCTGCCCGATGCGATGGAAGGCCCGACGCCCGTCAGCGCGCTTATCCACGCCGCCACGATGGTCACTGCCGGCGTCTACCTGGTGGCCCGGTGCACGCCCCTGTTCGTGCTTGCACCCGAGGCTCAGCTTGTCGTGGCTTGCATCGGCGGCTTCACCGCCTTGCTGGCGGCACTCATCGCCCTGACCCAGAACGACCTCAAGCGCGTGCTCGCTTACTCCACGATCAGCCAACTCGGTTACATGTTCCTGGCTCTCGGCAGCGCTACCAGAACCAACATTGATCTGCCGGACGCGCTGGTAACGGTCGCGGTCGTGGCTGCGATGTTTCACCTGTTTACCCATGCCTTCTTCAAAGCCCTGCTTTTCCTGGCCGCCGGCAGCGTTATGCACTCGATGGGCAACGTGATCGACATGCGCCGCTTTGGCGGACTACGCTACGCGCTCAGGACCACGCACTGGACATTCCTCTGCGGAGCCGGGGCCCTGGCCGGCGTGCCGCTTCTGGCAGGCTTCTGGAGCAAGGACGACATTCTCAGTGCGACGTTCGGCGCCAGTCGCGCAGGACATCCTCACTCAGGCATCTACCTGATCCTCTTGATCGTTGGCTTGCTCACTGCGGGGTTGACCGCGTTCTATACGTTTCGGGCCTACTTCATGACGTTTTGGGGCGAGCTGCGCACGCCTCACGAAGCAGGCGAGCATGTTCACGATTCACCCTGGGTGATGCTCGTGCCGCTCATGATTTTGTCGGTCGGGGCGCTCTTCGCGGGTTATGTGAACGCCGAGCCGCTGCTGCCGGGCTGGCTTGCGGAGTACCTCGAGCGCGCGCCCTCCTTGCAGCCGTTGGCCGAGCATGGCGAGGTGCTGACTGCGGCTTCACGAGCCCTCGTCATGAGCACGAGCATCGCGCTTGCCCTGGGAGGCGTCGGGCTGGCCTGGTTCCTGTATGTCTTGCGACCGGGCTACTCGGCTCGGATCGCGGCAGCGGTGCCCCGGTTGTATCAATTGTCGCTCAACAAGTTCTACATCGATGAGCTGTACGATTTCTTCATTGTCCAACCGCTGGTCGGGCTGGCCATCTTCGCGCGCATCTTTGACTTGAACGTGGTGGACGGACTGGTAGACCTCGTGGGTCAAATCCCGCGGTTCCTGGGAATCCTGTTCCGCCCGATCCAGAATGGCCTCACGCAGTTTTATGCGCTGGCCATGGCCCTGGGGTTGGCGGTGTTTCTCATTGCTTTGGTGTGGCGCTTGGCCTGGTAGCAAGGAAGATAGGAACTACATCACCGTGGACGATTCCGCTGATACTAGCCCGAAGCGTCAGCGAGGACTTCGCTAACGCGTCGGGAGCGAGGACCTCGCTAACGCCTCGGGAGCGAGGACCTCGCTAACGCGTCGGGCTAGTATGAGCCGAGTTGCAGACGGTTATTTGGTAAGTGCATAAATGGTAATCGACCAACCACGCATCGAACTTCTTTGCCAGCTCGCGCTGCCCTTCTTCATGGGGATCGTGGTGGCGCTGCTGGGGCCGCGCCGGGGCGACCTGATCCGCTGGCTCAGCCTCGGGACGGCACTGGTAAGCCTGGTGCTTGCATGCACGTCGGCCGGGCGGCTCATGCACGTGGAATGGGTGCGGAACCAGCAGGCTTCCCCTGCCGGGGCCGCTGCACTTGCCCAGACCGCGAACGCCGTGCCGACATTTCGACCCGAGTTCGTGCCTGGAGCGCCGACTGACGACCCGACAGACCCCAAGAGCCATACGACTACCTGGAAAATACTGCAGCTTGGACCCGGCGCGGTGCAGTTTTACATTGGACTCGACGGCATCAATGTCTGGCTGATCCTCCTGACGTCGGTGCTGTTCATGCCCTCAGTCCTGATTTCGTGGACGCATGTGGATACCAGGGTCAATGAGTTTTACGCCTGGCTCCTGATCTTGCAGAGCGCCATGTTCGGCGTGTTTCTGTCGTTCGACATTCTGCTCTTCTATGTCTTCTTCGAGCTGACGCTGGTGCCGCTCTTTTTCCTGATCGGCGTCTGGGGCGGGCCGGAGCGCCGCTATGCCGCCCGCAAGTTCCTCATCTATACGTTGGCGGGGAGCCTGATCACGTTCCTGGGCATCCTTGGCATCGTGCTCGCGTGCTACGCCGACAACAGCTCCGAGCTGACCTTCTCGATACCCCGACTTGTCGAGATCGTGCACACGCGCCTGGCCTTGCAGGATGCCAATGTGCACGCCTACTGGGGAAACGTGCAGTTCTGGGTCTTCCTTGCCCTGGTGGCAGGCTTTGCGGTGAAGGTGCCGCTGGTGCCCTTGCACACCTGGCTGCCGCTGGCCCACGTGGAAGCGCCGACGGCGGGCAGCGTCGATCTGGCCGGCATCCTCTTGAAAGTAGGGGCGTACGGATTCCTGCGCCTCTGCCTGCCGCTCGCTCCGGATGCGAGCCTGTCGATGGGCATGACACTTATCAGCATCCCGGCCGCGATCGGCATCATCTACGGGGCATTCTGCGCGCTCACGCAAGATGACATCAAACGGCTCGTTGCCTACAGCAGCGTCAGCCATCTTGGCCTGGTCATGCTCGGCATGTTTGCTCTCAATCAGGTCGGGCTGAGCGGCAGTTTGCTGCAGATGATCAATCACGGGCTGAACACCGGGGCGCTCTTCTTGCTCGTCGGCATGCTTTACGAGCGCTATCACACGCGCAAGGTCAGCGATTACGGCGGCATGGCCAGCAGACTGCCGATCCTGGCGTGCTTCATGATGTTCATCATCCTGGCGAGCGTCGGCTTGCCGGGGCTGAACGGCTTTGTCAGCGAAGTGCTGGTACTGATGGGCGTCCTGGAAGCGGAGTGGTCGCGAGGCGTGTTCCCGATCCTGGCGGCGATCACCGCGTCGACCATCATCCTGGGAGCCTGGTACCTTCTCACCCTCTTGCGCCGGACGTTCTTTGGGCCGCTCAAGGAGCCGCACGTCGAAGGGCATGTGCCGGTCACCGATTTGAACGGTCGCGAACTGGTTGCCCTGGCGCCGATCGTCGTGCTTTGCGTCGTGCTCGGCGTCTATCCGCAGCCGGTTCTGGATACGTCGCGGCCGGACCTTGACGTGATTGCGGAGATCGCCCATCGGGCACGCCTGCGTGCCGGGGCAAGCACCAAGGAACATGCTCAGCAGCCCGCTGCCCAGCAAGCGCAGAGGAAGGAAACGCCGTGAATTCGCCGGAGATTGTGAGCGCGCTGGTAAATGTCTTCTCTCTCATGATCCCCGAGATCGTGCTTGGCGGGGCTGCGTGCATCCTCTTCCTTGGCGCAACATTTCGCGCGGACCGCCAGCTCTGGGCATCGGTAGCGCTCGTCGCCCTGGCCGGAGCCGGCCTCGCATTGTGGTTGAGTCCCCAGGAAGCGCCCAGCCGAGCAGCAATTTATGCGGGTGCCCTTGTCAATGATTCGCTGGCCATTTTTATCAAAGTCCTTGCCCTGTTGGGCGGAGCTCTCCTGGTTTTATTGAGCTGGAAGGATGTCCCCGAAAGGACGGCGGCCGAGTACTACGCCTGCCTGCTGATCATCATTGCCGGCCTGGGCCTGGTGGGGGCGGCGAACGAGCTGGTTACGCTGTTCCTGTCGCTGGAGCTGATCAGCATCCCGACCTACGTGCTCTTGTACTTGCCGCGGCAAGACAATGCTTCGCAGGAAGCGGCGCTCAAGTATTTCTTGCTCAGCATCTTCTCCTCCGCTCTGCTGCTCTTCGGCTTCAGTTATCTCTACGGTTTGGGTGGGACGACCAACCTGCCGGCGCTCATGGAAACGCTGAGCCAGGCCGGCCGGGACGGCTTACCCGGCATCACGCAGGTGGCCCTGGTGATGATCGTTGCCGGGCTCGCCTTCAAGATCACTGCCGTCCCGTTCCATTTCTATGCTCCGGACGTTTACCAGGGGACCTCGACGGCGGCGGCGGCACTGCTTGCCTTTGTCCCGAAAGTGGCAGGCTTTGTCGCGCTGATCCGCGTGCTTGGCTATGTCTGGGCCGGGCATGCTGGCAGCGGCCTGGCCTTCGGCATCCAGGGGCCCATGCTTCTTTACATCCTGGCCGCGGTAAGCATGACCCTGGGAAACATCCTCGCGCTGCTTCAGGACAACGTGAAACGAATTTTGGCGTACTCCGGCGTGGCCAATGCGGGCTACATGCTGATCGGGCTGGCGGTCGCGCCCGACCTGCGCGGCGACGGCATGCCGGGTGGTGTCGATGCCGTCCTGTTTTATCTTGTCGCTTACGGGGCGATGACCACTGGCGCATTCGCGGTGCTGGCGTACTTGCAAAATCCGGGTCAGACGGTGGAGACGGTCGACGATCTCGCGGGACTGAGCCGCAACCAGCCCGGCCTGGCGGCCTTGATGGCCTGGTTCCTATTCAGCCTCATCGGCATCCCGCTGACGGCTGGCTTTGCAGGCAAACTGCTCCTCTTCTACGGCGCCCTGGCTGCGACGCCGCCTCTCGAGCATCCCTGGCTCTTTCGCATCCTGGCGACCGTCGGCGTGCTCAACGCTGCGGTGGCGGCGTGGTATTACCTGCGGATCATCGCGGTCATGTATCTGCGCGATCCCATCCGACCGCTGGCAAGGCCGCGCTCGTGGCCAGGGCTGGCCTGCGTGTGGTTTTGTGCGCTGGTGACGCTCGCGTTCGGCGTGGTCCCCAACCCGCTCGCGCAGTTCACGCTCAAGGCCACGTCTGCGAAGGCACCGGCCAGCCTAACTACTCCAGGTGCCGATGCTGGTAAAGTACCAGGGAAGCGCGTTTAACGCGGTGCTGTGAGGCAGGGGACTGGAAATAACCTGTAGCCGCATTCGCCAGAATGCGGGAACCTATCACCCGCATTCTGGCGAATGCGGCTACGGGGAGCTTTCCTTCCGTCGGCCGCCTGAATGCTCAATTATGTTAGGCCATGAGCTGGAATTAGCCGCCCGTCAGGTCCTCGATCAATTCCGTTTCGTTTCTCCGGCAGATAGCGTCAGGCCGCTTGGCAATCTAGGCGGTTTCAGCGGTGCCGCGCTTTGGCGTGTCGAAGGTGGCACGGGCCCATTGTGTCTGCGGGCGTGGCCGCCACGCGAGAACTCCGCCGAGCATCTCGCCTGGATCCATCACTGGATGCAGCGCGCCCGCGCTTCGGGATTACAGTTTGTCCCCGCGGCCTTCGCCACGGTCCGGCACGCTACCGTTGTCGAACACGCCGGTCGGCTCTGGGACCTGACGGCGTGGATGCCGGGTCGAGCCGACTTTCACGAGCGGCCTACGCCAGAGCGGCTGCAGGCGGCATCCACAGCTCTTGCACTTCTGCACGTTGCCTGGGCGAAGGAGGCTTCCCAGACTGGTCGCTGCCCCGCGCTGGCCCGGAGACAAGAGCTTGTGCATGTCTGGTCGACAGTCGCGCAGGCGACATCAGGCCTGCTGCAGCAGTCCGCCGATCCCGCATGGCCATGGGCCCAGCGCGCGCGCTCGTTGCTGCTTGGCCGGGTCGACTGGGTGACGCGGGCGTTGGCTCCCTGGACGGACCGGCATTTCACACTGCATCCTTGCCTTTGCGACATCTGGCACGATCACGTTTTGTTCGAAGGGGACACGGTTTCCGGTCTGATCGACTACGGCGGCCTCAAGATCGATCATCCGGCCGTCGATCTCGCGCGCATGCTCGGCAGCCTGATCGAGGATGATGAGCATCTCTGGGAAATCGGGCTGGATGCTTATAGCCGCGTTCAACCGCTGGCTACGGAAGAGCGTGGATTCATCAGAATGCTGGACCAGACGGGAACGGTGCTGGGCATGGTAACTTGGTTGAAATGGCTCTACTGCGAGGGCCGGGCTTTTGAGAATCGCCAGGCAGCTGCAGATCGCCTGGCCAAACTGGTGGAGCGGGTCGAGGGCTGGAGGAAATGAAAAGTCCGCAGTCCTGGAGCAGGACTGCGGACTGGAAAATCTAGCGCTTGGAGAACTGGAAGCTCTTGCGGGCACCCTTGCGGCCGTACTTCTTGCGTTCTTTCATGCGGCCGTCGCGGGTAAGGAAGCCGGAGTCGCGCAGCTTCTTGGCCATGCTGTTGACGCCCTCGGCATCGCTAGCGCCCTCGGTGGGCAGGCCGAACATCGACTTGAGGGCACGGGCTACACCCTGGTTGATGGCACCGCCCTGGCCGGTGAAGCCGCCGCCTTCAACGGTGATGAAGACGTCCAGGCGCGTGCGCATCTCGGTCAATTCCAGCGGCCCCGTCGCAGCGGCGCGGTCCTTGTCCTCGGTGAAGTATTCGTTCACGTCGCGGCCATTGATAAGCAGCTTGCCACTGCCTTCCGTCATGCGCACCCGGGCCACGGCCGTCTTGCGCCGGCCGGTGCCAAGGTAGAATTTCTTCTTCGCTTTCGCTTCTGCCACGGTCGATCTCCGGGTCACGTTTTCGGTTTGAGTTCCAGCGGTTGCTGGGCCTGGTGCGGATGGCTTGGCCCGGCATAAATCTTCAACTTGGTCATCTGCTGGCGGCCCAGGCGATTCCGCGGCACCATGCGCTTCACCGCTTCAATGAGGATACGCTCGGGTCGCTTCGCGAAAAGATCGCGAGCGCTGATCACGTGCAGGCCGCCGGGATAATGGCTGTACGAGGCGTAGGTCTTCGAGTCCCACTTGTTGCCGGTGAAGCGAACCTTGTCCGCATTGATGACGATGACGAACTCGCCGGTATCCACGTGCGGCGTATATTCGGGGCGATGTTTGCCCCGCAGAATCGTCGCGATCTGCACCGCCAGCCGGCCCACCACCTGGTCGGTCGCGTCGATCAAGTGCCAGCGTTGCGGCACCTGATCCTTCTTGGCCATAAACGTTGCCATTGCCGTTTCCACCTGTCCAAGCTCAGAATCAGCGAAACTGTCATGATAAGTTCCCGACCCGCACCGTCAAGGCCAGCTCGGCCCTTCGGGCATTTTGAGCATATTAAACGGAAAAGAAAGCTGCCCGCGCAAACAAGCCCATCGCGGAAACCGCGTAAATTACGTGGTTTTGAATTTTGAGACTATTTTGGGACTCAAACAGGGGGGTGCCGGTTTTGGCATTTTTGATGTACTGACGTACAGAAACGAGCCAGACAATCAGCTATAAAATGAATGTCAATAGACCTAATGTGACTTCCTGCCTTCACCTTCGAGCCCAATTCAAGCACATCGAGGCGGCAGGCGAGCGGTCAAAAGCCAGGCCCGGTATCTCGCCGCGTCCTTTTCTATTGAAGGCAAAACCGATCTCTCGGTAACCATTTTCGGAACGGGTATACTGGAGTAACCCAGGGAAGGTGAAGTTTCAGCATTTTTGTGGTAGCCGAGGTGTTACGGTGGACGTCGTAGGGCCGCTATTGATCCTCGCCATTCCGACGATGCTTTTGGCTGCCTATTTCTGGTTCCGTTTTGGACCGGAGAGATGCCCGCAATGTCACCGGTGGACTTTCGGCTACGCAGGGGTGCCTATTGGCATTCGCTGGATGCATTTCCACTGCCGAAAGTGCGACACCCGATTTAGCGGCCATCCTCGGCTGCCACTCTGAATCATGCTGCCCGTTTATATTGATCTACTAGCCCGAAGCGTGAGTTTTGAAGTTGCGCTTTTCTTCACGCTGCGACCTCCTTGGGAAGAGCGCGCTTAAGGAGCCGGCGCAGACGGTTGAGTCCGGTTGGCGTTTCCAAGCGGTTGGCGATTTCCTCGAGGTCGGCCTGTTCAGCGGCCTCCC
>DATGZX010000269.1:0-2125 GCA_035296965.1 Gemmataceae bacterium
CGGCTCGGGTTCCCAATGGAGTGGTCACCTGGCGGCGGCGTTGTTCTCGATCCTCGCCACGCTGTCCATGTGGAAGCTCAATCCTCGGAAATGGCTGACGTGGTACTTCGAGCACTGCGCGGCGTCCGGGGACAAGGTCCCGGAGAATATCCAACTGTTCTTGCCGTGGAACCTGAGCGAAGAGCAAAAGAAGGAGTTAGGGAACGCAGGACTCCCTCAAGGGGATGACACTTCATAGATCGACCTGCATCCCGGCACCCGAATTCAGCCACCGTGAGACGCAAGAGCCAGTTCCACCCTAGCCCGAGTTTCCTACTTATCTTCAGGCAGATTCTCAACTGGGACCGAGCAGCAATTCGGCAGCAGTTTTGAGCAGTTCGAGGGAGACACCATTGGGTGTATCCATCCTGGCGTCTCCATCGACGCAGATTTCTAAATTCGTTTCCTTCTCTGTCTCGTTCGCAAGAACGCGGTAGACTGGCAAGCAACCGTCTGATTCGTGTTTTGATAGCGCTCGGAGAGAATGTTACAGCATTCTCCCCGAGCTTTCCCTTGGGAGCAGATCCTCCCGTGGGCACCTGCCAAGGTACGGGAAAACGCTGCACTGAGACCAGAGAGCGCCGGCCCCGGCCGCGGATCTGCTTCCGCAAAGGGTGCAGGCGCAAGTACCTGCCGCGGTGCTGGAACCAGCGATATTGCCAGGAGCCGGAATGCCTGCGGCAGGTCCGTTGCTGGCAGGCGGCGCGGCGGCAGGCCAAGCACCGCCAGGAGGCCGTTGCCAAAGCCCGGCACGCCCAGGCAGAGAAAGCGCGCCGCCAACAGGCCAAGTCCGCGTCCCAGGTTGCTCGGAATCCAAAGGTTACGCCGGCGCGTGGTCACGCAGCTGAAATTTTTTTCGCTTCCCCTGTGCGATCGGCCAGGCTGCCACGAACCGCCCGTGACTTCGGTTCGCAACCCGGCACGCTACTGTTGCCCCGCCTGTCGCCGGGCGGTTCACAACGTCCAAGATCGTGAACGCAAGTGGCGCTGTCGCGGGACCTTGGATGGCCGTACGAAGCGAGCCTACGAGTACCAAGCCGCCCGCCAGCGCCGGTTGCGGCGACGAAACACTTCTGCCTCGGTACCGTTGCGGGCGCCTCCGGGATGACGATTCCGCCGGGGCGCGCAGGTCGTCAATTATCGCGTGAGCCCTGGAGGCTGATTTAGCTTGGGCTTCCTGTTCAATCCCAGGAGCCCAAACATGATCCAAAAACGCATTCTGGTTCCCGCGCGGCTGCGGCGTCCTCCCGCAACAGGCTGGTCCTGGGTGGACCGTCGTTTCGTCCGCGAGCGCATGGCGCACCTCTCGCGCGAGGCTGTGCTGTTGTACTTCTTCCTCTCGGCCGTGGCCGACCGTCACGGGCTGTCGTTCTACGGGGATGGCACGCTGGCCGCCCTGCTGCGGATGACGTTGCCGGCCTTGGTTCAGGCCCGCGAAGAGCTGCTGGCGCACGACCTGATCGCTCATGAGGCTCGCTTCACCCAGGTGCTCTCCCTGCCGCCGCCTGGCCAGCGCCGCCGCGACGAGCCTGGCCAAGGGCTGATGCAACTGGGCGAGATCTTGCGCCAGGCCATCGCATCGACGCATTCAAACCAGGAAGGGGGCCTGCCGTGAACGTCGCCTTGTGGGCTGAAATCCGCCGGCTAACTGAGATCGAGAAGCTCTCCGGCCGGGCCATTTCGCGGCGACTCCGTTGCTCGTGGCGCACGGTGGCTCGGGCGCTCAAAATCGATCAGCCTCCCACTCGCAGAGCTTCGCACCGCGATAGCCTCTTGGACCCGTACAAGGCCAAGATCGACGCCCTGCTGGCCAAGTATCCCGAACTTTCGGCGGTGCGCATCTGCGAGGAGATCGCTCGCGGTCCCGATGGCTATGCCGGCGGTGCGTGTACCCTCCGCCGCTATCTGCGGACGGTCCGCCCCGCGCGCGGGCGTGTCTACCAGAGAAGTCCACTATGAGCCGGCCCAGGCGATGCAGGTCGACTGGGGGGAGTGCGGCCGCGTGCAAGTCGGCGCCACGACACGCAAGGTCTCGGTCTTCGTGGCCGTGCTCTGCTATAGCCGGTTGATGTTCATCGAATTCACG
>DATGZX010000270.1:0-3160 GCA_035296965.1 Gemmataceae bacterium
TCGGCGTTGTGGGGTCCCTCTCCTCGACCTCCCGTAACCCGCCGCCACAGACGCCAACGTCGGCGAACCGTGGGCCAACACGGCGGTCTTCCTACTCCCGCCGTCTGCCCACCAACTTCCCAAGTTCCGGCGGGGCCGGTGTCGCCGCCACGCGAACGCCGCCGCCCACGCTCCGAAGCTTCTCGTCTCCCGAAGGATCTCTCCCCGTTTAGCGGGTATTCCCTTGAGCTTGGCGCCGCCACCGTGCTCACTGTCCGGTCGGGTTCACGGTTCCGCAAATCTTCAACAACGAGGAGCATGACATGCACCCAAACTTGACCCAAGAGCTGGCGGCGCTGGCTCGACTGACCGTCGGCCAACTGCGCCTCAAGTTCGCCGACGTCTTCGAGGAACAGACGCGCTCCAGCAACAAAGCCTGGCTGGTCAAGCGCATTGCCTGGCGGCTGCAAGCCCGGGCCGAGGGCGATCTGTCCGAGCGCGCACGCCAGCGCGCCGAAGAACTGGCCCGGGATGCCGACCTGCGCCTGACGCCACCTCGGCCCGCCAAGAACGCCACGCCCATCGCCCACACGAAAACACCGCACCTGCGCTTGCGCGCCGATACGCGCATGCCACCGCCTGGCAGTATCCTGAAGCGATCCTACAAAGGAAAAACCCTGCAGGTTCACGTCCTGGAACACGGCTTCGCTTGCGCCGGGCAGGTCTATCCGACTCTATCTGCTGTGGCCAAGGCCATTACGGGTTCGCACTGCAATGGCTACCTCTTCTTCCGACTGCCCAGCAAGGAGGTCGCCTCATGAACACAGCATCAAACGGTGTGGCCTGCAAGACGGTCCGCTGTGCCGTCTACACGCGCAAATCCACCGAAGAAGGTCTCAACCAGGTATTCAACTCCTTGGATGCCCAGCGCGAAGCGGCCGAAGCCTATATCGCCAGCCAGTGCCACGCAGGCTGGCTCTGCCTGCCCCAGCGCTACGACGATGGCGGCTTTACCGGAGCCAACATGGACCGGCCCGCCTTGAAACGCCTGCTGGACGACATCCAAGCCGGGCACGTCGACTGCGTTCTCGTTCAGAAAGTTGATCGCCTGAGCCGATCGCTCCTCGACTTCGCCAAGATGATGGAAACCTTCGACCGGCAGCGCGTCGCCTTCGTCTCCGTGACCCAGCAGTTCAACACGGCCACCTCGATGGGACGTTTGGTCCTGAACGTCCTTCTTTCCTTTGCTCAGTTCGAACGCGAGATTATTTCCGAGCGCACGCGCGACAAGATCGCCGCCACGCGCCGCAAGGGGAAGTGGTCCGGGGGAGTACCCTTGTTGGGTTTTGACCTCGACCCTCGCCAGACGCGGCTGGTTGTTAATCAGAAAGAGGCGGTCCGTGTCCGGGCCATCTTCGCCTTGTACCTAGAGCTGGGCGGGTTGCTACCGGTGGTTCGAGAGCTAAAGCGTCGCCGCTGGCGGACCAAGCGTTGGCGGACTCACCACGGGGAAGTCCGCGGGGGCGGCCCCTTCACCAAAACCAATCTGCACCGACTGCTGACCCGGGTCGCCTACATCGGCAAGGTCCACCACAAGAACGAACTCTACGACGGCGAGCAGCCGGCCATCGTCGAGGCCGATATCTGGCAGCAGGTGCGGGCCCAACTCAGGGATAGGCGCCGGTCGGGGGGCGGGCAGGCGCGGAATAAGTTCGGTGCCTTGCTCCAGGGGTTGCTTCACTGCGCGCCTTGCGGCTGCGCCATGACCCCGACCCACGCCATGCGCGGCCGGAAGTGCTATCGCTATTACCTCTGCTGCGGCGCCCACCGGCACGGCCGGCAGAATTGCCCGTCGAAGGCAATCCGCGCAGAGCCCATCGAACGATTGGTATTGGAGCAGATCCAGAGCCTTGAACCCGCCCTGGGAAATGTGCAGGAGCGCGTGCCAGCGCTACCGCCAGACGAGCAACTCCGGCTCGTGCAGCTTCTCATCAAACGCGTCGATTACGATGGGACGCAGGGCAAGGTGTCGATCACCTTACGTCCCGATAGCCTCCCAGCCCTTCCAGTCAAGGCGGCCGCTCAAGACAAGGAGACCGACGTATGACCACGCCTCACACCATCGAGTGCACTCTCACTCTCGGCCGGCGCGGCCGCCAAGGTCACCGCTCCTTACCGGCAGGGCCGGCGCCGCTGCCTTCCTCCCCGGTCGACACGGCGCTGCGCTCGCCCGGTCGGGTGCCGCGCGTTGCGCGCCTCATGGCTCTGGCGCTACGCTACGAGCAACTCCTCCGCGCCGGCACGGTCCGCGACTACGTGGCGTTGGCCAAGCTCGGCCAGGTCACCCGTGGACGGATCACGCAGATTATGAACCTGAGGCAATTAGCGCCCGCTATCCAGGAGCAGCTCTTGTTCCTGCCGCGCGTGCAACGAGGCCGTGATCCGATCTCTCTGCACCACCTTCAGCCGATCGCTACGATCCTCGACTGGCGGAAGCAGCGCGGCATGTGGAAAGCACTGCAACGAGACTTGCAAGGCTAGCCTGGGAAGGCCACGGCGCTCGTCGTACCGGCGCAGCGCTGGCCAGCCTGGTCCGCCGTTCGTCCTGCCGGGAGTAGCAGGCCACAGATAGACCGTCACAGTGGTCCGAGTGCCGAGCGCGTGCATATTGCTACGTAGGCGATCTGCATAGTCCAACCCGCCAGTATACAGCCGGGCTGTATACTGGCGGGTTGAAAGTTTGATCGTTTTTTCGGGGAGCCGGTTGAGACTATCACGAAAAGCGCTACCCGGGAGTTTACAGGAACCCTGGCCGAAGAGATCGCCCAGCGCCTGGTGTTTTTCGCGGTTTTCTCAGGGAATTCTGCTGCCTCGCTCGTTGTGAGAGAGAGCAGGGAAGCTCCAAAAAGTGTCGCGACCGCCACAGCCGGATCGGTTCATGGGGCCGGCACTCTCTCCTCTGCCATCGTGGCCCAACCCGCCAGTATACAGCCCGGCTGTATACTGGCGGGTTGGACATATGCGATCCCAAGGATCCGCGATGACTCCAAGTCGGTCCACGCTTCAGCTTCAAAATCTGTCCATGCTCCTTTGGTGCCCAACGCTCCGGGAAACGACGGGCCAGGAAGTCCCTGGCTCACACGATGTTGGTTGAAGAACGTCCCATCAGTTCGATTCGGCC
>DATGZX010000271.1:0-11950 GCA_035296965.1 Gemmataceae bacterium
GCGGGCAGCTTGCACTGCCCGCTCGTTGCACATCTTGAAGACGATTCGCCGCTGGCAGATGTTTAGCCAGGTGGGAGATCAGGTCCCTGGTCGGGAGTCGGAGTCGGCGGCTTTTGAAGCTTCGGCGGCGTTGCCGGGAAGACATACGGTTGCGGCATTCCCGTCGGCGGCTGAGTGCCAGCGACTCCGGAGACAGGCTGGGCCAGCGGCGGCGGCATCGTCTCGTTCGGACCGATGACCGCGACATTCGCCGGAGGGTAGGTCGAGGCTCGCCTCGTCTGAACAATTGGAGGGACGCCCTGTGCGGCAGGAGTTGCTGCTACCGGTTCAGGGGGCTTGGCGGGATGGTAGCCGGCCAGACGGTAGTTCATCAGTGAAGTCCGTGCCTGCAAACGCACGCGGATGGCGGCATCGCGGGTGGCCTCTTCGAGCACCCACCCAACTTGTTGCGAGATGGGCCGGATCCTGCCAAGGCTCTGAGCCGCTTCAGCCCGAACGCTCGGCTTCTGGTCGTGCTGCAGGGCGTCGGTTAGCACAGGTACAATTTCCGGGAAGCTGGCGGGGTCGTAATCGCGCAGCTCCTTTGCAGCCGAGCTACGCTTATCTTCGTCCTTATCAGTTTTGAGAGTCAGCACGAGCTGGGGAACCCGCTCGGCGGGGTTTGGCTTGGCATGTTTACCGAACAGGACGCCCGCCCGGGCCGGGAGCGTCAAAAGCACAGGCAGCAAGAAAGCTAGGAGAAAGCGCTTGTACCTCATGGGAGGCTCCGATTTCGCACGGGTCAAATGTCGTACCGATGGGGCGAGACGCCGTTGCCTGCCCCGTCACTCCTACCGAGAATGAAATCGGCTGCGCAATTAGGGGAACCCGCATAAAAGCGGTCATCGACACGATAGGGTTTCGTTTTTCCCTCGTTACCCCTGTTACAGCTTGTCGCCCGGCGACCGAGCAAACCTGCGCGGGCTGTAGGCTTCGGGCAAGGTGTACGTCCTTTGCCGGGCATGGTTCAAAAAGGGGTCAGGCACCTTTGCCGGAACGGCCCGCAGGGTGCTGCGCACAAAGGTGCCTGACCCCTTTTTGAACCATGCCATTTGCCGGCCGGCCCAACTGCTAGAAGGAACCGATGCAAGTTGCCTTGTGCGCTATCTGGATAACGGGCGCCTATCCGCTCTGGTGTGCCTGGCAAGCGAACCGGCGCACCAGCCTCGTGCATGCGCTAGGCTGGGCAATCGCTGCCTGGGTTGCCTGGTCAGCGGTGATCTGCCTCGCGAGTATTGGGCCAGCTTCAAGTGTCATGGTCCCCTGTTACCTTGCGCTCTGCTTGACAGGTTGCGCCGGCGTGGCTGTTCTGGGCGCCCGCCGGCCAGGGGTGACGGCTTGGAATTTTGTCGTGCTGGCCCTGTTGGCTGTGAATCTGCTGCCCCTGGCAGAGGACCTGCTGCGCGGCCGGAGTCTGCACGTGGACACATTTCGGCGGGTTTGCCTGGCAGTCACGCTCACGATTGGCATTCTCAATTACTTGCCGACGCGGCTGGCGCTGACGATGTGCTTCCTGGCGATGGGAGCGGCACTGGAACTGGCCGGGCTGGCCTCGCTCCAAGAATCAGATCATGGCGTTTCTGGCACCTTGCAGGCAGGCTGGCTCAGTTTGGCCCTCGCTCCCTGGGCGGGGTACCTGACTTCTCGACAGCGCCTTTCCAGTTCATCGGTGCCCGATAGACTTTGGCGCCAATTTCGCGATCGATTCGGAGCGATCTGGGGCCTACGATTGCGCGATCAGTTCAATCGCGCGGCCGTGCATGCCGGCTGGCCGATGTTCCTGGGTTGGCAGGGGCTGCGCACGTTACCTACGGTTGCGCAGAGGCAACCACCTGAAGATGCGAAAGTCATCGAACTTCTGCGCGCGCTCATGAAGCGATTTGGAGCGCAGGAAGGAAGACAAACGCTGAGCGAGGGTCCGTCCACCCCGCTGGGGTCGGAGCGATGACGTACCGTGGCGCGAAGGCTATTGTCCGCCCATGCCGCTGCCGCCAGCGCCGAACTTCGGCGGACCGCCGGGCTGATCGGAGCCGGGCTTCGTGTTCTTCTTGAGCAGATCCTGATCAAGAACTTCTTTGGGGTACTGAGGTGGGTTGCTAAAGCGAGGATCGTCTGCCGGCGGAAGAATGTATTCTTCCTGCAGGGGGTGCTGCTTGATGGCTAAATTCTGGGTCTGGCAACCTGCCAGCCCAAAAGCTATCGCGCAAATGGCTTGAATGCCTATCCGCAGTCCGCGCATCCACCCTCTCCCCAACGGCAACCTCTCGATAGCCGCGGCGTCCCCAACGCCGCCGGGGGAGGGACTATACCCATCGTTTCGTCGACGTCAAGAGCAAGGCGTGCATCAAAAGCTACCAGCGTGAGCGAGAAGATGGTTTGTCTCCCTAGCTCACGCTGGCAGATGAAAGCGCTATACGGCGCGCGCTCAATACTGATACCAATAGGCCGTAGCCGCATTCGCCAGAATGCGGGGGGGGAACTGTGTGAGAACGCCCGCATTCTGGCGAATGCAGCTACGGAGCGATGTCTCATTTTTGACCGCGCTCAGTATATTCATCGATTTACTACAGTTTGCCAGCCTTGGCCTTCGCATATCGTTCGCCGACCGCGTTCCAGTTGACGACATTCCACCAGGCATCGACATAGTCGGGCCGCTTGTTTTGATACTTGAGATAGTAGGCATGCTCCCACACGTCGACGCCCAGGATCGGGCTCTGCCCCTTCATGTAGGGGCTGTCCTGGTTGGGCGTGCTCAGGACCTGAAGCTTGCCGTTCTCGAACACCAGCCACGCCCAGCCGCTGCCGAACCGTCCGACCGCCGCCGTCTTTATCTGTTGCTGGAAGGCAGCGAAATCGCCGAATGTCTTGTTGATGTCGTCGCCCAGCGGACCGCTCGGCTTGCCGCCTGCTTTCGGCCCCATGATTTCCCAGAACATCGAATGGTTGGCATGGCCGCCGCCGTTGTTAATGACTGACTGGCGGATGTTCTCGGGCACCTGGTTTATCTGCCGGAGCAACTGTTCGATGGGCAAGTTCTGAAGACTGGCCTGTCCTTCCAGGGCCTTGTTCACGTTATCGACGTAGGCCTTGTGATGCCGGCCGTGATGGATTTCCATCGTGGTCTTGTCGATGTGGGGTTCCAGTGCATCGGCGGGGTAGGGCAGAGGGGGCAAGGTATAGGCCATGGCGTCCTCCCGGTCTATAGGGTGCATGTCTCGTGACTTCCGGGTTCCACGATGGCAACCCGAGGCGACCTAGGGGTGTGTTGCTGTCCGCGAGAAAACCGATTGCTCGATTGGCTGCTACGGGAACACACCTCGAGCTAGGTTCCAACCAAGTTCTCAGGACCAGCCAGACGACGTCGGCTGTGCTGTGTAGCTAATTTATGGCCGGTGGAGAGGAAGGCAACCGCGAGCGTGCCGCGATTGATTTGTGATCGATGCCGCTCTCTTGCGACTGAGGGGGTTCTCATTCGGAAGTGCTTTGGCCCGCTCCGTCTGCGAACGTTTCTGCCTTTGCAACCACAAAAACGACTGCCCGATTACACGAGGCTTTCCAGCAGGTATTTCAGCTTGCGTACTTCCGCGTCCATGGCGAACGGAGCATCTGCCACGTCACAGATTTCGACGGTGAGGAGGCGATCGTAATTGCACCGCGCCAGGTGCGCGACGATTCGGCCATACTCGATCTCTCCCTGGCCGACGCGGACTTGAAATTGTTCCGGCCCTCGACCGGTATCGCGCAGATGGACGTGGCGCACGTAGGGGAAGACCTGATCGTAATTCTTGCCCTGGTGCGGCCCGGCAATGTAGTGGCTTGGGTCGAGGGTCAGCCCGAGGCCTGGAACACGCTTGCACAGTTCGACGGCCGTGTCGGGCAATTCCGTCAGTGTGCCCATCCTGGTCTCTACCGTCAGCACGACGCTTTCGGCAACGGCCAGGTTCACCAGGCTGGTGAGCCGTTTTACTTCTGCGTCGACGCCGCTTCCCGAGGAAGCCGCCGGTATGGTCAATACCGGAACCATGGAGAGCCGAGCGAGACGGCAGATAGCGCGGAGCCGGCGGAGATACTCCTGCTCGTCGATGTTGCCCATGTCCACACTAAAGGCAGCGGGAGTCAGACTGGGCCCGATGCGAATTCGTTGAGCGGCCAAGCCTATATCTGCAACTACCTCGGAGGGCCGAATATGCGGCCCTTGCTCGTGAATGGCAACATCGACCTTGGCGAATTCCAACTCCGAGATCAGGCGCAGGGCCTGTTCCAGAGGAAAACGACCGAAGCAGAGCGAGGAACATGCAACGTACACGGCGGCCTCCGTGCTCAAATGAAATTGGGCCTATTCGCACCTAACTGGAAGATAGGTGCGTCTAGAAGCGCGCCGCTTATACCTTGCCCGCCCGCAGGGAGCAAGATCAGAGAACAAGGGTAACCGTCGAATCATTGCCCCTTTCCCCTTTTCCCCCGCCTCTCAAGCGGGGGAACTGGTTTTCATCTTGCGCCCGCCAAAATCCAGGGGCATATGCACAGGATGGCAGAAACTCGGCGTGAAAAACCGCCCGTTTCTGCTATGAGACAGTAGACGAGGGCCGTCGTGGCTCGACATCGGTGTAGCTTTCGTGGTCCCCGTAGAATGCCAGTCCGCGAGGTTTCCCATGCCCCAGAATTCGCCGTCGTCCTCTGGATTGCCAATGGACTGGATGGAAGTGCTCGACAGAGTTCAGGATGCCCTCACCAGGGCCGAGGCCGAGGCCGCCGAACGTGAAAAGGCTTTTCCGCGCGATGCTCTGGACGTGGCTCGCGAAGACGACAGCCAAGTGCCGCTGTCCGCTTGCCTGGGGCGTCTCGATGGAGCCCTTCAAGCGATCGAAGCCGGCATGGCCGAAAAGGAGCAACAGTCCATCGCCATGCATGGAGAGCTGCAGGCTAGCGAAGATGCGCTCTGCAAGTGGCTCGGCGCGGTGCAAGCTGCCCAGCAATGTCTGGCGAATTGGGGCAAGAGTGAAGTATGATGAGGAGTTAGCTGCTGACGGAGATTTTTTAGAACCCGAAGAGTTCATCGTTCAGCGCTGCGTTAGGAGGTGCCCCCATGACCAAGTTTGCTGTGATTCTTCCCGCTGCCGGCCAATCGTCGCGGTTTCGCGACAAAGAGAAGAAACCATTCGCGACGCTGGATGGCCGGGCTGTCTGGCTGCGTGCCGCGGAGCTATTCGTTTCCCGTTCCGACGTTTGCCAAACCGTCATCATCGTTGCCAAGGCGGACCAGGAGACTTTCCGTCGGCGCTACGGTGCCAACCTGGCCTTCATGAGCATTCAGATCGCTGACGGCGGCAACGAGCGCTTTGAGTCGGTCGCGAATGCGTTGGCCATGCTGAGCCCGGAAGCGGAGTTCGTCGCAATCCACGACGCGGTGAGGCCTTGCCTGACGGAGGCGATGGTCAACGACGTATTCGCGAAGGCTGAGAAAACCGGCGCGGCCCTCCTCGCGGCGCCGGTGACCGAGACGGTAAAGCGCGTGGACGCGCAACATCAAGTGAAGGAAACCGTGCCGCGCCAGGGATTGTGGCTAGCGCAGACGCCTCAGGTTTTCCGCCGCGACTGGTTGATGGAAGCGTACGCCAACCGCGCGAAGCTCGGCAAGGACATTACCGATGATGCCCAACTGGTGGAAGCGGCAGGACACGCGGTCCATGTCGTGGAAGGCTCGGCTTCCAACGTCAAAATAACGACCAAGTCGGATCTGTTCCTAGCAGAAGCAGTCCTCAAATCACGCCCCAAGCCGAAGCCAAGCGGACCGATCCACCCGTTTGCCGAGGAAGAGATGTGGGGCGGCTGGGGAAAGAAGCCGTAGGGGCCCCTGTCACTCCGATACGACCAAATCATTGAGCAGCTGGGCGGGATGCAGCGCCTCTCGGCCGGTAAAGTGCTTGATCTGCATTCGGCAAGAGAAACCGGGCGCGACGATGGCTGTCTCGGCGCTTGCTTGCCTCACCGCCGGGAACAGGCGCTGCTCTCCAATTAGGCGCGATATCTCGTAATGCTCCTTCTCATACCCGAACGACCCGGCCATGCCACAGCAACCGGCATCGAGGTCCAGCACGCTTGTATTGGGGATACGCCGCAGTAGCCGTAGTGTGGCCTCCATGCCGGTGAGCGATCGTTGGTGGCAATGGCCCTGGACAAGAATCGTTTTCGGACCGGGACGGAACCGCAATGCACGCGCGCCGTCCGTCCTCTTTGCCAAACATCCTTCCAGGAATTGTTCAAAGGTTTGACAGGCCGCGGCCACTGTCTCTGCCTTGCGGCGCAGCTCGCCCCGGAGCAGGGCGGGATAATCGTCCTTGATCGTCAAGATGCAGCTCGGCTCACAGGCGATGATGGAGTTAGAAGTCCTCGCGACCCAAGGGTAGAGGCACTCCACATTGTGACGGGCATGTTCGACCGCCTGAGAGAGCAAGCCGTTGGAAATCAGCGGTCGGCCGCAACAACGCAAACCGGCAGGCAAATGCTCGGGCTGAAATGGTTTTGACTCTCTCCCCTCAGGCAAGCCGAGCAGGAAGGGCTGGCCCAACTTCTGAAGCAATGCCAGCGCTGCAACGCCAAGTGCCGGCTCGTAATACTGAGTGAAAGTATCCGGGAAGATGAGCACCCCTGCTCGCTCGCTCGATGCTGATGCGCTGCCGCCGAGTTGACGAGCGCGCGAAACAAAATCGATTTCAGCCAGGGCCGGCAGCGACCGTCGTCGATCGATGCCAAGTGCTTTCTCGTTCACCCAGCCGGCGATCCGGGCCTGCGTCAGCCGGTTCACAAGAGAACGAAAGGGAAATGCCCATCGGTTCCACCTGGCCACATTGCCAAAGAACCAGTTCCGCCACGGCAGGCCGTGTTCTCGGTAATACTGGTGCAGGAACTCCGCTTTTAGCCGAGCCATGTCCACGTTCGTGGGACATTCGCTTTTGCAGGCCTTGCACTCCAGGCAAAGATCGAGCACCTCGAACAGGGCCGGATCGGTCATGCCGCTCATGCCAACTTGGCCGGTGATCGCAAGGCGCAGGGCGTTGGCCCGGCCGCGCGTGCTGTGCTGTTCTTCGTGGGTTGCCTGGTAGGAAGGGCACATCGTTCCATCACGCGTCTTCCGGCACGCACCCACGCCCGCGCAAAGCTCGGCGGCACCTAGAAGTCCACCGTCTGCCGAGAAATCAAATGTCGTCGCAACCTCGGGCGTAACGTAGGCGGGCCCGTAGCGCAGGTTGGAAGTCAGGGGCGGGGCATCGACGATCTTGCCTGGGTTGAGTATGTGGTGCGGGTCGAATGTCTCCTTAAGTTCGCGGAATGCGTTCGTCAGCACGGGGCCAAACATTTTCTCCTGGAAAGGGCTGCGCACCAGGCCGTCGCCATGCTCGCCGGATAGCGCCCCTCCGTATTTCACTACCAGGTCGGCGACCTGCTCGGCAATCGACTCGAACTGTTTGACTCCGGCCTCGGTCTTCAAATTGATGACCGGCCGGACATGGAGGCAGCCAACCGAGGCATGGGCATAGACCCCTGCCGTGGTGCCATGGCGCGCGATGATTTCCAGGAACTCAGCGATGTAGTCGCGGAGATGCTCGGGAGCGACTGCCGTGTCTTCCACGAACGAAATCGCCTTGGCATCCCCTTTCTCGGCCATCGACAGTCCCAGGGCCATTTTGCGGAGCTTCCAGATGCGTGCCTGTTCGGCGCTCGCGGTTGCTCGATGGAAATGGTCACCGAAGCCGCGTTGGCGGAGGTCTGCTTCAAGACTAGCGAGGCGTGCCGGCAAATCTTGCTCGCGCTCGCCATAGAGTTCGACAATCAAGATCGCGGCAGGATCTCCATGAAGGAAATCACGCAACCGGGCGGCTTCGGCATTGATGCGCGTGCTATCGAGTACATACTTATCGATGACCTCCACCGCGGCAGGTTGGTGCGCCAGCATCATTGGAGTCGCCTCCAGGGCCTGCAAAAGGTCCGCGAATTGAACAACCAGTATGGCTTTCGCTCTGGGCAGCTCGACAAGGCGCAGCTTGGCTTCGACTGTTACTGCAAGAGTGCCCTCGGAACCGACCAGGAGATGCGCCAGATTGAACGCCTTTGCCCGCTCAGGCAAGAAAAGGTCGAGGTTGTAACCACCCACGCGCCGCAGGATCTTAGGATAGCGCCGTTCGATCTCTCCTGCGTGCTCCGTCGCGAGCTGCCGCACCTTGCCATAGCAAGCACCCTCCCGATCGCCCTGCCGACTTTTTACAGCCCAACTTTCTTCACTAAGTTCGTGCAGATCGACCACGCTTCCGTCCGCCAGCACGACTCGGAGTTCCAGCACATGGTCGACCGTCTTACCATGGATCAGCGAGCGCGCCCCGGACGAGTTATTGGCGACCATGCCGCCGATGGTCGCTCGATCCGACGTGGAAATATCCGGAGCGAATTGCAGGCCATGCGCCTGCACCGCCCGGTTGAGGTCGTCGAGGACACATCCGGGTCGGACGCGCGCCCAGCGCTCCGCCCCATTGAATTCCAGAATGTCACAAAAGTACTTGGAACAATCGAGCACCACACCCGGGCCGATGCATTGCCCGGCTTGCGACGTGCCGCCGCCGCGGGCAATGAGAGGGGCTCTGAAGCGCGCGCAGATCCTGACTGTGTCGACGATGTCGGCCTCAGTTTTCGGCAGTACCACACCCACCGGCACGATCTGGTAGACGCTTGCGTCGGTGGAGTAGAGGGCTCGGCTCAGGCGATCGAAGCGCACTTCACCCGAGAGCGCCGCTGCGAGCGCATCTCGCAGCTCCGAGGCATCGATGGCCGCGGCACGGTCTCGGGCATCTTCAGGAACCACCGTAAGTGACGCACGAGCCATGGCGCTCCCCTTCCCAGGAGATTGGAGAGGAGGAGGGCGATCATGTCAAGCGGTCCTGATTGGCACGCCCCGCCCGAAAGCACACGTCGTCATAAGCCAGCGCCTCTTTCCTTGACTCCGCAGATTACCTCAGCGACTTGCGACTTCAGGACACGTCGTCTATCCCTCGGCAGACCACCTGGTTACAATTCGCGCCCTATGGACTCCGAGTGGCGGCGTGGCAGACCCGGAGGGGAGGATGCGTGCATGCGGCAGTTCTGGCTTTACAATTTGTTCTTTCTCAGCGGCGTCAGTGCACTGATCTACGAGTTGATCTGGCAGCGCCTTCTCCATCTAGTCCTGGGTGTCAGCACCCTAGCCGTTAGCGCCGTCCTGGCAGCATTCATGGGAGGGCTCGCCCTGGGTGCATGGCTCTTTGGCCGGCTAGCCGACCGAACGTCGAGGCCCCTCCTTCTCTATGCATGGATGGAAGCAGGGATTGGTGGCAGCGCATTGGTCGTGCCGGTTGCCTTCTCGGCTCTCACGGGTCTTTATGTCAGTGCTTATTCCTGGCTGCAGGTGGGGCCCTGGGGTGGCCTTCTGTTGCGGTTGTGCATCTCGTTGGCCATTCTAATCATCCCCAGCACCCTGATCGGTGGGACTATGCCAGTGATGAGTCGGCTCGCCATGTGGCGAGGCGGCGGCATCGGGCCGAATTTCAGCCTATTCTACGGCGTGAATACGCTAGGAGCCGTTCTGGGAGCAGCCCTTACAGGCTTCGTGTTTTTGCACTATCTGGGCATGGCGGCGACGCTCTGGCTTGCGGTTGGCGTCAATGCAGCGGTCGCACTTATGGCTGCTTTGGCAAGTCGTGCCGAGCGGCCCGGTACACGTTCATCCGCGCGTTCGACTGCAATATCTGACTCATCCTTTGTCACGATCCAATCGGGACGGCCTGTCGGGCGGGGATTGGCATTGGTGTGTGCCGCGGCCACAGGAGCAATCACCCTTGGCTTGGAAGTCGTCTGGACGCGCGTGCTAGGGATCTTTGCATCCAACAGCGCCTACGCGTTTGCGCTCATGCTCACCGTTGTATTGCTCGGTATTGGGCTGGGCAGCCTAGCACAGCGCTGGTGGTCCAGGCGGCCCGGCGATAGCTGGGCGAGGCTGACGATGGTTCAATGGCTGTTGGCAGGCACTGGCGTGGCGTTGCTTTGGTTCTTCCGCAGCCCGCCTGCCTGGCTAGACCGCTATAGCGATGGCTCGTCTGCAGTTGCTCTGTTTGCGGCAGAGCTTGCATTGACAGTTAGTGCGTTACTGCTGCCGGCATTTCTCTTGGGGCTCAGTTTCCCGCTCCTCGTTACCGCGGTCGTCCACTCCCCCAACCATTTTGGTAATTGGCTGGGGCGGCTCTATGCAATCAACACGATAGCTTCTGCGGGAGGGGCGCTCGCTGTAGGCATTCTCTTCATTCCTTGGCTAGGGCTGGATAGGACGTTTCGAATACTCGCCGCGGCAAGCCTAGCCGTGGGTTTCATAGCCTGGTTTTGCGCTGCACGGCCTAAACCAGCCTGGCGCGGCTTGATAGGCGCGGGGATACTGCTGCCAATGGTGATCGCTTGGAATTGTTTGCCGACCGCGGTCTACCGGAAGACAGCTCCGATGTCTGCGAACGACCTGGTCTTTTACCAGGAAGGGGATAATGGCACGGTGAGCGTCGTTCAAGAACCAAGTGGCAGGAAATCACTTCTCGTAGACGGACAGCCGGTTGCCGGCACGGGGCGAACCATTGTGATTGACCAAAAGATCCTTGCCCACTTGCCCCTGTTGCTGCACCGGGCGCCTCAGCGGGCTCTAACGGTCGGCTTCGGCAGCGGTGGCACGAGCCATAGCATGACACTTCACGGGCTCCAAGTGGATTGCGTCGAGATTGAGAGAGCCGTCACGGCAGCCGCCCCGCAGTTTGACTCGGAGAACCATGGTGTGTTGGCTCACCCGCGCTTCCGGCTCATCGTAGACGACGCCAGGAGTTGGCTGCGCGTGGCACCCGTGAGCTACGACGTCATCGCTACGGATTGCACGAACCTCCAATACAAAAGTAACGGCGACCTCTACACTGTGGAGTATTTCCGGCTTATGCAGCAACGACTGGCTGGCGATGGTCTTGCCGCAGCGTGGGTGCCTGCCAATGGCATTGCCGAATCCGACCTGAAGACCCTCCTGCGTTCATTCCAGGCCGTCTTTCCGCACACCAGTGTGTGGTTCATCAACACCCTGGCTACCGATTTTCTTGTCGTCGTCGGGACACCAACGGAGTTGGACATTGACCTTGCTCGGATCCGCGAGCGGATGGCTGCGCCTGAGATTCGCCAGGATTTGGACGCTATCGGCTTATCCGACCCGCACCGCCTCCTCTACACATTCCTGGTTGCCGACGATGCTCTCGCTGCGTACACCGGATCGGGTCCGCTGAACTCCGATGATCGTCCGGTTCTCTCTTACTCGACCTATGGAGCCGGCCTCCGTTCGACCATTGCCACGAATCTGCTTGGCCTGGCGGCTTGCCGTACGGACGTAGCGGCGTTTGTGCGAAACGATGCGTCCACTACCCTCATGCTTCGCCATTATGCCGCCAGCAACGAGGCCCTGCTGGGGCATATCGCTCACCAGATGGGTCAGGAACAGGAGGCGCTAAGGCACTATGCCCTTGGCGCCCAGCTACTGCCCGAGGATAAGCCCTTCCGAGAGCTGGTCTATTCTGCCTACGTGCACTTACCGTCTGCTCCGCCTAGCACCACTCGCTAGGTTCTCAAAAGGTTTTTTGCGTCGCGAACTCAAATAGGCGCGGATGTATCCCTGGACGGTGACGGGCCTGTCTCCAGACAACTCGAGCTAGACCATGCGGCTCTTGACATGAACGCCGATTTCCGCAGGGGGGAAATGATTAACATTTTAGCGAGCGGCGTGCTGGATTTTTCCGTGTTTCCTCGGGGGAAGTGTTAATCGTTTTTGGTAGTTAGGGGTTGCATGGGCGGCTCTCCAATCTGCTTTGTCCAC
>DATGZX010000272.1:0-28724 GCA_035296965.1 Gemmataceae bacterium
ATCGGGCCGTCCTTATCGGTAGTCCACACCGTTCCGTCGCGGCGCAAGAAACTGGCGCCCGCGCTCTCCTCGCCGCCGAAGCAACAGGAGCCGTCAAATAGCCCCGGCGCGAACCATTTGAAACCGACCGGAACCTCTAGCAGCCGGCGTTCTGCCTGCTTCACCACCTTGTCGATCATGCTGCTGCTGACCAGGGTCTTGCCGACTGCGGCGTTCCTCGGCCAATCGGGACGGTTGCCGACCAAGTAGCGAATCGCCACGGCGAGGTAGTGGTTGGGATTCATCAGCCCGGCAGAAGGTGTCACGATGCCATGCCGGTCGGAATCGGGATCATTTGCGAAGGCGACTCGGTACTGGTCCTTCAGACCAACAAGCCGAGCCATGGCGTAAGGACTGGAGCAATCCATGCGGATTTTGCCGTCGTGGTCTACGGTCATGAAGGAGAAGGTCGGATCGACCTTGTTGTTCACCACCGTGATGTCCAGGCCATAAATCGCGTTAATCGGCTCCCAGTAATGAATCGCGGCGCCGCCGAGCGGGTCGACGCCGAGTTTGATGCTCGACTTGCGAATTGCATCCATGTCGATGACAGAGCCCAGGTCTTTGACGTAGGGCAGAACGAAGTCTTGCTCGTGGGTCGTGCTGGCCTTTCGCGCTGATGTGATCGGCATGCGTTTCACATCTGCGTTGCCTTCCTTGAGGAGGGAGTTGGCCCTGTCCTGAATCCATCCCGTAACATCCGTGTCGGCGGGGCCACCGTTGGGCGGATTGTATTTGAAACCGCCATCTTCCGGTGGATTATGCGAAGGTGTGATCACGATGCCGTCGGCAAGGTGCTCTTTTCGGCCGCGGTTGTAGACCAGGATGGCCCAGGAGATCACGGGTGTCGGCGTGACGCCGTCTTCGCGCTGAATGATGGTCTCCACGCCATTGGCCGCCAGCACCTCCAGGGCTGTCCGCTGGGCAGGGCCGGATAATGCGTGGGTGTCCTTACCCATATAGACCGGACCATTGATGCCCTTGCCGTGCCGGTAGTCGCAGATGGCCTGCGCGATAGCCAGGATATGGGCTTCAGTAAAGGTGCTGCGAAAAGGCGTACCCCTATGCCCGCTGGTGCCAAAGCTAACGAGCTGCGCTGTGTCGCTCAGGTCGGGCTTGCGCTCGTAGTATTCGCGCTCGAGCTTGGCGACGTCGATGAGCATCTCTTTGGGGGCCGGCTTGCCCGCCAACGGGGAAATCGCCATTTGCTGCTCCTACGAAACATCCTCGGAGGAACTCTGACGAACACGCACGATTCGGAAGAAGACGAAGACGTCGTCTTCTTGGGACTCTTGTCTTTATCCGTGTTTATCTGTGGCCAAGGTCTCCTCGTTCATCCAGGAACGATTCCTCTTCAATCCGCCACATGCCGGCCGTCGTTCCACAGTCGCACAACTGGTTCATTCTTGTTGTGCTCGTAGCCGACAATGCTCAGGGTAGCCGTGCCCAGGTAAAAGAAGCGCCCACCAGCAGGCTCAAGTCCGCACCAGCGTGCGGCCAGCACGCGAAGAAAATGGCTGCTGGAGAAGATCAGAGTGTCACCCTCCAGCGCTCTCAGCCGGGCGATCACGAGGTCAGCCCGCGCCCCGATGTCTGCCAGGCTTTCCCCACCGGGACAACCATCGCGGAAAAGCTCCCAATCGGGTCGCAGCTTGAGGATGTCCGCTGTGGTTTTTCCCTCGTAAGCCCCATAGTTCCATTCAACAAGGTCAGGATCGACTTTTGCCAATGCGCCGAAACCTGCCAGCTCGCACGTGCGCCGGGCCCGCTGCAGTGGGCTCGTGAACACCTGGGCGAAGGTCAACCCCCGCAGCCGCCCGCCAAGAGCACGGGCATTGCGTTCCCCATGCTCGGTCAACGGGATGTCGGTCAAACCCGTGTGCTGCCCGGAGACCGTCCACGGAGTCTCGCCGTGGCGTGCCAGATAAATTGCAGGAAGCGGTTGGCTCATGATGCGCTCCTTGTTCTGCAGGATGATTATTCCGGCAGCGGGCACGGTTCAGCGTTCCAGATGTCGGCTGCGTATTCCGAAATGCTGCGGTCGCTGGAGAATTTGCCGGAGCAGGCCACGTTGAGCACCGCTTTGCGAGCCCACGCCTCCGGATCAGCGCACAAGGCGCTGACACGCTCCTGAGTTCGCGTATAGGACGTTAGGTCGGCAAGGTGCATGTAAAAGTCGCCGCGTGTCAGCAGCGTATCGAGGATGGGGCCGAAGATGCCCGGTTCATTGCGGCTGAAATGTCCTGATGCAAGGAGATCCAAAGCTTGCCGCGTATCTGGTTCGTTCTCGTAGTGCCAGCGCGAGTTGTACCAGCCGCGATTGCTGACGACTTGCTCGGCCGTCAAACCGAACAGGAAGAAGTTTTCTTCGCCAGCCTCTTGCGCCATTTCAATGGTCGCTCCATCACGTGTACCGACCGTGAGCGCGCCGTTCATCATGAACTTCATGTTGCTCGTACCGCTGGCTTCGTAGCCGGCCGTGGAAATCTGTTCCGAAACATCGCTGGCTGGGACCAGACGTTCCGCCAGGGTTACATTGTAATCCGGGAGAAAAAGCACCTTGAGCCGCCCGCGCACCTCCGCGTCGGCATCGATCACGGCAGCGACGTTATTGATGAGTTTGATAATGAGTTTCGCGAGCTGGTACGCCGGGGCTGCCTTGCCGGCAAAGAAGAACGTCCTCGGCGGCACGCTCAGCTTCGGATTGGCTCGCAGGCGGTTGTAGAGCACGATGATATGGAGCACGTTGAGGAGCTGTCGCTTGTACTCGTGGATCCGTTTGATCTGGCTATCAAAAAATGTATCGGGGTCCACCACCTGGCCCGACAGCGATTTCAGCCAGTCGGCAAAACGTGCCTTGGCGTCGCGCGCGGCCTTGCGATAGCCGGCGCGAAATGTTTTGTCCTCTGCCAATGGAATGAGTTGGCGGAGCCTGCTGAGATCGGTGACCCAGCCGTCGCCGATCGCATCCGTGATCAAGCTTGCCAGCTCCGGGTTGGCGAGAAGAAGCCAGCGCCGCGGCGTGACGCCGTTGGTCTTATTGCTGAAGCGCTTTGGAAACATCTCGGCAAAGTCGGGGACGAGGCGGGTGCGCAGCAGCTCGGAATGGATGGCGGCGACGCCGTTCGTGCTGTGCGTGCCGACAATGGCCAGGTTTGCCATGCGCACGCGCCGCTGTGGTGCTTCCTCGATCAAACTGACACGCCGGACGCGGTCCTCGTCGCCAGGATAGCGAGTGCGCACGTCGTCCAGAAAACGGCGGTTGATCTCGTAAATAATTTCCAAGTGTCGAGGCAGCGAGCGTTCGAACATTTCGACAGGCCACTTTTCCAACGCTTCCGGCAACAGCGTGTGGTTTGTGTAAGCCAGGGTGCGCACGGTAAGGTCCCAGGCCTGGTCCCAACCGAGCGCAGCTTGATCGAGCAAGATGCGCATCAGCTCCGCAACGGCCAGCGATGGATGGGTGTCGTTGAGCTGGATGGCTACCTTGTCGGGCAAGGCGGACCAACCCTCGTTGGTGCGCTGGTAACGAGCGATGATGTCCGCCAGCGAACAGGCGACGAGGAAGAACTCTTGCCCAAAGCGCAGCCCCCGGCCAGCCGATGTGGTATCGTCCGGATACAAGACGCGCGTCAGGTTTTCCGCAACGACCTTGTGGTTGACCGCGCCGAAAAAGTCGCCGTGGTTGAATTCTCCCAGGTCGAAGAAGTCCGGTGAGGTTGCCCGCCAGAGCCGGAGAGTGTTGATTGTCTTGCCGCCGTAGCCCACGATGGGCCGGTCGTAAGGAACGCCTACATAGGTTGTGGGCTGATTGGGCACCAGCCGGGGAACGCCGTTGGTAATCTGTACGTCGCACTCCATCTGGACGCGTGTTCGTTCTCCCGGCCGGACCACCTCCCAGGGGTCAGGCCTGCGGAGCCAATTGTCAGGCCTTTCGATCTGAAAGCCGTCCTTGATGTCCTGGCGAAACATGCCATATTCATAGCGCAGACCATAGCCCATGGCCGGAATTTTCATCGTCGCCAGCGAATCGATGAAACAGGCGGCCAACCGGCCCAGTCCGCCGTTGCCCAAACCGGCGTCCGGCTCGGCGTCAGCCAGGTGCATCAGGTCCAGCCCTTCGCGCTCCATCACCTCGCGCGCGAGCGGCTCAACCCTCAGGTTCGTAAGATTGTTGGTGAGCGAGCGCCCGATCAAGAACTCCATCGACAAATAGTAAACTCGTTTGGGGTTCTCCCGGTTATAGGTGTGCCGGGTTTTGAGCCAACGCTGGGTGAGCAGGTCGCGCAACGACCGTGCCACGGCCTCGAAGCGATCGCGCGCCGAGGCTGCCTTAGGCTCCAGCACATGATCGAAGACCAGGTGTCGCTCGTACGACGCCTCAGGGTTGCCGGAAAAGCGCACGGGGCCCACTTCGTATTGCTTCAAGATGGCTGCTATTTTTTCAGATTCGTGAGAAGGGCGGGTAGAATCGCTGCCCGCAGTTTTTCCAATTGCAGATGAGACACTACTCTCACCAGTTGTCTTCTTCAGCATCGATACACTCCTGACTTGCCTGCGCCCCTGCACTCCAAAGCCTGCTGAAAAAGGGGTCTGACCCCCTACGAAGCTTCACTGATTTCCAGCTTTCTTGGGGATCTGTCGCCCTTCGTGGAAGGGATCAGACCCCTTTTTCAGCAGGCTCACTCAGGTTACGCCACGCTGGCGGACCTCGACGTTTTCGCCCTGCTGTATCAACACGGTGTTCGCCATCGCGAGGAACAGCCCAGTGCCGACCACGCCAGGAATAGTGTGGATTGCCTGTTCCAGCTGCAGTGGATGGGCGATGGGCGACACTCGACAATCGAGAATATAGTTCCCATTATCAGTTAAATAGGTTTCCCCGTCGTGACACCGCAAATTCGGCTCGCAACCCAAAGCCTTGAGGCGCCGGCGGCACAGAGGCAAACCAAATGGCACTATCTCCACAGGAAGGGTGCCTCGCGCTCCAAGCACTTGCACCAGCTTCTCCGGACCGACCAGGATCACCAGCCGGCGCGAAGAAGAGGCCACGATTTTCTCGCGCACTAAGGCGCCGCCGTATCCCTTGATAAGGTTGCAGGCGGGATCAACCTCGTCGGCGCCATCCACGTCCACATCGATCGCTTCGACCTCGTCAAGCGTCGTCAGCGGGATGCCCAGTTGTCGTGCGAGATCCGCCGACGCCTGGGAAGTGGGGATGCCTCGGATGCGCAGCCCACCGCGAACCCGGTCGCCGAGCGCGTGGATGAACGCAGTCGCGGCGTGCCCTGTCCCCAAACCCACGACCGCGCCGTCGGGGATGAATTCGAGAGCACGCTCGGCGCTGGCCCGAAGTGCGTTAGGACTCGTATCCATAAGAAGAGCCTGCTGCATTGATGAACTGACGTGGTGTCGACACGGCGCCAGATCGCCGGGGTTAGGGGCTCTTCGGAGAGACGATAGAACGCACCCCAAGTCCGAGCATCACCCAAGTCCAGCCGCTAAAGATCATCTCGATCCCCACAAAAAGGCCGATGACCCAGAGGCCCGAATACGGCCATTCTCGCCAGATGGCGATTCCAAGGAAGAGGCTGATAACGCCGTTGAGCAGCATCCATCCCCAGTGCGGAAAGCGCTCGGTCAAGGAAACGACAATGCGGAACAGTCCCCCAACTAGCAAAAAAGCCGCGACCAACAACGTCACCGCTTCGGCCGCCCTTAGCGGCTTGTCGATCATGATGAGGCCGGTGATCAAATAAAGAATGCCCACCAGCAGATGCAGAAAAAACCCGCGCCAGCGGTGTGCCCAGAATGCATTGATCACTTGGAGCGCAGCTCCGATGAGCAGCAGGTAGCCAAATACTAGGATGGTAGCAAGGGTGGCAATGAAGGAAGAGCTGATGGCAAACATGCCGAGTAGGATCAACGCGATGCCAAAGATCAGGAGCCAGATCCAGCTGTGCCGCAAAGGCTCCAACTCATTACCGCTGGCCGCATTGGGATCGAGTGGCGACGCTCCGGACATGGTAGTCTCCCTTGTTGTAAGGCCAAAAGATGGCCGACAGTGGAACTCCCTGAGACAGCCTATTCTTGCCTATGTTCTTCAATGCCCTGAGATGACGCAAGGGACAGAAACTCGATCCTATGCCTATCGTCGGATCGAGGCCCCGGGCTTGCCGGATGAGTTCGCCTAATCGCTACGACCGGAACTGCCTGAGGGCCCCGGACCAGGCGCGCTGCCGACCTGTGTCACCATTCGAATGACCAGGCAAGGACCATTTTAGGTAAAAGCAGCGCACCGCCCATGATGACTCGAAATCAACTATCAGGAATGTCAACACCCCACAGGTCCGCCCTCAGCTTGCTCCCGTTGTTCTCTCGCACGCGCGACCTTACAATGGGGCAGTGGGGAGATTTCTTCGCCTTTCGTAGAATCCTTATCACGATCAACAACATCTATGCCAGCCCGTCCTTATGTCCTGGCCATCGTCGTCTTCTGGATGGCGTCGACCAGCTGGCTTGTTCGCCGAGAGGTGTGGCCTTACTTTCGCTCCGGCGAGCCACCCCCCTATACGATCGATTTGGCGGACGAGGCAAGGCAGCACGCAGAGGCCATTCGCTGGAACATTCTTCGCGGAGGCAAGGTCATCGGCGTGGCGATGACAAAGGTCACATACCGGGATTCGGACGACACCTTCGAATTGCACAACGACATCGAAAAGCTCGATCTCGGCATGAGCGGCTTGCTTCAGGTGAAAGGCATGAAAGGTCTGATCCGTGTCAGCCGCGAAGGGAAGCTGCGCGAAATCCAGGCGGACTTCGGTTTCAACTTTTCCGGTCTGGCGGACGTGCAAGCGCATGTCGAGGGCGCCGTCAAGGATCAGTATTTCACGCCGCGCTGCCGGATCGTCTATGTCCTGGGCAGGGGTTTGGCGGACCCTGGCTTGACGAACAAGGAAATCACCCTGGATCCTATTCCCGTTCCGAGTTCTGTGAGCGTGCTCAACCCGCTCCACCCTGTCAACCGGATTGCGGGGCTGCGGCACGGCCAGCATTGGCGCATGCCGCTTGTCGATCCCCTTCGCGACGCTGTCGCCGGCATCCTGGGGACGCGGCCTGGGTTGCGCTTCCTTGAAGCCGACGTGCTTCCCGAATCGAAAACCTGTCGTTACAACTCGAAGGATTGGCCCTGTTTGGTCGTGGAATTCCGGGGTGAAGACATGACCGCTCGTATCTGGATTCGTGAGGCGGACGGGATCGTGCTTCGCCACGAAGCGACTGTTGCCGGCGATGAATTGGTCTTGGAACGCCAATAGGCGACTGGAAAGCGCGACGCGCATGATCGAACTGCACGCAGTTACAAAGAATTATGGATCCAAGGTTGCCGTCCAAGATCTGAATTTAACGATCGCGGCGGGAGAACTGTTTGCCTTCCTGGGACCCAACGGCGCCGGCAAGACCACGACAATCAAGTTGATGTGCGGGCTGCTCTTTCCCACATCAGGGACCGTCCGCGTGGGCGGCTACGATCTGCAACGCGAAGGCGACCAGGCTCGTCAACTGATCAGCTACGTGCCGGATCAGCCGTATTTATACGAGAAGCTCACAGGCCGCGAATTCCTCCAGTTTATCGCCGACATGTATGGGCTCGATCCTCAAAAAGGCCGGGAGCGAGCCGAGGCAATGATCCAGCTATTCGAACTCGACGACTTCGTCGACGATTTGACCGAGCGCTATTCGCACGGTATGCGCCAACGGACCGTGTTCGCCGGCGCGCTTTTGCATGATCCCCGCGTGCTGATCGTCGATGAGCCGACTGTCGGTCTCGATCCGCGCAGCGTGCGCTTGCTCAAGAATCTCTTGCGCAGCGAGGCGAATCGGGGCATGACCGTGTTCCTATCCACGCATTCACTCGACATTGCCCAGGAACTGGCCGATCGCATTGGCATCGTGGATCATGGGCGGCTGATTTCGTGCGGCACACTCGAGGCCCTCCGCAGTCAGGCCTCGATGGTTGGCTCCCTGGAAGACGTGTTCTTGAAGTTGACCAGCGAACCCTCGGCAAACGGCAAGTTGAAGACCGACCATTGATGCCTCGTTGGCGGGCCGCGCACGCCCTGGTCACGCGAGAGATTCCGGCAGAGCGAATGAGAACCACCGACAAGAGTGCGACGGCATGAAATTGCTCGAATCGTCTCCGTCAATCACGCAGACTGGCTCGATCAGGGTCAATCAGCCGCTCCTGTTCCAGCGGTTGCGTTGGCGCCTGCTGCGCAACAGTGTTGTTACGGGCTTGCAGAATTCGCCGATGCGGCTCATCACGATCTTGCTGTGCAGCGCCCTCGTATGGGGCGGCGTCTATGGGGCGAGTGTTTGGGGATTTCACGATCTCCAACGCCAGCACATCCCGTTTGCAGGAGGCATCGTCGGCACGCTGTTCGATCTTCTCTTCCTGGCCTTGAGCATCATGCTCATTTTCTCGACCGGGATCATCCTCTACAGCAGCCTGTTCTCCTCCACGGAAACGACATTCCTGCTAAGCTTGCCGGCCGCGGCCGATCAAATATTCGCGTATAAATATCAGGGCGCCCTCATGTTCAGCAGCTGGGCTTTCATGTTGCTCGGCAGCCCGATCATGATTGCGTACGGTTTGGTTTTCGGCGTTCCCTGGTATTTCTACGCGATCTTGCCCCTGTACATCCTCGGATTCGTGCTGCTGCCCGGTTCCCTGGGCGCAATCCTTTGTCTGCTCATCGTCAATTACGTACCCCGCAAGCGCAAACAGGCTCTTGCGCTCCTCTGCGTAATGGTGGTCGGCGTCGGCCTGATATGGACGTATCAGATTGTGCGTTCGGCCCACGCTGCTCTGGTGAACTCGGACGCGCTGCAGGAGCTGTTCGGACAATTGACGATTGCCCAAAAACCTCTCGTCCCGAGCCACTGGATGTCGCGCGGACTGGAAGCCGCTGCCCGCGGCGACCTGGGCGGAGCCATGTATTCGCTCACTCTGGTCTGGGCCAATGGACTTTTCTTGTACGTGCTGGCCGCCTGGGCTTCGATGCGGCTCTACCGCCGTGGCTTCAACCGCCTGGCGGAGGGTTCCGACTTGCGCCGCCGCTATGGCGGGCTCTGGTTGGATCGTCTCGTGAGCGGGCTGGTGCCCTTTGCGCATGCCCAAACCCGCCTGCTGGTCATCAAGGATTTCCGGACGTTCCGCCGCGACCCGGCACAATGGGGGCAGGTGCTAATATTCGCGGGTCTGTTGGCTTTCTACGGCGCGAACACCCGGCGATTCTACAACGAGGACATCATTAGCCGTGTTCGCCAGAGCGGTGTCAGTCTCCTGAACCTCACCGCCACCGCCTTCCTGCTGTGTGCCTACACCGGCCGCTTCATCTACCCCATGCTCAGTTTGGAAGGCCGCAAGTTCTGGATCCTGGGGCTCCTGCCGCTGCGCCGCGAACGCCTTCTCTGGGGGAAGTTCGCCTTCTCCGCCACGGGGGCCTGCATCACAGCGGTGTTTCTGGTGGTTTTTAGCGACACTCTGCTCGGCATGTCCATTCAGGTTGTTTGCCTGCACGCGCTGACCGTCATTATCTTGGCCGTGGGGCTGAGCGGGCTGAGTGTCGGCCTGGGGGCGTGCATGCCGAACTTTCGTGAAAGCGATCCTTCGAAAATTGCCGTCGGGTTTGGCGGCACCGTGAACCTCGTCATTGGTTTGCTGTTCCTCCTCCTCGTGATCGGCAGCATGGATGTGCCATACCACTTTTACGCCGTTGCCACGCCCGAGAACGATACGCGACTCACCGGTTGGTGGCTTGCCGCCGGAGTCTGTGCCGGAATCGGTCTCGGAATTGCGGCTGCGACCATCCCCCTACGCTTGGGCGCACGCGCCCTTCGGCGCATGGAATTTTGAGCGTCCCGGGCCTTGCGCTTCTCTATGGAAGGCCGATTTTGTAAATCCGTTCGAATGCCTGCGCTGCCCGGTCGATTTCCGCCTCCGTGGTGAACCGGCCGACGCTGAACCGCACTGCTCCACGACCCAGTTCGGGCGCCACTCCCATCGCCTCGAGTACCGGAGAAAGACGCACGCTGCCCTCGTGACATGCCGAGCCTGTCGAGGCGGCGACTTCGGGAACGGCGCGCAGCAGTTCCGCGCCAATGTGGCCGACAAAGTTCACATTCAGGGTATTCGGCAAGCGATTTTCAGGATGACCATTGAGGACCACTCGGTCGCCCCACACCGAGTACAGTCGTTGCCAAAGCCGATTGCGGAGCGACAGCAAGCGCTCTGTCGAGTGCGGAAAGGCTTCCCGAGCAATGGCGCAGGCCTTGCCGAGCGCTACCACATAGGGAACATTCTCAGTGCCAGCCCTCCGGCCACCTTCATGGCCTGCACCATGAATGAGGGGTTCCAGCTTGACTCCTCGGCGCACGTACAGGGCCCCGATTCCCTTGGGTGCGTACAGCTTGTGGCCGGCCAGCGACAGCAGATCCACTCCAAGTTCATGCACGTTGACAGGGATTTTGCCGGCCGACTGTGCCGCATCCGTGTGAACGAGGGCTCCCCGCGCATGAGCAAGCTCGGCAATCTCCCGAATCGGCTGCAACGTGCCCACTTCATTGTTGGCGTGCATGATACTGACCAAGGCCGTGGGCCGGTCCAGTGCATTGCGGACGGCATCGGGATCGACACAGCCGTGGCGATCGACGGGGAGAATGGTCACCTGGCAACCGATTCCCTGGAGGAACTCGCATGGTCGCAGGGTTGCGGGATGTTCGATCGCGCTGGTGATGAGATGCGTGTTTTTGGTCAACCCTCCGGAGGCGGCTCGCAGGTGGGCGAACACGATTCCTTTGAGGGCGTGATTGCTGGCCTCGCTGCCGCCGCTGGTGAAAACGATTTCGTCCGCCTCAGCCCCTAGCATTGCCGCCACCTGCCTCCGCGCCAAGTCGACAGCCTCGTGTGCCGCAACGCCGAAAGCGTGCGTGCTCGACGGATTGCCAAAGTGCTCGCGCAGATAGGGAAGCATCGCCTCCAGCGCGGCGGTGTCGAGAGGCGTGGTAGCGTTATAGTCGAGATAGATGGCCGTCATGCATGCCTCGGACGCGCAGAAAGAAACTAGTGCCGGCGCCGGTCATTGTAAATGACCGTGCGTGATCTTGCAGCAAACTCGTGTTGGGTGCCGTGCTTTCGGGCCCGAACTACCGCCGGAGACTGCCGAGTGCCAAGGCCCGAAAGCATGGAGCAGTTGGCGAACGGCTCCTTCGCGTTGGGGCACGCTGATTTAGGCTCTCCGTCGTCTGAATGCGATCGGCTACGTAGGAAAAGCGTGTTCCGGAGAATAGATAGGGGGTGACCAATGTCACCCCCTACCCCACAAGGAGAGGCTCCTATCGCCATAGGAGTCCGTGCGCGGCTGAATCTTCCCGGGAGGGGAAGAGCCACGCAAGCGCTGTGCTAGCGCTGGGCAGATTTCTTGGGAATACGCAATAATGGAAGGCGGCGTTCACAGGTGCCTCTCCGGTGAGAACAGTTGAATTCTATCAAGCGCCTGGTGGGGAAGCAAACAAGTGCAAGGCAAAAGTTCGCGGACGAGTCGATTCCGCGCATCGAGAGTGCCGGCTCGACTCATGGCTTGAAGTGAGACTTCATCGATGGACCTACCCCAATGGTCGGTATCCGCCATCAATAAGATCGTGGAGCTTCTGGAGCAAAGTCGCAGCATCCTGTTCATCACCGGAGCAGGCATCTCCGCGGATTCGGGATTGCCCACGTACCGAGGCGTAGGCGGCCTCTACGACGTTGGCGCAACCGAGGAGGGCCTACCGGTTGAGGAGATTCTCTCGGGCCGCACGATGCGCCGTCAACCCGCATTGGCCTGGAAGTACTTGGGACAAGTGGAAGAGGCCTGCCGCGGGTCGCGGTTTAATCGCGCTCACGAGGTCGTCACGCAAATGCAAGGGCGGTTCGAGCGGGTCTGGATCTTGACGCAGAATGTCGATGGCCTGCACGATCAGGCGGGTGCCAGGAACGTGATCGACATCCACGGCGACCTGCATAAGCTCCTTTGCACGCACTGTGATTATCGGCGCACGACGGCGGACTACAGCGAGTTGTCCGTCCCGCCCCTCTGTCCCCAGTGTCGAGCGCTGCTTCGGCCGGACGTAGCGCTAGCGCGAGGCCCATAGGCCTCGTGGCCGACGCCGTTGCTTCGTACTCCTGCTGATTATCCAGGTCGTGGATTTGATCGGGCCAACCACCAGCCCAAGTTGAACCGACAGATGTCTACCCAAGATGGATCAGCGTCCCTCCAAGCGTCTCAAGCTTGCGGCTGCCTGTTTGGATAATTCCGGGTCATCCGTCTGCGCTACCAGCGACTGCAGATACGTTCGGGCAGCAGCGGTGCCGATGCGCTCCGCTATTTCCAACATCCGCATACGCCGTAAGCGCTCAGGGCTTGGGCGTTCGAGAATCTGGGCCAAGCGTCGGCGCGTTTCCACGGAAGTCGCCTGTCCCTGTGCCTGGCGCAGCAGTTCCTCGTGCCCGGTCGCGAACTTCTCCAGAGCGGTGGACGCTTGCTGTCGGACGGGAAATTGGTTACTGTCCAGGTCCTTCAGCCATTGTTGCACCTGCGCCGGCGTTGCTCGTGGTGAATGCTGCCACCCCTCCTGCATCACCGCAAACGCCTTGCCAGGATGAGCAACGAGCGTGCAGATGGCTTGAAAAGCTTTGCCTGCGTCGGGATCGGCCAATCGTTGCCAATATCTGTCGTCGACTGTCAGGCGGAGTTTCGCGGTTACGGAAGAGGACCAAGTCGGAGCGTACACATCCCAGAGGTAAACCGGAGCATCGTCGCTCGCCGCCGCCAGCAATCCTCCATCTGATGAAAAGTCCACGGCCCTGACATAACCCTCATGACCCTCGATGCGCCGGCGTTCCATGCCGCTTTCGACCTCCCACAGGCGCAAGGTCTTGTCCAAACTTCCCGTGGCCAACATGCGGCCGTCGGGGGAAAACGCCGCGCACACCACGCGTTCCTGGTGTCCAGAGAATGCACGTACCTCTTTGCCCGTGGCCACGTCCCAGAGTTGTACTACCCCCTGAGTGTTCGGACGTCCCGGCTCGCCGCCAACCGACACCAGCCGGGCGCTGTCGGCCGAAAAGACGATGTGGAATGCCGAGCCGCGCCGCGGGGTCAGGCGGTGAACTACCTTTTTGCTCGCGATGTCCCACAAGCGGATATCGAAGTCGCCTCGAGCGGATGCATCGGACGCGGCAGCAGCAAGCCAGCGGCCGTCGGGCGACGGAACAATCCGTTCGACGCGGCGTGCGCTATCCTCCAACACCTGAAGCGATTTTCCGGTCGGCACGTCCCAAATGATAACGCGCGGGTCAAAACCTCCGGCGGAGAACAGTTTCGAGCCATCGGGCGAGAAAGACAGGCCGTCAGCCATCGCCGTATGCCCGGACAGTCTACGCACGGTAGTGCCTGTGCGGGCATCGACCAGGACGATGTCGCCTTTGAGTAAAGAGGCGGCCAGCAGCTTTTCATCCGGCGAAAACGCTCTACCCCAATACCAGCTCGGGTCATTCGGCAGACGACGTACCAGTTCGCCGGTCTTCACGTCCCACCAATAGATACTGTCGCCAATGCAACGTACTTGTTTGCCGTCGGCCGTGAAACTTAGGCCAAAGGCGCCGCTCGGCTCGGGCGAGGCAGGCAGCATCTTCCCCGTCGCAACATCCCACAGGGCAATACCGCCGTTGCCGTCCGCGGAGGCCAGGGTCTTGCCGTCCGGCGCGAAAGCCAGGGACAGCGTGCTTGGGTGCCATAGGAGCCGGCGCACCTCCTTACCGCTGGCTGTTTCGAAGAGGACAATCTCCCTTCCTTGGCCGCCAACGGCAAGGAGACTGCTGTCGGGCGAGGCCTCGCAGCAGATGGGGTCGTTGAAGGGTTGATAGATCAATTGTGTTGCCTTGTCCCCCGCAAACTCCCAGACGAGCAGCCGGCTCTGGCGTTGAAAGGAGCCAGCAAGGAACCGCGCGCCCCGCGAAAATGCCAGACGCGGGGCGAATGCTTGTTCCATCTTGCTAATCCAGACAACCCTGCCCGACGCAACGTCGTAAGCGGCGACAGTGGATAGTGGAGATCCCGCCACAATAATTGTCTTGCCGTCCTTCGCGAAATTGAGTGCCCCAGGCCTTAGCGCTGTTGCCTTGTCCCCCGTGGTAAATTGCAGTTTCTCCTGCCCCGTGGCGCTATCGTGCAAACGCACGGTACCGTCCCAATAACCTCGAGCGAGCGTGCTTAGGTCTGGGGAGATGGCCAGGCAGCTCAGGTCTTTCTGTTCCTTCTCCCACGTGTGTCCGATCAAGCTCGAGCCAGTTGTGGTGTCCACCAATGCGTATTCATAGCGGCTCAGCACCGCCAGTGTCTTGCCGTCCGGGCTCATGGCGAGTGCACGGTGGAAAGATCTCGGGGGCAAAGGAAACCGCCAGCGCAGCTTCCCTGTCTTGGCGTCCCAGAGCCGGAGCGAGCCATCATCACTCGCCGAAGCAATGGAGGCTCCGTCTGGAGCGTACAGCAGATGGCTGATATGGCCAGATTGGCGAAACCGGCTGGAACCGATGCGTTGAACCGCCCCCGGCGGCAGCGGGTCGCCATAGCGGTCAAGACGCGGGGCGATCTCTTCGTTCTCCTTTGGGTCTGCCGGCCCCTGCTTCGCGCCCGCCTGCGCGGCTGGGGCGGGCACTGGAGAGGTGACTCCCACTGCTGCCGTCATGCCGCCCAACGTGACAAGAACCGCAAAGAGGACCGCCAACTTCTTGAGCACCATGGTGCGCAAGAGGCCCTCGGCCAAGACTGCTGCTGCCCCGGTCAGTCCTTGCTTTGCGGCAAACCGCCCCGCATCGCTCACTGTCTGCTGCAGAAGGCGCGCCGGCACGTGCCATCGGGAGATCATCACCAGGGGGAGTACGCACGCCAGGTCGAGGCCACGTCGGGCGAGCCGGCGCCTGAGCAATGCCCTGGCTTGCCCGATCCGGCGTTTCAGCGTTCTGATGGAGCAGCCTAAGCGCCGAGCCGCTTCGTCCTGCGTGCTCCCCTCATAGAAGCAAAGGAGGAGTGGCTCTCTGTAGGCGGCCGGCAAGTGATGAAGTTCCGCTGCGAGTATCGATTGAGCCTCGCGCACGCTGATCTCCTCCAGCGGATCGCCGCTGATTGGGGAAGTGACGCCGGTTTCGCGGCGCAATCTGCGTGCCGTCGCGGTCCGGGTCTTGAGAGCCAGGCGGTGGGCCGTCTGATACAGCCAGCCGGCAATCGACGAGCGCTCCTGGAGGGCAGCCGCTTTCCGCGCCAGAACCAGAAAGGTAGCCTGAAAAACATCTTCAGCGTCTTGAGTCTGATGCAAGATGCCGCGGCTGACCTGCCACACCATGGGCCCATGTCTTCGTACCAGGGCGGAAAAGGCATCGGCATTCCGGTGTAGTACCCAGCGCGTCAAGAGCTGGCCGTCGTCCCCTTCTTCGTGACAGGCCGGATCGAGAGCACTGCGAAGATGCTTAAGCAGCAAATCGGCGGCGGCGTGGGTCATGATTCCAAATCTCGAGCAGAGTGACGAGGCTGCTTCCTCTATAACCTGCCCGCGCGCGCCCGGGAAGGGCCAATTTTATCGTCAGTAATGGAAGGCCCCGAGTCCACTGCTATGAACATCTGGCTTAGCGCAAGCATTTTGGAGAGTTTTGCTCTCAACCCTTCTCTTATGTGCGGAAGCTTGGACCAGGCACGCGCGACTTGGCATGAACAGAGACCTTCGAATTGGCGACCTCGCCGCCGCGAGAATTTGCGATAATAGAAAGATGGGTTCCTAGAGGCGTTAGCGCCTCATGAGGCGGATATCTATACTCGAATGGAAAAGCGCAATGCAACGACGTATTTGTATCTCCATACTCCTTATAAGCGCAGCCGGAGCCTGCATCCAGACGGCCTCGCCTGCTGCCTCTGCCTTGCGAAGCGGCGTCGATTTGAAGGGCATGGATACCTCGATCAAACCGACCGACGACTTCTACACCTTTGCCAACGGAAAGTGGCTGGCGACGGCTACCATCCCGGCGGACCGGCCCATGATTGCGATGTTCACCTTGTTGCGCGACCATAACCAGGAAGTCCTGCGGCAGATCCTGGAGGAGGCAGCCAAGGACACGCAGGCCCCGAAGGGCAGCATCGCCGCCAAGGTTGGAGCATTCTACAAGAGCGGTATGGACGAGGAGAAGATTGCCGCCGCCGGCGCCAAGCCGCTCCAAGAGGAATTGAACCGCATCGCCGCGATCAAGGACGCCCAGCAACTGGTAGAAGCGCTTGCCCGGCTCCATGCGACCGGCGTTTCGCCATCTTTTCAGTTCGGCCCACACCCGGATCTCAAGGACAGCAAACGGATGATCGCCAGCCTGTCTCAAGGGGGCCTTGGTCTCCCGGACCGGGAATATTATCTGAAGACCGACGTCAAGACGGAAGCGATCCGGTCGGCGTACTGCGCCCATATCGAAAAGATGCTCACGCTGCTCGGCGACACTGCCGAGCATGCCACCAGGCAGGCGCGCTCAATCTTTGAGCTTGAAACCCGTTTGGCAAAAGCCTCAAGGACGCGAGTCGAGCTGCGCGATCCCAAATCCAATTACCACCTGTTGAGCGCCAAGGAATTGGAGGCCCAGGCGCCCGGCTTTGCCTGGAGTATCTTCTTCGAAGGCGTAGGATTAGCTGGCATTCACGATATCAATGTCGGGCAACCCGCTTTCTTCAAGGAAGTGGGCCAGATGATCAGTGCTCTGCAACTGGACGATTGGAAAGCCTACCTTCGCTGGAACCTTCTAAGCGCGTATGCGAGCTACCTCAGCGCTCCATTCGACACAGAAGATTTTCATTTCCATGGCACCGTGCTGACCGGCGTACCGCAGCAGAGGCCGCGTTGGCAACGGGTGCTCGAAACGACAGACCATCTGCTCGGCGAAGCGCTCGGCCAGCTTTACGTGGCCCGAGCATTTCCGCCCGAAGCCCGAACCAAGGCGGTCGCGATGGTGCAGAACATCAAAGAAGCCCTCCGCGATCGCCTCGAGACCCTCGACTGGATGAGTCCCGCGACGCGCAGGGAAGCGCTGCGAAAGCTCGATGCCATCGCGGTCAAGGTAGGCTATCCATCCAAGTGGCGCGATTACTCGGGCCTGGCCGTGGACCAGGGCATTTATGTACTCAACGTCATGCAAGCCGAGGCATTCCTGCGCCGGCAAGAGTTTGCCAAGATCGGCAAACCGGTCGATCGTAGCGAGTGGGGCATGACGCCGCCGACTGTGAACGCCTATTACAATCCTTCGCAGAACGAGATTGTTTTCCCGGCCGGCATCTTGCAACCGCCTTTCTTCGACCCCAAGGCGGATGATGCCGTGAACTACGGCGGCATTGGTATGGTCATCGGCCACGAATTGACCCATGGGTTCGACGATCAGGGGAGGCAGTTCGATGCCGAGGGCAACCTGCGTGACTGGTGGGCGCCCCAGGACGAGAAGATCTACAAGGCGCGGGCGGCCAAGATTGCCGAGCAATATGACGGCTACGTCGTCATCGATAAGCTGCACATCAATGGCAAGCTGACACTTGGTGAAAACATCGCCGATCTGGGCGGCCTGAAGATTGCCTACCTCGCTTACAAGAAGTCGCTCGAAGGAAAATCGCCGGCGGCGCCGATCGACGGCTTCACCGGCGAACAGCGCTACTTCCTCTCGTTCGCCCAGCTCTGGCGTTCCAAGATCCGGCCCGAGGCGCTGCGGGTCATGATCGCGACCAATCCGCATTCGCCGCCAAGGTTCCGTGTGCTTGGGCCGCTCTATAACATCCCGGAGTTCTTTCGAACATTCGGCGTTGCGCCCGATCAGGCGGGTGACAAACTTAACCCGAAACCGGTGCAGATCTGGTAGGAAGCGCTCCTCTTGTGCCACGAGGCACCCGGCCCCTGACGGGGCTCGGCTCGCCTAGCGAGCCGAGCCCCGTCAGGGGCCGGGTGATTCCCACTCGTGCAACTTCACGACCCATCTGTACACTGCTCCTTGCCGCTTCACGAGGGCCTCCCAGCGCTTGCTGTTCGCCACGCGCAGTCGTATGATCTCAGGCACCTAAAGGAGAAAACGATGAGTCATAGCAACAACTATCCCAAATTGCACAACGCGGCTTGGCCCGGAGTCGTCGGCAAGGGTTCGCCAGAAGCCGAGCCCTTCATCGACCTCGACACGATGCTCGATCTGACGACACGAGCCGAGGTCGATGGTGTCAAGTTCGACGGTGTCGACCTGTTTCTCTTTGCCCCGCACGTGGACATCGACTCCAGCGAGGACGACTTGAAGCGCCTCGCGGAAAAGGTTCGAGCGCGGGGGCTGGCGATCGGCTCGGTCGTGGCTCCCGTTTGGCCGCCGACGGGCGGCGGCTCTGCGATGGGCAATGATGCAGACCGCAAAAAATTCATCGAGCAGGTCGGCAAGGGCTGCCGCATTGCCAAACGGCTTCGGGAGTTGGGCGCCCGGCCCTATGGCGTCGTACGCATCGATTCGGCATGCGGGCTCGGCGACTGGCTCCAGGACCCCGAAGGCAACCAGAAGCGTATCGCCGAGACGTTTCGCCAGGCTTGCGACGTTGCCGCGGACCACGGCGAGCGCCTCGCTGCTGAAGGCGAAATCTGCTGGGGCGGGATGCATAGTTGGAAGCGCATGGTGCAGCTTCTGGAGCTGACCGACCGGCCCGGCACACTTGGCTTCCAAGCAGACATGGCGCACACGCTGCTCTATACGCTTGGCACCAACGCGCCGGAAGACCGCATTTTGCCGGAGCGCTGGAACTGGGAAGATCCCGCGAAGCTCGATGCCGCACTGGCCACGCTGACCGCTGCGCTACGTCCCTGGACGATCGATTTCCATGTTGCCCAAAACGATGCCACCGTGAAGGGCTCGGGCACACACGACAAGACGGGCCGGCATTGCCTGCCGGGCGACCCCAGCGGCAAGCTCAAGATTGCCCATCACGCCGGCTTCTGGATGCGCGATAGTTACGGCAATCTCACGCAGAAGTTCAAGCACATTTGCTGGGACGGTTGCATGTTCCCCAACGAAGTGATGATGAAGCCGCAAACCTGGAATAGCATCTTATCCGCAATGGTCGCGGTGCGCGACGCACATGGCTGGCGTGTGTGACAGGGGGGAACTCATTCTTGGGGATCCTCCAGCGTTGAGCCTTGCAACTCTTGTTGCAGGTGGCCTGGGCTGAGCGCAGCGAGGACACCGCCGGCTTCATCCGACTTCATTATCATTGAACCGCACTGATTTTCTTGGACCGCTTCACCTGGTACCGTTGAGATTACTGCTTTACGATGAAGCGTTAGATCAATTGTCAGGGAGGCCAACATGTCCCGACTATTGACCCTCGAGTTGTCGGAAGACGTCTATCGCCCATTAGCTCGGACCGCTGCCGCAAGTGGCCAATCGTTGGAAGAATGGGCCGTGGATAGGCTGCGCCGATCCGATATGTCCCCCGAAGAGTATGCGGCTGCTTTGGCTCGCCTCCTTCAGCATGCCGGGGCTGTCGACTTAGGCCGACCCACGGGAGCAAACAACGAGAACATCGATGCTGATCTGGCTCGAGAATTTGGCGATGCCCATGAGGACTCGCATTGATGTTTACGGGAAGAAAGACACGGCCCATGCCGGAAAGTGTGGCCGGGGCTGGAGGTACTCCGTAAGCCCCGGTGGAGCAGACGGCAAGCATCCTATCTAGACTGGGCGACGCGAAGATCGGAAAGTCGGGTGAATTCTAATTGGTGAGAGTTGCAAGCGGGTTCGACCGGGGCTTGCGGTGTACCTCCAGCCCCGGCCACCCTCGCGAGCGCCCTGAGGGTGGAACCACTAGGCTCAATGTGCCATCTGGAGTGTGGCCGGCAGCGGAGCTTCTGCCATTGCCGGCTTCGGAATGCCCAAGCTGTGCGCGAAGATGGCTGCAATCGCTTGCGGAGTCACGGCCTCGTCGCGAGCCCCGCCCTCGATTCCAGGCCCATACACCAGCAGCGGCACATGCGTGTCGTACGGGTGTGGAGAGCCATGGGTCGTGCCGGTCATGGTCCCCCACATGAAGAAATATGGTTTCATCACGCCAGCCACTTCGCCGCTGCGCGCAGGATAAAAGGAGCGCTGAACAGTTCGGCCGACGGCATCGTCCTTGGGCAACTCGCCCAGGAGCTGCGTGCGTGTATACGCGGATTGAATGCCCGGCTGCTTGACTAACCAGTTCGCCAGTGCCCTCTCGACTTCCTCCTCCTTGAGTCCCTGTTTCCGCAATACCTGCTTGTTGAGATAGATCCAGGGCGGAGAAAACGCCTCGATCCAATTGGATTTGTCTTCTTTCCTGGCAAACGTCTCCTTGAGGAATGCGTTGGCTTGCTTGGGCCAGGCGGAGGGAATAATGCGGCCCGCATCCTTACCCTGGGCCCGGACCACTTCGGGAAGAGGACAAACACCATGGTCCGCCGTCAACGCTAACACGTAGCAGCCCTTGCCCACCTTCGCGTCGAGATAGTTGAGGAGGTCTCGGACAATCAAGTCCGAGCGAAGTGTCACGTCGAGAACTTCCTGGGAATCCGGCCCATAACAATGGCCAATGGCGTCATTGCTGGAGAAGCTGACGCATAGCAGATCAGGCGTATCCTGCGTGCCCAAATGTTCCGCGTCGATTGCACGTTCGACCAGATTGAGCAGGACTTCGTTAGCAAACGGTGAGTTGTACAACGCGCCATAATAACTGGAGGTGGGCTTGCTCTTGTCGGCTGCTCCGAAGGGGTGAGGAAAAGTGCGTCCCTGTCCCGAACCGTTGCCTTCTCCGGCCACGTCGTCAGGACCGCTGAAATGCGCGTAATCCAGCTCGGGCCGGAGCCTGGTCCACTCCTTGTGAAACCACTGATCTACTTGATGGGCCCTGTTGAAGTCGGCCACCCAGGAATGGATACGATCGCGGTAGTAGGTCGATGTGATCGCCTCTGCCGTGCTGCCACTGAACCAATAGCAGGCGTCCGGATGCCGGCCGGCCGGCAGCACCGCTGAACGATCCTTGAACGACAGCGAGACCACGCGGGCGCGGCCACCCGTGGCTTCCTTGAGGACATCCCCAACGGTGGGTGCCAGGAGTCGTTCGGGTGAAGCACCTTCTTTGGCGGACTTTTTGCCCGTTGCATTGGCCCCAGCCGGCGGCACTCGTCGATACCGGTCCGAAGCAACACACGAAACCTCTGCCCCCGCCTCGCGGTCATACCATTCATTGCCGATAATGCCGTGGCGGTCAGGTGAACAGCCCGTGAGCATCGACGCATGCCCCGTAGCCGTCACCGTGTCGGCATAGGGGTAATTGCAATTCTGAAACCACGCGCCCTCGGTCTGCAGGCGGCGAATGCCGCCGTCGCCGAACAAACTCTGCCAGCGAGTAAGGTAGTCTGCGCGCATCTGATCGAAGACAACCAGGACTGCCAGCCGCGGGCGGACTTGTTGCGCGGGCGGCACTGCGAAGGAGTACGTCAGAAACCCAAAGAGCGCTGTGGCAATTATCGGAACGAATAGAACCCATTTGCAGATCCGTACGCAAGGGTTTTGCATGCCGAGGACTCCAGGTGGCGCAGATAGATGCGCTCGCTGCGCTCGCGGAAGCGGTGTGGTAGGCGGCACGAGTTATCATTCTATAGTGGATCTGGCGCCTTTGTTGGCGCTTAACCAGAACTTCATAAGCAGCTGCTCTGCCAGTTCTTTCTGGCTGACTGTGACCCGCCTGGCGCGGTGACGCAGCGTCTTCTTTTCGCAGCCACCCTGGAACGTGGGCCGATTGGGCAGAGGAATTAGCCGCGTTTTTCAACGAGTTCTTGGCCCGGCAATGCAAAGCTCAAATGCAATTCAGCGTGCCGCTGATGAAGTTGTGTCCATTCTTCGTGGGTCAACTTGCCGAAGAATGGATGCTGAGAAGTCATACGTTCCTTCTTCGTGCGGGCGATGGCCATCCGCAGTTTTTCCAAAGCATCCCGGGCTGAACCAGCCGGGGGAAACAAGTCGCTTTCCATTTCCTTGGGCAGCTTGAAGCCGGCCGACATCCCATTCCTCATGACCCGACCTTTCACATAGGGACCAAGCCAGCGAAGGTACCACGGGGCTCTCGCAGAAATCCCGTCGATGGAACCATTTATGGTAACCGCCAAATGGGTAAAGAGTTGGCTCACTGGCCAGTTGCCGAGCATCTTGGTGTTGGGAGAGGCCGCCAGTTTCTCGGCATCCACGACGATGTCGTCGAGCGAGTTGAAGGTCAGTCTCCGCCGCCCTTGCACGGTTTTGGAATTAACGCTCATAAGTGCCTGGACCTTTCTTTGCTGGCGAGACAAGGTTTGGTTCTTCTTATTGGAACCTGACTCACGCTTCCATCTCGGCTAGAAAAGCTTAGCCAAAAAGGTAGACTGGGTAAACGAGCGATGCGGCGCAGCATCCGAACAGTGGGAAACCCTGGACTCCGCAGCGGCCCCGGATAGGAAGGGTCCACATTCACCTTCTCCCCATGATAAACATGAACTGGAAACGATGGATCGGACTCCTGTGTGGAGCAAGCCTGGCCTGCTTATGCGCGACATGCGCCCCTGTCGACGATTCTGCGGCGGGTGACAAGAAAGGCCAATCCGGGCCAGCAGTTACCGATGCTCAGGAGCCGGCACCAATTGACCTGCCGCCTGCCCAACTTGTGGCATCCAGCCAGCTGCAGCAGCGCATCGAGTTGGCAATCAAGAACATCCGCGAGCGCGATGTACTGACCAGCAATTCCTTCTGGGTGATCTTCCACAATATTGTCGGCCTGGGGCCGACCACCACGCTGTTGAGCACTGAAACCGGGACTCGGGTCAACGCCCTCGATTACATTTGCAACGGCGGCGCTGTGCGCGGCATGAAATTCTGGCCCACGGCACACGGACTCGAGGTGCAGACCGGCCCAACGTTCGTAGGCCAGGGTCATCAGGACCAGTTCATCGCCGAACTCGCCCAGTGGGGAATGCCTGCCGACCGAAAATTTCTCGTTGATGGAACTGAGTACCACTACATGGACTTTGTCCGCAATGCCCAGGCGCGATCGAGGATTACGGGGGCAACCGAACGGCAGGAGCTAAGCTGGACAGTGCTGGTGGTGGGACAATACGTGGATACAGAAGCATCGTGGAAAAATCAGTATGGCGAGCAATTGCGCATGGAAGACTTGCTCCGCTACGAGTTAAACGAACCGATGGACAAGGCGGCTTGCGGCGGCACCCACCGCTTGTTTGACCTTTGCTGGGTGCACTACTTGCACCTGAAGCACGGCGGCAAGACGACGGGCATCTGGAAAGATGTCGCTGACAATACGGTCAAGTACGAGCAGCTGGCGCGGCAGTACCAGAATCCCGACGGGTCCTTCTCAACGAGCTTCTTCAATGGGCCGGGCGAGGAACGAGACAAGCAGCTACAAATCAACACGACCGGCCACATCTTCGAGTTCCTCTCCCTGGCGCTTACCGACGCGGAACTCCGCCAGCCCTGGGTTGAGTCCGCGGCGAATGCTCTGGCGATGATGATCCTGGATATCCAGGGGGCGCCGATGGAATCCGGCACTCTTTACCACGCCGCTCACGGGCTGATCATCTACCACGCTCGGGTGTTTGACCCGAGTCAGCTAGGGAAGAACGGCCTCGTGTTTCCCCTACCGCCGGAAGCGCGCACGGCCGCGGCAGGCCAGATTATCGACAAACTGCCAACTCCGGCGCCGCGCTAGCGATCGGCCGCCGTTTTGAGTTCCGCATGGAATGTCCGTTCAGGATTGCGGCCGCGCAAACATCTCGCGTAGAAATGCCTGTGCCTCATCCCAAAGGTCCGCAGCTTTTTCGAAGTCCACTTTCATCGACTTTACTGTGCCGCCGGCATTGTCGGGCCTCTCGATTTCCTTGGGAAGCGACGCTTCCACTTGTGGGTTCAAAGGAATCTGGTGGCTCTCGGATTCGGCCAACTCCTTCTCCACCTTGGAGCTAAGCAGAAAGTCGATCAGCTTGTGGGCCCCCTGCGGATTGGGGCAGTCGCGCACGACCGCCACGGTGTTTGGCAAGAAGAGGGTGCCGAGACGCGGGTATTCCTTGCTGCCGTCGCGGTCGGGAAAGATGATCGCCACGGGATGGCCCTTATCGACCTCGTCCATGGCGTCGTCGGTGTCAGTGAGGCCGACGGCGTACTGTTTCGCCCCGACGCCCTCGGCCACTTGCTTATTGCCCGACACAAGCTGCGCCTGGTTTTTTTCCAGGCCCTTGTAAAAATCTTTCGCCTTCTCGGCCCCTAGCACCTCAAACAGGCAAGCCGCCTGCGTCGCCGTCGTCCCGAACTGCGGCTTGGCCATCGCGATCTTGCCCTTCCAGCGCGGGTCCGCGAGGTCGAGGAGGCTCTTGGGTCGCTCTGCCTCGTTGGGGAGGAGTTCGGTGTTGACGATGATGATGCGCGCACGCGCCGCAAAGGCATACCAGGTTTTGTCCGCCGCCTTGGCGGAAGCAGGATATGGTGAGGCCGCGGGACTGTCGTATGGCTGATAAAGGCCCTGGCGTTGCAGCCGGATCGTCGCCAAAATCTCGTTATTCCAGTGCACGTCGCAGCGCGGCCGAGCCTTCTCGTTGACAAGCTCCGTGTACAGGTTGACCGATTTGGTCGCCTCGGTGTCGTATTTCGTATCGACTCTGAACCCGGTGTCGCGCGTGAAGTCCGGGAGAACCTTCTCGGCAAACTCCTGATCCTGCGCCGAATAAAGAACCACGCGAGGTTCCGAATGCGAGCAGCCAGCCAGAAAGAAGAAAATTACCGGAAGCAAGAACTGCGCTTGCAGGGAACTGTTCTTATGAGTCATTGGATGCGTCCTTATTCCATGGTTCTGACGACTTATTATAACCAAGCTGGAGCAAGTCAGACTAATGGCTCCGTCATCTGGTCGCGGCTCGCAGAAGAGGACGCCACCTCGTGCATGCGAGGAATCCCTAGGCGCTTTACTGTCCCGGAGGATGCTGGGCAGTTTCGGCACGCCGGGCGCCGATTCCGCACATTAAGCGAGACAGCAGGATGTGTTTGTCCGCCTTCCATCTGTTCAGTCCACATCCAGCGCCGCGTAACTGACAAGATGGACTCTGCTTACGAAGTGGCATTTGTTTCCGCAATTGACCTGCGATTTGGCACGTAGTTCGCAGCATAACCAGTAGGTCTCCTAGGGAATCGAGTCAAGCTAGGAGGGGAGTCCCAACAGCTCCTCTCCGCGAGGAAGGAGGTGACGTATGTTCAACCTCATGCCACGACGGAGGGAGAGACCAATGACGGGTGCTCTGGCCAGACGAGAGCTGACCCCGTTTGATCTCCTCCACCGCGAGTTCGCTTCCCTGTTTGACCGCGCCTTTCCGGTGTGGCCGTTCGAGCCCACCCCGGAGCTGGAGCCGTGGGGCTTGACGATGGAAGAGAAAGAGAATGAAGTCGTGCTGCGTATGGAGGTCCCCGGGTTCGAAGCCAAAGAACTCGAGGTGACCATGCGGGGCAACGAGCTCACTCTCAAAGCAGAGCACACGGAACCAGAAAAAGGCGAAGCGGTTGAACGTCGGCATGCCCGGCTGGAGCGGACTGTGACCTTGCCGACCGGTATCGAACCGGAGAAGGTCGCGGCCAGCTATCGCAACGGAGTGCTGGAGATGCATGTTCCTCTCACTCTGGAAGCCAAGCCGAGGCGCATCGAAGTGAAGACCTGAGCTTGGTCGGCAGCCGGCGTCATCGAGTGCCGGCAAAGCCGACCGGCTAAGACCGAAGCCACACCCAGCCTGGCCCTGGAGTGTGGCTTCGGTCGTTTTTTGGCCAAAGTATTTCGTAACCAGCATCAGCATTTCCAGCGAGGACGTCGCCGACGAGCGCCACCTTGCTGCGAATCCAGAGTTTCTCGCAAATCTGGATAAAAGGGATAGATAATACGCATTTGGCAGAAGGGCGAGGAGGCATTCCTGCACGAGTGGTCCGCAGCTCGATTATTCCCGTAGTTCAATACTTGATAAATCAAGCCATCCGCCATCAAGCAAGGCATGCGCGCCATGCGGCGAATGCCCTCTGTTCGGCGAGAACAAACGACAGGAAATTGAACGGACGCCAATTATCCCAGTTATCCCTTTCCCCCATTGTGGATTTGCCTCTCCTCTTGACAATCTAGCACGCCTTGGTGATAAGCCCCAGCTGGAGCGGGCTTTTCGCAGTTAGGTCGTCAAAGCCTGCTTTGCGCGCCGATGGGCCGTCGTTGGCTTCAAGAGCCAACCCCAATCGATCATCCCACGTCCATGGCCGGAAAGGGCCTCCCGATGCGAACCCTTGTTGCACGGCAGACTCCCGAAGATACCTCTTCTGAAAAGCCATCGAGTTTACGCTGCATTCTTCGCCCACTCGCCGAGTACGGCACCGCGGTGATTCTTTGCCTGCTTATTCTTGTTTGGGCCATGAAGTTGTGGGAAGCAGATCTGGCGACCCCCTTTGGTTACTGGCACGACGGGTTGATGGTCCAGGCTTACATCAAGACCGGCATTGATAATCCCTGGTACTGGCAGAACCACTACCAGGGTATGCCGGCTACCCTGCAATCTGCTGACTATCCGGCAGAAATCTCAGCCAGTTTCCTGTTTCTTTTGATCAAGCTTCTCTCGGTGGCTTTGCCTCAAAGTGCGCTGGTCATGAATCTCTTCTATTTGGCCAGTTTTCCTCTCGTCACCTTGTCCGCGCTCTTCGTTTTGCGAAGCCTGCGACTCTCCTACGCGCCGGCATTGGTGATGTCGCTCCTTTATACTTTTATTCCGTATCACTTCTATCATGGAGAAATCCATCTCTTCCTGGCCGCTTATTTCACGGTTCCATTCATGGTTATGCTCATTCTTTGGTCGTTTCTGGATCCGCCGCTTTTTTTCACTTGGGAACCCGTGCGGCAACGACTGACCTGGAGCGTGCGCGGGCTCAGGCCTTTCGCCAGCCTCGCGCTCTGCATTCTGATTGGGTGCTCTCAGATCTATTACGCCTTCTTCACCTGCTTCTTCTTGCTGGTGGCCGCCGTCTCCTCTGCTTTCTCTAGGAAAAGCCTTTACCCGCTGTGCAGCAACCTGTTGCTGGTGGCAACGATCACAGGCGTGGGCGTTGCGAACCTTGCCCCTAGCATTATGTACCACTGGAAGCACGGCCGAAACCAGGTCGTTCAGCGTCCACCGGGCGACTCGGAGGTGTTCGGCTTGAAGATCGTGCAACTCCTTATGCCCGTCAACGAGCACCGCCTGCACCTCTTGAGGAAGATAAAAGATCGCTACGTCCAAGGTGCTCCCCTGATCAACGAGAACAACTTCTCATCTCTTGGATGCGTGGCCGGCACCGGTTTCTTACTACTGGTGGGGCGACTCTTCTACAGAAAGTCGGGGTCCCGGCGCCCCAAGCTGATGGACAAATTGAGCACGTTGAATATCGGTGCGCTCCTGCTAGGTACCATTGGCGGCATTGGTTCGCTGGTGGCATTCACGGGGAGCCCATGGATACGTGCGTACAGCCGCCTCAGTATCTTCATCGGCTTCTTTGCCCTCATGGCGGTGGGGCTGCTCCTGGACAAGGTGAGGCGCCGTTATGCGAAGTCGGCGATACTCCGGATTGCTTACTACGGATGCCTTGCCGTGCTGCTGACGGCCGGAATTCTCGATCAAACGGCCTCGTATTGCGTTCCGCCTTATGCAGCCGTCCAGCAGCGCTACGGCGCGGACGCTGAATTTGTCGCTGCCATCGAAGCCTCAGTCCCCCCGCATGCCATGATCTTTCAATTGCCTTATCTGCCGTTTCCCACCTATCTGACCCCGAACGCCATGCACGATTTGGACCATTTCCGGGGTTATCTGCACTCCAAAACGCTGCGCTGGAGTTATCCAGCAATGCTCAACCGCGAAGCAGATGTCTGGCAGCGAGCTGTCGTAGCCAACCAGCCGGAGGAACTGGTGAAGCGCCTCGTGGACGCTGGGTTTAGCGGCGTCTACATCAATCGAGATGGTTATGCCGACCGGGCGTGCGCTTTAGAAGCCGCTCTCGCTCGTATTACCAATGCCAAGCCGATCGAGAGCTCGAACCGGCAGTTCGCGTTCTTTAAGTTGGAGACGGTCGAGCACTCCGGAACCGCAGAGCAGGCCGGTGAGCTTGCCAGGCGCCACGATTAAGGCGTTCGGGCAGCTTCAGGCTCACGTGTTCTAACAGGACGGTTTGCGCCTTGTCTGGGCGCACCACGCAACGCAGACGAATCGTGCGTCCTTCCGTCGCGGGTGCGACCGCGTCCGTGCCTTGAATCCGGGCCCTCCATCGTAATCGACGCGTTCAAGGGCTCCATCCGCATTGAGATGTGCGGTTTTGACCGAGGTACCAGGTTGCCCAGGATGGTCATCATGTTCATCGAATGTTAACCGCGCTTTGAAACAGAGCCATTTTCGCGCTTTTGAGCGAGGCCATGAGGAGTTGCCCGGCGAGGCGGACTGGGCGTGGGAGAAGTGGACTTCTTGACGTGTTCATGATGCTTCGGATGGGCTGGGACCGCGAT
>DATGZX010000273.1:0-6525 GCA_035296965.1 Gemmataceae bacterium
TCTTCGAAGCCGTGAATCGCGTGGATCCGCGCTCTTCAAGGGCCACGACTTATAACAATCTGCGGGACTTGGTGCAGGCGGGTTTGGTGCGTGAAGTGGCCGTCGAGGGCCGCGGCGCGCGATTCGATGCGAAAGGCGTGCGGCATCACCACTTCATCTGCGACCGCTGCGGCAATGTTGAGGACATTGAGTGGTACGACGTGCCCAGGCCTACCTCGGGCTCCTTCGGTAAGCGGATTGTTCGCGAATGCGAACTCATTTTCCGGGGGCTCTGCACGAAGTGCGCTCCGCGGCACGCTTCCGGTTAAGTCTCGTAGGCGCGTGGATACCGGATGAACGGAGCCCGTCTGCGAGCGCGGTCGGCGGCGATTGCGCGAATGGGAAAGCCAGGATGGGTGCGTAGTTCGTCACAGTTTTTTTGACTAATTCGTAAGGAAGACAAACCTATGGATAAGAAATTCACCACCGCAGCGGGGACGCCTGTCCCCGATAATCAGGAACAAAACTTGTCAACCGAATCCAAGTGCCCGGTATCGGGCGACGCTCGCAGACACACGGCTGGGGCCCCGGCGAATGCCGACTGGTGGCCGAATCAGCTGAACCTGAAGATCCTGCACCAACACTCCCCCCTGTCCGATCCGATGGACAAGGAGTTCAATTACGCGGAAGAATTCAAGAGCCTCGACCTGAATGCCGTGATCAAGGACCTGCATGCCTTGATGACGGACTCGCAGGACTGGTGGCCGGCCGACTTTGGCCACTACGGGCCGCTGTTCATTCGTATGGCATGGCACAGCGCGGGTACGTATCGCATTGGCGACGGCCGCGGCGGGGCCGGAGCCGGTCAGCAGCGCTTCGCGCCCCTCAATAGCTGGCCGGACAACGTGAACCTCGACAAGGCGCGCCGGCTGCTGTGGCCGGTCAAGCAGAAATACGGTCGGAAAATCTCCTGGGCCGACCTCATGATTCTTGCAGGCAACGTCGCCTTGGAGTCGATGGGCTTTAAGACCTTCGGTTTTGGCGGCGGGCGCGAGGACGTCTGGGAGCCCGAGGAGGACATTTTCTGGGGCCCTGAAGGCAAGTGGCTGGCGGATGAGCGCTACAGCGGCGACCGCGATCTTCAGAATCCGCTCGCGGCCGTGCAAATGGGCCTGATCTATGTGAATCCGGAAGGGCCGAATGGAAAGCCGGATCCACTTGCCGCGGCACGGGATATCCGAGAGACTTTTGCCCGCATGGCGATGAATGACGAGGAGACCGTTGCGCTCATTGCCGGCGGTCACACCTTCGGCAAAACCCACGGCGCTGCTGTTCCCAGTGAGTATGTCGGCCCCGAACCGGAGGCTGCCGACATCGAGGAGCAGGGCCTCGGCTGGAAGAACAAGTTTGGCACGGGCAAAGGGGATGACACGATCGGCAGCGGCCTGGAAGTCATCTGGACCACGACGCCTACCAAGTGGAGCAACAGCTTCTTCACCAACCTGTTCAGCTACGAATGGGAACTGACGAAGAGCCCGGCCGGTGCGCATCAGTGGACACCGAAAAATGGCGCAGGCAACGGTACGGTGCCGGATGCACACGACCCCTCAAAGCGTCATTCGCCATCTATGCTGACCACTGACCTCGCCTTGCGGCTCGACCCTGCTTACGAAAAAATTTCACGGCGCTTCTACGAGCATCCGGATCAGTTGGCAGACGCGTTTGCGCGGGCATGGTTCAAGCTGACGCACCGCGACATGGGGCCGATTTCGCGCTACCTTGGCCCGCTCGTTCCGAAGGAGCCTCAGCTGTGGCAAGACCCTGTTCCCGCCGTGGATCATAAATTGATCGGGGAGAAGGATATTGCCGCTCTCAAGGCCAAGATCCTCGCATCCGGACTGTCGATCTCCCAATTGGTGACGACTGCCTGGGCGTCGGCGGCGTCGTTCCGCGGCTCCGACAAGCGCGGCGGGGCGAACGGGGCACGCATTCGTCTCGCGCCGCAAAAGGATTGGGAGGTGAACCAACCGGCCGCACTGGCGAAGGCTCTCAAGAAGCTGGAGTCGATCCAAAAGGAGTTCAACAGCTCGCAGTCCAACGGGAACAAAGCGAAGAAGGTCTCGCTGGCTGACCTGATCGTTCTGGGTGGCTGCGCGGCCGTCGAGGAAGCTGCGAAAAGGGCCGGACACAAAGTGAAGATTCCCTTCTCGCCGGGTCGCACGGATGCTTCGCAGAAGCAGACCGACGTGCACTCATTCGCCGTAATGGAGCCGACCGCAGACGGGTTCCGCAACTATTTCGGGAAGGGACACGAGGGATCGGCGGCTGAGCTGCTGGTGGATCGGGCGAACCTGATGACCCTGACCGCTCCCGAGATGACGGTTCTCGTCGGGGGTATGCGTGCACTGAATGCGAACTTCGGGCAGTCCAAACACGGTGTTTTCACCAAGCGGCCCGAGACGTTGACGAATGATTTCTTCGTCAACCTGCTCGACATGAACACGAAGTGGCAAAAGTCCGCCACATCTGAAGGCGTGTTGGAGGGGCGCGATCGGGCGTCGGGCGAGCTCAAGTGGACGGGCACCGTCGTCGATCTCGTCTTCGGTTCGAACTCCCAGCTCCGAGCAATCGCGGAAGTCTATGCATGTGACGACTCTAAGGAGGCCTTTGTGAAGGACTTCGTAGCTGCGTGGAACAAGGTGATGAACCTTGATCGCTACGACCTTGCCTGAGCTCGGCGGAAAAGAGAGCTGTCAACTTGGTACCAACCCCCGTTCCTATTGTTGGATCGGCACAACTGAAGTTCGTCGCTTTTCTTGGCTCGCGCGGGCCGAATGGCGCGCCCTCTGATTCTGCTAGGGTCTTGATCGCTGAAGTCACCGAGTGGTCTGAAAGCTTTCGGTGGAGTTCTGGCATCGATCAGACCCTCAGGGATCAGCCACCTCCAGAACTGCTGGCCGCATGACACGCGATAGCGTCCGTCGCACCAGCGACTTAGTTCAAGTCGGCTTGTAGGAACCAAGGCGCTTATCTGAAAGCAGGCAACACTCCTCTCTTGTACGTTTCCAGCGTCTCTTCCTCCTCTCCACACATTAAGTACACGTTGAACTGCGTCACACCAGTGCTGGCTAACCGGCGAAGCTTTTCCCGGTGCGCCTCGGCCGGCCCAACCAGGCAAAAACGATCCACGACGTCATCCGACACGAATTTCGAATGGTCGCTGTCCACTTCGCAATGCTCCTGGTAATCGTAGTGGCCACGATCGCGCACATAAGAGGTCAATGCCGGCGGGAGTTCCTCTGGTTTATAACGCGAGATCAAATCCAGCACGTGATTGGAAACTAATGCGGGAAACCAGCGCACGCGTTCCCGCGCCACTTTCAAATCATCGGACACCCACACCGGCGCCGCCGCCATGACCTCGATGCTGCGAAAATCCCGCCCCGCGGCCTCAGCGCCCTTCTTCACAAAGCCAAGACACCACGCGATCAGATCGGGATCGGCGAATTGCAGGATGACGCCGTCCCCGGCTCTGCCCGCTAAGTCCAGCACCTTGGGCCCATACCCCGCAATCCAAACCGGCGGAGATCCCTTTGCCCAGGAAATCCGCGTAGGCTGGCCGTCATAGTCGATCTCATGCCCCGCAGTCAACTCGCGGAAAGTCTTGACCGCCCGTTCCAGATCGCCCGCCCCAACCGGCTTTTTGCCCAGCACTCGCCGCGAACTATCCCCGCGCCCAATGCCAAGCTGCATGCGCCCTCCCGAAATCAGGTCTAGCGTGGCGAACAGGCTGGAAGTAACCGTGATGTCCCGAGTCGCGGGATTGGTCACGCAGGTGCCGAGGCGCATGTTCTTCGTGTTGCTCGCCATCAGCGTGAGCATAGGGTAAGGCTCCAGCCACAAGATATGGGAATCGAAGATCCATCCGTATTGAAAGCCTGCGGCTTCCGCCTGGCGCGTGAGTCCGACAATGCGCTCCACCGGCATGTCAGGTTTTATCGTGATGCCGAACTGCATGTCGCCTCCTCCGCAACCGCTGAAATCGGTGCTCCAAGGTGTTGCAGTTTAGCATAAAATGCCTGCTCTGCCAGTTCGAGGCCGGTTCCAGGCCAGTCCGAGGGAGGCGCAGGCATGAGCTTTGACACCATCATCGCAAACGGACGTGTCGTCACCGCCACCGACACCTACGCCGCCGATGTTGCCATCAGCAACGGCAAGATCACCGCCATTGGGCAAGACCTGCCGCGCGACAATGCCACGAAAATCATCGACGCCGCGGGAAAGTACGTATTGCCCGGCGGAATCGACGTACACACCCACCTCGACATGCCCTTCGGAGGCACCACCAGCGCCGACGATTTCGAGACCGGCACGCGAGCCGCAGCCTTCGGCGGCACCACAACGCTCATCGACTTCGCCATCCAGTACAAGGGCCAGACCCTGAGAACAGCGTTCGATACCTGGATGAAAAAAGCTGCCGGCAAGGCCTTTTCCGACTATTCATTTCACTGCATCATCACCGATCTGGCGGACGCGCAACTCGAAGAGATGAACGCCCTGGTGCGCGAAGGTGTCACCAGCTTCAAGCTGTTCATGGCCTATCCCGGCGTATTCATGCTGGACGATGGCAGCATCTTCAAAGCGCTCCGTGCCACCGCAAAGAATGGGGGCCTGGTCTGCATGCACGCCGAAAACGGCAGCGCTATTGACGTAATCGTGCAGCAAGCCTTGGCCGAAGGGAAAAAGGCTCCGAAATATCACGCGCTGACAAGGCCGACGACGGCGGAAGCGGAAGCCACATCGCGAGCGATTGCCCTCGCAGAGATGGCCGGCGCGCCGGTCTACATCGTGCATCTGAGCTGCAATGACGCTCTACAAAAGGTCCGCGAGGCCCGCGATCGCGGCCTTCCGGTTTATGCCGAGACCTGTCCGCAGTACCTCTATCTTTCCATCGAGAACTTCGACGTACCGGGATTCGAAGGCGCGAAATACGTTTTCACGCCTCCATTGCGCGAAAAGTGGCACCAGGAAAAACTCTGGAATGGACTGAAGCAGGACCACCTGCAGGTAGTTTCAACCGACCATTGCCCATTCTGCTTCAAGGAGCAAAAAGAACTGGGACGCGACGACTTCACCAAAATCCCCAACGGAGGCCCCGGTATCGAGCACCGCATGAGCCTCATCTATTCCGGAGGCGTCGCCCAAGGCCGCTTCAGCGTGAACCGCTTCGTGGAACTGGTTTCCACCACTCCGGCAAAACTGTTCGGCCTGTATCCGCGCAAGGGCACAATCGCAGTAGGTAGTGACGCCGACCTGGTTATTTTTGATCCCGCCCGCAAGCACACCATCAGCGCAAAAACTCATCACATGCGAGTGGATTATTCCATGTTCGAAGGTATCCAGGTAACCGGCATGCCCGACGTCGTGCTCTCGCGAGGCCGCGTGATCGTCGAATCCGACAAGTTCGTGGGACGTCCCGGCGCCGGAGAATTCATCAAGCGATCACTCTATTCAATGTAGACGCGAGTCAATGTTGGCGCGAGCGTCCTCGCTCGTGCTCCCTCGCCTGTAATCCTTCCCAGCGCTGTCATCCTGAGGAAGCGCAGGCCTTCGCAAAGCGAAGGCCTGCCGACGAAGGATCTCTGTACCGACCGCCGACCGCCTCACCAGAGGCTGGAGTAGTCAGCCTGGTGCTGGCGGCTGATTCCTTGTGCTTCTATGCAAGCCCATGCACTGAAACTCTGGAGGGCAGTGTGATGTAAGTCACAGTCAATTGCAGCAAAAAAGATCATGCTGACTCCATTGGAAGGAGGATGTAAATCATGATTCAGAAACTCCTATACTTGGCTCTGTTCGTGAGCCTTAGTTCAGTGTTGTTCTATGCCGCACCGCAAATGGCGGACGAAAAGACCTCGGCGGCGCAGACCGTAACCGGTTGCCTCCAGAAAGGCACTGAATCCGGAGGATTTTTTCTCATTAGTACTGAGGATAAGCATTGGGAGCTTTACCCTAACACGGATGTCTCCCTTGCCGATCATGTCGGCCACACCATTACGGTAACTGGAACTTTGGCGCACAGGTCGAAAGCCCAAGAAGAAAAAAGCCAACCTTCCGAACAGAAAGAAATCGGAGGAAAGAAACACAACGATTTGCAAGTATCCAGCGTGAAGATGGTCAGTGCGACTTGCAGCAAATAAAAGTTGATGTTCCGCTTTTGTCACTAGAGGGCCGGGGGCATCGAGTTTGACAGCAACCTCTTCCTCCGGCCAGTCCTTACTGCGTCCCGAAACGTGACCCTCCGCTTTACTCAATTTGGAACAGGTTTCACTGCCCCTCAAAGCTCGATTTCCAGCCTGCCCCAAATTCTTGTCAAGCCCCCAAAACCACCCAATTCCCGGCAACCCACTCTCCCCAAAGCAAATATAATTCTGCAAATTTGGCGGGTTTACCCTATTCAATCAGCTATCATTGAAATAGTGGGATAAATCAGGCCATGTAGCGCCGGCATCTTGCCGGCTGTCGCGAGCGCATCCTGCCCTCGCAGTC
>DATGZX010000274.1:0-3417 GCA_035296965.1 Gemmataceae bacterium
ACACCACGGTTTTCCTGGGAATCTATCTCCTGAGACGATCCGTGGCGGCAATTCCTGCGCATTCCCCACGTCAATCGTGATGGATCGATCCAAGAGATGTATCGACCCGTTTTCAGGGGCAAACCGAGTGATCCGCGAGCCTCAAACGACCAGTTGGGGCGAAAAGCGTCGCACTCGCGCCAGCCGTTACAATGAAGCCTCGAACTGATGTGATTCGCACAGAGGCCTGACTTGTCGGTATCGGGCTGTAAGAAAAAACGGGTTTGCAGCGACTGTATAGTGAAGATCAATGAGGGCGGTGGGAGACGCTCATGCCGGATTGGCGAGAAATCTTGAGCCGGGGCGGTCCAGCAGCCTGGCGGACAGCCTACCGGCTGCTGGGCAATCGGGCCAATGCCGACGAGTGCTTTCAGGAAGCGTGCGTGGCCGCGCTGGTGGTGTCCCGGCGTAAGCTGGTACACAACTGGCGAGGTCTGCTTCAGCGCCTGGCCGTCGCGCGGTCCGTGGACCGTCTGAGGGTGAGAAAAAGGGCCAGGTACAGACATCCACATCCGGACTGCAGCAGGTCCAAGATGGCTCACCACCCCCGCCACAAGATGTCGAGGATGCAGAGCTAGCCAGCGAGCTTCGTCTGGCGATCTTGATGCCGCGGCCAGCTCTTCCAGGACCTTTCAGGGTAGGGACTTACGGCTAGCCAAATCCGGTTACAATTCTCGGTTACAATCCGGGTGACAAATTCGTCCGCTCGATACCAAGTATCCAGTCGATTTTCGACGCCTATTCCCACCTCAAATCATGAACCTGGAGATTTGCTTTCACCGCCACGTCGGTTCGTGGGGCAGACGAGTACATACCCTTGATGATCGACGCCTTAATTTCCGATCTCCGAAGCCTCCTCCCCTCGTTGCTTGCCTTTGATTCTCATATCGAGTTTCTTTACGCGAGAAGACGGACGAAGCTCGCTTCAGGTGCGGAATGCGGCCGGAGGAAGGGATAGGGTCGTTTTCTTCACATTGAAAAAGGGAAAGGTAGTGGAAAGATGCTGGTAATCCGACGGATTATCCCGATGATTAGTGTTGATGGAAATGAGTCGATGTCGAAGATGAGCGGATACTGATTCGGGCCCGGTCAGGGGAAATCCCGGGCAATCGGCGGAGACGAGGTTGAAAACAAGTAGAGCGACAGGCCACCAGTTCTGCGCACTGCGGGAGGGGAGATGGGGCTATTCTCGCCCCACCGCTCAAGTCCTGTTCCGCCACATGGCTGTCGCTATGGTTATAGGCCTGACCATCTGGGGCTGGCTCGATGTCCGCGAACGCGGTCAGACCCATCCCAACCACGCCGATTTCCACCGAACCGATTTCACGGTTTACACCGAAGCCGGTGCCGCCTTCTTCGACGGGCGTGAACCCTATGAAGTCACCAACCCACGCCACTGGTACTACCTTTACCCACCCCTGTTTGCCCTACTCGTTTCACCGCTCGCGGCCCTGGATTACAAGTCTCAGGTCGTCGTCTGGTACATCATCAGCCTCGTCTTAGCCTTTGGCTGCTACAGCGAGTCCCGCCGCCTCTGGACACTCCTGGTAGCCTCTGACGCCGATGAGGCCGACGTAGGCCGCAATGCAGCTTTCTGGATCGGAGCGTGTGCGGGCCTGACGGTCCTCTTACCGACAATGGAATGCCTGCAACGCGGTCAAGTCGGCATCGCCTTGGTCTATCCGCTTTTGCTCGGATTTCGCCTGACGCTGGGTGGCCGTTCGTGGCCGATCTGGTCCCTCGGCGGTGTCGTGCTGGGTTGGCCGATCGTGGTAAAGCTCATCCCGGCGTTACCCGTCGCAGTCTTGCTATTGCAACGCTGGGCGGCAGCCCTGGCACCGTCCCGCTCGCCGCGATCCTTGAGCCGGGCCACTACTTTTACCCTTGGCTTGACGTTGGGTGTGTTCCTGTTCACCTTTGCCATCCCAGCCGCCTGTATCGGCTGGAGTCAGAACCTGCACCATCTCCGCACCTGGAGCCGGAAAGTGGCAACCAGCCCGGACATAGGCCGCGAGGCTTTTGTCGAGGTTGACAACGATAGCAACCAGAGTTTCAGCAATGCGGCCCACCTGCTCGCCGCCAGGATTCGCGGCAGAGCGACTTCCGGAGCAAATTCGGTAACCGACCAGGCGGCACATAGGCAATGGCTGGGAGCTGTCACGGCGATCAGCGCGCATCGGCGTGCCGATTACGTCACCGCCGAGTGGGTGCGGGCTGTTCAGGTGATCGTACTGGTCCTGCTGATCGACACCGGGCTGATGGCAGCACTGCGGGGCGATGTGTTGGGCCAGGCCGCGACCTATGGCCTGGCCTGCCTGGCGACCGTCTTGGTTTCCCCGGTGGCCTGGAGCCACTATTACGTGCTTTGGCTGCCGTCCGTTCTCTTCGTGCCGCCCTGGTTGATGCGGCGGGGACATCTGAGAGCAGCCAGGGCCGTTGCCATCGTTCCCGCCGGGTTGATCTGGGCACATTACTTGGCGAAGCCCTGGCTTGGGCAGTTCGGCTTGTTGGGTCTGGGCACGCTGACGTTGTTCTTGGCCGTCGTCAGCCTGTTCATTCCGATCGGTTTGTATACCCCGCCTTACCTTCACGGCAGACGGGCCATCACCTTCTACCACCCAAGGGAGGGAAAAGGGGACATCACTGATATCGACCGTGTGAGAGGCGAAGAAGCCTCGAGGACACACACGTAAACGCTTGATGCAGGCGGCTTAGGGGTCAAGAAGGCGCTATTCAGTGATGACCCCTTTTTCCTTCCCTGAAGCTAGGGGCTCTCCGGCTCATCGTTTGGAGTACCGACATCCATGCCAGCCGAAGTCCAGTTCAGGCCGGCTTACGATGGGTCCATCCCGCGGCCTGTGCTCGACCTTTCGGTCGCGCGGCTTGGAGGCGATTAGCCGTTCTCTCCTCGCCAGGAGTGTCTGTACGCCTTCTTGCTTTTTCCTGTAGGCCGGCCTTTTACGGAGGGCCTATCCCTCCAACGCGGCGTCCACCCTACCAAAGGCCGGTTCCGACGGCGCGACTGTACCAAGTTTCACGCAAGGAAACAGCGGCGTTCACAATGAACAACAAGGGAGCGGCCGTTCCTCCCCATGGCTGAAGCCAGGGGCTTCCCGGCCGAAAATTGGTGATCGAGACGTTCGAGGATTTACGCAGCCAAGAACAAGTTCTCGGCTCACGATCTCGTATCGAGGACGGCAAGTTTGTCGGTTGGCTGAGTTATCCCAACGCGGTTCAGGCCGAGGCAGGGTTCCAGAGACTCCAAGTGACCCTCTTAGCTCATGACTTGCGGGTCAGCTTGCGAACCCGAGACGAGCCGCTCCCCATCGAATGGATGGACCTTTGACCATGGCTGGTTGGCGGTTGGAAGCGATCCCG
>DATGZX010000275.1:0-36072 GCA_035296965.1 Gemmataceae bacterium
TGCGAGGACGAGCCATCCCTGTCTTTCGCACGGTCCGCAACATTGGAGCGAACCAATGGCAGATTCTCCTCTCGGATCTTGATGATCATAGGTAGTCTGTCGCGAAGAGCCATTATCCACTCCAGAAATCAAGGATTATAAAATTTGAGAAGACCGCTAGGGCCCAGGATCGCAGCCTTCGGTCGTATCAGGTTACGGTTAGCGTCAAGCAATTGCCCCACGCGAGCAAGCGTGGGGTTACTGTTGTTTATCAGCCGATCAATATTAGCGTCGATCCATTGCGTGCTCAACTGCCGCCCCATGGTTTTCGTTTGGGCCAGCTTAAGGGCACCGGTAGACGAGTACTTGGATTCGGTGATTACAATATCCGTGATCGTTCCACTGGCTCCACGCTTGATCCAAACACCGTCAAATCCTTGGTTGCCCGGTAGCCTGCCCGCCAATTCTTCATATCCAGCTCTGCGCATCGCCAATGCTGTCCGAGCCTCGGCTAGCTCGCCTTTTAATGCTTTCGAGAAGTTAGCTGGATTGACCCGTTTCATGTTCTGCCGTAGAAGCGTTCCCAGCGACGTCTTCTTGGGCGCCAAAGAACCAGGTAATGCCTCGGGTGGCTTGAAAACCCAGCCAACTGCCAGTTCAGCGGCAAGTTCCACCGGGTCTATCAGGTCTCCTGCCTGGCTGGGCGTTTTCAGACCTTTGTTGCCCGGCTCGATCAGGTCCTGAAGCTCGTCAAATTCCTCCTTGGTAATGACATCGTCTGGCTTCCTCAATTGCACCCTGCGGAGTACCGCCCAACCATCGAATGCGAGCCGTCTCGCGTACCTAAGCTCAGAGTCTACCTGCGGCGCGCCATGCACCATTTTGTAAGTCGGATCTCGAAACTCGCTGATCAGCAGTTTCAAATTAGCTTCCGCAGTCGATGGTTGTTCAGGATCAATACCGTACCAGACTTGCAGCCAAGGAGATGGATCGCGAGCCAATCGTTCGGCTTCGAGCTTTGCGAGCCGCATTTCCAGCCTGTTACTAGCGGCCAGGCGATCCGGCATTGTCATCTCGCCAGCAACCTTCGCCTTCTCCTCCCGGGCGACCAAAAGTTGCTCGTACCGGAATTGAGCCGAAAGCGCGTCATCGAAGGCTTCTTCAACGCGCTCGTAGTATTCCTCCATGTTTTTGGGAGAACCAATCCATGGAGCACGATCGCGCGTAGGCGACTTGACTGGATTCAATTCAGGCGTCGGATGATGAGGATTGTTCTTCGTCTCCGCATGCTCAGATTGCGGCCCCTTCTGAGTTCCGTCCTCATCGCCCCCCGCATTGACAACTTGCGAAATTCCCAACGGGAAAAACTCAGTGCTTCCGTTCGGATTCTCCTCAGCGCCACTTGTTCCACCGACCGCGTCTTTCGTCCACCGACCGCGTTTGTCGCGCGGCTCGTTCGGATTGAAATTGGCTTCATGAACAGGAACCGGACCTGCCTTGCCGCTCGGTCCGCCCTGTCCTCCTTGCCCGAAGCGTTCGTTGTACGCTTCGATGTTTTGCATCTCCTGCTCGGGATCGAGACCCTCTTCCTGCTGCACGGTCTGCCGGCTCTTCCAGCCGCCGGTGACGCGGATTTGGTTGGCTTGGGCTTCGTCTTGCTCATCGCGTGCGAGAATGCTTGGGGCTTCGCATTGGATGTCGATCAGGTGGGGCGTGTCCAGCGGCAGCCGGCCGTAATCGATGGCGTACTCGATCGCTTCCCACAGGACTTGCGTGAACACCTTCTTGTAGGCGTTCTGCTTCTGCGTCGCGCTGCGCACAAACGGGGCATGCGCGGTCAGACTGGCGGTATAAGCGGCCATGTCGGCGCCGCTGCCGGTGGCGAGCCACTCGGGGGCGTTCCAGCGGCAGCCGGCGCCTCGGAGCGTCGCGTGCAAGATGTCGAGGAAGCCCGAGGCGTTGCCGGCTCCCGGCGGTCGCACTTATTGCATGCCACGCGGGATGTCGGCGATGGTGCCGGGCTGGAATTGCTTGTAGTTGATCTGCTGGCCCGTCAGCGGGTTGGCGCGTGTAAAGTCGATCTGCTGTGTGTTTAGGTGAATCGCGGGTAGGGCTCGCGGATGGGGCGGCAATGTCGGCAAAGCCGACTATCTCGAGCCTAGGATGTGGCACACAGCCTTTCGCGAACGAGTTGGTACAGCCGCTGATACTTGGGGCGCAGTTCCTGTTTCCTCGCCTCAATCTGGTCAGCGGGAACGTCGTGAAACAGAAACAATTTCGTATCTGGTATGAAGTCCACGGGCTCCAAGAGCGCACGGAGATAGTCGAAGTATTTAGACACGAAGGTGGCAGGGATCAGGTCTACACAGGCCTGCATGTCCTCGTCCGACGTGGACACCATAGTCGGCGTTGCCACCCGGGCGTAGTCGTCAAAGGAGATGCCGTCCAAGCGCAGCAGAACGGCCAAGTTGCGGCACAGCTCTAGCGGTGTCTGCTCAGGCTTTGAGGCAGGCGGCACCGGGAATCCAAACTCATCCCTGTGTGGGATGCGTTCCTTCTCCAGCAACCATGTGCGCCATTGGGCAGCGTCGTAGCCAAAGTCTTGGCCCGTGTATTTCTTGAGCGTCTGAAGCGCCTGATCCTTGGGGACGCGCCGATTATCGTCTTCCTGCAGTTGTCCTTCGAGGTTCAAGAGCATTATCTCTTGCAGAGAGAGCATAATCATCAGCTACCTCCGTTCATGGTTAGTGATGCTCCGTTTCATGCATAATGGCTTCCGCGTATTGCTTGATGTAGTCCATGAAGCTCTTATCCATTTGCGGCGTTCGCAAGCCCATTTTCCCCAGCGTATTTAAGGTCTCCAACTCGGTGCTAATTTCCATCCTCGCATACCAGAGACGATTTGTAGCAACAAGATGATTCCACTCCCTGGTGGCGATGGCCTTGTTGGAAAACTCCTTTACAAATTCATTGTATTGAGCGCCGTGGCCCAGCTCATGAAGAGCCAGGCGCAGTTGGTCGTCGCGCGTCATGTTGGCCACCTGGGGACCGAACTGGATAACTCTCTCACCTGTTTTCGGGTTGACGACAAACCGAGCATATTCCTTTGGTCCAAGTTGAGCGGTTGCCTCAAGCCTGTCAAAAAATGTCTTGCCCGTGCCGCCCAAAGCCTTGGCCGCGTCTTCGAAGAGAACTTCCGCACCTTCCAGCGGCTTGCCTCCTTTGATCACATATGGCGCTCCAAAGCCGAGTCCAGCCTTGGGAGCGGCCCCTATTCGCAGGGCGGGAACTTTCATGATCCAGCCAGCGCCGAGCCCCGCCACCAGCTCAATTGGGTCGACGAGATCGCCGGCCTGCGAAGGCGTGAGAAGGCCTTTCCGGCCAGGCTCGATCATGTCCTCGAGTTCGCGAAACTCGTCCGATGTCTGGAACCCCGGTGGCTTATCGAGCATCTTCCAACGAACGTCCGACCAGGCGCCATATGCATCTCGACGTGCCTTTATCAGCGCACCGTCTTGTTCCGGGTCGCCGTTGACCATTGTCCATGCAGGATCCTCAAGTCTAGAGATGCGACTTTGCAGGCGCAATTCGAGTTCGCTAGGTGGCATCGGTCCTGCCCCTGCAAGAATCTCCGACCAGCTGGTCGGTAGGCGATTCAGCCGATCGCGCTCAAGCTTGGCAAGACGCATTTTGAGTTTGAGCGCTTCGGTACGACGCTCCGCCATCGTCATCTGCCCGTTGGCCTTGGCCTCCTGCTCTCTTTTCTCAAGCAGCTTTTTGTAATGCTCGGTCGCCTTGAGCGCATCCGCGATTGCTTTCTCCACCTTGGCGTAGTACTCCTCCATTTCCTTAGGAAGGGGTTTCAGCGGTTTTTCCCCATGGACTGAACCAGCACCGTCCGCGACAGGACGTTCCTGTCCGTCGGGCACGTGATGAGCTAACGGTGTTATCAACGGAGCGGGGATGTTGAACTGACGATCGTCCCAACGCTGCGCATTTGGAGCTGGCACAGCGGCCGCTGCACCCTGACCGGCCTTAGTCCACCGCCCCCGTTCGTCTCGTGGTTCATCCGGATTGAAATTCGCCTCCTGAACAGGAACCGGCCCCGCCTTGCCGCTCTGTGCGCCCTGCCCGAAGCGTTCGTTGAACGCTTCGATGTTCTGCATCTCCTGTTCGGGATCGAGACCCTCTTCCTGCTGGACCGTCTGCCGGCTCTTCCAGCCGCCGGTGACGCGGATTTGGTTGGCTTGGGCTTCGTCCTGCTCGTCGCGCGCGAGAATGCTTGGGGCTTCGCATTGGATGTCGATCAGGTGAGGCGTGTCCATCGGCAGCCGGCCGTAGTCGATTGCGTATTCGATCGCTTCCCACAGGACTTGCGTGAACACCTTCTTGTAGGCGTTTTGCTTTTGCGTCGCGCTGCGCACGAAGGGGGCGTGCGCGGTCAGGCTGGCGGTGTACGCGGCCATGTCGGCGCCGCTGCCGGTGGCGAGCCATTCAGGGGCGTTCCAGCGGCAGCCGGCGCCACGCAGTGTCGCGTGCAGGATGTCGATGAAGCCCGACGCGTTGCCGGCTCCCGGCGGTTGCACGTACTGCATGCCGCGCGGAATGTCGGCGATTGTGCCGGGCTCGAACTGCTTGTAGTTGATCTGCTGACCCGTCAGTGGGTTGGCGCGTGTGAAGTCGATCTGCTGTGTGTTCAGGAAGTTCTGGATCTGTGCTTGCGTCGCCGACTCGTGCTGGCGGATGTAGGCGAGAGCCGACTGCACGGCGGCGCCCTCGGCCATGTTGTTGCGCAGCTTCTCGGCTACCGTGAAGGCATCGTGCGTGCTGAAAGCGAAGTCGCTCAGGCCGCGCTTCACCGTGCGCTTGACGTTAATCTTGAAGTGCAGCATCTCCTCGATCGGCACTTCCTCGCGGATTTGGTTGGCGTGGTTGGAAGGGTCGGCCATGTAGAGAACGTTGTAACCGTAGACCGTTTGCACATCCTCCGGGTCGGTGTGGATGCCGAACGACCAGTGCTCCTGGGTTGCCTCGGGGACGCCGGTCATCGAGACTTGCTCGGGCTCGACGCAGCGGACGGTCATGCAGCGATTGTCATTGTCGGGGTAGAAACGGAGGAAGAATTCGCCGTCTTCGCGCGAACGCCAAAAGAGTTCACGCTCCCACTCGGACCAGTCATTGACGTCGCAGAACTCGTCGATGATTTCCTGGACCTTGAGTGCGAAGGGAGAAGGCTTGGCGCTGTTCTTGGTGTCGTTCTGGCTCTTCCGGTCCACGATGCGGTACTGGAAACCGTCGCCGATGACGTAGGCTTGCAAGCCACTCAGCAGTCCAATGGCGTAGCCGTTCATCGTGCACAGCAGGCGTGCCTGAGCGCGCAGCAGGGAGAGCTGGGTCTCGGTGTTCCAGAAGGGCCAGTTCTGGCCGTAACGGCGGTCGGTGGGTTGGCCGATGGGATAGGCAAGCCGCCCACCGTCGCGATAGCGATCGAGGAGGTCGACATAAGAGCTGAGCCAGTAATCCCAGTTGGCGGAGGCTTCAAGGACGCGCTCGGCGTTCTTGAGCTGATGGAGTTCGAGCTTGGCGCGGATGAGGCGTTTCTGCTCGCGGATTTCTTTGAGGCTGAGGAGCTTGTCTTCGCGGCCGTTGGCGTTTGCGTCCATGCGTATGCATCCTTGACTGGGTCGTCTTGACCTACAGTTCCATTGGACGGTTGTGCGGCAGCCTTTCGCAAGATGCGTAGGCCGAATGGTCGCGAAAAAAGGAGCTGCTAGGTAGGATTCACGCCTGCAATGGGATAAACGGGAGGCTTTTGGAGGTTGGTTGGGGTGCGGAAGGTTATGACGCGCTGCTCTCCCTGCCCAAGCGTTCGGTGTACGCTTCGATGTTTTGCATCTCTTGCTCGGGATCGAGGCCCTCTTCCTGCTGCACCGTTTGCCGGCTTTTCCAGCCGCCGGTGACGCGGATTTGGTTGGCTTGCGCTTCGTCCTGTTCGTCACGCGCGAGAATGCTTGGGGCTTCGCATTGGATGTCGATCAGGTGGGGCGTGTCCAGGGGCAGCCGACCGTAGTCGATCGCGTACTCGATCGCTTCCCACAGCACCTGCGTGAACACCTTCTTGTAGGCGTTCTGTTTTTGCGTGGCGCTGCGCACGAACGGGGCATGCGCGGTCAGACTGGCGGTGTACGCGGCCATGTCGGCGCCGCTGCCGGTGGCCAGCCATTCGGGGGCGTTCCAGCGGCAGCCGGCCCCGCGCAGCGTCGCGTGCAGGATGTCGATGAAGCCCGAGGCGTTGCCGGCTCCCGGCGGTTGCACGTATTGCATGCCACGGGGGATGTCGGCGATGGTGCCGGGCTCGAACTGCTTGTAGTTGATCTGTTGACCCGTTAGCGGGTTGGCGCGTGTGAAGTCGATCTGCTGTATGTTCAGGAAGTTCTGGATCTGGGCTTGCGTCGCCGACTCGTGCTGGCGGATGTAGGCGAGAGCCGGTTACACGGTCCCTGCGAACGAGAGATGTGCGGCCTCGGGTCAAGGATTGTTAGGCTGGCCGTGTTGCTCGAAGGCAATGCGGTTGATTCGGCCCAGGGCTTTCATCACGGGGATCTGTTCGACCTTTCTCGACTCGAGGGAAAATTTCCGTACGGCATGCCGGCCGTAGAGGAGCACCGCCGTGAGCGACGAGTTCTCGGCGTATGCATCAATTTCCTTGTACTCTTTCGGCAATGCCTTCATGAGCGCCTTCCATAGCTCCTCGCGTTTCTTGTCTGCCTTGTCCTCCGCCAGGGCTTCCAGCGGCACTGCCCGCGTCCCCTCAGTCGCGCGCCCTATTGGGGCAGGCGCCGCCCACGGTGCGGCAATGTAGATACAGGCGAGACCGAGAGCGAATCGGAACTGGGTCATCAGAGTTCCTCCTTAGCACTCCCTGCACATAGACTTGCAATAAGGCGAAGCCGGGGCGGCTCCGGAAGCAGCCTACGAACAGCGCGAGAAATTTGGCTAATTGTTTGCCGAGACTGGCAATCTGCTTCAGCGTCATCCTGACGATCCTCCCTGATATTCCTCTAGGAATTTGAGAACGCGGAGGATCGTCTTTTTCTCCCCTCCAATGCAAGACCAAGTCCCTATTCAAACAGCACTTACCAACAATTCATTCAATAAAGTGGCGTTGTCCAACTAGTCTAGCCGGGCGACAGTGTTTGCTTCGTCCGAAACCTGATCCTCGGTGAAGGAGTAGTACCCCCGTGTTCGGGTCCTCCAACTGAGGGTAGCGCGGATGGTACGATTGGCTCTCGTTTGTTCGCTCGTGTTGTATAGCGCGGAATGCAACGCGTTCGGTCAGAGCGGCACGGACACTCAGAAACCCCGGCCGATCGACGCGGAGTACCGCAAGTTCGACGAACTGGCTTCGTTTCTACGCGCCCGCAACACGAAGCAATTCGCCATCGCATCTCCGAAGGGCATTGACGAAGGAAGTTTTGTCTTGCTCGGCGGCATTGAGCAATGGGTCACCGTCCGCGGCCAGGATCGCGACAACACCGTCCTCCTGTTCCTGCACGGCGGCCCCGGTGACGTGACTAACCCGTGGGCATTCGCCCTGTTCGCCCCCTGGGAGAAACACTTTACGGTAGTGCAGTGGGACCAGCGGGGTGCCGGCCGGACGTTGCGAAAGTCCGGCCCGAAAGTCGCGCCGACCATCACGGTGGATCGCATCGTGCAGGACGGCATCGAACTCGCGGAGCATCTGCGCAAACGCCTCGGGAAAGACAAGATTGTCGTCGTGGGTCACTCTTTCGGGTCGATCATCGGGGTCCTCATGGCTCGGGCTCGGCCGGACCTCTTCCTCGCCTACGTGGGCACCGGCCAGGTCGCGGACGAACCGCGCAACTACGGCGTTGCCTACAACGCCCTACTGAACAAAGCGCGGGCTGTCGGGGATCCAGCAGCCGTCGATGAATTGACCCGCGTGGGGCCGCCGCCTTACAAGTCCGGCGAGGGATTTGGCGTCCAGCGCAAGTGGTCGAACGCCTTCGAGGGTGCGGACCAGTTTTTGTCCGGGACAATCGGTCTCACGTTGGTCGCGCCCGGCAATTCCGTGCAAGACCTCAACGACTCCGTCGACGGCCAGATGTTAAGCGGCGAGCGTCTCGTCCCGCAGACGAAGTTGATGGGACCGAAGGAACTGGGTCTTGAGTTTGCCATTCCCGTGTATTTCTTCCAGGGCGCCGAAGACTTCACGACCCCCACTGAACTCGCCCGGCAATACCTGGAATCCATCAAGGCACCCCGCAAGGCATTCGTGGCCATCGAAGGCGGCGGGCACTTCTCGGTGTTCATGAAATCCGATCAGTTTCTGAAGGAACTCGTCAGCCGTGTCGGCCGGCCGACCGTAAAACCATGAGCGCCGGGTGCCATGCTTACGGGCCACGGTGAAGCGATAGAATGCTCACGCCCTGGAAGGCCCGTAAGCATGTCGTCACCCCAACGGGGGAGGTCATGTCGCCGGCTGCTCGGCATGTTTTCGCGGCCTCCTGGTTAGGATTTTCATCGATAGCCCCTGAATGGCCGCGAAAACATGGCACCCGGTGAAGTATCAGAAGTCTCGTCTGAGCCATCCCTTCCGCGATCTTTCCTATTCCAACTTCCAGGCAGCCCCATATAGGGCGAAGCGGTTGCGCAGCACTGCATGGAGATCGTCGAACGTAATGCAATTGATCGGATGGGAATCGATCAGAACCTTTTCAGTCCGCCACTTGAGGCGGTTGCGCTTGGCATCGTCCAGGCCGCTGCTCCTTCCGATGATCAGCAAGCCGCTGAACTTGACATGGCCGTAGCCAAAGGTCTTGGCGAACCCCTTGGCCCCTTTAAAATCGTCGAGGTTATAGAACCAATCCACGATCTGGCTGAAGCCGTGATCGAATCGCGAACTCCATTCGGGGTTGGAGCGGCGTCCCGCCTTCTTGAATATGCTGTCTCGACTCCCGTCTTCAAATTCCACTACGCAGAATTCACCAGCTTCTTTGCTCCCCAGAAGCAGATCCGCGGAGAAATCGCCGAAGAAGGGGTACTCGAAAGCTAACTCGGTAGCCGGTCCAATATTCGGCGAAAAGGTGCCGATATAGGCACACAGATGCTTTTTCTTCTTGAAGAACGGCAGAATGTCCTTCTGCTCAGATAATTCCGCGCCGGATTTGAGCAAAGCGTGAAACGACTCGAGTTCCTCGACGAACTCGGCAGGATTGAAAGTGATTGATTCAAGGTTCTTGGGCACTAATCGATCTCGGGGACGTGGCCGGAGGTGTAGATGGCCGCCTTCTTGGCAACATCCAGGATTGTCACCGTGTCGCCGTCAAATCTGAAGAATATTCGAATGTCGGAACTCGTCTTCAGGACGTAAACATCCGGAACTTCCTCAAGACTGTGCGAGCGCCTGCGGACATATTCATCGCCGTCCCAATTCTGCAGATGGTCGAACCAGGCGCGTACCCTGCGAACTTCCTCGGCGTTCATGGTTCGCAGAGCAATGTCTACTGGCGGGGTCGTGGCAATTGTTTTCATGCTCAAAACCAGTCTCGGGCTCAGAAGATCAATTTCCAGCCGCGAATGATTGTAATCTACCAAGACGCGCTGGCGTAGACGAATCGATTCCTCGTTCCCAGGCTCTGCCTGGTAACGCACTGCCCGCGAGGCTCAGCCTCGAATTGGTGAAGCCAGAGCGGCCGGAAGGGTACTCAGAGCAGGCAGAGCCTGCGGGGCAGCGCGTTCCAAGGCAGAGCCTTGGAACGAGAAACGGTGTCAGAATGCCAGCCCCCTTTTTCAAACCCAGCATCACATCAGCGGCACAAACGCCTGCACGTCCGTGTGCTGGATTTTGTGGAGAGCCGCGGGAATGTATTGTATGACGTCTCCGCCGGCGTGATGGGGTTTCAATCCCTTCCCGCCAAATCCATCTGGCTGCTCTCGAAGCCACTTGCTGGCAATCTGCCCGCGCTTACGCCAGCAGTATTTCTCGCCGGGCACGCCTAAATTCTCTTTTTTGATGATTGCTCGGTGGATCTTTCTGAAATCGGCGGTCCGGTACGCCCTCCCACCTTTCACGCCGGGCACATGGAACTCGGCTCTCATCCATTTGTCAAAAACGATCCTGCCCAGGATGAACGGAACGGGTTCGCCCTGGGTGATGTGCTGGATTTCGGGCCGGTTATCGAGCCATCCCGAATTGCCGCGTTCTCCCAACCAGCTACCGTTCTGCTTGCTGGGACCGTGCCAGCCCTTGGGCGGCGTCCATCTTGGTTCATGGGACGGGTCGGTCGTAGGACAGGCAGCCTTGCCTGTCCCGTTGTCGCAATGGACAGGCAGGCTGCCTGTCCTACGACCATTGGCGGAAGGCGCTCGAGCTTTCAGGGCTTGCCGACGCCGCCGCTTGGGAGAAACCGGAGCTTTCTTGGGCTTGCGAATCCTCCCCCTCTTGGCCCAATGGGCGATCTTGCGCCCCAGGGATGCGATTTCATCCACGCTCGCTTTTCCCAGCTTGGCGAGCACCCTGGTCGTGTTGCCGGCCCCTTTGAGCAGGCTGGCATACTTCAAGGCCACACGCGTCGTCAGCCGGCCTTTCTCCCGCTCGCTGAGACGGTCGCAGTGCGCCGGAAGCACGATCTGAGAGAGATCGCCATTGAACTTTTGCAGCGCCGCGCAGTCATGATCCTTCAGGAGTTCGCGAAGCTTCTTCGCTAACTGCTCGATGTTGGCGCCAAGTCGTTGAGGATGCGCGCCCTGAAGCGGTAAGTCGATGAACGCATTCAGACGGCCTCTGGTGAAATCGCACAAGCCGACCAGACATCCCGTCAGAAAGCCCGCTTCGCCAAGGGGCCGCTCGGCTGCCGGCGGGCACGTCGTGCATGTATCCAGCTCACCGCCTTCCTGCTCCAGCCTCTCCGTCATGGCGCATGCTTTACCCGCCGCCAACGCGGGGCTGGGGATCGTCCACTCCGTTGCGGGATCGACACCGAGCCGCTCCCCAAATGTCGATACCCAGAGCCAGTCGAAGATGCCCTTGGGGGGGAAAGTTCGTTCGGGCGGGTGTGGATCACCGTCCCCAATGGGGGCGGCATTCGCGGCTGGTGGTTGCCCCGGGTTGGCCAGTTGCCAAAGCTGTTCCTGGGCAAGCAGCTCTTTCCATGCCTGGGCGGCTGCCACGTAACGGGCAGCACGTACGCGAAATTTCTTGAGGGTGCGAGCCTTGTCGGCGCGGCCGGTGAAGTGCGCGTCCATGCGAGTGCATCCTTGACTGCGTCGTCTTGACCAACAGTTGCATTGCACGCTAGCGGCGCAGTCTTTCGCAAGATGCGTAGGCCGAATGGCCGTGAAAAAGTAGAGCCGCTAGATAGGATTCACGCCTGCAATGGGATAAACGGGAGGCTTCTGGAGGCTGGTTCAAGTGCAGATAGGCGTGTGAAGTCGCGCCGGGTGCCAAAAACAGTCAGCTTGCCAGAATGAACAGGAGTAAACAGAGGAAACAGAGGGTGAAACTCTCCGTTTCCTCTGTTCTCTCCTGTTCAACGTTTGCTGCTCGACAAGAGCCCGCTTCGTCCTTAAGCTAACTTCCCATGCAAACTTTGCGCACTGCACGCGGGCGCTCGCTGCCCATCGGCGCGACCGCTCTCCTCGATGGGGTGAATTTCGTCGCTTTGAGCCGGCATGGCTCGGCAGTGACGCTGGTGCTGTTCCCAATCGACAGCGACCAGCCTCTGGCCGAGGTTCCGCTCGACCCCTGGATCAACCGAACCGGCAATCATTGGCATATCCTCGTCGCGGGGCTGCCGCCCATCTTTCGCTACGGTTGGCGCGTGGCGGGGCCGAAAGGGCCGGAGCATCGCTTCGATCCTTCCATCGTCCTGCTCGATCCGGCGACGACGGCGGTTTCCGACCGGGCGGTCTGGGGGTGCACTGCGGCACCCAAGGGGAGGCAGCCGGCGCGGCGGAGCCTGTTTATTCGCAGGGCGTTCGATTGGCGCGAAGACGTACCGCCGCGCATCCCTGTAGAGGATTCGATCATCTATGAGCTGCACGTGCGCGGCTTCACGTGCCATACTACGTCCGGAGTGGCCCATCCCGGCACTTTCGCGGGGCTCGCGGAGAAGATTCCCTATCTGCAGTGGCTAGGGATTACGGCCGTGGAATTGCTGCCCATTCATGATTTCGATGAATGCGACTGCGCGTTCCTCAACCCACAAACGCAGGAGCCGCTGCGTAATTTCTGGGGATACAACAGTATTGCTTTTGCGGCTCCCAAGGCCGCCTATGCCAGCGTGGGCCGGGAATACGGCCAGGTCACCGAATTTCGCGAGATGGTCCGTGCCTTTCACCAGGCCGGGATTGAAGTGTTTCTCGACGTCGTCTTCAACCATACGGGCGAGGGGGACGATCGCGGACCGACTTACTCGTTTCGAGGTCTGGACAATTCCCTTTACTACATGCTGGGACCGGATGGAAAGTACCTAAATTTCTCCGGTTGCGGGAACACGGTCAATTGCAACAATGCCATCGTCCGCAACCTCATCATGGACTGTTTGCGTTTCTGGGTGGGCGACATGCACGTCGACGGACTGCGCTTCGATCTCGCCTCCGTCCTGGGTCGGGATCACCTGGGCAACGTGCTGGTGGAACCACCGGTAGTCGAATCGATTGCCGAAGACGGCGTCCTTGCCGACACGAAGCTGATCGCCGAGCCGTGGGACGCGGCCGGCTTGTATCAAGTAGGCAATTTCCCTTACGGACGGCGCTGGTCTGAATGGAATGGCCGCTATCGGGACTGTGTTCGCCGCTTCTGGCGCGGAGATCCCGATCTTGAGAGCGAGCTGGCAACGCGGGTCTGCGGCAGCGCGGACTTCTACCAACCTTCTGGGCGGAGTCCGTATCACTCGATCAATTTTGTCACCTGTCACGACGGCTTCACCCTATGGGATCTTGTCTCCTACAACGGCAAACACAATGACGCCAATGGTGAGGACAACCGCGACGGCATGAATGAGAACTTCAGCTGGAACTGCGGTGTCGAAGGGCCCACTGAAGATCCCGAGCTACTGGGCCTGCGCCGGCGCCAGGCGAAGAACTTTATAGCGACGTTGCTCCTCTCCCAGGGCGTGCCAATGCTCGTGGCCGGCGACGAATTCTTGCGGACGCAGGGTGGCAATAACAATGCCTGGTGCCAGGACAATGAAGTCAGCTGGGTAGATTGGGGCCTTGCAGCCAAGAATGCTGATTTCTTGCGTTTTGTACGCGAGATGATCGCCTTGCGCAGACGCCATCCCGCCCTGAGACGGCGCGATTTCTTCTCCGGTTCCGGTCCAAACGGCGATCGCGAGCCCGACATCATCTGGCACGGCCTCGAGCCCGGCCAACCGGCGTTCTTCCCCGGAAGTCGCTCTTTGACATTTTCGCTGGACGGCAGTCAGACCAGCAGGGAGCCCGATCGAGACTTCCATGTCATGTGCAACGCAGGGCAGCAGCCGCTGGCATTCCGAATCCCGGCGTCCCCTACCGGCCGCGGCTGGCGAAGAACGGTGGACACGGCCCTGGCGACACCGCTGGACATTGTGGAAACCGATGACGGACCACGCGTGCCGTTCAGCAGTACTTACCTGGCTGCGCCCTTTGCCCTGGTCATTTTAATTTCGGAAGGCTGAGCCGTCAGAATAGATTAGCCGAATCATGCGGCGCCAATCTGGGGACACCCTGGCGCTGGATAGCATTCTTGGAGGATTATTCGCCCTGAACACTCACCCGAAAACGGAGGCAGCGATGGCGGACGAGCCGATGCTGGTGCACAACGTCTATTTCTCGCTCAAAGATAACTCTGCAGAAGCCAAGAAGAAGATGGTGGATGCTTGCAAGAAATTCCTCACCAAGCATCCCGGCGAAGTCTTCTTCGCTACCGGCACGCTCGCGGAAGAATTGCATCGGCCGGTGAACGATCGAGATTTTGAAATCGGGCTGCACGTTGTCTTCAAGAACAAGGCAGCCCACGACGAATACCAGGATTCCGCGAGGCATAAGCAGTTCATTGAGGAAAACCGGGATAACTGGAAGAAGGTGCGGGTCTTCGACTCCGTTGTGGACAAGCAGTAGGTCCGCGCGCGAACTTTGAGAATTCCTCCTGGGGGGGCTGCGGGGACACGGCCGCCCCGTCGATGGGCTGACGCCCTTCGTGTTCGATCACATTTATGGCGCGTTCCCAGGCTTGGTAGTCGCCGTGGACGCCAAAGCGGCGGTCACGCGCTCAGCTGCGCGTTATCTGGAGGCCATTGACTCCTGAAAGCTGAGCCGCAGCCACCGCCCGGCCCTCAATAGTATACGAGAGTCTAGTATTTACGGCGCTCGCACAGCCCTTTCCTCCCCACTCTCTTCACTTTTTCTCCTAAATCCGACCCACCCACCGGCGAATAACTAGGCAGGAGGGGACTCAACCCCGCGAATCTTGTTGCCACATCGGCCATTTTTGCTGGAAAGGGGACATCATGTTTAGGAAGCTAGGAATTGCAGCTTTGGCAGTCGTGGCGGGTTTGTTCATTCTGAACTCAACCCACCTCGGCAGCTACGCCAGGACGGCTTGGCAGAAAGTGCGGGTCAGCGCCAAGAGGCAAGTACCGCTCGAATTTCAACTGGAAACGATTCGCAACGAATCAGCGCAGCTCATTCCGGACATGCGGAAGAACTTGAGCCTGATCGCCTCGGAAACCGTGGCCGTTGGGAACCTCAAGGAAGAAATCGGGCTGATCCAGGTTAGCCTGGAAAAGCAGAAGGGCGATCTCCGCGCCATGAAGGACGAAATCAAGTCCGGCGACCAAAAAGTCGCTTTCAATGGCCGGCTCTACAGCAGGGAGCGGATCAATGACCTGGTTGCCCGGAAGCTGTCCGCGGCCAAGCGTTGCCAGGACGAACTTGACGCCAAGAAGTCATTGCTCGAGGCCAAGGAGAAGTCACTTGACGCCGCCCGCGAGCAGCTCATGAGCATCAAGACACAAAAGGATCAGCTGGAAGCCCAGATCGCTCAGATCGAGGCAGAACTCAAGACTCTGCGCCTGGCGCAGACGAAGAGCAACTTCCACCTTGACGACTCCCGGCTCTCCAGGATCAAGGCATCCCTGGCGGAAGTGCGGAACGAAATGAAGGTCCAACAGACCGAGGCCGAACTCCTTGGCCAATGGAACGATGAGACGATCATCGGCGAGAAGAAGGCCAAGACTGCCGCCCAGGTGAGCAAGGAAGTCGATGACTTCCTCGGCGGCAGCAGCGAGGAAGGCGTGGTTGTTTCGAAGATGCCCAAAGAGTAGCGCGCAGTTGTTGAGGGCTTCGACGACAGGGTTCCGCAAGCACGGGCCCGCCGAAATGTGGCAGCAAATAGCCTGAACCTGCCGCCCTAGCCCAACAACAACGAAACAAATACCTGGGGGTGATCGGTATCCTCTTCGGAGGAAAACAAAGGCCACTCGTTGTGGCCGACGGGAGCTGCAAACCGAGCACCTTCGGGTCTTTTGATTATAATTGAAAGAAGCGAGCGGCGTGGGGAAAATCCCAACCGCTCGTTGCTCCACCCCCGGCCATTCACGAAACGAAGATTATGCTCGGCTTTGCATGGCTGGCTCTCCGGCAAGCACAAGAAGCCCTGAAGAACGGCCGCCTTGAAGAGGCGCACCGCCTTCTCTGCCAGCCGGCCGCTCATGGGCATAAACGCTCCTGGGAGTTGCTCGTGCAAGTCGCTCGGGGATTCGTGGAGCGTGGTGAGCGGTCTCTGCAGCAGGATGATCTCGCCGCGGCCTGGAACGATCTGGTTGCGGCCGAGCAGGTGGGGGTGGCGGAAGAATTCACGAGCAAGCTGCGGCAGTCGTTGACGAGACACGGTCTCGCCGAAGTCCGCGACCTGCTCGAAGCGGGAGAACCCGGGCGAGCCGCAGAGGTGATCACCCAGCTCCGCGATCGCTCAGTGCAGCAAACCGAGCTCACTATGCTGGATGAGGCCGCGAAGGGATGGGTGCTGGCCAAGGAACAGGCAGACCGCGGCGAATTCGCCCAGGCCCTCGCCGCGGTGGGACGCGTACGCAAGCTTCTACCCAAACGCGTCGATTCGCTGGAGCAGTATGTGATAAGTTTGGAAAACCGGCATCAAGCGTTTGCGATGCTGGTCGTCCAGCTTCACGAGGCGGCGGCCCACCGCGACTGGCGCGAGGTCGTCCGGCTATCGGAGCAGGTGCTGGCGATGGCTCCGCAACACATGGAAGGCCGCAAGGCACGCGCCCGCGCATGGCGGGCCATCGAACCGCAGACGATCGCCTCCGCGCCGCGCGCTCCAGAGCACGAGAAGGAAGACTCCATGCACCCGGCGGCCGACCAGCGCTTCCTTCTCTGGATCGACGGGGTAGGGGGCTTCCTGGTTTGCCTGAGTAACCGCGTAACGTTGGGACAGGCGACGCCGGACGCTTATGTGGACATTCCGCTGTTTGCCGACGTGTCGCGCATGCATGCCGCGCTCACGCGGGATGTGGAAGGCTACTTGTTGGAAGCAACCCGCCCGTTGCTGGTCAACAGCAGACCTGCGGACAAGGTGCTTTTGCAGCATGGCGACCGCCTGACGTTGGGGAATTCATGCCAGCTTCAGTTTAACCAACCTGTGCCGGTCAGCGCCTCGGCCAGGTTAGACTTGGTCAGCGGCCATCGGCTGCCGCTGACGGTGGACGGCGTCTTATTGATGGCGGATACATTGGTGCTGGGTCCCGATTCCCAGGTGCACGTATCCATGCCCGATTTGGCGCAGCCGATTGTTCTCTATCGCCAGAAAGACGGATTGGGCGTTCGCTACGGGGGGAACCTGAGCGTTGATGGACAGCGTTGTCACGAGCGTGGCCTGCTTCGAGCAGCATCAACGGTGACCGGCGACGACTTCGCCTTCGCTATCGAACCTGTCGGAACAGGGATGGGGCGAACGTAGAAGGTTCAGGTGCAGCGATGAAGTTCATCTATAATTCGGGACAACGGCCCTTGGACGGGTACACCCTGAAGCGCGGCATCGGCCGCGGCGGCTTCGGCGAGGTGTACTATGCCGTCAGCGATGGCGGCAAAGAAGTGGCCCTCAAATTGGTACGCGGCGGCAACCTCGAGGTCGAGCTGCGCGGCATGGCCCAGTGCCTCAACCTCAAGCACGCGCACCTTGTCAGCCTGTACGACATGCGCACCGACACCCAGGGCGATCACTGGGTGATCATGGAATACATTTCGGGTGAGCCGCTGAGCGTCGTTCTCAGCCGGCATCCGGAGGGCTTGCCTCACGAGTTGGTCCAACAATGGTTCCTGGCCCTGGCCCGTGCCGTGGGCTACTTGCACGACCACGGTATCGTCCACCGCGACCTCAAGCCCGCCAACATCTTCGTTGAGAACGGCATCGTCAAGGTCGGCGATTACGGCTTGTGCAAGTTCATCAGCGGCAGCCATCGGACTGCCCAGACGCAGAGCGTCGGCACGGTCCACTACATGGCTCCCGAAATCTCGACGGGCAACTACAACAAGCAAATCGATATCTATGCCGCGGGCATCATTCTCTACGAGATGCTGACCGGCAGGGTGCCGTTCGAAGGCGAGAGCGCGGGCGAGATCCTCATGAAGCACCTGACGACGCCTCCCGACCTGAGCAAGCTCTCGGCCGAGTACGTGCCGGTGGTGGGCAAGGCGCTCGCCAAGAATCCGCTGCACCGTTACGTCAGCTTGGCCGAGATGGCGAAGGCTGTCGAGGTGCTGGGCCGCGATCATAGCATGCCGGCCCCCGAAATGGCAGCGCAGGCTCCAGAGCGCCGGCCGGCAGCTGCGGCCGAGCCACCCAAGGCCAACGCACCGCGTCCGCCGCAAGGCCCTCCGCGCCCCGCCGCGGCAAGGCTCGAGCCGATCCAGACCGTTTTACCCGTGCATTCCCTGCGTTGCCTGACTGCCGAGCTCTGCGGTTCGCTGGCGGCTTCCGCCCTGCTGGCGACGCTGGCCACCATCTTGCTCGCGCCTCTGGCCCATGGAGAGATGACGCACAATGAAATCGCTCAACAGGCATTCCTGACGATCGCGACCTGCTGGGCCGTCTTGATCCCTGCCAAGTTCTGGACCGTCCAGCGCGGCGACTTCTGGGGACGGCGGCTGGTCATGCTTGCGCTGGGAATCGGCGTGGGAATGGGTGCGCTCTGGCTGGAGGGCTGGGTGCCTCACTGGCGCAACGCGCAATTCGCGTCGCATGCCGCCAGCCAGGCAGATGCCTTGCCAGTCAACTGGCCCAGCGAGATCAGTAGTCCCAGCTCATCCAGCGCGCTAACCTACTTTGCCCTCGCGTTCTTCGCCCTCCGCTGGTGGAAGATGACGGACCGCCGGCGAGCGCATCGGTTCAGTTTCGCCCCGATCATGGCTGCGGGATTCTGGGGTCTGGTTCTCTTGGTGGTCTGGCAGGAACCGTGGCACGGAACGTTGGTCCTGACGACGGCGTCCGCCATTGTGCAACTGGTCAGTCCCTGGGAACCGTCGCCGCCACCATTGAACCGTCGGATGCGGTTGAGGTACGCTTAGCTTTGCCGCCACGAGGAGAAGGTGACATGCGACCGGCATTCTTGTTAAGCCTGATAGCATTCTGGGCGTTCATGGGCTGTGCCGTTGCCGATCAGGGAGGCACCGCGAAGTCCAAGCGCGCTCAACAGGCGAAGGCGGCGTCCGTCAGAGACGAGGATGTCATCATCGTGGTGCAGGGCTATGGCAAGAAAAAGGACGATGCGTTCCAGGATGCGCTCGAGAAAGCGCAGACGGAAGTCGTCCGTCGGCTGACGGCGCAGGATCGACCCTTCCTTTGGATTCCTTCCCAAGACTACATTCGCGCCAAGCTGGCCAAGTGGCCGCCAAGCGTGGAGTCGGAGGACAAGGAAATTCAAGGGATTGGCCCCATGGTCGAGGCCAACCTTAGCGTCAAAATCTCGCGCAGCGACTACCGCGACATGGCCCTTCACGATCGCCAGGCCATCTCAGATTGGCGCATGCTTGTTCTTGGCAAGGTGATGGCCGGACTGGTAGCGCTGTTCGGGGCCGCTGCAGGCTACTTGCGCCTTGAGGAACTTACCAAGGGATACTACACGGCCTGGCTGCGCATGGCTGTTTTTGGGTTTGTCGCGCTGGTTGGGGCCGGCTTGTACTGGTTCTCTTAATCGATTACCGAGTTGACGAGGCTGCCGATTGATTGGTACCGTGGACTACCACTAGAATGATGGAAATTCAACTTTTTCGTCGGCGGCATGCATGGCATCAGAAGGCGACCGCTTGCTCATCCAGCAGATTCGCCAGGGCGATTCACGGGCCTGGGAGAATCTGATCGCCCGTTATGAAGGCCGGCTCCTGGCCTTTGTCGAACGCCGGCTGCACGACCGGCCGGCCAGCGAAGACGTCGTGCAGGAGACGTTCATCGGCTTCCTGAACAGCCTACCGCATTTCGACGATCAGCGCGAATTGCAGACCTACCTCTTCACAATCGCTTCCCACAAGCTCACGGATCATTTGCGGCGCTCCGGCCGGCATCCGCTGCATCCGGCATCCGACGGGTCGGGTGATCTGTTACAGCAACAATACGACCGCCACCCCGCAGCATCCAGCCTGGCCCGCAGTCACGAACGCAAGGAATTGGAGACCGATGCGATCGCCCGCTGCCTTGGCGTGATGATCGGCCAGTGGAAGGAAAAAGGCGACTTCATTCGCCTCAAGGTTTTGGAATTGCTCCTGGTCAAAGGCTGGGCAAACCGCGACGTTGCGGCTTTCTTGAAGATCACCGAACAGCAGGTGGCGAACTATCGCTTTGCCGCCGTCAAAAAGCTGACCGAATACATTCGTGAAGCCGGCCTACCGGCTGACGTTTTTCCGGAACTCCAGGATTAGCCAGAATTATTCTTCAGCAGGGGAAGTGGCCAACAGCGTGACGAATACTAGCCCGAAGCGTTAGCGAGGTAGGTCCATTTGGGAACCTCGCTAACGCTTCGGGCTAGTAATCCGGCATGAATAATCCGGGGTTAGTCCTCCAGCATCAGCGCCAGAGTACGTGGATTCAGGGATCAACGATCATGCCCAACATCACCCGCGAGCAGTTGCACAGCTACCTGGAGGATTCTCTTAGCGAGGCCGAGACGGCACGCATCGAGCAGGCCATTCGCGATTCGGAAGCGCTGCAGCGTCTGCTGCGCTCGATCATGCAAGAACGAGATCGTGGCGAACACTCGATAGGGGCCATCTGGTGCCGGCTGCGCCTGAGTTGCGTGAGCCGAGAACAGCTCGGCAGTTATTTGCTCAAGGTGTTGGATTCGGAGCTTCAGGCATACATCGATTTCCACCTCCACACAGTCGCCTGCGCGTTCTGCCTTGCCAATCTCGCCGACTTGCAAACCCTGCACAAGGAGCCCACGCCGAAAGCCCGCGCGCGGCGTCAGCGTTTCTTCGAATCGAGTGCAGGTTTCCTGCAAGTCTGCCGGCCCGAACAATCGTAATCTGCGCGGGGAGTACGGCAATGGGCAGGTAATAATCTTCGCTCGCCCTCGCTCCGGGGGAGAGGGGAGAACATTTGCTGCCGTTTGCCTAGTTGGACAGCGCCATTTTTCGATTTGGGCAAGTAATTGTGACGCATGGCTTCATTCGATCCTGCCAAACTTTACGCATGTTGAGAAGCATTTCGGGATACCTCTCTCTTACGCCACAGGCGTTACAGCGCATAGCCCGGAGTCGCGGCAGCGCACTCCGGGGATAACGCCTAGCCCCGTTGCATCCTACACCGAAGGTGTTGCAGCGCAGAATTACAGCGAAGCCCCAAACTCTCCGGGGTGGCGTCGCGTCTTTCGCAATGCCAAATTCGCTGCAACGCCTACGGCGTAGTAGAAACGACGATGGCGCACGGCGTTGACCCGGAGTGCGCTGCCGCGACTCCGGGCTTTGCGCTGCAACGCCTACGGCGTAGGCATTCCAGGTACTGGCCCCCGGCGCTCCGGCTTGTGGCCCGGGTTATTCATCGGGATCATAAGGAACAACCCTGGCCGTCGCTGAAATGGTCTTATGTCAGGTCCGGATTCGTTGCCAGGGAGCCTGTCGTGAAGCTATCGCCTCTCGCTTCTAGTGTCCAATTCAAATCACTTGAAATTCTGCCCATCCGGGTCGAGGGATGTTCCACTCAATTGCAATGAGGGCGCGCCTGTGAAATCGACTGGTGTATCGAAACGATATGTGTTCGCTCAACGAGGATGGCAGCTCCCGAGTTCCTGGGCAGACATTGTGAGCGAGCCGTCATCGCGGAAAAACTACCCACACGAATTCCAGACGAGCCAAAATTATTACAATGTCGTTTGATCAATAACCAAGTGTCCATTGGCGCCCAGGAGGTACCTTATGAGAAAACTTCCCCAAAACCCCAGCACACTGCTTGCGGCCGCCCTCGGCCTGTCGGGGTTCTTAGGTCTCGCCCAAATCGCTCCGGCCGACGACATCGCGGCCAAGCCCTACAAGATTCTTGCCACCACGCAGATTCCCGCCGCCGGGAGGATTGACTACGTCACGGCGGACAGCGTCAACCGCCGGGTTTATGTCGCCTGCGGCAATGCGGTCAGTGTCTTCGACCTCGATACCTACAAGCTCGCGGGCACCCTGGCCAAGGCGTCCGGGCATGGCGTCGCGATCGACCCGGAAAACCATACCGGTCTGGTCTCCGGCAATCCCGCGACTTTTTTCAACACGAAAACACTCGAAGCGATCAAGACCGTTCCGGCGCCGGGTGCGGACGGCTATATCTTCGACGCCCCGACCCACCACTTTTTTATTCTGAGTCACCGTGCGCCCAACCTCCTCGTGGTCGATTCCATGGACGGTTCGATCGTCGGCAAGGTGGAGGCCATCGGCCCGAACGGCGCCAATGCCGCCGTCGAGCAGGGCGCCACGGACGGCGAGGGACATCTCTATTTTGACGTAGCCAACGCGCACCATATCGCGGTGGTGGACGCCAAAACCCTCAAGGTGACCGGCCATTTCGACCTCGGTGAAAAGGGCAACGGGCCGGCGGGCCTGGCCATCGATCCCAAGAACCACATTCTTTTCGCGATGTGTCGCGGCGGACGCGGCGGCTCGCCCACTTGTGTCATCCTCAGTGCAGTCGATGGCAAAATCATCACCACCCTGCCTCTGGCCGGCAGCAGCGACGGTGCAGCCTTCAATCCTCGCACCATGGAGGCCTTTAGTTCGCACGGCAACGGCACGCTGAGCGTCATCAAGGAAAACAGCCCCACGGAATTTGTGCTGGAAGAAACCGTGAAAACCAAAGCCGGCGGCAAAACCTGCACGCTGGATGCCAAGACCGATCATGTGATCGTGATCACGCGCGAAGCCACTCCCGGAGGCGGTCGCCAGGGCGGCGGCGGTCCGCAGATCCTGGACGTTATGTTTATTGGTCGATAAGTCTTAGTATCGAAAACGCCCGGTGCCTGGTGCTATGCCCACGGCTTTTGCGTGGGCATGTGAGCGACAGCGAATTATCAGGGACTGTCGACTCCAGCGGGCGCATCCGCATCCAGCCACATTGGGCCAGCACGCACTCCGGTATAGTTGGCAGCACTCAACCAGTGCCAAGGAGTGGTCAGGGAAGGCGTTCCCATTTCAAGCCGCGGGACAGTGCACCGGTTCGAAGGTCAAATCGCAACTGGGCCCAATGTCGCTTGCATTCCCACGCAAATGCGGTGGGCATAGCACCAGGCGCGGGGAGTACCGCCGGCGTTTCCCGGACCTAATTCCGGTCCAGCCCTTGCAGGGCAAGATCGATCATTTTCAAGATTTGACGAACTTTGGCTATTCGATTCTCGCGCTCCGGGCGAGTGCTGGGCGGCGCTGCTGCCCCGACCTGAATCGAGCGGGCCAGCAATTTGCCTTCCTTCTTTTCGGGAGATACCACTGCAGTTTCGCCTTCCTTGAGATCCTCAAACCGAATCGACTTTTGATCCCTGGTGATCTTGGCATCCGCTGGAACCAATAAGGTTGTCTCTGTCCCAGGGCCACCCTTGCTCGGAGAGCCCACGAGGACGATTTCGCGATCGGTCAGAGCAATTCGGCGGAGAGTGCCCGTTAGGCCAGAGTCCGTTGCTGGAGCGAGCGGAGCAGCGGGTGCCGGGGCTGGCGCGCTCAACAGGCCATGCGCCGTGATTGAAAGGGCCATGTGTCTTCCCCCGTCAAGTTCGTAGACAATGCGCACCCTCGAGCCAGGGGACAAGTCGGTCAAGCCGACCGGTTGCTTTCCCAACTGAATCGCTGTCGATTCCTTGATTTGGAAGTCCACTGTCGCCCCGCGAAAACTTTTGTCGCGGCATTTGACAGTAATTTCCTTCCGGTCAGTGTCTACCTTGACGACGACGCCGTGAACGTCGGCAGCTTGAGCTCCCAAGCCGAATAGCAGCAGCGCTATTGAGCTGAGCGAAGAGATTCTGTTGAGCATTGCCAAAGCCTCCACCAGATTTCGGTCCTGCGAGCGACTCCTGCAGGACCCGTGATTTGCACTTATTATTGTACGGAGCAGCCGTGGTTCAGGCAGGGGCGGCTTGCGCAAGTGCACCAGGCGCTATATCACCGTGCTTGATTCGGCAGGGGCGTAGGACAGATTTCCTAATCTGTCCGGTCAGGTTGGAAACCTGACCTACAGCTGAATGCCGCACGGTCACTTAGAAATCGCCAACGCTCGTCTGAGAGTTGTAATGTCATTTGCCCGCGATGATCCGAGCGTGCGCCCCTGACCCCGCCACTTCTTCCAACTCGCAGCGCAGGCCCTCTTGGCGCTGACTCAGATTGACCGCAAACGTAACCGTGTGCATTTCCGATGCCAGATCGAACTCCATGTCAGCTTTCGCGTCTGCGGGTTTGCCGTCGAGCCAGGCTGTGAGGCCCGCAGAGGAGTTCAGTAAGAATTTCACTTTTCCCGGGCTCGAAGCTTCGATCTGGCAGCGAACGAAAGCGAATCGGTCGGACTCCTTGCTATCCGGCTTCCGGAATTGGAAAGTGGAGAGAGCATCCAGCGGCAAAGTCCCCGAGACATTGCTGTAACAAGGCCCCCAGCTCAATGCCGGATCATTGGAAACTGCTGAATGATAGCTGGTTCGCAGGAGCAGGCTATAGGCTGCGGGAGTGGGCTCGAGGGTCTGCCAGCGCCGGACCAGCCGGGCTTTGCTGACCGAGTATGGACCAACCTTGCCGAGTTCCGACAGAAATCGAACCAGGTCGATCAGCTCGGTTCGAGTCAGCGTGTCCGCCAGGCCTTCGGGCATGAGCGAGCCGCCCATTGCCCTGTCTTCGATCATCTTCAGCGGAACGGCAATCTCCTGGTCGTCGGCGCTGCGGAGAATCAGTTCCGTCTGGGTTTCTCGGACCTTGATGCCGGTCAAAAAGCGGCCTTCCTTGGTAGCGACGATCATGGAGTGGTAGTTTTCCTTTACCGCCTTGTTGGGCAAGAGAATCGACTCGATGAGGTAATCGATGGGTGCGCTGGCGCCGATGCTCGCCAGGTCGGGGCCAACCTGGCCGCCTGCTCCTGCGATGGCGTGGCACTTTAGGCAGATTTGATCCTTGCGGCGAAAGACGATTTCACCGCGGGACGGATCGCCCTGCTTCAGAATCTCCGCGATCATCTGTTGCAGTTCAGGGGAACTCAGCACGCGGGGGCCCACGGTCAGGCCGCCTGCTTTGATCAGCGCTTCGACGAGCATGGGATGGTCACGGCCCGTCGCCCGGACCGCCCGGATACCGATCTTGGCGACATCCCCCGGCAGCTTGCGGCCGGCCAGTGCCGCGACCAGGGTTTCTGCCCCTTTTTTGCGTTCCAGAAAGGCGGCGAACACATCAGAAGGGTCGATCTCGGTCGAGCTAACAGTCAACACTTCGACGGCTAGCCGGGCGGCCGAGGAGAGATCCAGCGCCGTGAGCGCCCGCACTGCGGCCATACGTACTCCGACGGGTGAGTCCGCACCAGCGAGTTTTTGAATCGCTTCCCGGCTCGCTGGACCACCTAGAACGGCGAGGCTTTCCAGTGAAGCCAATCGGAGGGCGGCGCTTATCGAATTCGCTCTGGCATATTCGAAAAACTGAGAGCGCAGCGACTCCAGGCGCCACAATCCTGCCAGCCTTACCACGGCCGTGCGCAAGCCATCGTTCGGCGACGCCAGCAGTTTGCCGAGGCGATTCAGGTCTCCCGCGGGACGAATGCCGCGCTGTCGCGTCGCCTGCTCCAGTGCCGCTAGGAGACTCACTTGAGTGCCCACTGCGGTCGTGTCGGCTGCAAGAACGCGGTCGAATACCATCCTGAGTTCCTTGGCATCACCCATTGCAGCGATGAGCGCCAACACGCTTTCCTCGCGGTCCCTGGCTACCTTGCCCGATTGAATGAGATCGACCAGGGGCTTGACCGCCGCTGTGGAGCCGACGGCTTGCAGTGCGAACAGAAGATGACCAGTATTGCCGGCAAATTCGAGGCGCCCAGCCTGCAATGCCGGCATCCAGACCGACTCCAATTCTCGCGCCGTCAGCCAGAGGGCATAGTCCAGGTATTTGTCCACGGGCCGGTCGAGGGCCTGCATGGCTAATTCGACAGCGTGGGATTGCGGAATGCGCGCGAGGGCCCGCACGGCCTCGAGCCGCACACGCGGATGATCGTCCGCGGCGCGTGCAGCTAACAACTCCATTGGATTTTCCAGCCGTCCGTGCCAGTACTGGATGACGCGCGTCGCGGCAGCGCGAACACGGTGATCCTTCGCATTTAGCAACGTGCTCAGCAAATGAGGCTCGACCACGTCGAGCGACTGATAGGTCCAAAGTGCTTCGAGCTGGTGATGCTCTATGTCGGGATCCTTTGGGTCCAGGCCGCGCACCCAGGCTGCGAGGGCCGGCAGCACCTTGGAGCCGCGCTCCTTCAAGACACGTTTCGCGTGATGCCGGGTCCAGTCCTCGGGAGCTTTCAGGGCGTCGAGCACATCTTGCGTAGTTGCATCGATAAGCTGCGGCCGCGGCACGAGGGGCCGGCCCTTCGCGGTCACGCGCCAGATGCGGCCATGCGTGTGGTCGCGGCGCGGGTCGCGGAAATCGACTTCACCATGTTGGATGATGGGGTTGTACCAGTCGGCAATGTAGATCGCGCCGTCGGGACCCATCTTGATGTCGATTGGCCGGAATGCGGCATGGTTTGTCTTGATAAGTTCCGGCTTCTCGCGCGATGCGTAGGCTGCGCCGTCTTCACTGAGCACGAATCGACACACGCGATGTCCGCGGAAGTCGTTCGTCAGGACGTTGCCGCGCCAATCTTCGGGCAGGTGGCGTCCGCTGAGGATCTCTTCACCGCAATGCTTGGGACTGCCGGGATTGAGGCCGGCGACGATGCGCGCCGCACCGGGAGTGAAGACATAACTGGCTCCGGGCAACACGTAGTTGATCCCCTCACCATAGGCGCCGTCGGTCGCGAAAGATTGGCCCCAGCGATCGAAATGATGACCCCAGGGGTTGCAGAAGCCGCGTGCGAAAACCTCCAGTTGCATGGTCTCGGGCCGAAATTGCCAAATGCCGCCGCCGCCAAGCCGGCGCACGCCATAGGGAGTTTCAATATGGCTGTGGATATAGATGGATTGGTTGAAGTACAGCATTCCATCCGGTCCCCAGCGCAGCGTATGGAGGATGTGATGCGTGTCCTCGGTGCCGAAACCCGAAAGGACAACTCGCTGACGGTCGGCCCGGCCAGCGCCGTTCGTATCGGCGAGATGAATAAGCTCCGTGCTGTTGGCCACGTATGCACCGCCATCGCCCGGTTCGACACCGGTCGGTATCAGCAGCCCGTCCGCGAAGACGGTCATCTTGTCGGCCTTGCCCGTGCCGGCGCGATCTTCCAGGACGATGATCTTGTCGTTTGCCTTTTGCCCCGGAAGGATTTGCGGATAGACCTCGCTGCTGGCGATCCAGAGCCGGCCTCTGGAATCGAAATTCATTTGGATTGGCTTGGCCAGCAGCGGGTCGGCAGCAAATAAATTGACTTCGAATCCGTCAGCCACCTGAAATGAGCGTCGCTCGATGTCCGGATCAGGGTCGGGAATCTTGGTCAGCTCCCGCTGGGCATGCAGCGGACTTGCTGTCGCCAACCCTACAAGGAGAGCGAACAGAATAACCTGCGGGCATCTGCAGTAGGTGTGCGAAAAAACGTTAGGCGCTGGGCAGGTAAGAACCTCCCCTCGCCCCCGCTTCGGGGGAGAGGGGTCGGGGGTGAGGGGGACGAACGATCCCCGGCCAATGCCCCTCACCCCCGACCCCTCTCCCCGGAGTACCGGGGCGAGGGGAGAACATTTGCTGCCGCTTGCCTTATTCATCGCTCCACCTCCTGCTGGCGAACAAATTCGTATTTGTGTGCCTTCTTCGTGATCGCAGGGTTTTTCAGTTTGTCAATCTCTGCTTCCAACTTGCTCACAAGCGGATCAAACTCGGGGATCTCTTTCGAGTTCTGCCCCTGCTCCTGTTTTCTGAAGCCGAAGAGATAGGTTTCGTTCTCGGGGCGCCAGCGATGGAAGTAGAGGCGGTTTTTCTCGACTATCTTCCGGCGCAGGCGTTCAACTTGATCCAACTCGAAACGGCGGTCCAGCGTTTTGCCCTGGGCCCATTCCGCGGCGCTGCCGGTCGCAATTTTCTCTCCGTCGATTTTCAGGAGGTAGTTTCCCGCCGCCAGACCTTTGCAACGGATTACTCTCTCATAGCCCGAGAGTGAAACTCCGGCCGGCGCATCGACCGGTGGCGGCGGGGACGGCAAAACAGTTTCCGGTGTTTGCAGCGTGAAGTTCATTGGTCGCCGGCCGAGATCGACTTCGAAACTCGAGTTCACCAATTTCAGACCGAGTGCTTTTTCCAGGACGGCCGCAGTTCGCCAGTAGCCGTAGGAAGTCAGATGAATGCCATCGTCAGTCAAGGGACCCTGCGCGGCTTCCCTCATGTGGTCGGCAACCGGGGCGTAGAGATCGACAAAGAAAAGACCGCGCTTTTTGGCGACTTCACGCAGCGCGTCGCCGTATAACCGCAGGTTCACATTGTGCTCGGTCGGGACTGGTAGCGGCCGGCCCAAGTCTTCTTGCGGGAGTGGCGAGAGCAGCACCATTCGGGCTTTCGTTGGAAGCAGCGTGTCGAGCAGCACATTCAAGCCCTCTCCAAAGTGCGCGAGCCCCGTCTTGCCTTCGAAGGACTCGTTTTCGCCATAAGCGATGAAGATAACGGTGGGGTGGACGGAGGAAACTTGTTCTTTGAGGTGTTGGAACCCCTCCGCGGTCGAGCCGAACCCGGCCCGGGCGTCGCCGAAGACCGTGTCACCGCTCCAACCAAGGTTGCGAAAGATGAGGTGGCCACTGTTGAAACGCCTGGCCAGCATCGTTTCCCAGTAGCCGTAACGCTGTTCGCGCTCGATGAGCGTATTGCCAAGAAACACGACGCGGTCGCCGTCGACCAGCCCGAAACCCTCGGCGCGTGCCGTCGGTGCCAGACCGAGCAAGAGCCACGCAAGTATTGCCACCCACTGAATACTTTTCACTGGATCGGACTCCAAGACTTGGCTGCAATGGGCATGTATGGGCGAGACGAAACGTGGAATGATTCACTCCGGCGGTTAAGCTCCAGTATGGCAGGGCCCGCGCCTTACCGCAAACCGTAAAGGATCCTTTCGGCGTTTTTGTGGTAAAGCTCCTGGAGGACCTCCCTGGGGAGGAAGACCCCGTAGATCATCCAGAAGCCTTGCAGGTGATGGCTTGCGGCCGGATCGAAGTACTCATCGTCGGTTTCCAGAAAGCGGTAGTAAATGCGAAACGCCTCGCGTTTCGGCGGTGTGTCGGTGCCGAACATGATCCGGTCGTGGTACTTCAGAAACATCCGTCGCGCCGTATAAGGCTGCCGGCCAAGCTCCGAGATACGGGCATCGATATCGATCACCAGGTTCGGATAGGCGTCCAGCCACTTGGCAACGGTGGCCAGGTCTTCCGCGTTGTTGCCGAAGTGGGCGCCGATGAACGTGGTCCGCGGATGTTTGGCGACCACGCGCGTAAACTGGGCAAGCAGCTCGGCACGCGGCGTGAACTGGTCGCCATAGAACAGCCAATCAGGATGCGCGTTTAGCTCGTGCCAGCGCTCGTTGAAGCGATCGAGAGGCGTGAAGAAAGCCGCGGGATCGGCAGTGTGAATCATCACGGGTCGATTGAATTTCGCGCATAGATCCCAAATCGGCTCCAATTTTGGGTCGTCGACAGGCATCGGCTTGCCGTTCTTGTAGCGGTAACGCAGACCCAGGGTCTTGTGGAACTTCAAGCCTTTGGCGCCGGCCTGGAAGCTCGCTTCCAGGCGCTTCGCTTCGCGGGCACTCCAGCCGTCGTCGTCGATATCGCTGAAATCAAGGAGCGCGAACGTCAGGAACCGCTTGGGGTGCGCCTCGTCCAGCGCCTGAAGCGTTTCCTTGAGCCGGCTATCCCAACCGCCGTCCAGGTTCACCACCGTCTGCACTCCGGCCGCGTTCATCTCCGCCAGGTAACGGTCGACACGCTCGCGGGTCAGGAATTCCTTGCCGCCACCCAGGTGGTTATGGACGTCAATGACTGGAAACGCCGGCGTCTCGACCACGGTTTGCTTCGTCACCATCATCGACCGGGGTTCCCAGTCGCGTAGTTTGAGCTCCCGGATGTCGGCAGGGGGAGACTGGCTCCACGCCGCCGCCGATGCCAGCACCATCACCACCAGGCAGGATACGCATTCGAAGCCGCGCACCGTTGGTCCTCCGCATGAGACGGTCATCGGAAAAAATTGCCCACATCTGCTTAGCGTTGAGTGTATCTTCCTGCCGAGCACCAGAACACCTGGAAACTGCTCTGGGGCCGAAAATCTGCTTGCGTCGTCATGGATTGGCAGCCCAATATTTGCGGCCAAGATCAAGAAGAGTTCCTAGAAAATGAGCAAGCAGTGTTTTCTCTCTTGGATGATGAGGTTGCTGAAAAAGGGGTCTGACCCCTTCCACGAAGGGCGATCGATCCCCAAGAACATGGGAAATCAGTGAAGCTTCGTAGGGGGTCTGACCCCTTTTTCAGCAACCTCATCAAACCGGGAGGCGAGTGTACAACGGGATTGACCCCATTCGTTTAAGGAGGATTGACATGGCAGCTAAGCCGAAACCGCATGCAACCGGCAAAACCAAGCCAGGGGACGTGAGCGAGCGCGTCGGCGTCGAGCAGATCCGCGCCCGCGGCGTCAACGTCGAGCAATTGCTCGAAAAGCTGATCGATGCCGCTGGTGCCGAATTCACGACGTACTACTACTACACGATCCTGCGGATGTACCTGGCCGGACATGAGGATTACAAAGAAATCTGCGAAGATGCCCGCCTGGAAGACCGGGCCCACTTCGAGTTGATCACGCCGCGTATCTACGAGCTGGGCGGCTCCATCCCCCGCGACCTTCGCGATTTCGCCGACCGCGCCGGCTGCCCGGACGCGTACTTGCCCAGCGATCCCACGGCCACGAACATCCTCACCGTCTTGCTGGAAGCAGAGCGCTGCGCCATCCGGACCTGGAGCGAAGTCTGCGATCTGACGTTCGGCAAGGATCCGCGCACCTACGACATGGCTGCACGCATCCTCAACGAAGAGGTCGAGCACGAGGCCTGGTTCATCGAGCTGCTTAGCATGGAAAGGGACAACAAGGTGCGTCCGTCGGGCCACTTCCGCCGCGGCGCGCCTGGAGAAGCTCCCTACAGCAAGAACCGCGGTTTCTACAATCCGTGAGCGCTGGGAGCCCCGTTGGAACGAGAAAGTGGCAACGTATCACGTCACGTTTATTACCGACGACGGCGAGGTTCAGACCGAGGCTGCCGACGATCAATACCTGCTGAATGCAGCGGCGGCCGCCGGTCTGAACCTGCCTTTCATGTGTTTGCAGGGCTGGTGCACGACCTGCGCCGCCAAGATCCTCGAAGGAAAAGTAGACCAATCGGAAGCCCTGCGATTCTATCCGGAAGATGCGGCCGCAGGTTTTGTGTTGTTGTGCAGCGCTTTCCCACGGTCGGACCTGCGCATTCGCACCCATCAGAAGGAAGAACTACGGGCACTCAGGCTTTCTCTCGGCCTGCCTACCCCGCGCGGCTGAGAACCCTAAATTTCTCGATCCATGTTACCTTCCGAGCTGCTCTCGGGGACGTTTTGGGCCAGCGCTCAAGAATTGCCCCTGAGTCTGAATGTAGTGCCGGGCGACCTGCGCCCCCGATTCATCCCCAAGGGACGGGTGGGAAGAAGCTACCGGGCCATTTCTCGCAACGGCAGGGTATTACTGGCGTCGAACGTCGCCTTGCACGAGCTACTCGGCCAGACTGTGCGGCTGAGGATACAGGTTTGGCACCGCTCGATTCTTCCAGGCGACGACCCTCAACCTTACGGTCTGTTGCTTGACGCGCGCGCGCATATGCCGCCTCGTCCAGGAACCGTGCACGATGGCAGACTTGCTCCTGCGGCTCAACCAGTAAGCGTGCTGGCTGTCGATGTAGGCGGAGGTTGCCGGCTCGCTTTCAGTCCGTCGTCCGGGCAAGCATGAGCGCTGGAATAGGTCCTATGGGACCTGTGAGACCTATTCCTGTAGTCGATACCTACATGAGCGCGGGGCGTGATTGGCCGAAGGATTTCGTTCAGAATTGCAGCGAGCAGGTGATCTGCCACAGCCGACTGTCGAAGCGTGGCGCTGTCAGAGGCATGAGAATTCCACTGGTTACCCACCAGTTGTCGGCCAGGCGCCAGTGGATGCCTGGGATCAAATCCCAGTTCCAGGGCGAACGCTGACCATCGAAGGATCGGGGCTCGCTCAAAGCTTCCACAAATAAGTGGGCGCCTCTAGTAGGCGTACTCGCAACCAAGGGACAAGGGCTCTCTAGTGCAAGTCCGTAATTTAAACCGGGCTGCATGCTATCCCCCATGCGCCAATTGGGGCGGAGGTTCTTGCTCACGAAGGCATGCAATGCCGTTGTGTCCGTGAGATCATACGACCACGCCAGGTTGGGGCTGAGGATGGTCGGTCCTGAAGCTACGCCGTCACATTCCAACCCGGCCGGACTCACTGCTTGCAAACCAACGCGAAGTCCCGCGTTGGAAGTGTCCAGCAGCGCGAACTGGGAATAGAGCTTGTAGTAGCCCGCACCGCCGGGGTCGCCTGGCCGACGGAAGTCCAGAAACGGATTGTCGGCACCTAGCGAGAGTTGAAAGGGGCCATTCGCATTCATGTCCGCGGCGATTGCAGCAGCGTCGAGTTGCGCCTCGATAGAAGAATCATCATCAGAATCCAGGCCTAAGACGCTGCAGGAATTGGGTAAAGGCATCCGAAACAGCCAGGAGTGCGAGGCACGGTTCAAAGCCAAGCTATCCAAGCTGGACCGGTCGCATTGGTACAGGAGATCGCGGGGTAAGACGCTGCTTTGCCAGGGATTCAGCGCCTCGTCCCCGGGCTCTTCACAGCGAGCGTCTGCGCAGAGAGCGACCTGGGACAACAGGACAAGAAGAGTCCACCAGATAGACTGGGCTGTTTGGGTCAATGGATTCATGTGGCCTGGAGAACTGGTCAGGGGTCTTGATTCTGAGCAATTCCAGTAGTGGTGTAGCGATCTCAAGAACCAGTTGATGAACCACGACTGTGGCAGCGCGAGTCATATCGGCACGCCAGGCACAAATCAAGAGCGAAAGCCGGACAATCGGACCAAGACGCCTCGGCCAGCCGCGTATAGAACTTACACGCTGACGCCAACGACCGAGCTTCTGCGACGAAAGGATACGGATCGGCAGGCTGCTTCAAGTTGAACAGCTCTTCTTGCAGCCCCATCGAGCGGCTTCAGGGCAGAGCGGCTTCAACCGTTGCCAGCAGTTCGTCGACCGCAATCGGCTTGCGGAAATAACGATGCACGCCCAGCTCCAGGAGACGCGCAGCCTCGCAGGGCTCGGCTTCTCCTGTGCAGACCACGACCGGCATTTCGGGATGCAGTTCCCGAATACGGGCACAAAGGTCGATGCCGCTGACGTCCGGAAGGTGCACATCGAGGAGAACGACGTCGATTGGCGCCAACGGCGTGCGTAAGGTGCCCAGAGCGTCGTGGCCGCTTTCGGCCGTCAGCGCTAAATAACCCTCGCGAACGAGGATACGAGTCATGACATTGCGGGTGGTTTCGTCATCTTCGACGACAAGTACCGTGGGTTGATGTTGTCGAGAGGCAGGTGCAACCATACTAGTTATCCGGGCGCAACTACAGCTACTCTGCAGCCCTCGCATGGGCTTCTTCAGTAATGGCATTCATGCCAGGCACCTCCACCCATTGTAAAGGAGTTCTGAGCGCAGTAAAGGCATTGGCAAATAAAAAGCACGATCCGGCCAGAAGGGGGAGCAACCGCGACTGCTTGGCAAGATGCGCGGCCGGGGCTGTTGCTTGTTTCGGCGCTGCTGATTCGTTATCTTCAAATCTCCGTCCAGAACTATACTTTTGGAGTTTGGCATGCCGGCAGCTCTCCTCGACGGCAAGAAGTTGGCACAGACCATCCAAGGCGAGATCGCGTCAGCGGCGGCTGCATTCGAGCAGAAACACGGCCTCCGACCGGGTTTGGCGGCCGTGCTCGTAGGCAATAATCCTGCGAGCCATATTTATGTGCGCAACAAACGTAAGGCGTGTGCGCAGACGGGCATAGATAGCTGGCTGCATGAATTGCCCGAAGAGACGAGCCAGGTCCAGCTTCTCGACCTGATTGCCAGCCTCAACGCGGACGCCAAGGTGCACGGGATTCTGGTTCAATTACCCTTGCCGCGGCAGATCGACGAGGCCACGATCATCAGGGCGGTAACGCCCATCAAGGATGTGGATGGTTTCGGACCGGAAAACCTGGGCCTGCTTGTGACCGGCCAGCCGCGCTACGTGCCGGGCACCCCCGCGGGTGTGCACCAGCTGTTGATTCGCAACGGCGTGGCGCTGGCAGGCGCGCACGTCGTCATCGTTGGCCGTAGCAATATCGTCGGCAAGCCTTTGGCTCTGATCCTGATGCAGAAGGCCGCCGGTGCCAATGCGACTGTCACAGTTTGTCACAGTCGGAGCAACAACCTGGCTGCTCTGACGCGTCAGGCCGACGTCGTCGTGGTGGCCATCGGCCAAGCAGAGTTTTTGAAGGCGGACATGGTCCGGCCGGGGGCCGTTGTGGTCGATGTGGGCATCAATCGCCTGAAAGACGGCAAGCTTGTAGGCGACGTCGATTTTGCAGGCGTGAGCCAGGTCGCGTCGGCCATCAGCCCGGTCCCGGGCGGCGTGGGGCCGATGACGATCACGATGCTTTTGCAGAACACCCTGGCGGCGGCAACATTGCAAACAAAATAGCCTCGCGCTATTGGCGCTCCGCCCGCAAGCCGGCGGCCGCGAGGATTTTCGTCGGAGGTAGATGTGATCGACCTGAACATGACCAGGGCCACGCGGGCGGGCCTGAACTTGCTCGCACTGATCGGCGTGGTCGTGTCTCTGCGCTGGGGTGAATCCATCTTTGTGCCGACGGTGATCGCGGGGATGCTGGCAGCCCTGCTTTGGCCCGCGGCGCAATGGCTGAACCGGCGCTGGCGCATTCCCTGGGGCATCTCGTGCATGTTGGTGGTCACGGGCGTGGTCTTCGTCAACCTGGGGATCACCCTCGGGTTCACCCTGGCACTTACAAAGATCGTTCAGGAACTGCCCGATCCGCGGACGCAAGAGGGCCAGGAACAACTTTACCAAAGCATCCGCCGGCCGATGGAGAGGCTGCCCGACCGCTTCATTCATGAGTATTTCACGCGAACGGAGCCCCCCAAGGAGTTAGTCGCCGACAAACCGAAGGACGCCAAGGTTCAGAATGACAAGCCAGTCGAACCTACTCGGCCCAAAAACGGAACTGTGGACAAGGCGAAGGACAGTACGCCCGAGAACGCCAAGGCACCCGAGGGCGAGAAAAATGGCGGAGAGCAGGCGAACAGTTTGCGCGAAGGCAGGGTCTTCGGCCTCCTCAATGTCGCGCTGAACCCCGAAAAGGGGTACATCATTACCATCCTTTGGGGAATTACGGAGTTTGGCTATACCTGGCTGTGGAAATGGGTGCTGATCATGTTCATTCTTCTCTTCCTGATGATGGAAGGAAGAATGCTGATCCGGCGCATCGTCGAGATCTTTGGTCCAAGCGAGGAGGCTCAAGCAAAGGCCATTGCTTCGCTATCCGACATGACCCGCCAGGTCCGCACCTATCTCGTCTGGCGAACCATCATCAATTTCGGGCTGGGGCTGATCGTGGGCATCGTTTACCACGCGCTCAACCTCAATCACGCCTGGACATGGGCGCTGTTGACGGCGGTGCTCTGCTATATCCCCTACCTGGGGCCCATCGTCGCCGGCATCCCGCCGCTCTTCGATGGGTTGGTCAACTGTCCCGAGCCCTGGTGGGTCCTGGGGATTCTGGTCTTCTACGTGGCGCTCATCACGCTGGAGGGCTATGTTGTCGTGCCCGTGGTCATGGGCCGGAGCATGGAGATGAATGCCACGACGGTCATGCTTTCCTGCCTCTTCTGGGACCTGGTGTGGGGACTTCCCGGTTTGTTCCTGGCCATGCCCTTGATGGCTGCGCTCAAAGCCGTGTGCGCTCATGTGCCTGGTTGGGAGATCTGGGCAAATCTAATGAGTGCCCGCGGGTCGGAGGCGCCGGTGGAGATCAAGAAGCTGGTACCTCCACCGCGCGATCCGATGGAGGACACACAAATCCTCTCGCCGGCGGAGTCGGAAGCCATCGCCCAGCAACAGCAAAAGGTGTTCGAGAAGAAGTAACCGCCACCACATTGTGGCTGGCGCCTAATTTTGCGCCAAAACTTGTGTTGGGTGAAACTATGAAGGAGGCCGAAGCCGACTGGTGGAGTCCTTTGAGTTCGTGGTAAACCGGATATTGCGTGTTTAACAATATCAGTTTCCACAAAAGGAGAACCACCGTGAAGTACGTCGGCATCGACCTCCAC
>DATGZX010000276.1:0-2657 GCA_035296965.1 Gemmataceae bacterium
ATGATGGGGAAGGCAAACTTCTTCTCCAATTGTACTCTGAGGCGCACCACGTCGAAGCCACTCTGCTGCAGGTCGTGAATGTAGCGGCGCAATTCCTGGTAGTTCATTTCGGACGACTGCTTCACTTCCTTCTTGAAATACGTGGGCGGCTCGCTGACAGCGGCGAACGTGGCAACGTCGAAGATGCGATAGTTCTCGATCGCGGGCCCGCGCAGGTCGCGCTCCCAACCCTGGGTGCAAACCCAGCGCTTCAAGCTGTCTTCCCAGTGCGCCCGGTCGGCGTAAATTCGTTTGGTCAGTTGAAAGGTTCCGGGGTCGAATTGGAAAACGGCGAGCTTACCGAACTGGTCGCGATCGGAATCAAACAACTCGTAGTAATAGATGTCGGAATGCTGTCCGAAAATCCATTTCCGGTCCGGGTTCAGGTAGGTCTGCGCGGGCTTGCCTTTGATCAGGTTGCGAAGCGCGTCCTGGCGTTTGTTGGCGTGCGGCAAATAAAACTGGTCGGCGAAGAACAAGCCCGTTGCCAGAATGGCGGAAGCTACCAGCATTGGGGTGATCAGACGGTAAATGCTGATACCCGTCGTCTTGATGGCGGTGATTTCGTTGGACCGCTGCATTACACCCAGAGTGATCAGAACAGCCAGCAGGATGCTTAACGGCGTGATGTTGTAAATAAAATATGGAGAAACGTTGAGCAGATATTCCCCAACCACCAGCGGCGAGATCTGGTTGCGGAGTATGTCTCCCAGCAACTCAAACAGCGTGAACACCAGCAACAGCATGAGGAATGCCGCGACGACCATGGCTAAGTTCATGCCAAAGTCGCGGAGAACGTAGTCGTCGAGGATCATCGGGAAGCGAGCGCTGAACACGCGCCGACGAGTGGCGGCGCGCTGGAAAACATCGTCTGCGCGATGGTTACGGAGTGGCGTCCCGCCGGCCTCATGCATCCCCGCTCCAAACGGGTGCCATAGTCTTCGCAGGGAAGAGATTTCAAACGGCCGGTGTTCCGCGCGCCACAGCAGGAACGCGCCGCCAAAGAAGAACACAATGTCCGCCAGCCATACTCCGAAGGCGGGCGACAACCTGCCCTGCCGCGCCAGTGAGACTCCAACCAGCGTCGCGGAATAGTAGGCGAACACCAGCAGAATGGTAAGCACGAAGCCGGCGGACTTGCCGCCTTTCTTGGACGAGAGTCCGAGCGGAATTCCGACCAGCGCCAGCACCAGGCACGATGTGGGTAGCGCGAAGCGGCGATGGAACTCGATCAGATACCAGCGCGCCAGGGATTTGTCTTTCTGGTTGCTCGCCTGCCGCCACAATTCCCAGGTTCCCATTTGCGAGACCGGCACGAGTTCCTGCTCCTTGGTGCTGTCGGCTTGAGGCACGGGAATCGGGATGTCGGTCTGCTCGAAGGTGGAAATCTGGTAGTGGTCGGGAATTTTCGGATCGATTTCGTGAGTCGAGCCGTCGGTCAAGTGCAGATGCAGCGTCTCCGGCCCTTCGCTGACCAGAATGCCTTGCTGAGCCAGGGTAATTCTCGGAGACGACGGCGTGCTGGTATCGGCGATGAACACGCCCTTCCAGATGGCCGCGCCCTGAGCTGCCTTCACGTTCTGCACGTAGAGCACGAGTCCGGGAAAGCCTTCGTAGAAGACTCGTGGCTGAACTTCGAACGACGCTTGCGAAGATTTCAGGCGATCCTGCAAATGGACCATGGCTGCCTGGGATTGAGGCGCCACGTAGACTCCGTTGATGAGAGCGAGAATCCACGCGGCCACAGCGAAGATGGAAACGATGCGGAGAAAGCTCCACACGCCGATGCCGCTGGCCCGCATGGCGGTGATCTCACTGTCGGCCGCGAGCCGGCTCAGGCCGATCAGAATCCCGACCAGCACGCCCGCGGGAATGCTGATGGTAAGCGTGACCGGAACGATAAAGAAGAAGACTTCGGCCACGCTGGGCAACGGCGCGCTGTTGCGAACTACCAGTTCGAGAATCTGTCCCAGGTCGCGAGTAAACAGAACAAAGGTGAACACTGCCACACCGATCAGGGCATGAGCCGTGACTTCGCGGAGGATGTAGCGGGTGAGGATCCGCATGGCCGGGAGCTAAGGCGAGTCTAGCATGCGCGCCGACTGCACTCGTCAGGTGCGAAGGAAACCTGGGACGGCCGATCGTGCCGTCTCCGCCTTTAGAGGGTAAAGGTGGGCCAGGCACCGTTTTTCCCGCTTTGGCACGGGTTTACTATCTGGTACCGGGTACCCCCTCCCCCCTGTGGTCTGCAAAATCTAGAAAACAAGGCATCAGTCCCACGACCATGTGCTAGATCTTTGAGTTTACTGGAGTTGGGGGCAAAATCTTGGAAACATGGGAGTTAACGTGATGCCTTGGCTGCCTGCGGTTCCGTTTTGGAGCCGCGAATAGAACACGGCAAAGGTCACCTTCAGCACGAATCGATCGGACTCAAGCTTGGGACGATATGGAAGCTGTGGTCCGTGGTCGGGTTGTCAAAGAGCGTAGATTATCTTATAGCTAATCCATTTGCAATTATGTTATCGGAAGTGAGGGAGTGCGGTCAAGAAGAAAGCAGGCGGGCGGTTTCAAATTGGGAATCTTGGGTCTGGCACGCCCTCGGCGGCCTACGGGGTGAT
>DATGZX010000277.1:0-34554 GCA_035296965.1 Gemmataceae bacterium
TACCGCCGCCCAAGCCGCCGCCCAAGCCGCCGCCAAAACCGCCGCCGCCGAAACCACCAAGACCGCCGCTGATACCGCCGCTGATACCACCAATACCGCCGCTGATACCGCCGCTGATACCGCCAATACCGCCACCAATACCGCCACTAATGCCGCCGCCACCAATGCCGCCGCCTATGCTGCTGCCACCGCCGCCCGTACCGATGTAACCAGTGGACTGAATTTGAATGGGTGTCAAAAACATGCGGTCAGGCCTGGAGGTTGCAGCACCCGCAAGGCTGCCGCCGCTCGTGCCCCCGCTCAGGCCGCCGCCACCGCTCAAGCCACCGCTCAAGCCGCCACCGCCGCTCAGGCCACCGCCGCCGCTCAGGCCACCACCGCCTCGGATGCCTTGAGCCTCGGAGGCGCCTGTATCAACGAGGAACCAGCCGAGGGCTAATCCGAGAACGAAGATTGCATGAAATCGCCGCGGCAGTTGATCCATAATCACACCCTGGAATATAGAAGATATGGCAGAATCCTCGTACCCCCCACAGGCGGTCGCCATCGACCACTGGGCATCAGCCCTGCGTCCCGTTGGGCAGGCACGACGGCAGTTGATGTGGCCCAAGTATAATCGAACCGGACAGCATTGCAAGAACCAATCAGCGACTTTTCCGGCAGCGCCGAGGTTCCTTGTCGGAACGATCCTTAGCTGGAAACTTGCGCGCCCGTTCGAGATTACTCGGCAAAATGAGCACCCCGTTCAAGAGATAGGGCAACGAAGCTCGCTTCGACGAAATCTCGCGATTCTTGTGTTCATGTCCATAACTTACACGCGCATAATATGTTGCGCCATTTTGCCGCCTACTTACTTGTTCCGTTATCTCCTGGTTTCCTGTCACCTAGGTGGCGATCGAACCACTCCAGGCTGCGCGTGAAAATATCGCGGCGATGCTTGGCCTGAGCGATCCCGTGCCCCTCGTTGGGATAGATGACCAGTCGCGTTGGAACTCCAAGCGTTTTGAGGGCATGCCAGAATTCGTAGGATTGCGGCACCGGACATTCGACATCGCGGTCGCCAACGAGTATCAAGGTTGGGGTCTTGACGCGCTTGATGAAGGTGAGCGGCGAGCTTCGGGCATAGATGGCGGGGTCGTCATACACCGATGCGCCGAAGTAGGGGATCATCCATTGATCGATCCCGTTCTCTCCATAATAGCTTTGCCAATTGGCGATGCCGGCTCCGGCGACGGCTGCCCGAAAACGGTTCGTTTGCGTGACCGCCCACATGGTCATGTAGCCGCCGTAGCTCCAGCCGCCGATTCCCAGGCGGTCGTTGTCGACAGGGTACGATTTCACGACCTGATCGACCCCGCGAAGGATGTCGCGCAGGTCTCCGTGACCCAGGTCTTTGACGTTCGCACGGGTAAAGGCTTCGCCCTGCCCATAGCTGCCTCGAGGATTGGGGTAAAAGACAAAATAACCCTGGTGCGCGAGGATCGGGGAATCGAGAAACGTGGCAGGCCAGGTCGGTCGCCTCGCGTAAGCGGGGCCGCCGTGTACCGAGACCACCATGGGGTAGTGCAGCTGCCGATCGTAGTTCTCAGGGCAGACCAGCCAACCCTGGGCGTCGAAACCATCGCTGCTCCAATGAATGCTCTTGGCCTCTCCCCAGGCGGGGCGGGCTTGGTCGTTGCCATGCGTAACTTGGTTCCACGCTCCGATCGGCCCTGCCCATACCTCGGGCGGGCGCTGGAAGCTCTGGCGGACCAGTGCGCAGAGCTTGCCATCGCTGGATAACGAAACGTTGAAGGCCCCGTCCTCCCCCGTGATGGTCTCGGGCCCGACCCAGAGCGATTCGCTGCGTTCCGTTGCAGCATCGAGTTTGGCAATGCCGCTGGAGCCATCCACGTACTCGGTAAACAGCATTTGATTCCCGGCGGACAACCAGGTAAGCCAACTCACCGAGGCCTTGCGACCCGCGGTCAGGTTGCGGGGTGGGCCGCCAGTCGCGGGAATCGTGAAGATGTCGCCGCCAATCACCCCTTCATCGCTCATCAGGCCGCCGATGAAGGCGATGCTTGTGCCGTCCGGCGACCAGCGCGGCACGGCGATCTGCATGGCCGGCTTCAAGATCGACTTCGTCCGGCCCGATGCCACCGCAAGCGTGTACAGCTGGGCGATGTACCAGTTATTGTCACCGGAGCCATGGGCCGCGATCGCAGCGAGTGTCTTGCCGTCCGGTGACCAATCGAACTCGTAAACATAAAGGTCCGGCGGAGAGAGCAGGCGTACGTTTCCTGTAGCCGTCTCGACCATGGCCAACCGCTGCTCGTAATTCGATTCGCCGATGACCCCGGAGTCCGGTGCGGCCGCCTGCGTGGGCCCGAGCGCGCGTGGTGCGTTCTCAGTAAAAAGAAATGCGAGCCGACTTGCATCGGGCGACCAGCGCGGCTGCGCGAGGACGCCAGTCAGGCTGGTGAGCTTGCCCGGCACCCCGCCCGCGGAGTCAGCGGCGTAGATTTGCAATTGACCGCTTTTGTCCGCATCGGAGAGAAAGGCGAGCCGTCCGCCGTCGGGCGACCAGGCGAGGCCTTGCTCGCGCGGGTGTGCGGAAGCGCCTCCGGCGCTGATGCGCCGCGGCGCGGCCGCGGGAGAACCGACATCGGCCATGTAAATCGCCGAGTGGCCTGGAGCCGCTCCCTGATTGGGAGCAAACTCCACCCAGGCCATCCGCTTGCCCTTGGGCGAAATGGCAACTTCCTGAAAACGGTGCACCGTGGCGAGCGCGTCCATCACCTGCCCGATGGAACGCCTTGCATCAGAGCGGTCTCCGCCAAAAGCGGGCAACGCATGGAGAAGGACTAGCACCAGCGCTACCCAAACATGGCACGGCCTGCCGCGTGCGCAAGAACCACAGGGATGCATGAAAGCGTCTCCGCCAGGTCGCACAGATCGTCAGCTTGCTTCACATTTTAAAGGGCGGCCGACCACGAATCACTGCGCTGGCACAAAAAAGAGCGGACGCACCTTGACCTCGAGAGGCAGAATAGCCGGGTCGCTGACCACGTGCAACGGCAGGTACTGACCTTTGGACCAGAGTGCCATCTGGTCGTTATACAGAGGGCTGGAGGGATCTTCGCTTTGACCGCCGGGGAAGACGCCGATGCTGCTGCGCGGGCTGCCCAGATCGACGATCATCCTCCAGGACGCGCCGCCGCCGACCGTGCCGATGTTGCTGCCCGGATTGACGGTGAAGTCGGTGCCGGGTACGGGGCCGCCGCTCCGAGCCAGCTCCTTCTGCCCCAGCAAGGAGGAAATCTCCAGCCGGTTGATGTGTTTCCAGCGCCAGCGCTCCATGTCGTTGCCGAATTGCTTCTTCAGGGTCGCCACCGCCTCGCTGAACGAGCGCACAAGGATCGCATCGCGATCCTCATGTTCGGGGGTGGTTAGGTCATCAAACCAGGGAGATTTCGGCTGCTCGCGGGTCAAATACTCGAAAAGCTCCACGACCGGCTCGCGGCGGTTACTGCCGTTGAAACCCCAGCCTCCGTTCTTGGGTTCGATGCCATAGTGTGCCCACTTGTTTTTCCAGACCGCGTCGCGATAGCACTCGAACCAGCGCAACCAGATGGCAGGTCCCAGCGCTTCGGGCTCGGCGACATAGTTCCACTGGGTCAAGGCATTCATCGCCGCGCGCACGGAATCGTCCTGAATGGGCGACTTGCGCAAGGCCGCCAGCAGGACCGGCACAAAGCGCTCCGCTGCCTTGTCGTAGGCATCGTTTTGAATGACGGCCATCGACTCGAAGGTCAAGTTCTTGGCAGAGCCGAGCATATCGTGAATGCGGCGGATGCGGTAATTGGGATCCCACATCCAGCCGAGATAGTGCGGGTAACCGAGGGGAGCCGGCCGATTGTTCGCGGAGGCGACGAAGTGGCGGGCTGGGTTGATTTCCAGTGGCAGTTCGTCGCGCGGGATCCAGCCTTTCCAATCGTTGACGCCGCTGGCGCCGTCCAGGGGGAGCCGGCCCTGGCCGGCGAGCCGAAGGGGAAGCCGGCCGCAGGGGTGCATGGCGATGTTGCCCTCGATGTCGGCGTAGCAAATATTCAGCGCCGGCACTTCCAGCTTATCCAGGGCCTGCAAGAATTCCTTGAGACTGGTGGCTCGGCCCATGCGCCAGATCGATTCGTACTCCGGTGTCGGCCCCAGCCCGGTCCATTGCATGGCGATCGTTCGACCCTCCCGGCTAATGATCGGCCCATGCACAGTCGTTTCAATCGTGAGCGTGTGCGCCTGCTCGCCGCGCACAGGAATGGTTTCCGTCCGGCGTTCGATCTTCTTCCACGCGCCAGCATGTTTGTACGAGAGCGGATCGTTCGGGTGGATCGTTTCCACAAAGTAATCGACGGCGTCCGCCTGCATGTTGGTGATGCCCCAGGCGTGATGGTCGGTATGTCCGATGATCACGGCCGGCCCGCCCGGAAAGGTCACGCCCGCGAGATTCTTACCATCCACGCAGAAGTGACACACATACCAGATGGCGGGCAGTCGAAAACCAAGGTGTGGATCGTTACAGAGCATCGGCTTGCGCGAAGCCGTCTTGGTGCCGTCGACCGCCCAGTTGTTGCTGCCGAAGCAGCCCGCCTCGCCGAGCCACCTGTTCCAGTGCAAGGACTCGAGCGCGGCCGCGTAGGCGGGGGCAGCCCCGGGGATCGGCTCTAGCACCGCTCGCGAAATCTTGGCTCGGTCCGACTGGGCCGCCACGGTGGGGACTTCATAGGGCCGCTCGAGCGGCCAAAGTTGTTCGAAGGTGGCTGGGCCCAACTTCTCCGCGACGATGCCGAACCACAAGTCGTCATCGGTCCCCGATTGGTCCCAGGCCATGTATTTGCTGAAGACCAGGCTATCGACTGGTGTCCATGGGGCTGGCTTGTAGCCCAGGGCCTTGAAGGCAAGCGGCAGGGCTTCGTCGCGAAGCTGGGCGATCTTTTGATTGACGCCGTCGGCATACGCCTCCAACTCCGCGCGCAGCTCGGCCGGCAGCTTTCCGGAGTTCCAGAGCGCCTCGCAGCCGCGACGGATACCCAGGCGACGCATCAGGATGTCTTCGGAAAGCGCCTCTTTGCCACGGATCTCGGCCATCGTGCCCGACGCCTGGCGCCGGAACAGGTCCATCTGCCCGAGGCGGTCGGTGGCATGCAGGTAGCCCAGCGTCCGTGCCGCATCGGTCCATGAATGTGCATAGACGTGGGGGATGCCGTGGCCGTCGAGCCAGACCTCGACCTTCGCAGTCAGGCCGCGTAGAGGCCTGCCTTGGATTTTATCCGCCAGCAGAGGATGCGCTCCCACCGCCATGATGATGCCGGCCAGCGCGAGCGCCCTCCGTGCAAGTCTGCGCGCCACTGCTTTGGCTGCATGCCTTTCCGTGTTCATCGCCGAGTTCTCCAAATCCTTGCTGCGAGGGCGAATTGCCTTGGCTCGCTTCGGAGCAAGAATGGCTCGCGGGCAAACCCTTCAACGACTTAGCTGTCTCCGTGTAGCTGACCGCTGCCCTTCTGCTCAAGTGCTTGCGAATCGCCTAACAATGAAACGAGGACATTCACGGCGTGACCGTCTTTGTCAGTAAGGCTTGCACCTCTTGTTCAGGCGGCATAAAGCACGCGTCGGCTTGAATGAATCGATTTCAAGAAATACGGATTGGTCACCGCGGGTGTTTCCACCAGATCCACTTTTCGGCCAAAGAGTTCTGCCAGGGCAAACCACAATCCGAAGTAAGCTTGGGAATGAGCCGTGGGAGGAAGGGGCAGGAAATCGACGAGAAAATCCACGTCGCTTGATTGCGGATTAAAGGCGTCCTCGGCGGCCGAGCCGAACAACTCCAGTGTTTTCACATGATGGCATCGGCACAACTCCGTCAGTTCCGCCAGACGATTCTCGATGAGTTCCGTCATGGTCGGCCTTTTCCCCCAAGCCATCAAGTCTCATTTTCTATTGTACGCGCAGGATGCAATTGCCGTAACTCTCGACCTTGAGGCACTGCAAGTCTTTGGCAAGCCCGATTGGGAAGCGCAGGATTTCGAGCATCGGATTCACCTATCCCAGCAACGGGCGAGCGTTGCCGAGTGTACTTGAAACAAAAGCGGCGGCAAAGCGCCGCACTCCAAAAGTGACTTCTTTGGACTGCGGCGCTTTGCCGCCGCTTTTGTTTTTCCAGCACCTTGTGGCTACGCAAGAACCCATTCAGCTCCGCCTCGGCTTGTTCGGGATTCTGAATGGGAACGGTGAAGAAGCGAAATGCCATATATGTTCACTTGTACACATTGCAAGCTTCAATTTTTCGCCAGGGGCTTCGCCCCTGACATTCCACCGCCCGACCCTATGGAGCCTTCCACTCCGGCACGACGGGGTTCCGGCTGCGCTCGTCCCTCGCTCCGCCTCCACCCCGTCGGCCTGCGCTCCAGGCTCCGCTCGTGCTTAGTTGCTGCTTGCCTCGACAGGAACTCGGGCAAGGCGGAAACCGAGGCTGTAGCTCCGGAAGACCGGCGGGCTCCTGAAGCGGGACGCCGCGCGGCAGACCCCGGCGTCGAAGAACCAGCTGCCGCCCCGGCACACCCGGCCCGAGGCCCTATCGACCAACCCGCCACGGTCATCCTCTTTGCCGCCAAGCTTATCGTTGTATCTGTCCTGCGTCCATTGCCACACATTGCCATGCATGTCGAACAGCCCCAGATCGTTCGGCTTCAACATCCCGCCAGGATGTGCCTGCCCCAACGAATTGCCACCAAACCACCCGTACCTCTCCAGCAATTCCGCCGGCTCCCCAAAGCTGTAACCTACCGTCGATCCCGCGCGACAGGCATATTCCCATTCAACCTCCGTCGGCAGACGGTAGCCCTGCAGTCCCAGATAACCCGCCTTGATCTTCATCTGATTGCCGTACATGTAGTACTGATTGGCTCTATCGGGAAACACCAGTGCTGCCGCCAGCAATGGTCTCGGTCCCAAGGGCGACGCCAATAGACCCACTGTGCTCGCGGCCAATGCCGGCACCGCCCCCTGTTTGATCTCGTAGCACCACTGCGCTTCAGCAATCCCCTCGCGCTGGCTCAGCCAATTACAATACGCCGCCGCGTCATACCACGACACCTCAATCGCCGGGCATTCCTTCGTGGGCGCAAACTGCCCGGTAGGTTTGTATTCCGCGCGAAAGCGCTGAAACTGCTCCACGGTCACATCCTCCGACGAGATGGCAAAGTCATGACCCATTGGCTGGCGGTGTCGCTCCTCGCCCTCCCCCATCCAGAACACGCCCTCGCGCGGCTTCGGAATGAGCACCATCGTCTGGCCCTGACCGTTGACAGACCAGCCGCGCTTCACTCCGGGCGCTGACGCGACCCGGCTCGCTGCGTCGATCTCCTTGATCTTCTCCTCGGCCTGCCACTTCTTCAATAGCCACCGCGCGGCGCCGTGGATGCCGGGATCGGGATCGTTCCGATACAGATCCAGCATGCGTGGCAGCAGGTTCTGCCGTTCCACCAGCGGGAGTCGGTCCAGCCCATATTCTCCCAGGCACAACAGCAGCGCCCGACGCATGCTGGTGTCCTTCTCCTCATCCAGCCGCGCCAGCAACAGCCTGGCATCCACCCCGCCTGGGCCTAAACGCTCGATCAGGAAGCTGCGCAGCGTCGGATCAGGGCTGTGCTTCAAGAGCGGCCAGACCTGCGTACCGCGGTCCAGCATCAGCAAACCCACGCCGATGTTCGCTTGCTGCTTCGTCAGCTCAAGCTTTTTCTCTGCCAGGGCATCCGGGGCGCTTTCTTCGGCCAGCCGCTTTTCCAAGCGCGCATAGGCTTCCGGGACATCGGCAGCATAGTTACCATAGATGTTGGCAATCAGGCGGCGCTCCGCGGGGCTGCGTTTCTCGTCTTCGAGGAAAACGGCCAGCGGCGGCAGCAGCGCTTTCCGCACCGGCTTGAGCAAGTCGGCCCAGCGGGCGATTGCAAATGGCTCCTGCGCGGCCAGCTTGCCCGCCACCTCGTCACGAGCCTTGTCCCAGCGCGGATCGTCCGGGGCAACCGCCGCCAGCGCACAGGCCGCGCGGAAGCGCTGGTCCAGGGCCTCCTTCGGATTCTCCAGCAATTCCCATAATCCGTCGGTCAGATTCTGCCTGTGTTCGAGCAGCGCCTGCCGAATGACCAGGACTTCCTCGGGGTCGCCCTGCAGCAGCCGGCCTCGCAGGTACTTCACCTGGTCGGGATCCACTGGTAAGAGAGCAAGACTGGCATGCAATTGCCGGCGTTCGTTGCCCTCACGCTCCGCTTCTGCAACCAGCAGCGGAGCGGCCCAGCGGCGGTAAGGCACGAGACCGTGAATGATATCGGGCACGTCGGCCGTCTTGGCAGTAAGCAGGTTTCCCACGCGGGCACGTGCTTCCAGGGCGCCGTAAGTCCACCAGCCGGCGAAGGTCAGCACGACCAAAGCCAAGACAAGCAGGCCGCCGCGCACGGCATGGTAGGGCCCAGCCCGGCGCATCATACGCCGTTGCGGCGGCGTCCAGTCGCGTTTGCGGGTGTAGAGCCGTATGTTGGCCCATTCCCACCACGCCGGCAGGTGGCGATTCTCCGGCTTGCTGTTCCACGCGGCGGCTCGCTCAGCCAGCCGCAGTTCCGCCCGGCCACGGCGCGTTTCCTTTTGCTTGCGCGTCAACCATTCTCGCAACGAGTGAACCAGATAGTCGTGGGTGAGTTGGTAGTAACGCAAGGATGAAGGATGAGGGATGAAGGATGAATCGGCAGGCTTCTCTGACTCATCCTTCATCCTTCCGCCTTCATCCTTTCCCTCGGGGTCGGTCGGCGTGATGAGGCGGATTTCGCTATCAAGAATGCGGATCAGTTCGTCAAAGTCCCGTGGGCGGTTGGTGTAGCCCGACGCATCGAGCAGTTCGCCATACGACCGCATGAGGCCCTTGATGTCAGTGCCGGATTCGGGGAGCAGTGCTTTCAAAACTCCCCTTGCCGCTTTTTGATGATAACGATGTTCCGGGGGAGCAGTGTTCGCACTGAACGTCTCTTCAAGAAATGTGACGCCGACGCCCTGTGTTCCGCCGACTTCTCTGAGCGTGGCGGGTGTCCACGGCCTTCCTTTCATCATCTCGGCAAACAAGGCCAGCCGGAGGCAAATGACTTTGTTTTCCTGGGCCAAGCCAGACACGGCCTGTTCAAGAAACTGTTTCTGGGCCTTGCTGGTTTCGCTTGGATTTTCAGGCAGTACGCCGAAGGCCCGCCCAAACGCCGCCAGCACTTTTTCTGCATGGCGAAGAGGAAACAAGTCGACCAACGCTGAGTTCTGCCCTTCGAGTAGCCGAATCTCCAGTTCTAGTAGAAAGCGGCTGACGGACAACCAAAAGTCATCACGCACCATTACGACACACTGCACCTTTGCTCCATCGCATTGCCGCAGGGCTTGCACAAGTTCCGTGTTCTCTTCCTCTTTCTTGGCGTGCAGCCATTGTTCAAACTGGTCAAGGACGATCAGCACCTTTTTGCCGACCGGAATGCCTTGCCCACGTCGCAGAGCGGCCAACGTCTCCTTTAATCCCAGATGAGCGGGCAAGGCGGGACACCATTTCCGCAGCCCGTTCAGCAGGCGTGTCTCTGTCTCCTCCGCAGTGGCCTCGACATACACGGCGATCACGTTGTCGGACAGCCGAGGCAGCAGACCAGCTTTCACCAGGGAGGATTTGCCACAACCACTTGGGCCGTAGATCAGGCCCACGGAAAAGGTGTTGTCGGCATCCATCTCTTCGATGCGAGATTTCCAAAAGCGAATACTGTCCGGCAATCCCTCACGGTCACGAGGACCAGGTAGCAGCTCGAGGAAGAAGTCGGCATCCTGGGCGTCGAAGGACCGTAAGCCCTTGGGCACGATCTTGATTGGCTGCTGATCCGAGGCCGGACTAGGCACGGGACTGGGAAGCAGAGTGGATACCAAGGCAGCGGGAGGAATGCTGGCTGCTGAAATATGGGAGCGAAGTGCCTGCCTCTCTTCTTGGGTGGATTGCTCGAAAAAATGCCGCAGATCGTCAGCCATGTCCTTGGCGGTCGTGTATCGCTCCGAAGCCCGCTTCGACAGGGCCTTGATGCAAATGCGTTCCAGTTCTTTGGGGATCGTATCATCCCATTGCCGGGGTGGACGAAGTTCCCTGCTCGTGATTTGCTGTAGTAGTTCCTCCGGTGAGGTCGCATGAAACGGTCGCCGCCCGGTCAAGAGTTCGTAAAAGACCACGCCCAGGCTAAAGATGTCACTGCGGCCATCGACTCGATGCCCTTCGCCACGAGCTTGTTCTGGACTCATATAGGCAGGGGTTCCGGCATAGCTTGGCCCCTTGCCGATGTCCCGTTCCCGCAAAGCCAGTCCAAAGTCGACCACGAATGGCTTGCCGCCCTTGTCGAGCAGGATGTTGCTTGGCTTGATGTCTCGATGGACCAGCCCTTGGCGATGAGCATAGTGCAGCGTCTCGGCCACCGTCGCCACGAGTTCCGCTGCTTCCGCCACGGAAGGCCGGTTCGCCCTGATCCGCTCGGCCAGAGTGCTGCCTTCAATAAACTTCGATACGACAAAACAGGGGCAGTCCTCGCTGCTGCCGACATCGAAGACGGGGACGATGTGCGGATGATCCAGGGCGGCAACCGTGCGAGCTTCCGTTAGATAGGCATCGGCGTGGGCTGCCTGAGTTACAAGATGACGGTGCGGGACTTTGATGGCCACGAGACGCTGCAACTGGTCGTCACGGGCCAGATAGACAATGCCGAAGCCGCCTTGGCCAAGCACCCGTTCGATACGGTAACGACCGATACGTTCGGGAGGTGCGACATCCGCAAACGACTCCTCCGCGGAGGTAACAGGGGCCACGCTCAGGTCAGGCTGAACGTCATCGTTCATGGTTGTTGCCGGTCCCTTTGGGGCGGTTGGGGGGCATCGTCGTGCCGATCATGAAATCCGGCATATTGTAGCCGGATAGTGAAAACGGCGAAGGGCTTCTCCAGAAAGTTGGTCGTGGCGATTCGACATGACCGAAGTCATGCAGACTCTTCAACAAATTGAGCAGGGCGAAGTGGTTGCGGCGGAAAAGCTGCTGCCGCTGGTCTACGTCGAGTTGCGGCGGCTGGCCCGCCGCTGCGGGCGCTGGTAGAACAGCCATGATTTACTGAGGTTAAACATGCCGATTCACGGCTGGACCCGCCTCGAACCGGGCGACTTCCACCACTTCCACCAACGGTGGATATCTGCAATTACTGACTCACTTAACGGCGGGTTGCTGCCGCCCGAGTATATGGCGATGTCTGTGTAACTACACCTTCTGGCGGACGGATTGCACGATGCGTTTCTTGCTCATCTGCTGCTGGAACGAGGCCAACCAGGCATCGGCGGGCAAGCCATAGGGGCGGAATTTCTCCAGGCGTCCCTCTTCCTCGGTGTGGAACAAGGCTCGATGGGCCCCCAGCCTGCCGGCAACCGGGCTGTCGATCAGGGCGCTCGAGTCGGTGGCGCTCATCTGGAAGAGCACGCGCATCTCGAACTCGCGCATGGCCTGCCGATCGATCGCGCGGGCCGCGTTGTTGAGGGTGTCGGACCACAGGAGTACGTGCACGCCGACGGCTGCTCCTTCGCGCAAGAGGGTGGCAAACTGCTTCGCGGGGCTTGGCTTTTCCTCGCCACGCGAAAAACCGAAGTCGTCTTCCTCCCGGCGCAGGTCGCGGAAACGTTGCAGGCCATAGATGAAGAGATAGGCAGCCGGGCCCTCGACTTCGTTGTTCTTCTGCCGACGGTCGACCAGTTCGGCCAATTCCGCGATCACGTTGGGCAACTCACGCCAACCCACGACTTGCACGGGGTGCGGGACCAGGTCGGCAATGCGTGCAAAGTAGCCGGCATGCGGCGTATCGGGCGGGCTGCCATCGAGCACGCAGAAACGGGCGGACGTGCTCCGGTTGGCCTCGTCCGCGGGATCATGCTGTGCGGCCAGGCTAAGCAGCGAGGTGACCATGACTCCGAGGGCAGCCTCGTCCTGCTGGCCGACCAGCAGCAGGTTGCTGCCGCTCTGCCTGCGGAAGAACGCCGCCGTCGGGTCCTTGATCGCCATGGGCTCGCCGAGCCAGGCGTGAAAGCCACGCGGAGATTCGGGCCAGGTGGGAGCCGCGAGCATCTGGCTCAGGTGAACATTTTTCCCAACATCGGCCAAAACGTTGCCTTCGAAAACGAGCTGGATCCTCGTCTTATCCGCATTGCGCTTGCGGTCCATGTCGCGGATGAGATCCAGGAGCGTGTCGCGCCGCGGCTCAGGCAGCCAGACAACCTGGAAGGGATTGTTGCCTTCCACGAGGCCGTTGGCATCGTTGTAAATCGCTTCACCCGGTCGAGACAGGAGCCGGGCCGCGGAATTATCGTCGCTGAGGATCAAGTGGGCGTCGGCCTCGCTGCATTGCAGGGCGATGCGCACCGCCATCTGGTCCACGGTGCTGCGCGCCAGCGAATAGGCGCCGCCCAACGTCTGCGAGCCGAGCAGAATATGCAGCCCAAAAGCACGGCCTTGCCGCACCAGGCGGTCGAGCAGCTGCGAGGCTTCCTGGGCGACCTTGTCATCCTCGACGAAGAATTCCTGGAATTCGTCCACGACGAGCAGGATGCGCGGCAGCGGCGCGGTCCCATTGACCTGGCGATAGGAATTGACATCCTGCGCGCCGACGTCGCGGAAACGATCGCCGCGCAATTTCAACTCCACGTCAAGGCGCTGAAGAACGCTGAGGCCAAACTCGCGGTCGCTTTCGATCGCCACCACGCGCGCGTGCGGCAACTGATGGGCCGCGTAGGTCTTGAACTCCACGCCCTTCTTGAAGTCGATGAGGTAAAGCTCGATTTCCTCCGGGCTGTAGAGCAAGGAAACATTGACCACCAGTGCGTGAAGCAGCGTTGATTTTCCAGAACCAGTCTTGCCGGCGATGAGAACGTGCTGCGACGTTCCCTGGCCCAGCTTCAGATGCTGCCGCTTCGTAGCGCCCGCACGCCCGAGAGCCACGTCCACTCCCGAACGGCTGTCGCTCTTCCAGTACTGGTCCGCGGGCGGAGCAATGAACTCGAACGGAACTTCCACGCGATTGGCATCGCGTGCTTTCGCACCGACCACGTGCAGGACGCGCGTGCAGAACTCGGCGCTCGGAGGCGTTTCCACGCTCAGGGGGAAGGGTTCGAAGTCGGCATCCTTCCACAGAAATCGCTGGCCTGTCCATTCGAGAGTGACGGCACGCTCCTCGATGTTGGCGAGCGCAAAATTCTGCGGTATTTCCTGCTTCGTGTCCGCGCTGATCAATGCGTAAACGCCGCAGCGCGCTCCGCCGCTGAGGATGCTGACGAGCCGGCGCGAGGCTTCGGCGGAAAAATTTGCCGGGAAGTTGGCGATCACCAGGATGCGGAACGGCTCGGCCACTTCGCCGGCCTGAGCATTGTACTCTTCAATGCTTTCGTACTGGTTGCGCAGGTATTTCTGCAACACGTTTTCCATGTGCAGCGTCATGTCCGCCAGCCGCTGCTCGATGTGGGCCATTTCGGTCCAGATGCGGCTGTTGACCAGCCCTTCGTCGTAGTCGGCAAGGTGCATGAAGGCGCCGAAGTTCTCGCCCAGGCCCATCGGGTCGATGATCGTGAAGCGGACCTTGCCGGGCGGAAGAGACGTCAGGTAGCGGAGCATGACCGCCTGCAAGAGCTGGACGGCGTGCGTTCTGCCCTGGTCCGCTGCCTTGATCAAGAGGGAGCAGCGGCGGGGGAAGTCGAGGAAAGACGGCAGCGTGAACTGCGTTGGGACCGTTGGTTTGAGGCGTTCATCGTGGGACAGTCCGTTGGGCAGCTGCGCGAGGTCTACAGCGTAGTTCCCGAAATAGATCACCGGCGGAACCACGCCCGAGGGTGCCCAGTTGTTCCAGATGGGACTCGTCCAGGCAGGGAATAGGCCGTTGCTTTCGCGATTGATTTCCTCGACGGCGCCATACATGCGACCGAGTCCCTGGTGCCAGTTGCCCGTCAGCGAGCCCCACTCCTGTTCATGGCGCGTCTTGCTGTCGGTCATCAGCTTGTAGCGGCGCTCGTGGATTTGGCGGGAGTCGTTTTCGTAGCGTTCATAGATTTCGGCCCGCAGCTTCTGGTATTTTTCGTGAGCTTCACGCAGGTCGGTATCGCGGCGCTGGGTGCTATCTGCGACCTTGCTCTGGTATTTCTGCTCGGCCTCGCTCCACTCCTTATCGCGGCGTTGCTTGATCGCGGTCCGCGCCCCGCGAATTTTCTCGGTTGCCTGGTTGTTTTCCTTGTCCCGCAGCTTGCGCGCCTGCGAAATGCGCCGCTGCTGTTCGCCGCGGGCCTGCTCCTCGCATTTCTGACAGGCCTCCTCGATGTCGATCAGGGCCTGGCGCAGTGGCTGATAGGCTGCCGTCACCCGTGCCTTGGCCCGCGCGTAAAGCCAAAGACCAAGCGCGCCTCCCACGGCCACGCCGGCTGCAGCGCCGATCCCGATCGCGACGAGGCGGTCTTCCGGAAACAGCAGGAAGCCACACCCGGCCGTCAGCAAAAGCAGAACGACGTAATAAATGATGAAACTCTTGCCCTCGAAGAACCGGGGCAAGCGCAGCTCTTCAAGGGCGCGAAAAAGGGTTTCGCCTTTGGACAGGCATTCCTGCAATTGGCGGAAGGCGTCCTTGTAGGAGCGATCCGGCTTTTCCGGAGGCGGCAACGGTCCGTAGTCACGTTCCTGCCTCCAGGCTTGCAGCAATTCGGTTGCGGCGCGGTCAAATTCCTTGGCCTTGTCCCGGGCCTCGGCAGTTTTTTCCCGATCCTCCGCCAGATGGTTGTCCGCCTTGCGCTTGTTCACTTTGAAGCCGCCCACGCTCATCGAGCGCGCCTTCTGATATTCATCCTTCGCGGCGGCGTTCTCCGCCTCGAACTGGCCGGTGATCCGCTGCTGGGCGTCGTGAAATTCCTTGTCCTGGGCAAGGCGTTCGGTATCGAAGCGCTTGCGGACGCGGTGCTCGGTCGTTTGAAATTCGTTCTGGGACAAATCCTTTTCGGACTCGAAGCGCGAAATCACCGACTGGCAGCTCGCCTGGAATTCCTTCTCCGCCGCTTCGTTGCGCGTGGCGAACTCCGCATCGACCGTGGGCTCAAGACGAGCCCGTTCGGCAATGAGGGCGTGCAGGTCGCGCAAGATTTCACGTTGCCGGCTAATCAGAATAGGTTCGGTCATGAGAAAGAATCGATCGTTTGGGTGTTGCGGTAACGAAGACGCTGGGTAGGATTCCTGCCGGGGCTCACTCACACTCGTGCTGGACTCTTTCGATGACCGGAGCGAGCCGCTCCATTGCTCGCAGCGCCGCGCGGACGCGCTCGTCGATGGGTAGCCAACGATGCTCTTCGAAATCCCGGCTCACGGGATCGCTCCAGACCGCTTTCGTCTCCTCCCACAGGACGCGCAGGTCTTTCAAGGTGCCGTTCAATTCCATCGAGCTGTTGCTCAGGTTCATCGTGCGTTCCTCCTCAGGTGTTGGAGAAGGGGGCAGACCCTTTTTCCGACACTGGACTTGAACCAGCCAAAGGCTCGTCCACGTCCTCCGGTTGTTTCTCGGCTGCCGATTCTTCAGGCTTGGCTTCCGAGGGCTCTGCGGGGGCAGGCATGGAAACAGAAGGAAGGGCTTCGCCCGCAGCGGCACTGTCGAACGAGCTGCCGACACTTGCCACGTCGGACGTGGAGGGCGGGGCCAAGCGAAGATAGGCGTCCAACGCGGCCAGTTTCTGGTCGAGGAGAGCGAGACTGTGTACGAGATCGATATCCATGGCGCTGGAGAGCTGGCGCGCGGGGCCCTGATATTCCTTGACCGCGTGCTCCAACAGGGGATGCCAGCGGCGGCAACAGGCGACCTTGTCCTCCGCCTCCTTCAGACGCGCCTGCGCCTTGCGGAATGCTTTCTCCTGATCGGTGATGCCCGCTCCCTTGCCGTCCCGGTTGGCAAATTTGCGCGACGTAAGCTCGATCTTGGCCCGCACCAGTTCCTCCTCGCGCACACGGATCTGGTGCTGCCAGTATTTCAGGCGCTCGGCCAGCCAATCGAATGTGCGATGGATTTGCATCTCCGCCGCACCAAGGCTGTCCTGAACGTCTTTGCCAAATTCGCAGAGGGCATTGCGAAACCTCTCGACCGTCTCGATCGACGTTACTCGTGCGGATTGGCCCATGCCTCAACCCCTAGCGCTGTTGCAGATACTCTTCGACCCGCTCCGCCTTGCGCAGCAGGAACGGAATATGCAAATTGGCTGCTTCCATGAAACGCTTGACGACGAGTAGCGTTTGCTCGAATTCCACCGAGAATTTTTCGTGCTCCTTGTCACGCCAGGTGTTGCCCAAGGCCACCAGCTGGCCGTGCAAGACGGACATGCGGTTGTGCAGGTCGTTGTTGAACTGTTTGAGGTTATGAGCGAAACGCCGGAGTTCCTCCGGATCGACAATGGCATGCGGCATAAGGATTCCTTTGGCTCGACAGAAATCTCCGCGCGGCCGGCAGCGCTCTGCATACCCAGCATCGCGGCCTCAAATCAGGCAGTATGCTCGGCCAAAACCTGGCTTTCCTATAAGTGTAACTCAGTTAGGAAATCCTGTAAATGACTCAGGGCGACCTGGGTGCATTCCCGTTACTGCGTCGCCCGAAAAATCGTTTAACCGCGAGCCAGCGGCGAGCGCGTGAACAGACAGGATCCGATCGCCTTCTGTTCACGCGCTCGCCGCTGGCTCGCGGTTAAACGAAAAACTTACCAACAAATGCGGCAATGCACCCGGGCTCACCGGCACCCTGGTTCCAAGAACTATCTCGGAATCGAGGATGATCCCGGGGTGCTTCTGGATATGAGGGAGGATAGCGAATGGAAATTGCCCCCGGCGCGGACGACACTTCAGCGACATCCTTCTCGCGGACACGCTCGACCTGGGAGCTGTTCCTGATCAGCGTCCTTGTGCTGTTTCTGGAACTTGCCTGCATTCGCTGGTTCCCGTCCCACGTCGTTTATCTGACCTTCTTCACCAACACGGTGTTGCTCGCCTGTTTCTTGGGGATGTCTGCGGGCTGTCTGATTGCTGGAGCCAAACGCAGCTTCATCTTCTGGACTCCTGCCTTGCTCGCGATCGCGTTTGCGGCCGCTCACTGGGTCACCTGGGTGTCCGGATCGGACCAGATCGTGATTGAAGTTGGCCACCAAGGCTCTCCGCAATTCGTTTTCTTCGGCACGGAGTACAAGCCGGTTGACATCGCTCGATTCGTCATTCCCATCGAAGCGGTGGGCGGCTGCTTCTTCCTGCTGATTGCCCTGGCCTTCATCGGCCCCGGCCAGCAGCTCGGCCGAGCCCTGAACCGCCTGCCCAATCGCGTGCAAGCCTACACCATCAATATCCTTGGCAGCGCCATCGGCATCGTCCTATTTGCAGGTTGTGCGTGGCTGGAGCTGCCCCCTTTTTGGTGGTTCCTGCCGGCCCTCTCGGCCATCGCCTACTTTGTGGTGCGCGACAGCCGGAGCCTCAATGCCCCGGCTGCCTGGGTTCCTTTGGGGATGCAATTTGTCGTGGTGCTGTGCGCGCTGGCCCTGGCATCTTTTCCCACGGGTCGGCAGACAAGCAATGGCCAGCTCGTTGCCGAGTATTTCTGGTCCCCTTATTACCGGGTCGACTACAACGCTCCTTACCGGACGATCAATGTGAACATGATCGGCCACCAGACGATGGTTTCGCGCGACGATGCTTCCGGCTTCGCCTACGCGCTGCCTCATTTGCTGGCCCGCGATTCAGGAAGACAGCCCTTCGGCGACGTGCTGATCATCGGAGCGGGCTCGGGAAACGACGTCAGCCGAGCGTTGCAGTGGGGCGCCAAGCACATCGACGCTGTCGAAATCGATCCGGTCATCCAGCGGTTGGGACAACAAAACCACCCGGACCGGCCCTATGAAGACGAGCGCGTCCGCGTGCATCTGGACGACGGCCGCAATTTCCTCCGCGCCTCCGACAAGCAGTACGACCTCATCGTCTACGCGTTGGTCGATTCGCTGGTCCTGCACAGCAGCTACAGCAATATCCGCCTGGAGAGTTACCTGTTCACCCGGCAGGCGTTTGCCGACGTGCGCCGCCACCTGAAACCGGACGGGCTCTTCGTCATGTACAACTACTTCCGGCAAGGCTGGATCGTCGCCCGGCTGCATCAGGGCTTGACCGAAGCCTTCGGGACAGCGCCGCTGGTTTTGACGCTGCCTTACCTGGAGACTGTGGCACCGGAACAGAGCTTCTCTGGCTTCACGATGTTCTTCGCCGGGGAGACGAGGCGCTTGGGCGATGCCTTTGGGCAGCATCCCGAATACTGGCTGCGCAAGGACGTTGCCCCCATTCGGGAGAGCGCAAACGGCTTCGCTACGCTGCCCACGCCGCAGACGGCCGAGAGCTACGAGCGCCTCGGATTGGCTAACGTGATCGCACCGGCAGAGGCTCTGCGTCCGTCAACGGACGATTGGCCGTTCCTTTACCTTCGGAAGCCCGTCATTCCCAACGTGAGCTTGCGCGGCGCCGCAGTCATGGGAGGGTTGGCCCTAGTGCTGCTCTTCTTGTGCCTGCCCAGCCGGCAGGAGGCCGGCGGAGACTGGGCCTTGAACGGACAACTGTTTTTTCTGGGGGCGGGCTTCATGCTGATCGAAACGAAGGCGGTGGTGCATCTTGCATTGCTCTTCGGCAGCACCTGGATGGTCAACTCCGTCGTATTCTTCGCGGTGCTCATCATGATCCTGGCAGCTAATCTTTATGTCCTGGCGGTCCGGCCGGTGCGCGTCTGGCCCTACTACGTGGGTCTGCTCGCAGCGCTGGCGCTCAACATCGTCGTCCCCCTCGATTTCTTCCTTGGAATGAGCCGGGGCTGGCAGGTGCTCGGGTCATGCGTGTTGGTGTTCACGCCGATCCTGTTCGCCGGGGTAGTCTTTGCCGTCGCCTTTGCCGGCAGCGCTCAGCCCGATCGCGCATTCGCCGCCAACATCGCCGGCGCCATGGCCGGCGGATTGGCGGAATACAGCTCGATGCTTGTCGGCTTCCGGTACCTGGTGCTGGTGGCCCTGGCATTCTACGTCCTGTCCGCTCTCTTCCGGGCCCGGCGTTCCCTTTCCCCTGGAGCGCTTCTTCATTGATTTCACTGCGAGGAAGATTTAGGATCGCCCTTAGCTTTTCGACTACTCAGGGTTTGCCAATCAATGTGGGATGCCGGGCCGCGAAGGCATGCCACGCAAGTTCCATCTCCTGCTGCTGATTCAGGCACGTCGACTTAGCGAATGCGCTTCTCTCGCAGTTCTTTTTGCAGCCGGGAGACCAGTTCAGGCATGGTCATGGTGCCGATGTCGCCGTCAACGCGGTCGCGGACCGCCACGGTGCTCGCAGTCTGCTCTTTCTCGCCGACCACGAGCATGGTGGGGATCTTCTCGAGTTGGGCCTCGCGGATCTTGTAGCCGATCTTCTCCGGGCGATAGTCGCCGGTCGCGCGAAAGCCGTGGGATTTCAGCTCACCTTCGACGCGCCGGCCGTAATCGCTGAATTTCTCGCTGACCGGCAAGACCCGCACCTGTTCCGGCGCCAGCCAGAGTGGGAAGGCACCGGCGAAATGCTCGATCAAGATGCCGACGAACCGCTCCATCGAGCCGAACGGCGCCCGGTGGATCATCACCGGCCGATGCGGGCGATTGTCGGGGCCGATATATTCCAGCTCGAAGCGCTTGGGCAAGTTGTAATCGAGCTGCACGGTGCCGAGCTGCCACTCGCGTCCGATGCAGTCGCGCACGACAAAGTCGATTTTCGGCCCGTAGAAGGCTGCTTCTCCCTCCTCGGCCGTGTAATTCATGCCCAGGTTGCGAACGATGTCCACAAGGACGTGCTGGGCATTATTCCAATCTTCCTCGCTGCCGACATACTTGCCGCTGCCCGGCGCCCGCAGACCGACGCGAACGCGATAGTCGCTCAGGCCAAGGCTCGACAGCACGAACAGCACCAGATCGATGTTCGCGCGCATCTCGCTCTCGGTCTGTTCGGGGGTGATGAACAGGTGCGCATCGTCCTGGGTGAAACCACGGACGCGCGTCATCCCGGACAGTTCCCCGGTCTGTTCGTAGCGGTAAACCGTGCCGAATTCAGCCAGCCGCACGGGCAGATCGCGATAGCTGCGCGGCTCGGCCTTGTAGATCTGGATGTGGTGCGGGCAGTTCATCGGCTTGAGCAGGTAGCCCTCCTGCTCCTTGAGCCAGCTCAATAGCGCCTCGGCCCGTTCGGAATAACTCTTCGCCTCGCCATAGGCGGGCACGTCCACATCCATCGCACTCAGCACGGCTTGAACGTAGCGGTGCACTGTTTCCAGCTTTGCTTCCGGATCCTTCGCCTCCGCATAGCCGGGCACGTGGAACTGAGTGAGGGCCATGAACTGAACCATGTCCAGTTCGCGCTTCTCATCGAGGGGACCTGCTGCCAGTCGATGCTGGGCGAGATCCAGCGCGGACCCGGCCGGGTGATGGTACATCGGCGGATACTGTGCGTCGCGGTAATACGGAAAATGTCCGCTGGTGCGGTAAAGCTCGAGCCGGCCGACGTGCGGGGTGTAGACCGGCTGGTAGCCGCGCTTGACCAGTTCATCCTTGATGAAGGTCTCGAGGATGCCGCGCACGGTCGCGCCCTTGGGCATCCACAAGATCAAGCCGCTGCCGGCGACCTGGCTGATCGTGAACAACCGGAGCTGCTTGCCGAGCACCCGATGGTCGCGCTTCTTCGCCTCTTCCAACTGGTGCAAGTAGGCATCGAGGTCTTTCTGATTGAAGAACGCAGTGCCGTACAACCGCTGAAGCTGTTTGCGCGACGAATCATTCTTCCAGTAGGCCCCGGCGATGCTGAGCAGCTTGAACGCGCCGATCTTGCCGGCGTTGGGAATATGCGGACCGCGGCACAGGTCGATGAACTCACCCTGCCGGTAAAAACTCAAGGTGGGGTATTGCTTCAGGTCGTCGTCGATGTGTTCGATCTTGTAGCCCTGCGCCAAATCCTGGCAGAGGGCCCGCGCTTCGGCGGTTGGTCGTTCGAAGCGTTCGAACGGCTCCGCATCCTTGACGATACGGCGCATCTCTTCCTCGATGCGCGGGAAATCCTCCTCACGGAGAGGAGGTGTGACGTCGATGTCGTAATAGAAGCCGTTTTCGATGGTGGGTCCAAAGGCGAGCTGGACGCCCGGAAAGAGCCGCATCACGGCGCGGGCCATGACATGCGCGCAGCTGTGCCGCAGAACGTCGAGTGCTTCGCGGTCCTTGTCGGTCAGGATCTGGAAAGACATTTCGCCGTGCTCGTCGGGCAACTCCCGATCGAGGTCGGTGATGACGCCGTTGACCTTGGCCGCCACGGCAGCCTGGGCGAGACGTTTGCCGATGCCTTCCGCAACTTGACGAGGGCGGGTGCCCTGAGCGACCTGTCTGGTGCTGCCGTCGGGTAAGCGAAGGGTAACCATATGCGAAATCTCCCTGCAAAAGGAAGAGGCGCGCCACTACGACAGGTGCGCCAACAACCGGACACCAACCCTGGAGAGTTGGTTCACCGGCCTGCTTTCTCGGGATATCCTACGACGTGCAAAACGATCCGACGACTTGAGGTGGCCGTCCTTCACTCCGCCTGCGGGCGGACCTACGAAGATTGCCACACAATGGGAATGGGCGCTATTCGCCGACATACGGCAGAAGGGCCATGAATCGAGCCCGCTTGATGGCGTCCTTGACTGCCCGTTGGAAAGCCGCGCAGTTGCCGCTGCGTTTGCGGTTGAACAGCTTGCCCTGGCTGGTACACATCTTCTTCAGGCCTTGCACGTCCTTGTAGTCCACGAAAGCCGGCCGCGGGCAGCCTTCCTTCGTGCAAAATCGACAACGATTCTTCCGTCCCCGTCCGAGCTTCTTACGGACCATTGATCTTCTCGCCTCAGTACTTCACGTTTTTTGGGTCAATTATGGAAACCGTTAAAATAGCAGTGAGGGTGGATTCTGTCAACGACGGGAAACGGAACCGGCGCCGCGGGAGCACCAAGTTCCCGCGGCGCCGTCGATTGGGTGCCCGAGTCCGGACGCACAAATTCACAACCGCTTACTTGTCATCCTCCTTGGGCAGAATCTTTGTCACATCGCCGACAATCTTGCCAATGTCCTTGTCGTGCAACTCGCCCTTGCTGAAGGCATAGTTCGCCTTCACCTTGCCCTTGGCGTACAAGACGACGGTCACGTCCGCCTTCTTGGCGATTTTGTAACTGGTTGGACCTTGGGGATTGTCGATCGTGAGAACGATGTGATCTAGCTTTTGTTCCTTGGCGAGAGCCTTCAGTTTGGCTTCCAGGCCCTCTTCATCGCTGCAGAACACGACAAAGCTGCCCATTCTGCAATCGTTGTGCTTGACGGTAGCGGCATCGATCTGCTTGACCAAACTGGTCAAGGGGTCGCTGACTTCGCGAGCGAAAATCATCGCGACCGGATTGGAGCCGTTCTTTCATACCTGGCAGGCTTTGCTGCCGGCACTGTCCCCCGTGACGTTCAACGGGTGGAAGGGACCGGGAATCTGCTCTCCGGTCTGCGGACCCGATTTGAGACGTTCGGCCGCCCAAAGGCTGCCGCCAAGCAGCACGAGGGCCAGCGAAGCCCTGATTGCGATGCGCTGATTCATCGTAAAACTAACCTCCTCGTGAACAGGAACACGGACACACCAGTTTGATTATCATATCTATACGCTGCTCTATACGCTGCGGGAATGCGATCAGTTCTAAGTTACCGTCTGCAAATCGGCTGATACTAGCCCGACGCGTTAGCGAGGTCCTCGCTGACGCTTCGGGCTAGTATCAGCGGAATCGTGCACGGTGATGTAGCTTTCTTAACCAGAGATGGTTACGGTCCCAGGCTCTCCTTCCTCGCCGACACATTCGATGGTGCGATCCAGGAACTGGCGAATGACGGCCACATTCGTAAGCAGATGCGTCGTAACCGCGGCCACGTTGAAGCGGGAAGCCCCCTGTGCCAGGGCCAGCGGCAGCACCAGCTGATCGGCGCTGTGAGCGTCCACGCCGGCGGGCTCGGCGTTGAGATAAGCGACCGCCTGAGCCACTGCTTCGTCGGCCACGCGCTCCGCCGGTTTGCCGCGTGCCCCCAGGCCAAAGAACAGCGTGGGTACAGGCGCGGTGTTCAATTCCAGCGTCAAGACTGTGCCTGGCCCGCCCGGCCAAACCTCCACCTCGATGTCCGCCTCCAAACCTACCAGCTCGCGCAGGCGCGACGTCGCTCGCCTTGCTTGCCGCTGCGCGATCTGCTCCGGTAAGCCGGCCACCGCGCTGATCCCTTTGATGTGGTCGGCCGCATTGGACTCCGCAACCTGCAAACCACGCAATTCTGCAACCGGCTGGATATGGGCTTCCAGCACTCCGCCACCCCGTGGATAGAAACCGGGACGGCGCATGCGCAAGCTAATGTGCAGGCCGAGAAGTTCCAAATACGCACGCCAGGTCGTGTCCAGAAAATGAAAGCAAGGGCTGGCGGTGACATGCGTGCCGCCCGTGATAATCAGCTCGCTTGGCGCCGTCTGACGCCAGGCCAGCGGCAAATAAACCGTGTGGAGCACCAGGCTCGTCGCGCCGGCGGTGCCGATAGCGAAGGTATACTTGCCCGGAATGACCGCGCCAGGCTCGAAGACCAATTCCTTGCTGGACAGGGCATCGCCTTGAACGTGGGCCTGACCAATGGCCGCTGCAGCGCGCACGCTCATCAAATGTTGCGGCTGCAATCCCGGTTTCGACCGCCCCGCACGAATCTTGCGCAGGTGAAACGGGCGCCCCGTCAGAAGAGCCAATGCGAGACTCGTGCGCAGGATTTGTCCGCCGCCTTCGCCCACAGAACCGTCGATCTCGATCATGGGTCCGATCCCGCCTCTCGTTTTCTTGCAGCGCAGTTATATACGAGAGCACGAGCCGGGCGGAAGTTCGCCGGAAATCCGGAGGCCGACAGCCTAGGGGTTGCCCGCTGGAGGCGTCGTCCAGGCGGCCTGCAGAGCCAGGGCCGGCATCCGGCGGCCCGTAGGAGCTTCTTCTGCTGCTTCCGCGGCAAGTTCGGGAAGGGCGTCCGACACTCCGCGGGCGGTCCGGATCACGAGGAGTCGCTGCACGGGGGCCGGCTCATCCCGACGCACGAAGCATTGATAGCCGAGCGAGTCCGGATGCTCGATGCGTGCGCCGATGACCACATAACGATTGGGGGCCAAGGTCACTTCCCATGCCATACTGGCGTAAGACTTGCTAGGCCGCTCCTGTTGCAGAACGAGCCCCGATCCATCCACCGAGACTTCTGCCGTGAGGGCCTTCTCTCCATAGGGGATCTGCGGCGTAAAGCGCAGGCGCGTTTTGCCGTCCTCCGTCAGGCTCGCCCTGACGTCGAATGTGTACTCGGCCTGTTCCAGAGAAACAAGTTCGACGTGATCTCCCTGCTGCACAAGGAAACGGCAGCGCGCTGCCAGCGGCCCAAGGGTCAACGAGGTCGAGTTTCCCGCATGCAGCATCAGCCGCCGCGGCGTAGGATTGCTGCGTTTCGAGGTCAGCAAGGATTGCAGCTCGGCAGGTGTGACGCCGCCGACTTCACCCAGGCGGAAACCATTCTCTTCCAGCGCAAGCTTGCGCTCGATCGGTATGACCTGCTCGTCGAGGTAGCTCCACAGTTCGCCGTTGACATAGGGGTCGCCGACGGGACGCTCGAGCAGGGCCACGTCGAGCTGGACGATGTCGGAATCGGCGGCGGCCTGCGCGGCATGAAACCGCTCGAACCAGGAGTTCGCGCGCGGGGTTGGCCCGGCAGCGCATCCGGCCAGCAGCCCAGCCAGCAGCCCCAGCATGAGGGCTCGCGCATGACGCATGGTTCGACATCCTTGTCCGTGATCCCGGATTCCGTTCCCAAGAGAGGCATGGTTCAAGAAGGGGTCAGGCACCTTTGCCGGAACGGCCCGCAGGGTGCTGCGCACAAAGGTGCTTGACCCCTTTTTGAACCACGGGACGATAGACAAGCCTCCAGGCGCGGTCAAGTGAATTCCAAGATTCTTGTCGTTGCCCATTCTCCCCAGCGGCCTTGATCGATCGAATCCACTATCCTAATCCTCGATCGCATGCGCTCTGGCAGCCACTGGTTTGCTTCGAAGAAAGGGATGGGCAGATGGCACTGGATATTTTCAACCTGTCGGACAAAGTAGCCCTGGTAACCGGGGGAAGTAAAGGGCTCGGCAAGGCGATGGCGCGTGGGCTGGCACAGGCCGGCGCGGACATCGTGATTTCAAGCCGTCATGAAAACGAGCTGCGCCCTGCACTCGACGAGATCCTGCAGGGCACGGGCCGGCGCGGCTGCTATGTCGTCGCGGACATGAGCCGGCGTCCGGAAACGGCCAAGCTTGCCCAGACGGCCCTTGAGCGCATGGGGCGGGTCGATATTCTCATCAACAATGCGGGCACCAACAAGCCGCAGCCCGCCGACCAGATTCGCGACGAGGATTGGGACGCGGTCCTGGAGATCAACTTGAGTTCGATCATGGCCCTGACGCGGGCACTTATTCCGCAAATGAAGGCGCGCCGCTGGGGACGCATCATCCACATTTCCTCAGTGATGGCGTTCATCTCCAAGGAAGGCCGGCACATTTATTCCGCCACGAAGGCCGCGCTCGTCGGGCTGGCGCGCTCCCAGGCCCTGGAGCTTGGGCCCTTCGGCATCACCGCCAACTGCATCGCCCCCGGCCCCTTTCTCACCGACCTGCCGGCCGGGCTCCTTTCCGAGCAGGAGCAACGCGAGTTTGCCAAGAGAACCGCCCTGGGCCGCTGGGCGGACCCGAAGGAATTAGTTGGACCCGCCCTGCTCCTGGCCAGCGCGGCCGGCGACTATATCACCGGGGAAACGATGGTGGTCGACGGCGGCTATCTGGCACGGTGATCTCTTGCCCTCAGTGCCTCTTCAAGACTAACTTTTGCGGAAGAGCAATGTCATGTTATGTCATGTAAAAGGGGGGTAGGCAGACTACTTGTCTGACAAAAAAGAGCATTCTGCAAGTGACTATTCTACAAAGGATTACATCGCAACTAGGAAATTGGACGAATGGCAGTTGGACCTGACAAATGTCATGTGTACATTTGTACACATTTCCAGGAATTCTGAGCACATACCTTTGCCCCAAAATCAAGACTTGCGCACGCACTAGGCCGCCTTTGCACGCGATCGTGAAGACCCCTTGGGCGATGAATGCGTCGAGGCAAGGCCTGCGTGGAATTCCTGAAGTCATTCCGCATAATTCTCGACTTTCCACATGAACGCGCAGCCTTGTCTTCAGGATCCGCGGAGCGCTGCCTCGGATAGATATCGCGACCCTTCGCCGGCCAAGGGAGAAGTCTCGCACGTCTCCGGAGTCTCACGTGCCTAGGCGCTGGGCCGGCGTGGCCGAGGCCCCCGTGTGGCATCGAGTCTCGCGCGGGCCGTGAGCAAGAGCACTGCCGAAATCAGGATATAGATTTGCGCGCCGGCCACGACGGCTACGATGCGTAAATAGGGAAGCATGGTGGCCGAGCTTTGCACGACATCGGGCCTCTTGTATGTCAGCACCCACAGCCCTGTCAGCGGGCTCAGCCCGTGTGCGCGCAGAAGCAACGACCAGTCGGGGGAGTATTCCGATCCCACGAACATGAATGCGCTGATGTTCCTTAGCGGGTAGAAAACGCTCGAGCCTATGAAAACAACCAAGGTGATCAAGAGGGAAAATAGACTGGCGCGCAAGGTATTGCGATAAATGGTGGAAAGCAAAAGACCCAGGCTGGCTGTGAATCCAACATAGATGAACACTGCTCCCACCAGGAGCGGTAGTGCAAAGAGGTCCGCAGCGCCGGTAATCCCTCCCACTCCCCAAACGATTGCAAGCATCAGCCAAAGTGTGCGCGGGCTCTGGATGCTTCCCAGCCATTTCGCGAGCAAAATGCTCCCGGTCGAGACGGGCAGGCTAGCGTGTCGCGCAAGACAGCAATGCATCCAAAACTGCTGCAGCCTACACCCGCGGTAAGCGCCCGGGCCGCCACGGGAAAGCTCGGTATAATGCTGGGAGACGTAACATGCCTGTGGACCACGGAAGACAGGCTCGGTGTGATGATCACGGACACTGTCTCGCGCGGTAGCGAAGGTGTTGCTCCGCGCACGCGCCCACGATTACGGACTGACTTTTGGCCGTATCGGCTTATAGACGACTGCGCAACCAATGCGACGCACCGGCACACAAGCCTGAAGCGCCAGCGAAGGAACAGCGGCATCCTTCGCTGGCGCTTCAGGCTTGTGTAGCTTTCGATGCGCAGTCATCGATGAGACGCACCTTCGAAGTAGCTGAGGCAGTCCCGCAATGGGAACTTAGGCAGTGATCCTGCGGCAGCGCCAGCCATAGCCGATCGTGCTTATGACACCGAGCGCGAGCAGAGTGATACCGCTAGGTTCCGGGACAGTCCCACCCCCGCTGGATGGTACATACCCGGACTCAGTCCAGTGTCCATTACCGAACCCCAGCGATCCAGGTCCCCCGTTTATGGCGTTGAACTCATCACCTACACTGGAGCCAGAAGGGTTATCAAATGTGATGGAAAGAAAGGTATTGCTGAATAGACTATTCTGGTATGCGATTGCTGCCAATCCTTGATTTGCGTCGTGGAATGTCGGCAATCCAGTCGTGGTGTCGACAAAGGCTGCGTTGTCCAACCCGCCGCTGCTTCCACCCGTAAATGAGAGTGGTCCTATGCCTGGGAAGGCGAAGTTGATGTTCTGAATATCGGATGAACCAAAGGTCCCAGTTTGGACCTTCGCCAGATCCACCTGAAAGGTCGCTGTGGAGGGAACCAAGCCGCCCGGGGGGGTGGTGGAGTCGGTCACCCATGTGTAAGTGACAAGGCCCGCTTGAGCTTGGGGAGCTATGCCGCCAAGGAGCACTGCTCCAGCAGCCAGTAATTGGATCATGCGCTTCATCATGGGTGTCCTCACTAGGATCTGGCATACCTGGAATTGGGACCATTGGACGAAGGTTGAGTTTACGAGAGACTTAATGGCGTGGCAAGTGAATATTCGGTGAATCTGGGGAATTTGGGCTAGCCGCGCCGTGGCAGAGGCCATCCTGGGGCTCGACACGACGGCAACCTCCTATCCGACTACCAAATCAAACGCTTCGCGCTCGAGGGCAGCGACGGCTGCCTTACTGGTGTCCAAGACAACGACCGCATGGCTCTGCTTTTCCAGAAGACGGACGGCAAGGCGTTGGTTGACAGCATTGTCCTCCGCCAGGAGGATGTGCAGGGAGCGAACGGCTTTGACGGCCGCGGGCAGCCTGGCGACACGTTTTTCGGTAGCGGTACAGTTTGACAAGCCATAACTGAGGTAGCAAATAGGATTTGGCATGGGAACTGCCCGCCAATTCCAACGCTTGTCATCGCTATAGCCACCGTCCGGTGCGCGCCATTTCAGCGAAGGCCCAGTCCGTCCATCCAAGCCAGAAGCCAATGTAAGCTGCAGTCAGAGCCACGACCAGCCCGCAGCGGAGCCCGACAGGTTTTCTTCGGGCCGCGTAATTAACCGGCGCCCAAAGCAAGGCAAATAGACCTGTCTGAACCAACGCCAGCAACAGATACAGCATACCACCGCTGTTGTCTGCGAAGGACGACCCGCACTTGCTCGCCAACAGGGTCCAGCAGACCAAGCCCAGAATGAGATTGAACTGCGAAAGGAGCGCTACTGCTAGGAAACAGAGGACGGTCACAATTAGAATCCGATTCTTGTCTTGATCAGTCCTAGATGCCATACTCATGCCCCGACAGAATGCCTTGCAGTCTGACCAATGATTCCTCGTTTACGCTCTGTTTGACAGCGCATTCAGCCCAAATGCCTTGAAGCAAGCCCGCGCGTCCGCTAGTTTCGCCACCGGGGCGGCTAGTTCATTCGTTCTGCGCCAACTTTTCAGGGTCAAAAATGGTTCCTTTGTCCGGATCGGGCGGGACGGGTTTGGCTGGTGGCTGTTGGATGCTTAGCGGCGGATTGCCAATTTTGCCATTCTGTTTGAGCAGGCCCTTTCTTCCCTTCTTAGGACCATCGTAGGTGTAGAAGACTTGGACCTTGGCAATTAGCGCTGTAGCTACATGAATCGCGTCCATGCATGCTAACCCGTGCGATCTGGCCAGCTCGTGAGCCATCTCGACAGTCTGCCTGTCCGCCGGGCGAACAGCAATCCGCTCATGCTCAAAGAATCTCAAAATGGTCTTGCTCTCCTCATCGTCGCCCGGCGTTTTCCCCAGCTTATGAACTTCAACAATCGCAATCGCTGATGTGACAATCCAAAGATCGTGTCGCACCGCTTTCTGCCATAAATCTTCGCAGTCGCCAAATCGACCAGGATTCCCTTTTTGTAGAAGTTCGATGAATAGGCACGAATCAAAATAGGCGCTACTGGGCATCTCGCATTCTCCGAACATACTCTTCCGCTGGCAGACCAGACGTTATGTCGATGGGTGGGATTTCCGCAAGCTGAGGAAGCTCCGAGCTATCGCGCAAGACTCGAATATTTTCTACGTTTATGCCCTGGGGCTGGTGGTTCCTGTAGCGGATGCGGCCGGTAACAGCAACTCGTTTTCCCAACAGGGACATCCATTGCTGGAATTGCTCTGGGGTAACAGAGCACATCACTTTATTGTCGGTGAAAGTTTCGTAAGTGAAGAAATGCTGCGTTCCGCGCACCGAGACCGTCTGCAATTGGCCTTCAATCGTTCCATAGTCGATGTAACGCCGAGCCGTCTCGATGACGGCGTGGATATTCTTTACCGCCTCAACGCCCGGACTTACTTTCTTGCCGTTAGAGGAAAAGGTTACTTTACCCCCGTCATCATTCACGGTCTTAATTAGCTTTTGAACCGCATCAAGCGTTTCCTCTTTGAAGTGCTTCGGAAGCGTGGGCTCTTTCTCCATCTCCTCGATGCCGCGCACGCAAGCTTTGGCTATGCGATTCCCAATGCCTCGCGCTGGCTTTCCTTTCACGCTGGGTAAGAAGGTCAAGGTTAGGGGGCTCTGCATGCGAGCCCGAACGATTTCCCACCGAATGTCAGAGCCTCTTGGAGCGAAGTCTTCTTCCAGACTGCGCAGCATTTCTAGAGCGTTTTCCAGCGCTTGCGCAAGCGCCGCAATGCTCATGTACGTCTTTTTGTCACCAAACTTTATCGTCAATGGGGCAGTAGGCATCGGCAAGCTCCAGTTCCAGTCCGGGCCTAGGAACCTCGGATGGAAGGGTACACGAGCGAAAAGTGACTTGCAACAAGGAACCAAAGTAAATTCTAGCCGGAAGCGCCTTCGCCAGCTGCCCCAATTTGACTGGCATTCCGGCTCGCTCTGGGCTTCTCCAAGAAATGGGAGCACCTATATGGCCGTGCGTGAATCGGCTGCTGCGGTTTGTGGGGCACGTTTGTAACGTGCCCAGACGCCGGCCGGCACGTTGAAAACGTGCCCCACAAATGCTGCCGAATTACGCACCGTCATGTATTCGCCTGCACGACCCTGTACATCGCGTGTTACAACTTCTGCTGGATGCACGGCTCGTTGCCAGGGACGCCGGCGATGGCTGCGAAGATGGCCGGGCATCCTTGGACGCTGGAGGAATTGCTTGATCGGCTGGAGGAGTAAGCATTCCCGACTTGGGAATCTATCCAATCAATTGCCCGACATTTTTCCCGCCAAACAGAACTACTCGTCTTGCTAATCAAGACTGCAATAGGAGAAAATGTAGTCTCGGGACGGCCGGAGTAGCTACCGGCTTGAGCCTGCCCGCTCGCATTGGTTGTATCCTTGACGGTGCGGTCGGGCAGGCGATGCCCGATCAAGGATGCAAAGCAATGAATGACTGGCAGGAGTTCTGTTCGCTTATTTGGGGAAAATGGGAAGCGGCAATGACCGGCAGCCTGATTGTCGCCTTGATGCTTGCGATCGGAGGAATGATTTGGCAGGGGCCTGCATATCTGCTGCTTTTTCTTGCAACCTTAGCGGCTTGCCTATTGCTTGCTTCCTACCGAGTCTGGAGAGACTCTTTTCACGAGGCCCACCCTTACAGCGCCGAATTCTACGAGAGCGCCAAGGAGCGATTCAACAAGCTTCCTGATGGACTAAAGGAGTTCTTTGAGAAGCTTTCAAAGGATCACGATGCAGCTTCTACCACAGTTTCTCAGGCAGCGGAAGAGACTAGGTTCTTGCTACGCGATCCGATCTCCGCGCATGTTCGATTCCATCCCGACTATAGGCTTCTTATCCCAAGATTGGTAAAGGAGTGGCGATCCGCAAAAGCCAACAACCCATAAGCCACCGCTTATTAGATCCTTTTGCCATGAACCAGAATCCTAAATCGATCATCAAGCCTTGGCACAACATTGCCATCCTTTTGGTCTACCTGCTGGCCATCTCCGTCTGGGTTGTGGCGGCCATTCGCGACATGTTCTGGATTGGTCTGCCCATCCTGTCTGGCGTGAATGGAATCGTGTATCTCTCCCTTTTTCTGGCCTTAGTGCGATTTTACCGAAGGACGAAACGGCGCGCGGACCTTCGGGGGCTCTCGCTCGTCGCATTCATCAGCTTGTTTTCGGCAGCAATGGTGTTCGTAACTTGGACGTATAAGTAGCCGTTTATTAGATCCCAACGCATAAGCGCCCGCTTATCCCAGAGAAAGTTTTTTCAAACTGTACCACTACCGATAGTTCGGTAGTGTCCTAATCTGATTTCCTCCAACGAAGATAGCTTATTGTTTTTGGCATGGGAGTTGCTAGGAACTTGGCTTTTTCTGATCAGCCTCATTTGTCTCTGTCGTCGAAAGCAGAGAAGCCGTTTGGTTGGTTTTCGCCTTCAATTCGATCACAATGTCGTCAATAGTCCCATTGATACCCTTCGTCCACCCAGCCCAAGCATTTTGGCCAGCGTTGTAAAGGGCGATAGTCAGCCACAGAGCAGATGCTCCTATTCCTAATATGAAAATCGTTTCCCACGCTTTTTTGGATAGAAATAATGCATCCTTGAAATCTGCTGCGACGACTACGCACGTCATGGTCAACAGGACGCCAAGGGGAGCGATCCAGGAAGTTCGCCCGGTCAACACTTGTTGGTGATGCGAAAGACAGAGGCGCAGCTTGTCCATAGTGGTTACAAGCACCTCTTGATCTAAGGATGAGTGCACGGTTAGCCCCTTGATCAATTCCTTCGAGAAATCCATCTTCGGAAGAGGGTCAGGCATTCTTGCCCCCCTCTTGAAAAAGATCCGCAAGGCCAAGGACCGCGAGACTGAACAATGCCGTATAGCCGCACGTCTCGCATGTGATGCCAACGCATGGATAAATCGTTTGCTCGCCACCAAACGTCAGATGGACTTCAACCAAGCCATGAACTATTCGTGGCACGAAAAAGCCATCTACAATTTTCAAGAGTCCATCATGACACATTGGGCATCTGCCATTGATGTTTTTCTTGCCCAGTGCGCTCGCAATTCGCTCTGTAGTTTCCTTAGAAAATTTGGCCATTTTGCAGACTCCAAAACGGGGAAAGCCTGCCCTTTCGCTTGCGAGGGAGTCTGTTTCTCGCCTCGCGAAAAGACAGGCCAGTGGGTCATGACTCCCACCGTCCCAAGATCATTCTACAGCGCTCCAGCTGCATCCAGTAGCTCTTCCAACGTCCAAGGGTGCCACGCAATCCCTGCCTTCATCGCAGGGGGCATGCGTAGCGTTTTGTGCATCCAGCAGAAGTTGTAATACGCGATGTACAGGCTCGTGCAGGCGACCAGGTTCTCCCATTTCTTGGAGAAGCCCAGAGCGAGGCGAGTGAAGCGTTTCATAAACGTCCTGATCGAAAGGTTCTGCCTTTCGACGTGCGAGGTGCAAATCGACTTTTTGGTTATGTCGCCCAGGATCACGCGCCTGATGGTTCTAAGCAAGTCTGGGGGAGCGTACCTGCCAGACTCTAGGTTTTCGTAATCCTTGATCAGCACCCCATAATTGACGAGCCCACTGAACGCTTCGTCAACAGCAGTGGGATACGCGAGCCAACCATCTGTGCTCACCTGGGGATAAGTCCTGCGCTCGTGCAGACGTGGAGGAACCAGGCGACTGACCAGATCATCCATGAAAAACCGTGTCGTGTCCATCGTGCGCTTGCCAATCACGAAGGAAGGAATCAGCTTGGTTTCTAGGTCGAGGGCAACGAAGAGGAATTGATCCCCCACCTTTTGGTTGCGCGCCTCGATAGCTGACAAACGACGTTGCTTTTTCCGCACGAACGTCCAGATTTCATCGCATTCGAGGTGCGACAGGTTGAGGTCGCGCATCTTCGTATCGAGGAAGCCCCTGCACTTGTTCCCCACAGAGACCATCAGGCGCATGATCGTGTCCCTGTGCACGCCAGTCAGTCGCTCGACAGAACGAATGCTGTTGCCCTCGACCAGCAAATGCAGGGCAACGATCTGCTTTTCCAAAGGAAGCGTGTACATAGCGAACCTTTCGCGTCTGGGGCAGGCTCGCTAGAATGCAAGTTGCTTAGGCTGCATTCTGGCGCTAACCCGCCGAGTGAGTCTGCCCCTGGAGTCGTTTGCGCGACTCCAGGGGTTTTCTTTTGCTGAGAACACCTCCCAGCACTCCAGTAATTGTATCCACGAAAACACTACGCACAAGTCCAGTTCTCTTGATTTGTGGTTTTTTGTGGATACACTCTCCTGTATGGCTAGACCCAAGAAACCGCCTGGGGAGGCGAAGTCCAAATTCATTCGTCTTCGCGTCACGGATCAAGAGCGCGAAACCTTAACCAAAGCAGCGAAAACGAAGCATTTGGAAACCTCGACATGGGCGCGAGCGGAACTCCTTTCCTTGGCAAAGAAGCTGCTTAGCAAGAGTTAGGCTGGTCTTCGACTGTCGCAGGCCCTATAATTCTGCGCGCACAGCGGACCTATTGAGATTCAGGGTCCAAGTAGATGGCCGCCTTGCCCCAAGACTTCCCCGCCTCAGAAACTGGAAAGTCTCGGGACTGACTCTTGCGGCCCGCCGAGCGGCGGCTAATCCTCGACGGGCCTTTTTCTTCTTCTCATTGCTTATCACTCCTTTCAGCTCGGCTAGCCAACTAGCGATTGGATGTAACCACGAATGACGGATTCCCGCCAAAGCGTTCGCTTACGGATCTTCACTGGATGCAACTCATCGACCATGCGATACACGGTCCGCCGGCTTACGCCGAGCAGATGCACCACTTCGCGAATTCCCATGAGTCGATCCTGGACCACATTCTTCTGACTGGTCTTCATCGATTGCCTCCGCGCAATAAAAAACGCCTCGCTCCAGGCCGAAGCCCAGAACAAGGCGCTCATCTCTTGCGATTCCAGGAGCAAACTCCTGGCAGCGAAATTTAAGTTGTCATTCC
>DATGZX010000278.1:0-27871 GCA_035296965.1 Gemmataceae bacterium
AATTGCTGCTTGAGCCGCTCGATTTCGGATTGCAACTGACGGATGCGCTGCTCACGTTGTCGGCATCCGCGACAGACAAGAACATCCATGCATTCATGCTAGCAACGACAACGCCGTTCAGCTGCGCCAGTTGCAAGCAAATCCAACCTGGGACAGAGGGGGACGCGCTAACAAAATACGGAGGGTTTTCCTATTCCTCCTCCTGCAATTGGCGCGAAATGAATCGTCCTAGCAATGGAACAGCGAATGAGTATTTTCCATGCCGGTTTTTGTAAACGAGCCCCGAATCGCATAAGTTGACAAGCATCTGGCTGATATGACTTGGACTGAATGGCTTGCCCGGCAGGTCGTGGGATTTCTCGGCTATCGCTTGGACTGTAAATTCTCGGTCGGCTGTTTCCAGATGTGCGATCACTATCAGCAACTCCCTTTGCCGGTCTGTTGCTCGCGCCCAACGGCCGGCGAAGAAATCGCTGTCGAGCTTCCGCGTAATGTCTGCTATCGGTACAAGGGCTCGTTGGCCGGCATCGACTTTTTGCACAAAAACGTCGTACACCTCTCGGCAAATGAACTGGATGAAATAGGGGTAGCCTCCCGATTCAGATATTATCAACTGCACCGAGCCGTCACTGATGTTGACCGGACACTTGCTATCCTGAATAGGCTTTTGGATTGCGTCCTTGCTGTCCGCTTCCTTGAGACGGTCCACAGGAACAACCCTGAACATCCGCTCCGCAAACGTTCGCGCCTCAACGAGTTTCGGGAAAAGAGTTGGAAGCCCAACGAGGACAAGCATAAACGGGATCTCTTTTTTCTGAATAGATTGAAAGAGGTCCAGCAGCAGCGACAATGGGAACTCTTTTTCTGCGGCGTGATCGGACAGATTCTGTGCTTCATCGTAGGCGAAGATCACTCCCCGCGAGCCGCGCTGCCGCAAGCACTGCCAGACCAGCTCCAGGACGGTCTTGAGCTTGTCAGAGACCAGGCCAGGAGTCTTCTTATACAAGTCGCACATTAGCTCGAAATTTAACGTCCTGGCTTGGTGTGTTCTCGCCGATTGGAAACCTATTTTTGCAATCTCTTCGGTTCGCACGACGATCCCTGACGTGACAACCGCCAGGTCCGTAATTAGCCTTATCGCGATTCGCTCCTCGCTGATACTCGTCGATTCAGATAAGTCTGTGCCTACCCAAAGCCAACCCTCCTTAATTGCTAACGGCTTGAAGGTGTCTAGCAACACGGTCTTTCCCGTCCCGCGCAGCCCGGTCAGAACCAGATTCTCCATAATGATGTTCTGAGTGAGCAGTCTCAAGAACTCTTTGGTCTCTTGCGTCCGGCCTGCGAGGTACGGCGGCATGTGGCCGGCACCAGGACGAAATGGGTTGGTAAATCTTGTGGCCATATTGCATCTCCGTGAGCACTTGCACTTAATACCGTCTCTTGACTAAATTTATGCCGCTGGCTAAGTTTGTCAAGAGCGGAGCAGAAAACGAAGGTGGCCGGTGCCAGCTCGGCCATCGGCCACGTTGGCAACGAGGATCGCGTCCCGACCACCCCCTCTCACGGCAGCTCCCCAAACTTCTCGCGCAAGGTCAGCGTGCCCGCCGGTGCCCGGCTTTGCGCCGTTGCCGGCGACAGTGCCTGGCCGCGCAGGGCCGCCAGGTAGAGCCGCGGCGCGATCTCCCGGAAGAAGGGCTCTGCGTCGGCCAGCGCCTGGTTGTAGGCCGCATTGACGGCAGCCAGCAGCTCGGTGCGTTTGGCTTCGAGCGCGTTCCAAAGGGCCTGCTGGGCATCGACCTGGGCGGCGGCGATGAGACGCTGGATCGTTTGCGCGCGGTTGGCGAGCATCTCGACGTTGATCTTGGCCCTGGCATATTCCTTTTCCGCGGGACTCGGGTCCTTGCCGGCTTCGAGGGCGGCGCTTGCCTTGTGCAGGCCGGTCTGGGCGAGCGCCTCCGCGGCCGACAGATCCGCTTGCGACGCCTCCAGGTCGTGACGCAGACGTTCCAGCTTCTGGTACTCGGGCGACTCGACAAAATTGCTGCGCACGGCCGCCAGCGCTTGTTCGTCGCGCTCCAGGGCTTCCTTCTCGGCATCGTGCAGCCGATCGGGGTAGTGGTCGGCCACGGCCTCGATTTCCAACGTGAAGGGCTCGAGGAACGCGCGAGCCGCTTGCTGGGCGCGCGACAGCCGGCGGCGGTCGCGCGGGATCAGCTTGGTGAGCCGGGGCGTTGGAAACACCGCGGCAATCGGTTCGATGGCTTGCAAGGTTTCGTACATGAAGAATCCTTTCCTGTGTCGCCGTGCATGATTCGGCAATTGCGTAGGACAGATTTCCAATCTGTCCGGTCAGGTTGGAAACCTGACCTACAGCCGAATCGCGCACGCTGGTTTAGCTTTGGAAGTACGCCAAGCGTTGGGCGCTGTTCATGCGCGCGAGTTTGCGTAAGCCGGTCGGCCGGGGCCCGCCGCGACGCTGCTCCTGCAGGGAAGAGATCGCCCCTGGTGTCGGACCTTGGTCTTGCAGCCAGGCGACGGTCGCTTCCGTGGCAGCATCGTCCTTCTTCGCCAGGTCGCCCAACAGGGCCGCGATTTCCTGAAACGTCTCCTTGTCGGCGTCGTTGAGGGCCTGTCCCTTCTTCCAGGCGCCGAGCGTGCCGGTGAGCCGCTTGAGCAGTTGCCGAGCCCACTCCGCCAGTTCCGGGGGCGGATCGAACTCATCGACCGACGCATCCGAAGGCTCGAAGCTGTCGGCCCCCGGCATTTCATCGCTGCTGGGATCATCGTGATCCTCGAGCACGCGCCGCGGCTTGCCACGGTGCATGTGACCGGGCGCGGCACCCGGCTGTGGAGATACAGACTCGCAGAAATCGACGCGTTGCCGTCCGCCGCTGCAGAGCGGCAGCGTATTGCGGAGTTCGACGGTGTGCATGGTTGCCTCCTTGCATGCATGGAGCTGGTTGAGATTTGGTGCCGGCGCTGGCCTGCGAGGGAGGCCACGCGGAGAAGACCAACTCTTCTAGGGTAGACAGAGACCCCGGGTGATTGCCAGATGGAATTCGTGTTGAGCAACAATATTTCTGCTCGCTCAGGCAGGACTCGCGGCGACGATGGGAAGGAGGGCCGGCTTGCGGTCGATCACCGGCACGAAGATCCATCAGAGCCATTCACCCATTTCGACCCGGAGGACATAGACAATGCCGAGGGAATCGTGAGATTCGCGGGCTTCAGAACGCGTTTTGAGCCGGGAGAGGGGTTTTGTGTTGACTGATCGGGGTTTTGGATCTTTTGCAACAAGACGAAACACAGTCACGCTCTCGTCCGTGCTCAATGCTCACGGAGCTGCCTGCGTGGTTGTAGGTGATCCATATACGATTACGTATGATGGCCGATCATCAGGAGTTTGATTAGACGGTCTCTAGCCAGCGCGGCGGCATCGACCGATAGGGCTCGTGCAGGCGATCCGTCCCCAGCGGGCAGCGTTCCGTGGCCATGTCCCATTTGCCAGGCTTCTCGACCAGGCCGAAAGCCATTGACTCGGTGTTGCCAGGGCATCCGCACGCCTTACACGCGATCTTCACTCCGTCGAAAAGTGGGCATGCTCGGCACAGGCCTTCACGGTCGGCGCGTTGCTCTGGAGTGGTGCGGGGACGCCCGGCGGCTAGCCAGCGCATTAGCGCATTCGTGAACGTGGCGGCCTTCTGCGAAAAGCTGCGTTCTTCGATGGGCTCGCCTTGATTCACGTAGGGGCAGATAAGACAAATATCGTCGGATACCCCCTCCCCGGACACAATCAACTTCGACGAACGGCAAGGAAACTTGTCGTTCGCCATCCGCTCGCCACGGTGTGCGCAGATCGGTAGGTCTTTCTGGTTCATGCTGGTGCAACCACGGCTGTACCGTTCTGGCATTGATAGGGCGGACTACTTTGATTCCAGGGAATATTTCCGAAGTTATTTGAACCCAGACAATTGAAGCTAGGAACCGGGATCGCCATCGGAATAAGTCGAAAGCAAGTTGAAGTCGGTCCTATTAAGAGTTGCCAGACACCTAATGATGGACGGTAAATTAGCTGTATTTGCCAAGGTGCGTCGCAGTTCCAAATGCAACCCTTGGTATAGGTCATGGTAAAAGTGCCATTCAGACTGGCACAGTCGGAGCACGCTCCTAATCCCGAAGTGACTCCAGCGATGGTGACGTTCCATTGTGCGGGCACGGGGCATGGAAACTGGCAAGCCGAGCAGTTGCATGGGTCATTTGCTGGCGGTGCCACGACCACGGTGGCTGGCGCGTTTGCCTCCGGCGGGGCAGAAACCAACGTCATAACATTGATGCCGCACGGATTCCACTGACTTGTAGGAAGAGTGTAGAGGATTGCACCGCATCCCAGTCCATAACCGGGCATGAGCAACGTTACTGTATCGGCTGCAACAATGAGTTCCCAGGGCGTCAGTGGAGAAGTGCCCCACCAACAAGTCACTGGATTGCCGAAAAGATCTATCGGGGAATTGCATAGATTTTGCGTTATGTTTAACTGGGAATAAAGACAAGGAAAAGGAAGGTTGCCGTAGTTCCTCAGGCCTTGGATCGTGAACCTGTATTCGTTCGCCCACTTCCCCGGCAACTCGCACCCACTGGTACAGAGACATGCCCCGCCGCCGCCGCAGCACTCGCAGGGAAAACTGACCTGCCCCATCCCGGCCTCCTAGTACGTCGGCATAACGACGTTGTTGCCCGAGCATGTGCCGTTGCCGCTGACGAAGCCACCCGTTTGGATGAAGTAAAGAGGGCGCTGTTGCTGCGGACCACCCCCAAATGGCGTTGCTGTGTAGCTGCCGTTGAATCGGACCGGGTACAGGTGTCCTGTTGTGAGCGACAGTCCAATGGGATAAAAAGCCCAGCATGTTCCCAGAGCAATCGAGCTGATCGAGTTTGCCGGGTAGAGCGCGGCGTTCGCGTCGTAAAGAGAGCCGCTCGACACTCCATTGATAATGACCCAAGTTTCAGGATTCGCAGCGGCCGTCACAAACAGCGGCCGCGCATCCGGACCAATCGCATAGCCCGTACACGACCTCGCTTCGTAAGGCTGCCCTTGCGTGAGTGGCTGCCCATTCGCCGAGAATAACCACACCGCCCCCATCACCAACGGAGCGCTGACGTTGTCCTGGTTGTAGCGCACCAAGTTGGCATCGTAGAACGCCCCGGTGCCCAGCGTGCTGGCCGGCGTCGAGGTGTTCGGGATGCAGAACTCGTTGCGGGTCGATTCCGGAACCTTTAGCGTCAAGCCGCCGGCCGTGCGGTCGATCTGCAAGCCGGTGCCGTCGATGTTCAGGAGAAGATCGAGCGCACGCGCCATCTTCTCCAGCTCGTTGAGCCGGATCTTGCCGCGATCGTCCACTGGCTGAAAACCACCGAACATCATGGCGAGGTCTCAAAAATAATTGACAGGCTGGGGCAAGACAAAGAGCTGGTTAAGGTCGACGGATTGATAGAGCTGGCCGCCGCCGTTCTTGTAGACGGCCGGCTGAAACGTCCCTGTCGAATCGGGGAAATAGTTCCAGCCGACGGGGTTGTACTGGAGTTTGTAAACGATGGTCCACTGCTCGCGGCCAGTCGTGCCCCGGTCTTCGATGGTCTCGGGAGGCTGACAGAGCAGCGTCCCTGGAGGATAGCCGGCCGCCGGGCCGAATCCCACCAGTCTCCCGTTCATCGAGATGCGCGGGTCGAAGGCGACGGAGTTGACCTTGCCTATGCAACTGTTGATCGCATCTTCCGGGACGTCCGGCACCCACACCCACGTGTAAGTGAGTTCTGCCTGAGGCACCAGGACATTGCCCGAGGCGGCGGAAATGGGATTGTTGGTTCCCTGGAACACTAGATGTGCGTCGGGTATGGGCAAACTCCGAACAGTCCGTGTCTTCGTTCGGATCACGTTCCGCTGCAGCTCTGAGGCGCCGTTGTTGGCAATGTCCGCATCCGAGCGCACGTTGAACATCAGCCGGCTATAAACCACCTGCAGCTTGCAGCTCAGATAATCGGAACCGCTGTCCGCATCCACGAATGCGATCATGTTCACGAGCGGGTTTTGCGGCAGCGGCATGGTTCCCGTTTGTTTCGGGATCAGGTTGGGATTCTGGACATGGACACCCTGGCCGCGCACATCGCGAACCGCCGTGGCGTAGAGCCATTGCTGCTCGGGGTGCTGGGCGGGATTGCTGCGCATGAGGCCGGTGCCGCTGGGGGCGCCGGCAACATTATCGCACCAGCCAAGCGCCCACTGTGCGAATTCAAAGCGACTGCCCCAGGGCCCCTGGAACGTGCGCGTCACCTCCTGAGAGCCACGCTGCCCCGCCATCGTTTGCCAGGATTCGGAGTAATCCGGCAGCTCCTGCCAGCCGGCCGGGCATTGCAAGAGCTTGTCGGTATCCAGTGGAATGTCGGAATCGTCGCGGCTCGCGTCTTGCGACACGCTGATGGCCACGTCGCCGGGGAGCTGAATGTCGGCGTTTTTGGAGACGATGCCGCTCGGCGACAATCCCTGCATCAGCTGGGGAAAGTAATCCTGCTCGAGAGGAGGCAGGAAATCGCCAGGAATCGAATTCAGCAGTGTCATCGTACCGCCTCGGGTTCGCGCTTATTCATGAGCTGCACAACCTGACCAACGCCGTCGTTCAGAAGCTTGAGGAGATCGACCTGCTTAACTTCGGGGCCGTTCGCTTCGCGTGCTTGTGCGGCAATACGGTCCCAGGAGCTGGCGATGCTTTCGAAACCGCTAACCTTGGCAGTAAGCGGTCTTCGCGGATCTCCTTGTTTCGGTTCTTTCTCCGGCCACGCGCCGCCAAACACACCAAGCGTCATGGCGTTGAACGTGCCTTTTGCGATGGCGGCAAGCCAGGGGTGGTCCCTTTCGAATGAGCTGAAGGATTCCTTGAGCGCCATGAACAAACCTTGGAGCGAACCGACGATCTCCGTGATGACATGCAAGGTTTCCACCAGTGGGTCGATGACGAAAGCCTTGATGCGTTCGCCCAGGGCAGCAATCAGTTTCTGCATCACGGGCCCAAATGCGTCCGCCAGCTTGGCCCCCAGTTCCTTGACGGCATCGACGACGGGCTTGAGCGCTTCCCAGATGGCAGCAATACCTGCGCGCCCGGTCTCGGTTCCAACCGCCAAGGCAGTTACGCCGGCTACAATCGCCCCAATGACAGGCAGGATGAGCCCGATAGCGGTCTCAGCCTCCAGCAATCCAATGGCCACCCCCAATGCCTTCGTGGCGCCGATGGCCGCTTCGATCCCCGCCACGACACGCGGCAGAATGGCCGCCATGCCGAGCCCGGCGGCCGCCGCCTCGATCCAGTGGACAATGCTCTCTTTCTGCGCGTCCGTCAGGCTGCGGATCCAGTCATTCAGCTGGGTGATGCGTCCGATGATTTTGTCAATCTCGGGACGGAACAACCCGCCGATCGCTTGGGCAAGCTGCGTCATGCGGAGGTTCAGCATGTCACCCGTCATGCTGCCGGCGAGGCCCGCCTGCACCCAGCCCATCACGCTGCCGGTGAGACGATCAAAGGCCTGCGCTGCATAGCCGCCGAATGCGGTGACGCCTTTCTGAGCTTCCGCCAGGCTTGCAGTCAACTTGTCGAAGAACGATCCGCTTTTTGGCTCGGTCGCCAACTGGACAGTCGGGATCAGCTGTTGATACATCCCGCCAAGTGTTCTGGTGATCTGCTGCAGGCTATTACTGAGGGCGCTATTGTGGTTAGTCCACAAATTCGTTGCCTGAGCGGCGGCCGTGAGCTGAGTGACAGCTTCGGCGGCTACAGTGCTGGTGCCGAATTCGGGTGGCGTTGCGGGTAGCTGTGGTGGTGGTCCGACTCTGAACCTACCATGTGCTGGCCGTCGAGTTGTTGCCGTTGACGATCCTGGGGGATGAGCTGGGTGCACATGTCGAGGAGGTGCGGCCGCGAATGTCGCCGATCCCAGTTGTTTTGTCAGGCCCGTCAGAGCCGATTCCAACCCGGAGGAGCTGGTCGACCCTGGCCCTGGCGTACCGATCGCCGGCAGCAAGGTTCTCTGTGCAGCCTGCGCCGGCACGCTCACCTTGCCGAGCGCCTCGCCGGCTGCTTCCGCCTGTCCAGCAATCGCCGACAACGACGCCTGAAGCAGCGCCGCATTTTGTTGGATCGCACCTGTCGGCACGGCACCGGCCAGGCTCTTGTCGATCGACCGGCCGACGATGTCGGCTGTCTGGCCCAACGTCACCAGCGTGTCCTTGACGCGTTCCGTCGATGCCTGGATGGTCTCTGTCCCCTGGGCAACGAATTGGACAACAAACTCGCTGAGCAATTTGGAAAGCATGTCACGCCTGCCCGCGCCTGATAGCGTCCAATCGTTCCCGAGGTGTCAAGCCGCGCCACCACATTTGATACGCCCGGCTTTGGGCCGCCGACATTGCCGGGAAGCCACTGGGCGGCCGAGATGGATCAAAATTGTCATCGAGCGCCAACGCCAATTCCGTCAGTGTGCAGCTCTCGATTTTCTCGACCGTGTTGTAGCCGGTGCTGCCGTGCAGCAACCGCCTGTAGATCGTCTCCCAGTCCGGAGCCTGTGGCCGGCCGCCTAAGCGGCCGCCTCCGCGTTTGGGAGCGATCCCTGCGCTTTCTGGAGGGCCTTCTGCATCTCTTCCTGGCCGACGGCCATCCAGACGTCGAAGGCGTCCTCGGGAGTGATGTCCGGATGGCTCTGCTGAAGCATGAGCTGCCCGAACCTGGCGACACCCTCTTCGCGCGCAAGGTATTTTTTCGCCAGAGGACAATTCAGCGAGAAGCAGGCCAAATCGTCTTTGGCCTGCTTCGCCTCTTTCAGCAGGGCAAGCTGCTCCTCTTTCGGCAACAGATCAAAGTGCTTGTCGTCGATCTGTGCATAGGGATCCCCGACCAGCTCCTCGAGGTAATGCTTGAACTCCTTGACGATGCGCAGCGTCAGCCTGCCTATCGTCCATTTCTTCCCCAAAGCTTCAACAACAACTTCCCTTCCTAGTTCGAGCACGTGCAACTCCTGGGTAGTGAGTAGTGGATAGTGAGTAGTGGCGAGTAGTGAAGAGATGTATTTTCTCGCCACTCACCACTATTCACTCACCACTAATTGGCCGGGTAGACGATCTGCAATGGCGGATTGCTCGTTCCGGCGAGACCGGCAATCACGTTGAGCTTCACCTCAAACGAGAATTTGACTTGGTTGTGCACGGCAGACTCGTAGTGAACCTTTTCGATAATCACGGGCACTTGCAGAGGCTTGCCTTGCACGGGCGGCTGTTGCCCCGTTACGCCAACGGGTGCCGTGGGCGCACCGACGTAGAACAGGATCACGCCCGACACGCCGTTGCGGATGTTCGGGCTGGCGGCATAGGGCGAAAGATCCGAATCGTAATCCGCCTTCACCGTGCCGCTCGCATCCTGTTTACCGGCAATGCGGGCCACGCCAGCCCCGTTCAGGCCGGTGTGGGTGACCTCGAACAACGTCGATGTGAAATCAACGTTGTGCGACGTGATATTGAGAGTTACCGGCGACCCGCCTATAGGCTGGAAGACTACCGGGCACAGATCGCCACGCTGGAAATTATTAGCCATGAAAACCTCCGTGCTTCAATGAGTGGCCAGTGAGTAGTGGCGAGTGGCGAGAAAATGCCCTCTCGCCACTACTCACTATTCACTCGCCACTAAGATTCAGCCAGGCCCCGCAGGTGCACAGGTGCCTGCCCCAGTCGTTGAGGGCGAACGTCACGCCGCAGCGCGGGCAGTGGCCGCAGTGGATGTCGAAACTCATCTGCTTGCGGATGACACCCTTCACGGGGATGCCGTCTTGCGCTTTCTCTTGCAGTTTGGCCTGAGCTTGCTCAAGACTCGCTACGGTCTCTTCAGGACTCATCGCTCGCTCCTTAATCCATTCGCACCGACCACACTTGCCCCTTGAGGTTGGCAACCCAGATGTCTTGACCGGCCTTGGCTGTTGGGTCTTTGGCGATTTCACCGTCATTCTGCGGCCACCAGCGGACGAAGCGGGCGCCGGAGGGAAAGGTCAGTGTCGCGTTGTTGGGCGTGCCGAGTTTCAGGTTGAACACCGACAGCACCAGGATCTTTGCCGCATTGATCACGCTCACTGGGCCTGCCGGCAACACTGCCGGCAGCTGCGCCTGGACGCTCGCGCCCAACGCTGCCATCGGCCCGGCAATCTTGATCGTCACGTCTCGGTAATCGTGGTAGACGCCTCCGGTCAGGCGCTTATTTTCAGCGCCCTTCTTCACCTCGATGGTCGCGTAAGGCATGGCCACGGCATTCTTGGAATCGCTCTTGCGCACGCTGTCCCACGTCGGCGGCACTTGAAAGAGCACCGACAGTGCTTTGGTCTGCCTCCAGAGGCTGATCACGGCATCAGCCGTGTCGCGATCCGCGTCGGTCATGCTTTGCCTGTTTCTCGAGCCACCGTTTGGGAATATCGTTTAACCGCGAGCCAGCGGCGAGCGCGTGAACAGAAGGAAAGAGCGTCCAGTCTGTTGGCGCGCTCGCCGCTGGCTCGCGGTTAAACGAGAGGGCGGTTTGGGCACCTCGTTTGACTGCGGTCCAACGAGGAACGCGACTTCCACAAGGTTCTGGTAGCCGGTCTCGAAGACTGACTCCAGCACGTCGTCATCCCATTTCATCTCGCCGTGCATCATGGGCGGAGCCTCGCTTCCAGGATCGGCAATTGGTCGATCATCTGGGCATCGTGATAGGCGATCAGATCCAGGTAGTAGGTCACCGGCCCGCCCTGTGGCGCCCATTTGATCCGATCCTCGGCGACATTCACGCTGAGCTGTTTCGAGACATGGACCGCATACGAACCTTCGACCGCGTGGATGAGGCGCTGATCGCCCACGCTCTCGTTGACTACCTGGACACGGCAGGCAAGATTCTGATAGAGCGTTTGTCCGCCGGCCGGTGGAAAAGTCTTGACGACAGCGCCGGTGTCATCGGCGGAAAGCGCGGCCCGTTCGATGTTGATCAGGTCTTGCAGATCGTAGGCAATAATCGGGTCGCGGCAAATCAACTTCCAGGTCTGGAATGCAGTTCCGTCGCGTACCTGGCCGTCTGCTTCCAAAACCGTGAAGGCTGTGTTCAATGAGTCCGTGATGACATCCGCCGGCTTGGGCAACCAACCAGCCGGCAGACTGACGGCCGGAATCAGAAAAACCAGATCCAGTGCGGAATACACGCCTCCGGAGGCAGCCAGTTCTTTCTTGCTGAGGGTGGTGCGCTGCACGCCGTTGAGTGTGGTCGTGCGGTTGCCTTTGCGCGTGGACTGAAACGTCACGCTTTCGACATTGTCCCAGACGCTCGGGTCGGCACTCAGATTCAGTTGCATGGCACGTGGGTAGTGGTGAGTGAGTAGTGGTGAGTGGCGAGAGCATACTTTCTCGCCACTCACCACTATCCACTCGCCACTAGATAAAGGTTTTTACCGTTGGCACAAGGAACGAAACCTCAAACTGTTCGCCCGCCGCCGGCACAAAGGCGACATCAATTTGGAAGGTATCTCCGCTGTTCTCGAAATTCACCGCCGGTACGACGTACAAGAAGTTGTAGCCCCACAGGCCGTCAGTTCCGGGCTGATACTGGTTGTCCTGGCTCCAGGGCGGTGTTTGCTGGAGTGCGTTGAAGATTACGCTGGCAACCGCGGGCGTATACGTATTCACGCTGCCCGCCTGGCCGTTTTGAACCAAGGTCAAATCCGTTACCTGGACTTCCACGGAGTTAATCGTCGCCTGAGTCACGGGCAAACCGCCCTGGCCGACCAGTCGCGCCATGAGCACGATCCCGGAATGACCGGCAACCGCTTGCGTCGTAACCTGGCCAATGGCACTGCTCATAATGGTTCGATCTCCGCTTGTACCGCTCCAGCCACAAAGATCTGTGCCGCGACGGCCCAATAGGGTCCGGACACGATCACCACATTGGCCGCGTGCCAGGACGGCGCGCTCTGTCCTTCCGCAGAAAGCGCCGGTCGCATCGAGACCGGCACCCAAAGGCCGGCCGGCACCTGCTGCTGCCCCTGCCACGCCTCGAAGCTGGCGGCATCCGTCTCCTGAATGGGGCTGCGCGATTCAGGGAAGTCCAGTCGCCTGCCCTGACGAAGCGGCAGTGATTGCTGCTGAGTATGCCAGGCTTGCAATTGATCGACGGTGAGCTGCGTCCACGCCCAGAGGGCCGGCGACTCGTAGACAGCTGGACGGGCACTGGCAGCCTGCCTTACGGGAAGCTGCGGCGCGACATCCCACGATCTTAGAGAAGGAACATTGTCGGGAGCGATGATCGGGTATACGTTCTGGCCCTCGCGGCGCGCGGGCATGCTCCGAGGAAGACCCTGCGGCACATCCCAGCCTCGCGACAACGCAGGGTCTAGCTGGAACGTGGACACAAAGGCGCTTTCGCCTTGCGGCTGGCGAACCGCCGGCCGGATCGGCAACGGGGTAGTCGTCGTGCCGACAATTTCCAGTACAGCCGGGTCCTCGAGGAACGGCGTTACCTTGGTTGCCGAATCCGCATAGAGCCGGAGTGGTGCTTGTCGCGGGCTTACCGCCGGGCTCACGAAGTAGGGAATCATGGGCGGTATCTGCGCAGGCGCCGTGACTGAAAGCTCGGCAGGCGCGGGCGGCTGCATCGGGCCGCGCCGCGAAACGGGCACCTGCGTTTGTCCTTGCCAGACCTCAAAGAGCGCCTGGTCGAGATCGGTGGGATTCAGCATGGGCCCTGCCTGCATGAATCCAGGGAGACTCGGCGTGCGTCGCGGCGGTACAGCCGAGGGACTGTCCCACCGGAATGGTGCAAGATCGACGGCAAAATCCAGGGTAGGTGTCGTGTCCTGCTGCATGAACGGCCTGTGCGCCTGTCGCGGCAATGGACTTGCAGCGGGCACATGCCAGCCTTGAACAGTACTGACTGTTTCCTCATAGGGAACCAGGCGCGTCACCGTCTCGCCTATGTTGTCCGGCCGGGCCGGGCGCGTCGGCACTTGCGGCACGACGAAGTAAGGAATCATGGGGGGAACCTGAGCCGGCGCCGTAACGCTCAATTCGTGTTGATAGGCGGGTTGCGGTTGCAGCCTTGACGGCCTGGTTGGTTGCGTCTGCTGGAGATTCCAGACTTGCAGCACATCTTCCAGAACCTCGACCAGCACGGTCGCCGTGCGCTCCATCCCACCGGCAATGACCGGCCTGAACCATGCACCTCGGCTTGGCGGCATTGGTTGCACGTCGTAAGCGTGGTTGATCTCCAGGACCACCGGCTGGATATTGGGGATCAGCACCATGTCGGAGTAAAGCACGGGGCGCTGTTGCCGTGTGCGAACGGCCTGATCGTACTTCGGCGGAAGATTCTGCACTGCGTCGTTGGGATACGGCAGCGTCACATGAATTTCCGGCCCGCTACGGACGTTGGACTGTCGAGGCGCACGCTCATAGTTGCCGTGCCAAAAAGATTCGGCCTGCACTGGAGAAGACCAATCCGGGTAGATCGGCCAGACAGTAGTGGCGTCGGGTCGAGCTGGGGCAAAGGCCCGGCTGATCGGCTTCTCCGGCGGAAGTTGCGTCCACCCTGGGGTAAGGGGGAGTGCCGGCAAGATCGCTTGAGGCGTCGGATCGGCATAAAACGGGTCTGGGTGAGTCGGCCTGGCCATCATGTGGAAGGACGCATACGGGTATTCGATGGGCTGGTGGTCCCATTCGACAGGATTGGCCAGCGCCTTGAAGGGATCGCTCAGAAACCATGCCTGTGTTGGATCGAAATACGTCTGCGCTCGTGCATTGACGGACGCATCGCGCATTTGCCGCCAACTGTTCGCCGGCACTTCTGGTTGCGGCAAGAACATTGTCGTCAAGTTGACGACGGCGACCTGGTAGAAATTGGATATCGAGCCGCCATAATTGTTGGGGCCATTCACCAAAGTGAGAGAAGTCGAAGTTCCAGAGCCGCTTGAGGTGAGAACGAGATAAGCTGTGTCGATTGCGCAACTGGTTGAATTGTTGACCTTGCTCTGCAAAAGCGTGTAACTATTTGTGGGAGTATTCCCACCATCGCCATTATTTGAGAACGCCGCCATCGCAATCGACGGAGCCTGCGTTGGCACGATGGTGGCAGAGATTTCCGAGTTGGACACGGTGCCAGCGGACGTGTTGCTCTGATCAACCGCGTTCGCGTTGGAGATTTCCGCAAAGACCCCCTCTACCTGTACCGATGAAGAGAAACTGAAGAGCGCGCTGGTTATGCTCGAAGCGTTGGCGATGTAATAGACCGATATGCCGTAACCGTTGGCGCCCGACGAATTAGAATTGAGCAACGACCAGCCACTGGGGGGCGTAATCGTAGGCGGATTGCCCGTGAAAGAGAGTGCTACGTAAAGGAGATTGCCCGCGCTTGTGGCACTGACGTTGAACGTCAGGCTACTGACGGCGGAGATCGTCGTGCCGGCTTTCACAGATTGTACAATAGCTGGATTCGGCACGAATCACCCCAACAGAATTCCGCCCGCGCTGACTTCCTTGGGCATCGCCGCCCAGATCGGCATCGAAAGCCTATCGCGGCCCGCTTCCATGTTTTCGATCTGACGTTCCATCGGCACGCACGCATCGCATGCGCGCTGTCCACAAGTGAACCCGCTGCAACGCATGCACCAGCCACGCCGCCGGCCGCTCCCCTTGACCCATAGCCAGTGCCCGCCGCAGTGGCAGCACATGACCATTTCGCGTTCGACAACCCGGTCGCTGTCAAAGGGCGTGGAGATCAGGACGGAGCCCGTCGCTCCACGCGGCTTGCACATGGGTACGCCAATCAGGCTGTCTCGGTAGTCTTGGATGGTGCCGATCATACGAGGTTGTATTCACCAAGGGTTTCTTCCGCGGGCCAAGCCATGATCCCGCCCAGGCCAACAAAATCGTCCACGGCTGCCCGCTTGTTTTTGCCTTGACCGTGAATGCCGCCATGCACCAGGTGCCAGATGCCCGTTTGCTTATCCTCTAACAGCCCGACCGGGTTCACGATCAACTCGCGCTGCCAGCGCTCGAAGACAACTGGTCGCCACTTCAGCAAGCAATCGTGGCAGCACAGGCGCACGCCCGGCTTCTCTCCCGTGCCAGCCACGTCCTCTTCGGTGAGACGGATCGCGTGCAGCACGCCGTTTTCGCCAGGGTCTTGATCCTCGCGGGCGTAGTTATTGCAGAGAGCGCAGTACATGCGACTGAGCGCGGTGTGGATGGACCGCTCGGGCATGCGCAGCGGCTGCCAGCGCTCCGGCGCGATGATCTTCAGGCAGTCATTGCAGACTTGATACCCGCCTGCCGGCGGAGAAATGAATCCCACCCACTGGACGTTCTCCTGACCTTGCGGGATTTGCACGTCCACGCCGGGATCGTGCGCCCGAAACGCAAGTTTGCAAGATGGACAAATACGCGCCATGGTTCCTCAAGTGGGGCTAGGGGCTGGGGACTCGGGGCGAGGGACACGAGGGCGGCTCTGCCGCCTGTTATCGCGGCATTGACGGGCGAAGCCCTTCATTTCTCTCGCCCCTCGCCCCTATTCCCTTTTCCCTACTCTCCAAAGTGCAGCGTCATGTTGATGTTGCCGGTAAACGAGGCGTTCGTGGCCCACATGCCGATGCCGTTATTGGCTGTTGCGGGCGTAATCATCGGGCCGTTCGGATCGGCGATCCAGCGATGCGTCGCGCGCTGGTTCAAGGCCACGTAGAACAGGATCGTGTTCGAAGTGTAGGTGGGGTCCGTGGAATTGTTCTGCACCGACGTGCTGGTCGGGTTGGTCGGGTCGCCTGGGTCGAGCGCGGTGGGGCTCGTCGTGCTGCCGCCCGTGCCGGCCGCCGAATAGCGCTGCGCTTCCCAGAGGATCGCGTTATCCGCGGGCGTGGCCGAGCTGCCAATGATGATGTCATACCAGAACGGGCGCACCGCCGTGGTCGCCGTGACGCCGATAATGGTTTGCGGGGCCGAGGCCGCGCAAGCCCGCTGCCCCCAGATGCTGTAACGTCGTCCTAAAGCCATGAGTCACCTTCCTTGGTATGGTCCGCTTATTGCGGAGCGAGTAGGTAATTGACGTAGCCACTGACTTGGGTGTTAGCCCCGAGATTCAGCACCAAGCTGTTTCCCGCCGTTGTTTCGAAGTGCCCTACCGTCAACCCTCCCGCCTGGGGCGGAACCCAGCCGGGATAAAGGCCCGATGTGCTCACGCTCATGGGTCCGGTCAAGGCGGTCGAGCCGTCCTTCCAGGTGCACGCCACCATCGCCGACGGCTGCAGCACGAAGTTCAGGACGCGGATGATCTTGCCGGCCACACCCGTCACGATGACATTGTCGCCGGAGGTTGCCACGTTCACGACCGCTGATGTCAACGATTGATTAGCCACCAATGCCTCGCGTTACGAGCTGAAAAGGACCGCCTTCATCCTGGATACGCTGCCGCAGCGTATCCATCGAATCGATGATGAATTTCTGATAACCGACCCAGTCGTAGTTCTTGCCGTCCACACTGTAGGTCGGCTTGGGCGTGACCACGCCGGCATTCGTCGCCGCCAGCACGACCGCCTCGATGTTGGCCTGACTTGGGTTGGCGATGACCTGGGTGAGCGCCACCAGGATCAGGCTGTAGTTCGTGTACGCGGTTGTGAGGTTGTCAACTATCGCCATGTTGTAGCTCTCAACGATCAGTTTCCTGGGTCTTGCCTGCCCCTCCACTGAGTACAGGGAAGAGGGTGTATGGGTCTTATGGGACCTATGGGTCCTATAGCCTCTCCCCTGGTACCGGGGAGAAGTGAGCCAAAACTGACCATTAGTTCGTATTGTTCACCACGTGCCACGGGCTCCAAACGCTGGGGATGCCGCGCTCGTTGGCGCCGTAGGTGGCCACGATGCCCTTGTCGAGGAGTTCGTACTGGCCGCCGCTGAACTGCCACGTTGTCAACGGCCAATTCTGCATGTATTTGAACGGCCTGCCTCTTTCGAAGTGCCACCAGTAGAGGTTGGCGTTGGATTGCGACAAGTTCAGGCCGGTGGCATCGGTACAGCGCTGCTCGATGAGCGGCGACCAGTAAACCTCGATTTCGTTGCCGTAGGGAGCGCCCGGGGTATCGCGGACCTGCAACGTCGGCGCTGTCGCCTGCGTGGTGCCGCCGGACGTGCGTACCTCGGTGCGGGCTGCGCCAAGGATCAACTTAGCCGTGTTCAGCTTCGCCGGGTTGACCACGATGACGTTGGGGTTGGTCAGCACGCGCGTTCCTGTCTCTGGGTCCTGCATGCGGGCGAACAGCAGCCAGCTTGACTCGATGTTAGTCCAGTCATTGAGCGCGTTAGACTGCTGGTTGACGAGCGTGCTCTTGCCTATTGTCTGGCTCGCGGAGTACGCGTTGTAGGTCGTGCCGCCGTAATTGAACGCGCTGACACCGCTGCTCTGGCTGGTGACGCCAATGAAGCAGTCGATCACGTCCAGTTCCTTGCGGTAGCCGAGCCATTCGCCAACGCTCGCCGCCATCTCGAGAATGTTTCCGGTCAGGTCGTAGAAAACCGTTTCCTTGTAAACGTCGACGGCGAGCGAGTTCTCGCGTGTGGCGGGCGTGGTCACGTAACGCTCGGCGAACTGGGCTCGGGCGTGCGGCTCGCCGGGAACCCTGCGAATGGCGTGGTCGCCGATGCGTGCCGCGTTGAAGACTTTTTGGCCGTTGAGTTTTGTCGGCATCGCAGGCATGAGGGCCTCGGCCAGAAACATCGGGCTCTGGAAGTTCTCCAGGATTTTCACCTCGATCAGGCCGCCGACCACGGAGGTGAAGGCGTTGATGTCCAGGAAAGCAGTCGGATCGACGCCGACCCCGGTCGCTTCGAGCAGGGCACGCCGGTCGCCAGGATACTGCTGCTCGACGAGCATGCGGTGCTGCAGGGCGCCGGACATGCTTCCCTGGTTGGCGGGATCGAAGAAAAAGCGCCAATTGGCCCCGACGATGGCCTCGGCCAGCTCGGCGACGCTAAACTGCTCGGCCTTGATCTGCCGGTCCCTGAGCATGCGGTTGCCGGCCGGGTCTTTGTGATCGTTGCCGTGATCGTCGCAGAGTCCGAGCCAGTGCCGGCACTCGTTGACGAACTCGATTCGCCCAGCCGCACTGGCCCCGCGGCGTGATTCATAGAGCTGACGTGTTTTGAAAAGATTCATCGAAGCGTCCTTGCTGTAGTGGGTAGTGGTGAGTGGTGAGTGAGTAGTAGGTAATGGCGAGTGAGTAGTGGTGAGGAAAACGCTCTCGCCACGCACCACTCGCCACTACCCACTGCCACTGCTACGCACTGACTGTGCCGTACCACACGGTCCCGTCGCACCAGAAGATGCCGCTCTTGTTCTGGGGCACGACGCCGTTGCCGTTGATTGAGCCGCCGGCCGAGCCCTGGAAGGTGACGCTGTTAGCGCCCGCCGATAGGTTCGTGAAGCGAAATTCCAGCCCAGACGATTGCGCCTCGACCGGGAGCTTTACCGTGCGGGCCGCCGTGGGCACCATCGACAGGATGGGCGTGTACGATGGGTCGAGCGTTTGGTTGCCGTCCGAGAGGGCAGTGACGCCTGTCCCCTGCCTGCCGCCCAAGCCGTAACGATTCAGGTCGCCGAGCGGGTCGCCTTTTCCCCAGAGCCTGCAAAGCACCTGCGTAACGGCGCTCGGTTCCCGGCGAAACACCTGCCCGACCGCCAGGTTGTCGGAGGAAACCTTGACGACCTGCTGATCTTGCAGCGCCGTCGCGCCGCCGTTGCGCACGACGCCGACGAGGTCGCCGACTTCCCAGGTAGCGCTGGCACAATCCGCCAGGTAGAGGCAATTGGATGCTGCCTCGACGTAATCGATGGGCCAGACGCTCGTACTCTGGGCGGTAATGCGCCCGCTGACCGCAACGCCCAGAAAGAGCGGCTTGACGGCAGCCTGATCGAGCACCTGGCTACCCAGGAGCGTCTTGCTCGACAATGGCTGCGCGACGCTGCCGGTCCAGTACAGCAGGTCGCCCGCCTCGATTTGCAGACTGGCGGGCGGGAGGTATTTGCTGAACGTAAATCCGGGAGGGTATTGAAACCGATATCCGCCGGGTGTCAGAGACATGCGAAAACGTCCTTGTTAGGGGAGTGGAGTTTACCTCTCAGGGGTTGTCGTTTTCCTCGATTCTCGTTCCAAGGCTCTGCCTCGAAACGCACCGTCTTGCAGGCTCTGCCTGCCGTGCGCCGTGGATGCTTCGGCGTTCTCACGATGGAAAGCTTGTCCGAGCGGTGCGTTCCAAGGCAAAGCCTTGGAACGAGGTGCGTACTCAGTTCATCAGCCACTGCAGCCGACTCTTGGCGTCTCGGGGAATCGTGGCATGGATTGATTCTTGCAGCGGCTGCGGCGGGCCAAGTTGGCTGCGTGCCTGCCTGGTGGTCCTTGGCCGCCTGCGCAGTTGCTTCAGATAATCGAGGTGGCGTGCAATCCGGTCTTCGTCCTGAATTGCAGTCAGTGTCTCGAGCAGCTCGTCGGTGCATGGGATACTTCGAGTTTCGCAAAGCTGCTGAATCGTCCGGTCGAGCCGCAGGTCGGCCAAATCATCTTCAAGCTCGTACCGGGCCTCGTCCGTGAAGTCGGGGCGGTCTTTGTCGCCTCGATCGGTTCGGTCATCGTCGCGCTCGACGTCGGCCTTGTCGTCGCGCATCTGGCCTTCTTCTTCATCCGCTTCGTCCTCCTCGAGCTGCTTGCACGCTGGCTTGGGATTGAGGAGCTCCATGATCCGGCTCACCTTGTGGTGGCGTTCGTGCGGATCCATGTCCTCCTTGAGGCAAGCCTCAACGGCGTTGAGTAAGTGGTCGTGGTGCGTGGGTGGCTTTTCGCCGTCGTCGCCCTTACTCGCCTTCAGGAGTTTTTTCAGGGAATGGCGTTGCCCGGGCGTGAGCAGCTTCGATTCGAGGATGGTGCGGATGCGTTCGCAACGGGTAGGCATCTTGCTGTCCCAAAGATTTTTCACGGTGGCCGGTTCACTGACCAGGTCGACGGACCGAACCTCAACAATCCGATGGATGACGAACGTGCCATCGACGCTCTCGCCTTCGCCCTTGGCATTGTGCGACATGCCGAAGACACCGAGGCCGCGCTCCACGTCTTCGCAGACGCGCTCCGCCAGCGGATGGGACTTGAAGAAATGCAGGTCGCCATAGACGCCGTCGGGCTCCCAGCGCACGGCCAGCAGCCGGCCGAAGGCATCCTCATCGCCGCGCGGCAAGGCGCGTTTGTCGGGATGATCGAGGAAGACCTTGCAGCCCTCGTAGAGCGGCACAGCGAGCTGTCCTGCTTCGGGTAGGTAGCGCCGGCCGTTGTCCGACTCCCAGCCCAAAACCTTGACGCCGAAGATGATGCCGGTAGCGCGATCGACTTCGAGGGGACCCGGGGCGCGGGTGAAGTCTTCTTGAACGACGTGCGTTTGTCTCAGGAGATCGTCCGTGATCGTCATGGTTCCATTCAAGCCTCGACCGCTCTCGTTTCGCAAGAGGCGGAGGTAAGAAAGTGACAAAAAACTTAGGGCGTCGGCCGGATTACACGCCAGGGGCGGGAAAGACTGACCTTGGTAAGGCACTTTGAGACAGCATTGCACTAACTGCCGCACATTTGCAGCTGTTGCAAAGACCGGTTCGTTGCGCTGGAGACGGCGACGGGTCAGTCAGTGGGGGGACAGGGGGTCGAGCAGCTGGCGAACAATCGTCGATTTTCATTCGGGACTGTCGAGAGCAACCCACCCGTCACATAAATATCTCTCGGCCGGTTGCGCGCTGCCTCAATGACCCTTCAACCAGGCCGCTACTCCTACTCATGGCGTTTATCCAATCGGCGCGACCACTTTTCTCGAAAAATATCACACTACGGCTCTGGCAGAAGTCGTCTTATGCGGGCTAGTTTGGTGGCGAAGAGAACGTACGGCGGCCGGGTGGCCACGAAGGTCCAGCAAGGATGCAACCCGGCCCGCCTTTTCTCACCCGAGAGAAGAACGTCATGGCAGCAGTCAACGGCGACAACGGTGCAACCAACCCCTCGCAAATCGGCATACGCATCGCCATCGGCATCATCACCGGGGCGTTCCTCGCCGGCGGCGGCGGGTTGGTGCACACGGTCCTTGGTCATGCGGAACTGTTAGCCGCCCTCAAGGTGCATATCGAGACCCAAAAGCTGCAGCTTGACCGCATGGACGGCAACATCGACCGCCTCACTAACAAAATCGACAAGCTCCTGGACAACAAGGAAGCACGGTAGGAGAAACCCATGCCAGACGAGCAACCCAAGACAACTGTCTCGACTCCTGATAAAGCCCCGGGGAAGCCCGGCTGGCAGACGACAGAATTCTGGCTGACGCTCTTCGTCGCCATCCCCAACGCGCTGCACACCGCCGGTTTGCTAGGCGCTGCCGATACTGGCTTGCTTTCCGGCAATTTCTCGAAGATTGCCGCAGGCATCGTCGCGGCCATGACTGTGTGGAAATACTGCCACGGCCGAACCAACCTCAAACTCGGCGGCCCCGCGACCGCGACGGGACCGAAATTCCCAGAGACTCCCTGGTGAGCTACCTCGTCGCCTTCACGCTTTTGCTAGCTATTGCGCTGGCACTGGAAGTGGCCCTGGTCATTGAGCGCTTGCAGCCGCGCTGCCGGGCATGTGGCCGGCGCCTGCGGCCAGGCCTCTGGGACGAACCGGCCTGGGTTTGTCGCAGCTGTGGGGCAAAGGACTGATGCACGACGACCTCTCTCCACCGCAATGGAGAAGGGCTGAATCCTGGAACCAATGGGTACTTGGCGATGCGCTACTTCGATCGAACGGGCCGGCCAATCTCCAAGGAGCAATGGGCCGCGAAATTTCGCGATCGCAGGTATGCCGTCGTCTGCCGGACCGACACGCCGGCTGTCTGCATCGTTACCAGCTGGGTCGGCCTCCGCGGCGATACCGAAACGCGCTCGTTGTTGTTCCAGGTGCAACGTCAGCGGAAGCACGTGGGCCGGCCATGGGAGACTCTCAACGAAAGCTGGCACGCCACCGAGAAAGAGGCGCGTGCGGAACACGACCTGTTGGAGAGGGCGACTCTATGAAACACACCGTAGTCTTCCTCGTGCTGTTCGCCTTCCCTGCGCTGGCACCAGCACAGTGTCCGGGCGGGCGCTGTTCACCCTGGGGCCAGCCGCCCTCGGTGCAGTTCGCACCGCCCGCCGTGGGCGAATACGCCCCCTGGGCCCTCGCCCCTCGCCCGTCTTCCCAAAACCCTCATGTCGATCCGCGCTGCATCGCTTGCAGCGTGCGCATCGAGAACTATCGCGGCAATCTCGTGGAATCGGGCAGCGGCACCGTCATTGCCAGGGAAGGGACGTATGGTTGCGTGATCACCTGCAAACATCTCTTCTCGGACGGCGTCGGACAGCTTGTCGTCACCTTTCCGGATGGTCAACGCCTGCAAGCATCGTATCTGGGCAGCGACAGCCAGGCCGACCTCGCCGCTGTAGCCATCCAGGCCGGTGCAAGCACGCCCATGACAAGCGTCGCGGCTAGCCCGATCGCGCGCGGCGAACAGGTGTATCAAGTCGGCTACCCACATGGTCACGGGCCGGTGCCGCGGGCCGGGCAAGCGCTCGGCATCGTCGGTCGAGCCGGCAGCGCCACCGTGCTCGGCCTCAGTTTCCCCGTCCAGCAAGGTGATAGTGGCAGCGGTGTCTTCCGCTCAGCCGACGGCGCTCTCGTCGGCGTGCTCTGGGGCAGCGATGGCCGAACCTCCAGCGTGACCGGCGTTGCCGATATTCAGCGCTTCCTCGATGAGAAATGCTTTCGCTGGTTCCCGCATCTGCGGCGACCTCAGCAACCGTCATCTCCCGTTTCTCCTTCCACTCCTGGGCCGGTGGGACCAACTCCTCCTGTGCTTCCCCCTTCCGGTCCGTCACCAACACCGGCTCAGGAGTTTTCTTCCGCGCTGGCCGCACTGGATAAGGTCAGCAAGCAGCTAGACGCCCTGCAAACGCAGGTGAACGATTTGAAGAATCGCCCCTCAGCCAAGGACGGCAGGGACGGCGTGGTGGGTCCCGCCGGTCCCGCGGGCCCACCCGGTCCTTCCGGCAACCCACCGGACCTGAACCCACTCCTGAAACGCATCGAGGCACTCGAACAACAATCAGCAGCAAACGCGGGCAAGATCCAGCGGATACGGATTGTCCCCGCAACCAATAACCCTTAGCAGAGGAGTTTATTTCCCATGCCCGACACGACGGCAACCGGCGGCGCCACTCCCACGGTCACGGTGAGCGGCAACAACAGCGGGTTCGACCCGCAGATGGTCTTCACCGGCGCCATGGCCCGCCTCAACGAGATCGGCAACCTATCCATTCAGCAAGCCACCGAAAACAGCGGCCGGCTCTCGGCCATGTTCGGCGTGCGTGCCGCACAATCCAATCCTGTGGAAGCCGCGAGCATTCAAACGCTCAAGGCAGCGGGTCAGCCGGAGAATGCCGGCGCCGGCGCCATCTCTTCGTTGGCAAGCGTTTTGTCCATGGCCCTGATGAATCTGGCCCATGTAACGCCGGCAACGCAGACGCCGCCTACCCAGAAGTAGACAAGTCGAAGGCGTGGCCCTGGGTCTCGGTGTCCGGAACCAAAGTTCCCAGCTTCCGGCCCGAGGCTCTGGGGTTCTTCCCGAGTCCCGCGCCTCCTGATCCCCCGACACCGTTCCCATCCTCCCTTGGAGGGCCGCATGGCCGCGCTGAACTTCAAAGAGCGCCTGTTCCTCTGGTTGGCCAACATGGTGCAAACGGAGACCGCGCTCGACAACGCGCTGCAAACCTTTCATCTCGCGTGCGACAAGGAGTTAGCCACCATGGCGGCTTACCGGTCGATGGGCATGGATCCCAATGCCGCTCCCAAGTTCGGTTGGCCGCTCATGGACCGGCAAGGCATTCACATGAACATGATCGACAAGGGCGGCGGCGCAGCCAAGCTCACCCTGGCAGTCGTCCTCGGCGCCGCCCTTGTCGTTGGCGGGACCTGGGCCAGCCTCGCGCTTTACAAGCCCACCTCTGATCTCCGACCCGCCGTTTCCGATTCCCGACCCCCCAGCCCCGAGCCTCGGCCGCCCGCCTCCGACCCCCGAGCCCCGGTGCCCAAGGGCCACGATGTTCTCCTCGAGGAATCCAGCGACGGCGGCAAAACCTGGCACGAAATCCAACGGGAGCACATCCAACCATGAACCAACGCGGCAACCTGATTACCTGGCTTGTCATCCTCTCGTTCACGGTCGTCATGATCGCCTACGACGTCCTCGCCTACGCTCTGTGGGGCGTGGACGCGACGATCAGCCGGCGCGTATTGTTCGCCTCCCAGGGAACACCGCTCATTGCCTTTGCCGTGGGCGTTCTGTGCGGTCATCTGTTTTGGCCGCAGCGACCCAGCAGCAAGGAGTAACCATCCATGAGTGAGATTACCTCCACCGTTTCCATCGGCACTCAGCAATACGACCTGTTCGATCCGCCCGTCTCGACTTCCCCGGCAAAACCCAGCGCCGGCACGCAGTCGGTTGCTGACATCGCGCCGGTGGTCAAGTCTGCGGACTTCACGTTTGCCGGCGGCCAGCTGCTGCCCAAGCTGGCGACCGAAGGCAACCCCTACGGCGGTCTGGCTTACGACCCGACCTCGAACACTCTGTTCACGATTGGCCGCCTCGGCAACAACATCCTCCAGGTTAGCAACGTCCTCGCGGCCGGGAGCGACCCACTCAAGTTTCCCCGTGCTGCCCTGGTCAAGAACTATGGCACCGCAATCTATGGCGGTCTGCGCACCGTCAATCCCAATAACGGGACGCCGACTACAGAAGGACTATTCTGGGATAGCGGCACGCTCTACGCCCTCTATGGCGGCAACTACGCCGTGTCGCCCAAGGCCGACCCTTGCCTCGTCGCGATCGATTTTATGGGCAGCGGCCAAAGCGCGCGCGGGCCTTACAGCCTGGATGTCAGCTCGCAACTGGGGCGCGAATGGGCCTACAAGCTGCCCGCCTGGTTCGCCCAGAAATACACTTCAGGTCGCACACTCTGCCTTGGCGCCGGCGTGACCTCTGGGGCGAGCCATTGCAGCTTCGGGCCTAATGCGCTTGCCGTCGATACTCCGGCAACCGCGATGTCGCTAACGCTCACCTCCAAGACGCTTCTCGACTACCCTGAGTCCTCGACCGATCGCACCAATCCCTACGGCACCCGGCTGCCGCGGCCGGGAGACTACACGATTTACAGCGGGACTCCCGGACAGATCTTTTATCCCTGCCCTGCCGGCACACATCAATTTGGTCCTGTGGCTGCGGATGGCGTCGGCGTTTGGGGCTCAGCGGATTATGCGCGCGCCGGCTGCTTTATCGATTTGCCGGACAAGCAAGGTTTGCTCGTCTTCGTCAGCCAGGGCTACGGAGCTTTTTGGTACGGCAACGGCAAGGAACAGAGCGCCGGCGGCGGCACGCTCCAGGCCGATTGCAACGCCGGCGCCAAAGGTCAACACGCGCAGCACTGCCGGGACGTGGTCTACGTCTACGGTTTGGCGACGCTCGCGGCCGTGGCAACCGGCCAGCTTCAACCCTGGCAAGCCCGGCCCGACTGCACGTTCAGCCTTGGCACCCAATTCCCATCCATGGCCTGGAATTGCGGCCACCTGATCACCGGGGCCGTCTTCCGGCCAGCCTCGCGGGACGTGCTGATCCTGGCGCAGGGTGCGGAATCTCTGGGACCTGGTGACAGCAACCCCATTATCTACCGCCTCGAGATTGCCTGAACGAACGCGCCTGGCCCGGCCATTCACGCCAGCAATCTTCACTTACGAGAAAACCCAAACTTGCCCCAGCCGCGAGACGGCAAGCCATGCCCCCGAGTTCGAATGACTGACATGGACGACTATTGCCCCATCTGTGGAGAGCATCTCGGCCGCGACGTGGAGCATCGCCCGTATCTTTGGGCACGGCACTGGTGCGATCCCGTCCGGCTCGCGGCCAGGGACCGAGTGCATCGGGCGGCCGCCATCGAACCAGGTCGTTTTGAAGGCCACACGTTTGCGGAGCGCCTGGCAGACGGTTTTGCCCTGACGCAGCTCCGCTAACCCTTTGAAAGGATTCTTCCCATGCAAAGGAATCGAACGCTGCGTGTACTTCTGGCCATCGTGGCCTTGTTCCTGCTGGCCTTGCCGGCACTGGCCGGTCCGCCGTGCGCATCGTGCCAGGGCGGCCGTTGTCTGATCGGAGAGACCGCCGAGTCGCCCTCGCCTTCTCCCTCCTGCGGCTGCTGCGGGCCCCAGGATTGCCCTTGCAAAGGCGCCTGTCCTTGTTACGCCTGCCAGCGCCCGCGGCTCGATGTCTCCTTCTATTTCGGCCCCCGACTCGAATGGCGATATCCCACCGGCCCCCGGCGCGTTCGCCGCTGGCGCTAAGAGAGTGGTCTGTCCTGCAAGTGCCTGGAGCCGCATCGCTGTAGCACAAGCTGATAGCTTGTGCCCCAACCCCGAGCATTGCTCGGGCGCCTGGTGCTGACGGCCCGGAACCCAGGCCCTTGCCGTCTTTCTCGCGCGCGGCGCAATTCTCCGACCTCGCCGTCTTGAACTCGGCGCAGGCCTCCGACCTCGCCGCTCCCCGGAGTTCCGCCATGTCCCTCCTCGCCTACCTCCTGATCATCCTCCCCATGGACCTGCCGCTCCCCAGGCAGGTCCATGGGGAGCTATTCGCCGCGCTGGTTCGAACGGCACAAACCTTGGAGCTGGCGGGGGAAGTGGAAAGCTGGCGGCGCGACGATTACCGCGCGGAAGTGCAGTGGTGCCGGGCTACTTATCGCGAGCTGCGCGACGCCCCACCCCTCGCCGATGCTGCCCGACTGCCCCCTCAGACAATCTGCGAAGCCCTGGCCCGTTTCGCCGAGGCCGAGGCCCGCTGGCTCTGCGAACGCCGCCAGCTCCAGTTGCACCATGCGGAGCACATCGCTGCCTTGCTCGAGCAAGCCAACGCCGCCGCCCGCTTCTGGCGCCTGGCCGCCACGGCGACGGATCCCAGCGCCTGGGTCCGCCAGCGCCGAGTTGCGCTCGCGGAAATGCGGCAATTGCTGGACCACGATCGCTACTACGCAGAAGCCTGGCCATGACGTGATCTGATTCTGTCTCCTCCCTGATCAGTTCGCACGTCACGATGTGCCGCAACCGCTTCGTCGTTCAAAGAAAGATGGGTCGGCAACACTCACAAGGAGATTCCTCGCATGGACGCGAATCCCAACGGCCACGCCGACAAGCCCCTCAGTCTCAAAGAAATCCGCGAGCAGAAACGCCTCATCCGCGCCAAGCTCGAACTCCATCAGCTCAAGAACGCCGAACGCGTTCTGGAAGCTTCCGCCAACTGGGATTACTGGCTCAGCTCGTACGTCGATCTCCTCGACCGCTATCGTGACGGCGGCCGGCTTGCCTACCCCATCAGCCAGCCCACCGACCGCCGTTACGGCCAGAACTGGCCCTTCTGGAACACCGAAACCCAGCTCTCCCTGCTTCGCGCCCAGGCACGCCTGCTGTGCACGATGAACGGCTACACCATTGGCTTCTTGAGCGGCTTGCAAGCCTACGTCATCGGCGACGGTTTCCAGTACCGCATCGTGGACCGGAAGAACCAGAACGACACCAAGAAGAGCGCCAAGCCTTCTTCCTTCGCACTGAAGGTCCAGGAAATCATCGACGAGTTCTGCGACGTCAATGACTGGTCCGAATGGGAGCGTGAACTCTTTTGGCGCTCGCGCGAAGACGGCGAGTTCTTCCTCCGTTT
>DATGZX010000279.1:0-2667 GCA_035296965.1 Gemmataceae bacterium
AGGAACATCTTTCATGTTGTCGAGCATCACGTCCCAGATGGGCCGCGACTCACGCTTGGGTTCGTCCGGCCGAGTGGGCGCGTCAGCGAGGATTTTGTCCAGCGCCTCACGCACAAGGCTGTCGGTCGAAACACCCTTCGCCTCCGCCAGGGCGACGAGCCTGGCTTCTTCCTGCGGCTGAAGCGGCAAAGTGATGGTCATGGAGCGCCCCTCTCGTCATCTAGTCGCCTGAAAACCTGCGCTTATTGAGCTTACGCCAAAACCGGCATCGACGCAAACCGACCGCTCCTGCAACCAGGAACTTCGCACGGCAGCTACCTGTGGGCTGCGCCAGGTAGGAGCTTATCCGGTAAGGTCCACCTGAGGGGTTGATCTGCCACGAAAGTGCAGTGCGGCGGTGTTACAAGCGCGGAGGATAGAAAGGGAGGCGGCGCGATGCTGCGAGAAAAGACGAGTCGGGGAGCAGCCGCTGCCGAGGACGCCAGCGCTAAGGGGCAACGCTGAGTTGGTGAGGCCAGTCGGGGTCAGGTGGGGGCTCGAACCGAGGGTGGCGCCTTGGAGATACAGCGGTGCAGTTGGGTGGCCACCGCCAAGGTGGTGAGGTGGTCACGGCGAGCCAGTTTGGAATGCCGCAAGACGAAGGCCGAGCACAAGCCGAAGGCGATGAGGAGAATGAGGGCGACGGCCGCCAAGCCCTGGTTGGGGACGAGTTCTCGCTCCCCAGAGGGGTTCGTGCGTTTGGGGCGGTGACGGCAGGCGTGGAGGAAACCATGCTTAAAGGCCCAATGCTGGGTCAGATCCATCCAGCCATTGTTCTCGTTTTTCCAGCGATCGTGGCCGAGGCGGCGGACGACCGAAGCGGGAAAGGCCTGGGCAGGCAAAGTGACGATCCACAGCCATTCCTGATCGGTCTGCTGGGTGGTCAGTGTTCCTTGGCGATACTGGTGGCGCTCCAGCACCTCTTCGGAGCGCACCACGCGCACGGGCTCCGGGTTATCGAGGGTAAAGGGCAGGGCCTCGGTGTCCCCCGTGTCCCAAAGTTGGACGTGGTAGGTCTTGTGTTCGCGCTGCTCGGTGAAGGTCGAGTCGGGCGGGCGATGCGCGAACAGGCCTACCGCCGATTGATACAGGTCACGGGAGTTCTGTTTCAGGCTGATGACCGCGTGCCAACCGGTCTGCTGCAGGAGATCGAGAACGGGGCTTTGCGCGTAAAGAGCGTCCAGCAGGAGGATGTCGAAAAACCGACTGCCATAGAGGCGGGGCAAACGCGACAGCAGGCGCAGCGCCGCTGTCTCCTCGCCTTCGCCGGGCCGCAGCCATTCCAGAGCGAGAAACGACTTGACCGGGCTGTGAATCATCTGACAACCGACGGCCCGATGATAGTACTGAGTCACTTCGATCTTGCGCCCGCCCGCATCCTTCCGGGTTACGCGGCGTTCCAGGCAACGCTCACAGTGGCGGCTGAAACTGGAGAGCACCTCGATCCCGTCGAGGGCGGCGACCAAATGGCCCTGGACGCGCCCGGGATCAAAAGCTTTGCTGCGTTTCAGCCGGCGGTTGAGATCCACCAGCATGCGCTCCAGGGGTTCCAGGTGGAAGCTGCATAAACTGTAGCGCAGAGTGTCGTCACGGAAGGGGCGCTCGGCGCCAATCCAGTGTTGCAGATAGGAGTGGCCCAGTTCGGCATCCAGTTGCTGGAAGCTGGGGAGACGAAAGACAAAAGCGTGCAGCAGGGCCAAGAAGACGCTGGCGGGAGAGATTTCCGGGTCGGTGCGCGCATCCGACATCTGGGAGGCATGACGACGCAGATGGAAACCCTTGTTGAGGTAGGTGCTAAACGAGACCAGGGAATGGCTTCTTTCTTTCATACTTAAGACTGTAAGAAAGCGAAGACCGAGTCTTCTGCTCCTCCCTTGCCGAGGACCTCACTTCCGCCCTTTTTCCCGGGGCTGCTTGCGGCCCTTGTCGCGCCGCAACAGTTCGCGGTTAATATCGGAGATCTTCTCCAGGCGCTCCTTCACCCGATGATAGTTCTCAATCCAGCGGCGCACCTGTTCGACCTGATGGGAAAGTACCGTACTCCCCGTCCGATGCGCTTGGTCCAAGGTGACGCTCAGATACCAGACTGGCCCGTGCCGCTCCCCGCGGGCGCACCGGCAGTCCGGCTTGCCACAGGTCAGATAGCGCTCCATCAAGGAGCCGCGAAGGACCTCCCGCAGCGGAGGGAGAAGTCTGGCGAGGCTCTCGCGGCGTTTCCGCAAGGCCAGAGTGGAGATCTTGGAGAGGTTTTCTCTTTCTGCCATCAGGTCCTCTCTTTCTTCCATAAGACTGCAAGAATCTTAACACCATTCCCGCAAAATGCAAGTGGGAATCTCCCATTTGCGAATTTCCTCCTATCTCATTGAACTACTTAGCGATAAATCTGGCGTGCGAAGTTCCTGGACAGTTGGTAGTATCTGAAGAGTGCGTTGATGGAAAATCTGTGACATTCGGCGCTCTGGGCCGTACAATTGGGATGTGGAGGCAAAGTGCAGTCGTGCTGAGGACGTTGAGAAGGTAGCGAGAGCGTTCTTGAGGTATATCAGGGAAAACGGGCAAAACGGCAACTGGGTTCCCGGCGTCGAGGCATTCAAGGCGGCAACTGAATCTGAAGACTGTCGCAAATTG
>DATGZX010000280.1:0-104797 GCA_035296965.1 Gemmataceae bacterium
AGAGGCTGCCAAACAACTGGCTGACGGAGCCGCCGTTGTTCATGACGCTACAGCGTCCTTCAGAATATGAAAACAAACGACTGCTGCCGCAATGGTTGTCCATCCGTCGATCAGCGTGTCCAAGCGGTCGTAGCGAATGCGTAGGCGTCGCAGACCTTTGATCCAACTGATGGTTCGCTCTACCACCCAGCGTACTCGACCCAGGTGACTGCCGTGTTCGCCGTCGCGGTATCGAATGTGCGGCTCGATCCCCAGCCAGCGAAGTATGCTTCGAGTGGCTTCGCTGTCATAGGCCGCATCGGCGTACAGTTTTTCGGGGTGCGTGCGTGGACGCCCAGGCTTGCCACCGATGGTCGGATATTCCACAACCGTCGGCAAAATCTCTTGGTGGTCGCTGCGATTGGCGGGGGCCGAGCGAATCACCAAGGGGACACCGTCGCGGTCGACCAGCAGCGTGTATCTTGTCCCCTTTTTGCGGCGATCCACAGGGCTGGGGCCGCTGGATTCGCCCCCGCCAAAGGCGCGCACGTGGGTCGAGTCGATAATGACCGTCTCCAGGTGCAATTGGTTCTCCTGACGCAGCCTGGTCAACAGCAAATGATGGATCTGGTCCCAGGTGCCGGCACGCTCCCAAGCCTGAATCCGGGTTCGCCCTGTTTCGCCACAACACCCGAGTTCTTGGGGAACGTCCTTCCAGCGGCAACCGGTCACCAGCACGAACCAGATCACTTTCAGCACAGTATGGTGCGCAATCGCACGCCGACCGCCTTGCGGTCCTGGCTCCTTTTCCGGAGGCAACAATGGAAGCACCAACTCATAAAACCCTTCTGGCATACATGCGTCCGCCATGACAGTTCTCCTTGCAATAGAGATCTGTTCATGACGAGGCGCAAATGCCGTGCCAAATCCGTCGTGCGCTCAAAAGTCAGTTGTTTGGCAGCCTCTAAGTCGTCAAGCTGCTCCGTCAGCCCTTATTGAACTGGTTGACAAACTCGTTTAACCGCGAGCCAGCGGCGAGCGCGTGAACGGAAGGGAAAGAGCGTCCTGTCTGTTCGCGCGCTCGCCGCTGGCTCGCGGTTAAACGAAATCTCGAAGCAAGTGCTTCGTACCACGACCTGCCGTCTAGCTGCGGACTGCTGGACGACTATGTAGAATAATTCGGACCGACGACCCCAGCCAAACCGAGGACGTCATCGTGCCAGAGAAGCAACTACTTGCGGGCGCCGCCACGGCCGCCATCACGCCGTCGCTAGGCGTATCCATCTGCGGTTCCATGATCGATCACACCGCGGAGAACATTCACGACGATTTACACGCCCGCAGCCTGGTGCTCGATAGCGGCGATGCCAAAATTGCCCTGGTGGTCCTGGACCTGATTGCCGCCCGCAAGGAATGGCTCAGTGAGATCAAGCACCAGATCCAGAGCTTTACCGGCATCCCGATGTCGAACATCCTCATCAGTTGCACGCATACGCACAGCGCGCCGACCCCCGTGCCGGTTTTTCAGAGCAATGTCGAGAAGAAATACTTGCAATGGGCGGCCACACGCGTCGCGGATAGCGTGCGCGTGGCGGTGCAGCGCTTGCAGCCGGCCCGCATCGGCTGGGCGGTCGGCAAGGAAGATCGCGTGGTCTTCAATCGACGCTACTTCATGAAACCGGGGACCAAGCTGCCAAGTCCATTCCCGGGAATCGAAGACAAGGTGTTGATGAACCCCGGCGAGATGAACCCGGCCATCGATAAGCCGGCCGGGCCCATCGATCCGGACGTGACGGTGCTCGCTGTGCAAAAAGCCGAGCAGGCCGACGGTCAGCCATTAGCCCTTTATGCAAGCTACGCCTTGCATTACGTCGGCGGTAATCCGGGTACTGACATTTCCGCGGATTACTTCGCACTGGTTGGCGACATGCTTCACGATCTGACCGGAGGTCCGCGCCGCGATCCCCAGCAGCCGTTCGTGGGGATGATTGCCAACGCCTGTTTTGGCGACATCAACAACATCGACGTGCGCACCAAGCTGCGGCAGCAGTTCTACTATCAGCACATGTTTGCCGTGGCCGAAACGGTCGCCAGGGCCATTCACGATACCTGGCGCGAGATCAAATATCGGAACTGGGTCCCTGTCGCCGTCCAGGAAAAGACGCTCGACCTGGCCGTGCGCAAACCGAGCGCGGCCGACGTGCAGCAGGCCAAGGAGACTCTTGAAAAAGCGCCGCAGGGACCCTTGCGGCAACTGCCGGACATCTATGCCCGCGAGACTGTCCAGCTCGCCGACTGGCCCGAGCGCTTCAAGACTCCCGTGCAGGTCTTGCGCGTCGGCGACCTGGCCTTGTGCGCCTTGCCGGGCGAGCCATTCTGCCAGACGGGACTCGATATCAAGGCCAAGAGTCCTTTCAAGCCCACCATGATGGTCGGTATGGCCAACGACTATGCCGGCTACCTGCCGACCGAAGAACAGCATGCCCTGGGAGGCTACGAAACCTGGCGCGCCAAGTCGAGCTTCCTCGAAGTGACGGCGGCTGCCAAAATTCAAGAAGCCGCCCTCCAATTGCTCGGAGCACTGGCGAGATAGAATCAACCTCGACGTGAGCGCCGGCAATTTGTCAGCACGCTTGTGTCGGCCCGTACTTTCGGTTCTCTCTAAGGAAATATATCGTTCGCGTGAATAATGCCGAACTTCACGCTCCGCCGGCAAACGGCGGCCGGCTGTACGTGGTTCTCTTTTACACTGATGCCGGCTTGTGCTTCAATCTCGTCAAGGCGGAAACCTTCTCACCCTCGACCTGCCGGACATCCACTTCCGGGGACCGGCCGCGGTTGTTACAATCCAGCGCAGCACGGCGAGCGCCGAGTCGAGCTGGTGTAAAACATCAAGGTCGAGGGCAGCCATTGCTGCCGTGTCGGGGAGAGCGGCGTGCTGGTCCATAACATGTCGGTCTCGGGCGATGAAGTTGCCCATAGAATTGGCGGCGGAGACGCAAGCAATCTGACGCTAAAACCCGCCGAGGAGAAACTCGACCCACCCGGCATATCTGTTCTTATCGGGGGAACACCCGAGCAGGCGGCGGCCGACATAAGACGCGTGTTTGGTCCCCGTTCCGCCCTCGGAAAATTTGCTTGTGTTGTTGGAAATGCGGAGATCCAGGCTATCCGGGCAATCGGTTTCGACGTCATTGCCGCGCCGACGAATAACTTCCCGAACCACGGGCGGCTGATTCATTCTTGCGGGATCACTGGTTTCACCCAGGACAATCTTGCAATGCTTGCGACAGTGTTCACGAACAAGGGAGGCTTGTGACCATGCCATCTTCGATCTGGTTGCTGAGCGACAGCCAGGGACGCCGACTTGCCGAGGTCGAAATCCAGGGCGTGGAGGATGAATGGTATCATGGACGGCTCGTGAGAGACGCGATTCCCGAAGAGTTGCGTCGCGACTTGGAATGGTACGATGAAGTCGTGTCAAATCAGATGCTGAGCTATCTAGATGACGCACTTCACGCAGTCGAGCGGCACGAGCTTTCGGTGCGCTTTCCCGACGAAACGTGCCACAAGGTTTACGCATTGCATATCGATAAGTCGGGAGAAACCGCGTTTCGGATGGCACCCGTGCCACCGCCCAGTTCCAACCGCCCTGACAGCTCGACGATTCTCCGTTAAACATCTACCCAAACAGGGAGCAGCATTTCATTGGCCAGCCCTTGGCCTGAAAGCACCGCACCCCGGCGTGCGGCGAATGACCGAGTTAAGGCTACCGAGATCGACCTCGATGGAACCAGAAATCTTTGATGAGCTGCAGCGGACGCTGGCGGACAGGGGATCGGAAGCTGCGATTGCGCAGCTTTGTTCTACTCTGCGCGAGAAGAAGGATTATGGCAACCTTTTCTATGCCTTGCTCTTGAAGAAGCGGCATGAATTAGGCGTCTCGCCGGTGCCGACGGAAGCAGCGCAGGCGCTGCCCGAAGCCGTGCATGGACCCTACGAGGAAGGCATCCGGGAAGCGGCACGCCTGGTGGGTGGGCTTTTCCTGGAGGCAGGCGATATCCCGCGAGCGTGGATTTATTTCCGAATGCTCGGCGAGCCCGAGCCGGTGAAGCAGGCGCTGGAACAGCATCAGATGCAGGAAGGCGAAGATAGCCAGCAGATCATCGAAATAGCTTTCCACCAGGGTGTCCATCCCCGCAAGGGATTTGATTGGATCCTGGAGCGCTTCGGCATCTGCAGCACAATCACGATGGTCAGCGGCCAGGAGTTCGCGCAGTCCGAGATTCGTGATTACTGCATCAAGGGCTTGGTGCGGTGTTTGTACGAACAGTTGCGCCAACGTCTTGTCGATGAAGTCACGCGCCACGACGACAAGCCGCCCGCGGCACAGACTGTAGGTGAGCTGGTGGCGGGCAACGATTGGCTTTTCGAAGACGAGTTTTACCACGTCGACGTTTCGCACCTGGGCGCGGTTGCCCAAATGAGCATCCACTTGTCGCCGGGCAAGGAGCTGGACTTGGCCCGCGAGCTGTGCCTCTATGGCCAGAAGCTGTCGCCGCGTTTCCAGTACGCGGGCGAGCCGCCGTTCGAGGACCAGTATCGCGATTACGGCATCTATCTCTCGATTCTCGCGGGAGACCATGTCGATGAGGGGATCGCGCACTTTCGAACCAAGGTTGAAAACGCCGACCCGGACACGGTCGGTACCATGCCGGCGGAGGTGCTGGTCAACCTTCTGGTACGGCTGAACCGGCCGGCAGAAGCGCTGGCGATTGCACGACGCTACCTGGTGAAGTCAGAAAACCAGAGGCCGAGCTGTCCGACGATTGGCGAGCTGTGCAGGCAAACGAGCGATTATCAGACCATGGCCGAGGTTGCTCGCGAGCAGGGCGATCCGGTGCACTTCATGGCGGGATTGCTGGCGGCACAGCGATCGACGTGAGGCACGTCAGGCTTTTTGCAATTCTTGCAGCAGGATCCGCTGCACCGCCTCGGTCTTGGCCATCCCCTTCGTCTCGCGCATGACCGCGCCCTTGATGGCATCGGCAGCCTTGATTTTCCCCTTCTTGTAATCGGCAACCGCTTTGGGATTCGCGGCAATGGCCCGGCGGACGATCTCCACAAGCTGGCTTTCGTCGCCGATGACCTTGAAGCCCAAATCATTGATCACCTGTTCGGCCGACGAGCCGGTCTCCAGCATGCGCGCGTAGACCTCGCGGGACCGTTGCATATTGAGGCCAGTGCTCTGTCTGCTCTTGATCAATTCCGCAAGCGCTGCACTGGAGATTGGAAAGTCCGCGATCGCGATCTTGCGTTCGTTGAGCGTTTGCAGCACCTGGTTGGTGGCCCAGTTGCTCGCTTCCTTGGCGTCGCCGGCAAGCCGGGCCGTTTCTTCGAAGTAGCCGACGAAGGATCGTCCCTGGCGAGTGATCACCTCAGCGTCGTAGGCAGACAAACTATACTGCTCCTGCAAACGCTGGCGCTGGGCCGCGGGCAATTCTCCAAGCTGTTCGCGAACCTGCTGCAACCAGGCGTCGTCGACCTGCACCGGCACGAGATCGGGCTCGGGGAAATAGCGGTAATCGGATGCTTCCTCCTTGCGCCGCTGCACCACCGTTACGCCACGCTCCTCGTTCCAACCGGCGGTCGCCTTGGCTACCTCTCCCAGCTTCTTGCCGGTTCTCTGGAATTCGTCATACTGCCGCTGCGCCTCGTACTTCACGGCCCGCTCGACGGCCCGGAAGCTGTTGAGGTTTTTGACCTCGACAATCGGCGTTGCGGCCACGGTGCCGTCGCCCTGGGAAACATGGACGTTGACGTTGGCGTCGCAGCGCAGGCTGCCCTCCTGCATCTCGCAATCGGAAACCTCCAGCTCGCGGAGCAGCAGTCGAAGTTCCTCCAGGAATGCTTTGGCTTCCTCGGCACTGCTCAGTTCGGGCTGGCTGACAATCTCGAGCAAAGGCGTGCCGGCGCGATTGAGGTCGACGAGACTTTCCCGGCCGCCGCCTTGCTCGTCGTGTAACATCTTGCCGGCGTCTTCTTCCAGGTGGACGCGGATGATGTTGATGCGCTTGGGGCTGCCCGCACTAGCGATTTCAAGCCAGCCGCCCTCGCTGAAGGGCAGATCGTACTGGCTGATCTGGTAGTTCTTGGGCAAATCGGGGTAGTAGTAGTTCTTGCGGTCCCATTTTGTAAATGAGGCGATCCGGCACTGCAGCGCCAATGCTGCCTTGAGCGCCAGGTCAAAGGCATGCCGGTTCATGACCGGGAGAACGCCGGGCATGCCGATGCAAATGGGGCAGGTGGCGGAATTGGGCGGCAGGCCAAATTTCGTGCTGCAGCCGCAGAAGAGCTTGGTCTTCGTGAGCAACTGGACGTGCACTTCCAGGCCGATCACGATTTTGTAGTCTGGGAAGGACATGTCTCTGCCTCAGAGCTTGGGGCGCCGGGTGTGCCAGTCTGTTTCTCGTTCGTGCATCCGGGCCACGCGGAGCAGCTTTTCTTCTTCGAAGGGCGGGGCCAGGATTTGCAGGCCGACCGGCAAGCCGCTCCCGGTGAAGCCGCACGGAATGCTGATGCCCGGAAGACCGGCCAGGTTACAGCTAATCGTGTAGATGTCCGCCAGGTACATGGCCAGCGGATCGGCGACCTTCTCGCCGATCTTGAAAGCAGCGGTCGGCGATCCGGGTCCCATGATCACGTCGCAGCCTGCAAACGCCTTGTCGAAATCTTCCTTGATCAGCCGGCGGACCTTGAGCGCTTTCAGGTAATAAGCGTCCTTGTAGCCGCTCGAGAGCACATAGGTGCCGAGCATGATGCGCCGCTTGACCTCGTCGCCGAAACCCTCGCCGCGCGAGCGGCAGTACATGTCGATCAGGTCTGCGAACTTCTCGGCCCGGTGGCCGTAATGAACGCCGTCGTAACGTGCCAGGTTGCTGGATGCCTCGGCTGTGGCGACGATGTAGTAGGTGGCCACGGCGTAGGGATTATTGGGCAGGGAGATTTCGCGCAGCTTCGCTCCCAGGCGCTCATACACTCCGAGGGCGACACGAACGTGTTTTTCCACTTCCGGGTCGAGTCCCGCGCCGAAGTGCTCCCTGGCGACGCCAATCGTCAATGGCTTCATCGGCTGATCAATCACCCGGCTATAGGAGGGGACTGGACTGGCGACACTCGTCGTATCGCGCGCGTCGTGGCCGGCGATGACTTCGAGAAGCAAGGCGGCGTCGCTCACGTCGTGCGCAATCGGGCCGATTTGATCGAGCGAGCTGGCGAACGCGACGAGGCCAAAGCGTGACACCCGGCCATAGGTCGGCTTCATGCCAACGACGCCGCAGAGCCCGGCAGGCTGCCGGATGGAGCCGCCCGTATCCGTTCCCAATGCCAGTGGGGCCTCGGACACGGCGACGGCCGCCACTGAACCGCCGCTCGAACCGCCGGGAATTCGTTCCAGGTCCCAGGGGTTACGCGTGATGTGATAAGCGCTGTTTTCCGTGGACGAGCCCATGGCGAACTCGTCCAGGTTGGTTTTGCCAAGCAGGACGGCGTCCGCTTCTTTCAAGCGGGAGACGACGTGAGCATCATAGGGCGGCACAAAGCGCGTGAGAATCTTGCTGCCGCAAGTTGTCGGCTGCCCGGCCGTGCAGAGCACGTCTTTCAGGGCAATCGGGATGCCGGCAAGCGCGCCCAGCGGTTTTCCCTGCCGGCGCTTGGCGTCGACGGCACGGGCCTGTTCGAGCACGCGCGCTTCATCAACATGAAGAAAGGCACAGACCTTGGCGTCGTGCGTGCGGATTCGCTCGAGGAAAGCCGACGCCAACTCCTCGGCAGAGAATTCGCCGCGGGCTAGCAGAGCTGAGAGTTCGCCTGCGGTGCGTTCGATGGGAATCATGGCAGGGATTTACGATCTACTCAAGCACGGCTGGGACGCTGTAGAAATCGCCGCGGCGATCGGGAGCATTGGCCAGGGCCTCATCGACCGGCAACGAGGGAGCCGATTCATCGCTACGGAAGACGTTGTGCAGCAGGAAGGGATGGGCCAACGGCTCGACGCCTTCCGTGTCGACTTGCTGAAGCTGATCAACGTAATCAATGACGGCACTCAACTGGCGGGCCATGACCTCGATCTGCCCGTCAGTTAATTCCAGCCGGGCCAAATGGGCGACCCAGCGCACCTGGTCGGCCGTCAACGCCATGACATTCCTCGAAGGCGGTCAAAGAGCAGGCATCTGGAAGAGCTTGCGCCGTTGCGGCTTGCTGACCCGGCCGCTGCGGATACATTGCACGCAAACGCGCGCGTGCCGGACGGTGCCATTTTGCTCGATTTGAATGTTCTGCAGATTAGGCAAGAACTTGCGTTTGCTCTTGCCGGTAACCTTGCGGCCGACGCCGCCCAGATATTTGGCCTTGCCGCGGCGAGCGTACTGGTTGCCTCCCGCCGGTTTCTTGCCGCAAACCGCACATTGCATACCCATAAATCCGTCCGCCTCTCGCTTTGAAGGCCAATTGGATCGCAGTCGGGAGATCCTTGGAAAATGCTAAGTATAGCGGCCCACCTGGGAATGACAAGGCGATCCAATCGGGCGGGCTGCTCGTATGGAACGTGGGGGCTGTCCAAATTCGTCTGTTTCCTAACTTTTCCCCTGACGCTCACGAAGTGTTGGTAGATTCGTGCTCGGGCGCAGCATTTTTTCGTTTAACCGCGAGCCAGCGGCGAGCGCGTGAACAGACGGCAAACCGGTAGCCCTGCGTTCATGCCGCGAATGATGATTGCAAATGGGATACTGGTCACGCGCTCCCCGTTGGGTCGCGGTTAAACGATGAAAATGCGGGCCACAAGTTGCCGCCAGTGGCAACCTGTGGATTTTCACGATAGACTTGAAAGAGATTGCCCTGCGCATTCTTTGGAAAGAATTGTGCCTGCACCAACCGGATTGCTGAGCGACGTCGGTAGAACAGTCTTCGGTGCCCTCGGAGCAGGGCTTACCGGGGACTTCGTCGTCGAGGTCTTGCCTCAGGTCGTCAACAGCACCTGGGATGCCTGGAGCAAGGATCGGGACGAGGCGGAGCGCCGGACCGAGATCGATGCTCTTGTCCGGGCGACCGACGAGGAAGTCCACGCGGCCGTCTCGGGGATCGCCAAGGACGTTGCCTTGGGCCAACCTCCTGAAGTGCAGGAAGCCCTGGCCGCCTATCTGAACCAGATTCCCCCAACGATTCGTCATTCTTTGCGCCGGCCTACGGATCCGAGGGGCGCAAGGATCCCCGCGGATCTGCCGCTTCGGCAGGCGGAAGACCTTCTGCCGTTCATGCCGATCCGCCTGCCGCGCTTCAAGGTAGGCGACACTCCTCTTCCCGGCGTGGATTGGCAGCTCATCGAACTGCTGGGCGTCGGCGGTTTCGGCGAAGTGTGGAAAGCGCGTAATCCGAACATGTCGAGTGCTCCGCCTGTTGCACTCAAATTCTGCCTCGATCCTCCCTCCGCCAACGTGCTGCGCAATGAGGCTCGCCTCCTGGATCGCCTCATGCAGCAAGGCCGGCATCCCGGCATCGTGACGTTGCGGCAAACCTACCTGAGCGCGGAGCCTCCCTGTCTGGAATATGAATACATTCCAGGGGGAGACTTGGCCGGGTTAATGCAAGAATGGCACCGCCAGAGGAACGGACCGGCTGCCACCCAGGTCACGCGCGTCATGTTACGGCTGGCGGAAATCGTGGCGTTCGCGCACCGGCTCGATCCACCCATCGTGCATCGCGATTTGAAGCCGGCCAATATTCTGGTGCAGCGCACGCCCGTCGGCAAATTCGTGCTGCGCATTGCTGATTTCGGCAATGGCGGCGTCGCCGCCAGCCACGCGATTCGCCAGACCCTGCGCGGCGTCTCGCAGGCCCAGTTGCTCGTTTCCGCCGTGCGCGGCGCTTGCACGCCCCTGTACGCCTCACCCCAGCAGATGCGCGGCTACGACGCCGATCCACGCGACGATATCTACGCGCTGGGCGTCATCTGGTACCAGCTGATGACGGGCGAACTCGGCACCGGTCGCCCCGGCGGGACGCGCTGGCCCAAACGACTCCAAGAACAAGGCATGGCAGGACCGTTCGTGGAATTGCTCGGCTCGTGCTTCGAAGATAATCCGGACGATCGGCCCCACAATGCCGGCAGCCTTGCGGAAGAACTCAGAGCCATGTTGCAGGGGATGAGCTCTCCGACGAGCGCTCCGATCGTGGCACCGGCGGCTGAAACGGCACCGGCAGCGCCGGCCGCACTGCCCCGAAGAGTCAGCAATTCCCTTGGCATGACGTTGACGCTCATTCCGTCCGGAACGTTCAAGATGGGCTCCCCCTCCTCCGAAACAGACCGTGGGCATGATGAAGGCCCGCTGCACGAAGTCACGATTACCCAGCCGTTCTACATGGGCATCTACCCCGTCACGCAGCGTCAGTTCGAAGCGGTGATGGGGCATAATCCTGCCAATTTCAACAGCTACAAGGGCGGCGGGCCCGATTTCCCGGTCGAGCGCATTTCCTGGAACGATGCCATGGAGTTCTGCTGGCGGCTCGGCGACCTGCCGGCGGAGAAAGCGGCGGGGCGATCCTACCGCCTGCCCACCGAAGCGGAATGGGAATACGCCTGCCGGGGTGGAGTGCAAATGCCTTTTCCCTGCGGAGTGACCCTCTCCTCGCTGGACGCCAACTTTAACGGCAAGTATCCTTACGGACTTGTCTTGCGCGGCTCCTACCTGGAACGCACGAGCAAGGTCGGTTCCTATCCTTCCAATCCGTTTGGCCTGTTCGACGTACACGGCAACGTATGGGAATGGTGCGCCGACTATTACGACCGGACTTATTACAAGAACAGCCCGCGCTCCGACCCGCCGGGGCCGGCCAAGGGCAACCAGCGCGTCGTCCGCGGCGGCTCCTGCCACAACATCGGCCGAATATGCCGCTCGGCCTACCGCTTCGGGATCATGCCCACGACCCGGGATATTGACGTTGGCATGAGGGTTGTCATGACGCTGAATCGACAGTCCCCTGCGTAGCCTCCATAGCTGGACCCGGCGTCCAACTCTCGCTCTCGGGCTCGGAGCCTGGGAATCAAAAGAAAGGAAGACAAACCGTGCCCTTCTGCAATGCCGCAACCGTTCTCGGACTTGCTGTCCTCGCGATTGCGCCGCTCGCGCCCCTTCTTGCCAGCGATGGTGCAGGCAGCGAAGAGCTGGGGGTGTTGAAAAATCCCGGTTTCGAGCACGGACAGGAAGGCTGGTCCGCCTATGTCTACGGCGCTCCGTCCAGGATCGACATCGATCAACGCGTCGTGCACGAAGGCCGGCATTCCCTTCGCGTCTCCGCGTCCGCTCCGTCCGACACGGCCCTGAGCCAGGAGGTCTCCCTCAGGCCCGGGCGATTTTATCGGCTCAGGGGCTGGGTGCGCACGCATGAACTCGCCCCGCATGGAGCACCCGTCTTCGGAACCCTTCAGGTTCAAACCTCCGGCGGACGCGAGCTCATTGCGACCGGAGTCAACCACCAGGGCAGCAACGAGTGGACGGAAGAGCCGGTCTTCTTTCAGGCGCCTGCGGATGGGCGGGTACGCATCAACATGTTCTTCGTGGGGTTCGGCAAGGGCACCGGGACCGCCTGGTTCGATGACCTGCGTCTCGATGAAGTGGACCCGGCCGGCACGCCCGTGCGCATCACCAGCGCTTTCCACTGCCAGGGCGAGATCAATCCGTACCAGTATGGCCAGTTCATGGAATACCTGTGTGACCTGGTTCCAGCGATGTGGGCTGAGAAGCTCTACGACGGCAGTTTCGAGGGGCTGGGCGCTTACAAGATGGCCTTCCTCCGCCAGACCGATTTTCGCGAAAAGCCGTGGTATCCGAGTGGAGCGGTCAATCGCGCGGAGTACGTGCTCGATCCGCGTGACCCAATCGGGGGCAAGGTTTGCCAGAAAATTGCGGTACCGGCCGGCGCTCCGTGCACGGTCGGCATCTCGCAGGACGGCATCGCCGTCGAGCGCGACGCCGCCTACGGCTTCACCTGCTATCTCCGTCAGGAAGGCATCCGCGAACCTGTCCGGATCAATCTCCATCGGGAAGGGACCGGCTTCGCGTCCTGCACATTCCAGCCGACAGAGAGCTGGAAGAAATACCGCGCACGCCTGGTAACCACGGCAACGACGGCCCATGCGACTTTATCGATTCACTTCCGCGGCCCCGGGACACTCTGGCTCGATAGTGCCTCCTTGATGCCGGAGAAAAACATCGCCGGCTGGCGTCCGGATGTAGTCGAGGCGGTCAAGGCATTGAAACCGGGCATCATGCGTTTTGGCGGCAGCACGCTGGACGACCCCAACCTGGGTGAATTCGAATGGCACGACACCATCGGCGACCCCGATCGTCGCAAACCGTTCCCCGCATGGGGCGGCTTGCAGCCGACCGGCCCCGGCTTGGAGGAAATCGTGCAGTTCTGCCACCTCGTCGGCGCCGAGCCGCTCCTTTGTGTCCGCTTCTCCCGACGCACGCCGCGAGATGCCGTGGAACAGGTGCAGTATTTCAACGGCAGTGTCGATACGCCGATGGGAAAACTTCGTGCCAAGAACGGTCACCCGGAACCGTATCACATTAGGTACTGGCAGGTGGGCAACGAGCGCTCGGGCCGAGAATACGAGGCCAAGATCGCGGCTTTCTGCGAGGCCATGAAGAAGGCCGACCCGAGCATCAAGCTGCTTTCCAGTTATCCGCGCGAGCAGGTCCTGCGCCGGGCCGGGCACTTGCTCGACTACGTTTGCCCCCATCAGTATGCCGTGGATAACCTCAAGGAGATGGAGAGCGAACTGCTAGCCACCAAAGCCCTGATCGACACGTACGCACCAGGAAGGCCCATCAAGATCGCGGTGACCGAATGGAATACTACGGGAGGGGACTGGGGGCCACACCGCGCACGGCTCTGGACTCTGCATAACGCCCTGGCTTGCTCCCGCTATCACAATCTGCTCCACCGCCATGCCGACATCGTCGAGATTGCCAACCGTTCCAACCTCACCAACAGCTTCTGCTCCGGGATCATCCAGACCGACAATCATCGGCTCTATAAGACGCCGACTTACTACGCCCAGCAGCTTTATGCGACGCTTGCCGGCAACCGGCCCTTGAAGATCGAATCGTCGCTGCCGGCCGACCTGGCGCCCGATTGTAGCGCAACCCTTTCCCCCCAGGGCGATGCCGTGACAATCTTCGCGGTCAATCCCGCCTTGCAGGAGATTTCCCGAACGCTTGATCTCTCCGCTTTTGGCGACCATGGCCAGGAAATGGCCGTGTGGACGCTTGGCGACCGCGAACACGCGGGCGAACCCGACGTGACGAACAACTTCTCCCAGCCGGAGCGGATCGTGGCAGTCTCCTCGAAATTTCAAGCGCCTGGGGCCAAATTCGTCTACCGGTTTCCGGCGCTATCGCTAACGGTGTTGCAATGGCGCACGAAACCGTGAGGAAGACCCCGCCATGCCCAGCGCAAAACCTGGTTACATGCAGAACTTCCTGACCCCCGCAGGCTCGTTCTACGAGGTAACGCGCGGCAAACCGTATCTCCTCGCGAACGAGGCACGTGTCAAAGCCGGCCTCACGCCAGAGACGTGGAAGCTGGAAATCGTGCCGGACGATGCTCCCTGGAAGCCGGCGCTGCTCAAGACGTGCACGATTGCGGATGGCACGGCGATCACGATGAAGGATCTCGAAGCGCTCTACCAGGCTCGACCGATCCGCTGCATCAAGACTCTGCAATGCTTGCTCGACGAGCCTTCCCGAGGGTTCTGCAGTAATGGTTTTTGGGAAGGCGTTGCGCTGCGCGACGTGCTCGCCAGGCTCGGACGGCTGAAAAGTGTGCGCCGACTCTTCTATAGTGGTTACTATGAAAACCCCAAACATCGCTTCGCCAGCTCATTAGCGCTGAGCGAAGTACTGGAGACGACGCCCGGCCACCTTCCTGTTTTTCTGGCCTTTGGGTTGAACGGCCAGCCGCTGCCCATCGAACGGGGCGGCCCCGTGCGGATGCTGGTCCCCGAGTCCTACGGTTTCAAGTCGATCAAATGGCTCAACAAGATCGTGCTCACGAACGATTACCGGGCCAATGATTCCTACGCGACCGAAGCGCCCAATGATCCGCAGACAACCATGAAGACGCTGGCCCGATTGGACGTCCACGCGCCCTCTAAATACGGGCGCGGCCAGGCGGCCACCATGCATGGCATTGCCACGGTAGGGGCCTCCGGGCTGAAGAGGGTCGAGTACTGGTTACGCCCAGACCAGGGCACGCACGGCAAGCTCGACCCCGACGACCCGGCCTGGCAGAAGGCGGAGTGGCGGCCGACCGAACTGCCGGGCAAGCCACCCGTGCGCTGGGCAGAAGGCTTGCCCGACGGGCGCTATCCGGACAACGTCTTCTTCCTGGACAAGCTGACCGGTGAGCCTAAACTCTGGCCCTTGCCCTTCAGCTGGGCACCGTGGTCGGTGCGACTGGAGAATCTCGCCGCGGGCGCTTATGAATTTCGCGTGCGGGCCATCGATCTGAATGATTTCGCGCAGCCGGAGCCGCGTCCCAATCCTCAGTCTGGAATTGCTGACGTGCCCTGTCAAACGTTCTTGGTCGATTGAACTTCAGCACTAAATGACCGTGCGGGATTCGGCTGTAGGTCAGGTTTCCAACCTGACGGGACAGATTGGGAAATCTGTCCTACGCCGCTGCCGAATCAAGCACGGTGATATAGAATTCTGCCCGATCCTCTCGGCTCACCAGCGCAGCGTGGGCGGGAAATACTCAGCAATCAATTCTTGATAGAAAGGCGTCAGCAGCTCCACATCGGGGCGGACTGCGCTCTTGGAATAGAGATCGTACGGGTTGAAGGCGCGCACCGAGTCAAACAGCTTGCGATCGTGCTGGTTCATCAAGTGCGCGTATGCGCCCTCGCGGTGAGCGGGGTAAAAGGAGTGGTAGCGAATCATCGCTAGGGCTTCATCCGGCAGATAATCCTTCACGACTTGGTAGAGATATTCGTCGTGCCCCCAGGAGAGGTGGACCTTATCGAGGCCGCATCCCTCTTCATAGATGCCACAGGGCGTTTGATATTCCGCAACCTGGCTGTCGGGGTTCTGGGCGAAGAATTCGTGGAAAACGATTTTCTCAGAGAATGCGCAGCCGACCGGGAAGGTGTCGCCGACGACCGCCCACTGGGGCTCGCCAAACAGGCAAAGGACTTTGCCGAGGTCGTGGATGAGACCGGTGAGGATGAACCAGCGCGGGTGGCCGTCGCGGCGGATGGCTTCGGCTGTCTGCATCAGGTGGTCGATCTGCGTCAGGGACGTGTCGGGGTCGCTATCGTCCACGAGTGTGTTCAGGAATTCCATGGCTTCCCAGATTCCCATCGTCCGTTCCTTGAGCGGAAGGAACTGGCGTTTCTTGTCGCGCACAAAATCAAGGCACTGATGGCGATGATTGAGCCGATAAAATTCGCACACGCTGGGCCGAGCGTCGGCCTCGTAGTTGCGGAATTCCTCGGGTTTCTTCGTAGGCGAGGGCGGTTCTGGGTAGCGCTTCTGGAGGGCTTCCTCCCATTCATCGAGGTCTTGAAGGGGTCCGATCGGCTTTCTTGTCGAAGAAGATTCCGTCATCGCTTCATCTCCGCAAAGGAGCGTTGGCCCGGCAAGACTGGGATAGCATGTGCGCCCAGCAAAGCGAGTGTACCCGGCTTCGGCCCAGCCGTCAGCGCGAATTGGCGCGCTGGATCAGTGGGAGCCCGCTGCGGAGGATTGACGTTGCCGTTGCGCGGCGTTGTTGCGCGCCTTGCGTTCGCCGGCCGTATACCACAGGGCGTGGATCTCGCGCCAGCGGAAGTCGTCCGCGGGCAAACCTACGCCGTGCAGGATGCGCTCGACGTGAAACCAGCGGATCGACTCATCGTGATCGAGCCGCTGCAGGTCGCGGACCAGAACCGAGTAGTTGAGCCCAAGACGGGGACTGAAGGCCCGCAGGGTCGGGGCGACCTCTGCGATCAGCATGCGCAGCTCGATTCCCAGCGGCGAGATGCACGTTTTGTGAAGCTGCTGCCGGTAGCGATCGATCCAGTCGCGGCGCGCCTCGGCCAGGTCCTTCACGCCGCACGCCTCGCCGATCTGTTCCAGCATGAACCAGGAAGGCATGTCGCTGCCGTTGGCAATCGAGCGTAGCCGGCCCGTCCAGAGTCCTTTCAGTCCGGCTTTGCACAGCGTGCGCGCCAGGGGAATCAGGCCTCCCTCGCGCTTCACCAAGAGCCCGATCAGGTCCGGCACCGACAGCGGCGCCTGCCAGGCCGACTCCCGAGCTTTGCGGAGCGTCTGCTGCTGGAGCAACGCTTCGACGCGCCGTGCTCCCGCCAGATGAATCGCTTGCAGAATGCGGGCGCGGGCGGTGTCGAGCAGCGGGCCGACGCCTCTCTCGATGCGCTGGTACTCCAGACTCGTGTAGCCGAGGATCGGCTCCATGTCCTTGAGTTCGAACCCGTAGAGCTCGCGGGCCAGGCGCAGCTCAACGCGCGTCTCCGGACGATGCCGGCGATGGAACTGGTGGCGGCGTTTCTGCCAGCAGGCAAACAAGCGCTCGCGCTCGGATGCGTCGTCGGTCAAGACCGCAACCAAACCGGCTGGATAGGCCTGGGCCGAGTAGAAGCCATCCTCCTCGATGTGTTTGATGATGCGTGCCGGCTTCTTGCCGCCGATGCCGAATAAATCCGCCAGCTCCCGGCGACGGACGCCACGCTTCAGGCGCAAGTCCTTCAGACGCTGACCAAAGCTGACGACGAGCTGCTTTTGTTGAGCGCGCTCGTCGCGAACCCAGGTCGCTTCCAGTCTGCGCAATTCCCGTTCGTCGCGACAGAGACGCCGGGCCGCCTTGGCAACCTGGCCCCAGGGCGGCAGTTCCAGGTAGCGCAGCCGGCGTGCGGTTGCGGTGCTGATTCCCAGCGTCAGCACGTGCTTCTCCGCAAGGTCCGCCCGGCTGCAGAGCAGCCAGAACTCAGCCAGGGCAGGGGGGTAGCCTCGATCGAGAAAGCGCTGTCGCTCGGCTTCCTCCCAGATTGCTTCTACGAGCGTTGCCTCCTCCCCCACGGCAGCGCAGAGCTTGCGCAGCAGAGGCAGAGGCAGAGGAAAGTGGCCGCGCCGATATTCCCAGAGAGTCGCCGCGCTGATGCCGACGCGGCGTGCCAGCTCCTTGGGAGTGCCCGCCTTCAGTTCCAGCCGCGACAGAAACTGCCCAAGGGTGTCGCCTGGGCCCGTATAAAGACTCCGGAGCAATTCCAGCTGCTCTGGGCTGACAGCTCGCTTCTGGCAAAAATCAAGGAACCTCTGCAAGACCCGGCGCGTGGGCGTGTGCACTCCCAGCTCGAGATCGCGCAGCGTGCCGCGACTGATTCCAGACCGCCGGGCAAACTCCAGGCGCGTCATTCCCAAGGTTTCCGCGCGGATCTGAACAATGCTCCGTGCCAGCGGCGGCGCTGCCTCCGCGCGGGCCAGCGATTGCTCGCGCAAATGAGCGTTGCGGAGCGCGTGGCCGGTCAGGCGTTCCTTGTGATTGTCGGAGGCCTGGCTCATGAATACTCTCCGGTGGAGCTTTGGCAACCATCGGCAGGATTCGCGAAGGCCGGCGGCGGCGAGGATCGGGCCTTCAGCAGGTGGGGGATGACAAGACGCCTTCGTCTCGACATCCATGCGACTAGCGGAAACTCCTCAGAAACAGCCCAGAGGCAAACGTTGACGTCGGCTGGGGGAGCCTTGGCGTGCGGCAGGTGCTACTCGGGTAGGGGTCACGAGGCACCGGCAGAAATTCAGCAGTTTTTCCGAACCACTTTTATTGGAAGCCCGCAGTTAGCATTCTGCAGGTTCATCGGGCGGGTGAGTCAGGCCAGGGCGGTATCACCGTGGGCGAATGTGCGACAAAACGGCAGGCAGCGAACAAAGGTCCTGGTAGTCTGGCCCTCCCTGACCAAATTGTGCGTCACAAGACGACGCGAGCACTTTAATCTTTCACGATGGTACGGGAGATCTTACCCGATTGCAAACAAAAATCTCGTTTTCGCGGCATTGGTGGGCGAGACAGAATTCGGGGGAAACTTGCCGCGCGGCGGCAATCGAACCGGTGAGCAGCGCTTGTCAGTCCCGTGCAGGACTCTCATTGCGAACCGGCTCTTTATTGGCTGATTCTGTGGTCGTTTGCACGCCCGGAGAGCTTGGCGCCGGAGTCTGAGACTGGGCTTGTCTGACTTTGGGAAGCACCGCGGAGGTAGAGCTGTTCGCGGACTTGCTATTGGTACACGCCACCCAGGACCCACGCCCCCGGCGGCTGGATGACGACGGACTGGTGGGGGTTCCCGAGCGCCGTGCGGCCAGGCTGAGTCCGGGCATTTCCGAGGCGGGCGGCGGCGGAATCGGCTCTTGCGTCCAGGGGGCGAGGGCCTCGAACACGGCTACCGGCGTTTGCAGCCGCTGCCAGGGATTCTTGGCCATCATTTTCTCGAACACGGCCACGAGCTTCTCCGGGATCTGTGGCTGCATCTCCCGGATTGGCCTGGGGTGCCGGGTGAGGTGCCAGATTAGCTTGTGATGGTCCAACTCTACATCATCGAACGGAGGCTTGCCGGTGAGAAGGTAATACGCCGTGGCCCCCAGGCTGTAAATGTCGGCGCGGATGTCCACGTCGTCGCTGTTCACGATCTGTTCGGGAGCCAGGTAATCATCGGTGCCGACGATCCGGCGCGCATCATCCTCGACGATGGAGGTATTGCCGGCCCCAGAGCGCGAGAAGCAGGCCAGGCCCATGTCCAGAATCTTGATCGTGCCCTGGCGGTCCAGGAGGATGTTGCCCGGCTTGATGTCCCGATGGACGAGGCCGATTTCGTGGGCGTGCTGCAAGCCGTCGGCCGCCTGGCGAATATAATTCGCAACGCGCGCCGGATCCATGGGACCATGCTTGCTCACGATTGCCTGCAGGTTGGCCCCATCGACGAATTCCATGACCAGGAAATGTAGATCGCCGTCGCAATCCACGTCGTGGGCATGCACGATGTTTGGGTGGTCGAGCGCTGCGACCGCCTGGGCCTCGCGGTAGAAGCATTCCAGGAACCAGGGATCCTGCGCCCGCGTCAGCGGCAACACCTTGAGCGCCACCCGGCGGCGCAGCATCTTGTGCTCGCCCAGGTAGACCACTCCCATACCGCCCGAGCCGAGTCGCTCCAGGATCTGGTACTTGCCCAGGGTGAAGCCGCGCCACTTGCCATGAAGAAGCTGGTCGGCCTGAAAGTAGGTCAGGGCGCCCTGGTTGACCAGCAGGCCCGCGAGTTCGCTGGGCGCCGCGGGAAGCGGGCTGGTCGTCCGGAGTTGCTCCAGTTCTGCCGCGAGACGTTCCGGTTCAAGAACGCAGCTCTTCTCAAGCAGCGCAATGAACTCGTCTGTGGTAGCAGGTGCTGGCATTAAAATACTCATCGGGCGCGCGACCGGTCGTGCGCACTAGACGCGGGCGCACTATCGATCGGGGAGACGGGTGTTAAGCCCAGAGTTGTCGCGCGCTGAAGATACTCCATTCCTTTTTAATGATAACAGTTTTCCCTCCTGCAATCACGCAAATTGGCGCGCTATCTGAAGCCTATTGCGTGAGCAAATGGGTAGGATGGCTAACGATTCAGCTGGCACAGGAAACGGCCCGCGTTGCCCTTGCGCGTTCCTTGCCCACGTACGCCACCAATTCGCGAGCAAAGGGGTTCTCGATCTGCAGAAGGCCGATATCCAGCTCGATGTTCAAGAACTGCAAGCGCAGGGCATCGCCGTCCGAGGCAAAGCAGGGACCAATGCCGCTGAAGAAGAAGCCATCCTCCTCAGCCGACCGGCACAGCTCCGCCGTTCCCGCCTGGGCCAGCGGCAGCTCCAGAATGATGGCCTGCACGCCCCCGGTGTTGCACAGATCGCGATGCGCCTGGCTCACTTCCGCCGCGGTGTCGGTCCCCACCTCCTGAACGCGGATCAAGGCTTCCTGCATTTCCTTGGAGAAGTCCACCGCAAGCCGGCCGGGTCCATCAATCGGACCTGGTTCGCGGAAGTCCACTGCAAGCTGAAATTGGTCATAGATCCGCGCGCACATGGCCTTGTGCCAGTTGGGAGCATGGACAACGACCCGCGAGGGAGGTTGCAAGAATTTGAAGCCGAGCAGCAGGCTCATCCGCTGCGGCAAAGGATCCGCCATGTTATGAAACGAGCGCGGCAAGACGCCGAGACTGAGCGCGCATGGCCGGAGACCAAAGCGATCGTGGACCTTCTGTGTGAAAATGTGATTGGTCACCGCACGTCCGAACAGGCCGCGCAAAGTGAGCGCGTTGGCTTCTTCTTCGAGCAGGCTGCGCATCCTCTCCATGAGATGTTCGTGGCGATGCTCGGGAACCACCAGCGCTTCGCCCTCCTCGGCGATCTCACCATTGGGGGCCCTCTCGAGCGCATAGTGGCCGATCACTTTACCGTCCGCATCAAGTGCGACAACCGAGACCAGTTCCCCGCTCTTGTTCAACTTGATGATTTGCTCCGGAACGTAAATCTCGGGATGACAGTAGCTATCTCCATAAACGTGGCGCACGCACTCTGTAACGCCCGCGGCATCTTCCGGCCGCAGCCTGCGTACCGTGTAACTACTCGCCGGCAGAACCGCCGAACCGTTCGTGCTCGACATGAAAAATCCTCGCTTCCGGCAACCCTTCTCGGCCTCTATCGTCACAATTCTGCCGACTCTCTCGTCCTTCGTGCAAGCATATCCCACATTTTGTCCACTGGCAGAAGGCAGACGATCGCACAGTTGAATCGGAATTGCACCGATCGCTGGAGCGAGCTGCTCGTATCGGTCCGCGGACCTGCTTGTCGTTAGCCCGGATTATTCATGATGATCCGTGTTTTTGACATAACCATTGGCGTGCAGCTGACTTGCACCAAACAGCCAAAAAACACACTGCGCAAGCCAGACGCGAGAAATGCAGGGAAACACTGTATTTCGGGTCGTTCACGAATAATCCGGGTTAGGACTCGACTTTGAGGACAAGAGATCGATTATAGCCTGGCCGAAGATCGTCTCAATGATGTCTTCGGGCAAGCGCAGCGTAGAAAGGTAATACGAGCGCAAGAGCTTGTGCTGGAAAGTGTGTGGTCAGTCTCGACTATCCCTTCTCGCTTGTGAATGCGAACCATGAAAGCAGAGATCTACTGGATTTCCGGCGTTGAACGTGGGCGGCTGGCAATTCTGCCGCGTCCGCGAGGCGGTGATTGGCTCGAAGACGAGATAGGTTCGCTGCGCCTTGCGGGCATCGGTTGCCTCGTCTCCTTGCTTACCCCGGCTTGTTACTTGACAATGGCGGGCATCCACGATAGCCTTGCTAAAGATAAATTTGTACTTTTGAGAAAACTTTCGACTCCGATCCCATTTGCCTGCTGATCAAGCTTGTGTCCCGTGTCTGCTGATCAACCTTGTGTCCCGAGTTGTGAGCACGTCGTAGTCTACTCGAGGAGAGAAGCATGAAGAAGCTGGCTGTAGCTGTTCTGATCAGTCTGATGGTGGCAGGTGCCGATGCGATGGCTGCCCCCTCATTGACACTGGTAATCACGTGCAATCCTGGAGGTCAAGGTTCCAAAATCGAGGGGAAGGGTACATATGCGTTGGATCCTGGGTGCACGTACAATGGCACGACCTTTTCCGTTACAGTGAAAGGCTCCCATCCACCTCAGGTTACTGGCTCGCAGGATACGACTGGCGGAGGCGCTTACGATGTGACACTGGTCGGTATCTACGGCACCTTCAATCCTTGTCAAGCGTCCATGAGTTGGACGGATGCGAATAATAACCCACAGGTTACTGTCACTCGCAACCTCATGGACCAAGTGGTGCGCCAATAGCCCCTTCCCTCTGCAGATTCGCCGTTCCCATGAGGCATTTCCTCCGAGAACGGCGTGCGTTCTCAGAAGTGGTGAAAAAATGAGGCATCGAAAAGGTCTGACCCTGGTCGAACTACTTGTCGTAATTGCCATCATCGCCATCTTGGTGGGGTTGCTCCTTCCGGCATTGATGGTGGTTCGCGCTGCGTCGTTGCGAATTCAAAGCCTGAACAATCTTCGCCAATGCGCGCTTGCCCTGCATAACTTCGCAGAGACCAACAACGACGTCTTGCCAACGCTTGATGGCGAAAACAGCAACCTCTTCGTAGGCGAATCGCTAATGTTCACGTTGCTGCCTTACGTTGAGGAAGACAACTTCTACCGTGCATGCATAGCGTCCAATACCTTTTCGAGCTATCATGCGGTGCGCCTTTACATCAGCCCGGCCGATCCGACGGTTCCGGATCTAAACAAGGCACAGAACCTGGCGAGCTACGCGGCGAATGCAGTTGTTTTTACGAGTCGACGCACTCTCGGGACCGGATTTCCTGATGGAACTTCACAGACCATTGGGTTTGCTGAGCACTATGCCAAGGGATGCAATGCGACCACGTTCGCCTGGTTCCATACCGAACCGGACTTGATTACTATGCCTATATTCCTGCGAGTTCATCGGGCAAGCTTTGCAGAGCCGCACGCTTTTACCACGCCCGCGGGAGTCACGATCCCGCCGGATGTCTACCCGATCACCACGGGCAATCCACCTGTCAGTACAGGATCGGTTCACGGCCTTACCTTTCAGACAGCGCCGAGCCTAGCAGACTGCAATCCTCTTCTGGCTCAGACGCCCCATAAAGGCGGGATGCTGGCAGCGTTCATGGATGGGAGCAGCCGCACCTTAGCGTCAGGCATTGACGAGTCGGTATATTGGGCCCTTGTTACCCCCTCCGGCGGGGAACCTGTGAGCGACTAGTAAATTGCGGCTTATTTTCTCCACCCCTCGTTGCCGAGCTCCGCTTTGGGAACGCCAAGCCCGAAACCCCGCTTCGCGAACAGCCCGCGACAGGCTGACGCCCAATGCAACCCCGTCAGCGCCGATGGTGCATCGGTGTCAATCGGCCTCATGCTCCTTGAACTGCCCGCCCGCATCAAAGATCCTCATTCCACAGGCGCCTGCGTCCCTCCCCCCTTTTTCCCACCGCGGTAAATCGCTTCAATGCGCTCGCGGTGCAACCCGAGAACGCGGTCGAACCGGCTCAGCTTCATGCCTTCCACGTGCGGGTTCTTGTCCACGAGGTTCTCCAGGATGCCAACGTCGAGGCGGATCTCCTGGTCGAGCATGCGCACCATCAGCCATTTGAAGAGGGCCACGCAGCCTGTCGGGCCGGGCCAGCGCGAGCGCGTGAATGCGAAGGTCATCACCGTGGTCGAATCCTCGTCGCGCGGCACGAAGAAGATGTAAAGCCGCCAGCGGACCAGGCCCTCCCGGCCGGTGCGGGCGTCGGCCCACCAGTGATCGTAGACGCCGTACACCGGCGAGAAATGCGTCGTCCAGTCGTCGTGGAAACGATATCGACTACGGACCCCCAGCAAGAAACGCAACCAGAGCGGAATGGGTTTCGCGGGGCCGACGTTGACGACGCGCACGCTGTCGGCCGTCGGCAGGAATTGCACTTCGACTTCCGGCATCCTGTCGAGCGCGTAGCCGAACATGCCATGCACCGTTGGCGTGTGCTCGATCTCCGTGAAGTTATCCACGACCAGCTCGAGCGGGGCGTGAATCTGGTGCTGCAAGGTGCACACGTGGTAGCAGCCTTCGACTTCGAAGGGCGGGAACTCCGGCTGCGACGTGCGCGGCTTCAGCCAGATGGCGCCGTGACGCTCGAGCGCGTCGAAGCCGGGCGCGGTCGCGTACAGCTTGGGCGTGCTCGGGCTCTCGCCGTCGCCGTCACAGTCAAAAGTCCAGCCGTGGTAGGGGCACTGCAGTCGCTGGTTGACCACCTGGCCGGCGCTCAAGCGCATGCGGCGATGGGGACAGCAGTCTTCCAGGGCGCCGATCGCGCCGGCAGCCGCCCGGAAGAGGACGAGGTCCTTGCCGCCCAGACGCACGGCGACTGGCCGCTTGCCGAGTCGCCGGCTGCAGAGAACCGGATGCCAGTGATCCAGGATCGCCATACGGCACCTTACTCGGGCGGCCCACCGAAGATCTCGCGCGTGTCTTTCGACGCGGCCACGGGAACGATTTCGAATTCGACCAGATCGTTCCAGCAAGCCACCCACTGCTGAATGAGCCGCACGTTGTCACATTCTATTAACTGGAAGCAGCGCTCAAAGCTCGCTTCCACCCAGCTATCGACGTATTTCAAGCCGTCGGGCATCATGCGTCCTTTTTCGGCAAAGCGATCGTAAACCGCGGCAGCATTGCGATTGCGGAATCTCTCGATCACCATGAAGAGCATCGCTCGACTCCGTAAGATCACTTCCGCCGGACCTCAGGCAGCGGCATGCGCACGCTGAGGTCGTCTCCAGCCGGCGTGTCGTCGCGGCCGCGGCCCTCGTCATCCCGGCCATTGATGCCGACGCTGTAGAGCAAGTAGCCCTTCGCGGCCGGGCGGTAGATCAACGCCTTGCCCGAGAAGGAATCCTGCGGGACTTGGTTGAGGTATTTGGGCGCCAGCTCGGCGAGCCCTTTGGGATAGCGCCCGTGATCGCGTTCGTACCATGCGAGGGCGAAAGCGACCTGGACGTTGTCGTCGATCTGCTGGGTCTGGTCGGCGGCTAGCTGTACCTTGGTCGCGCCCGGGATCATCAAGCCGATCAGCATGTTGCCCGTAGCCCGGCCCCGAGCCTGGTTGTCGCCCAGAATGAAATCTTTCAGGCCAGTGTTCGGATCCACGGCCTTATGCTTTAGCGCTTCCAACTCCGCCTCGATCTGCTTGAGGCTGTTCTGTCGCGCGCTCCGGTCCTTCTTGCGCATGGCGGCCGCAATGCGATCGAGCAGTTGATTGGTGCTGCGCAGCGCCGGGTCCCAGTCGATGTCTTCGAGAAGACTGTTTCCGAGAGGGTTGGGACGATTCAAATTACCGTCGGAAAGGCTCTCCATGTACTGAATACCGTAACGGTCAACCAACATGATCGCGTTGAGCAACGTATAGCGCTCGCCAAGGTCTACCTTATCGGCCATGGCGGGCAACGGCGGCAGCCGTTGCAAGTCGCGCAAGCAGCTCTCAACCTGCTGAGCGGTCGGCCTGGCGCGGTGGAGGAACACCAGATCCGCGCTGCACGCGCTCTGTTCGACGGCGAACGCGATCAATGCTTCGATGATCGTGGCGCCCCGGCCGACAAGACGACCGAGCCGGTGGCAGGCCAGCAGGTCTTGCCAGGCTGCGTCGCTTGCTCCCTGCGCCATCCGGAACGTCGCACGCGCGATCAGGGCGTTAGCGCACGACCGGCATTTTTGCGCGCCTCCCAGCCTCACGGCCAGCAGATCGGACCCTCCCTTTGACATCTTGGCCACCAAGGGCGAATAGTATTGCGAGCGCTTCGTTGCCTCGACAATCAGCCCGAGCGGCTTCTCGTTCGCTTTGAGCCAGGCGGCCATGTCGGGATAGTCGTTCGCCGTCCAGGGCCCTTTCAACACAAGCGCGAGTTCTTTCTCGCCCTCGTCTGGGTCAACCTTGAGGTGCTCCTTCATGAACTGGGCCGGTTCTATGAAATACTCCCCAGCTACCGGCGGCGCCTCCATCTCCATGAACTGAAAGAATTCGGCAGGCAGCGTGTGACCATAGTGATGCGGGCCGAGCGCCTTCAACAGCAGAATGTTGGCATTGTTGGCCGGCGTCACGCCCTGCCTCAGGCGTTCGTTGAGGTCAGCACTATAGTCGATGTAACCGTCCTTGTCGACCGGGCTGCTGATGTACGTCGTCTCCTTGCCGATCGTGAATGTGCCTCTGTGTTTCTTGTCCTTGCTCTCCTTCTTGCCGGCTCCATTTCGTTGTGCTGTAGCATCATCCCTTGCGCCGGGCAGCGTGCAGGCTGGGGAGAAGGTGCCGAGAGCCAAACAGCCGATAAAAAGTGCGCTCACGATCAGTCTCATGGAATCCGCCTCATGAGTCATGGACTATAGGCAAACGACGGGCGCCGCAGATTGCCTTATCGTACACGAGTAGCCAGATCGCTTGAAACCGTAGTTCAACGCGGCAGTTCTTTCCCCGCCGTCCAGAAGAGCGCGTTCGTCAGCAGATGCAGGAAGCTTGGCTCCTTGAAATCATCCGGGTGTCCCAAAGACGTGTAAAACACCCTGGCCCCGTGGTTCAGGCGCGTCCAGGCAATGGGTTCCGTGTGGCCGGGGATGCTGCCGGTCAGCAAGACCTCGTCGTCAGCCGCCAATCCGGTATTCTTGTAAAGGCTGCCCACGGAACGGAACGGCTCCACACCTTGCAAGATCGGGTGCATCCTCGCCTTCTCCGCGATCTGCACCTGCGTCGCCGCGCCGGCGCCATAGTGATTGCCGTAGTTGCCGCCCAGGATCTCTTTGTCGAGGGCCAGCCAATTCTGGAAGGCATGGCTGGCCGTGCGCACGGCAACGATCGGTTTGCCCGATCTGCAATACTTCTTGATCCGCGCCAACTGCTCTCCCGAAATCGTCAGGCGGCGCGTGAAGAGCAGCATCACGTCGCAGGTTTCAAGATTCTCCAGGCCCGGCAAATCATCGTCGGCCTTGCGGAACGCGCGCGTGCAGTGGACCTTGTAGTGTTCCTCCAGATACTTCTGAAAGGCGGCCAGCGATTCATCCGACTTGTACTCCACCGAGCCGGAAACCAGGCAGACCTTGAGAGGGGGCGCACTTCTTTTGGCTTGTGCAGCAGCCGCCGGCACGCGACCGTCGCTCTGTAGATAACTGAAGAAATCACGAATGTCCTGGTCGGAGAAGGGATCCAGCAGCTTCTCCGGCATGAGCGACAGGGGCGATGGCTTGAGGGTTTCGATATCCTCACGGGCAAGGATTGTGCGCTGGTTCTTTTCATCGAGCAGCGTGATCGTCTTCGGAGTGGATTCGGCAAGCAACCCGGTGAGCAACCGGCCATTGTTGGTGGCCACGACGTAGGCGAGATATTCCTTGCGAATGACCGCACTGGGATCAACGATGCTGGTCACGAGGAATTCCAGGTCTTTCCGGTCGGCTCCAGTCAGCTCCGGCCCGATCTTGTTGCCTTCGCCGAACAAGGTGTGACAGGTGGCGCAGGTTTTCTGGAATAGCTGCTTGCCGTTGGCCAGGTCTCCAGGAGCCATTCCCAGCATGTGCTTGATGCTGTTAATCCGCGCACGTTTGGCGCCCGCCGTTTCCTTGCCCACGCTGCCCCAATGTTTCTGCACGAGTTGATTGAGTTCTTCGTCGTTGTGCAGCATGATGCGGCGCAGTTGATCGAAGGGAACCTCCTTGGCATCGATTCGGCCTCTGTCCACCGCACGCAGAAAGTCGCGCGCCGATGCCAGCCTGCCGCACAGCAATGTTTGCGCCCGCGGCCGTAGATCGGGCGGCAACTGCGGATACATGGCCAGCACCTGCTCGGCAATCCGCGCGTCGGGAAACGGCTGCAGGGCCGTGAGCACAGCCGCACGGACAGACGTGGCCTCAGGGCCGCGCAGGAGCTGTAGCAAAATCGGCACGCATTCAGGCTTGCCAAGCTGGCCAAGCACGTCGATGAGGCTGATGCGCTTGCCGGCCGGGGCTTTCGGATCGGAAATCACCTGAATAGCCCGCTCGTAGGCCTGGGCGATGTCCATGCGTAAGCCGAGCCGCAGAAGGGTGAGATCCGCGCCACGCCTGCTCAAGAGATCGGCGATCTGGCCTGCAAGCTCGGCGGGAACGTTGCGCAGGCGATGCCCCTGAAGGGCCTGGTCCATGCCGCTAATGACCAGGTCGATCTCCGCAGGCCCGGGCGCGACAGCAAGTAAGCGCGAGCAGGCAGTCAAATCCGCGGCGCTCCCCGCCGCCATGTAGCGCCGGCTTAGTCTGCTGACGATGAATTTGCGCACGAGGGGGTTATGCCAGGCCGAGGGCGCATCGAACAGCGCCAGGATGCGCTCCCTGTCGGAATCCGCCTTGTCCTCGAGCGCCCACCAGAGCAGGAGCGGAATCTGCGGATCGCTCACATCCTCGCTGCGCTGCAGCAGTTCGAACACGATCGGCAGCGCGTCTTTGCCGGGCAGCCTTTTGCACGTGCACGCAAGCTGATTGCGGACGGTGCACTGGCTCTCGCTCCGCGCCAGCACGACGAGGCGCGCCTGGAGTGCAGGCGACACTTTCCTGGCATCGCCCAGCAGGCGGACCGTCCAGGCGCGGACGTCGGGATTGGTGTGGCACAGCAGCTCCTGTGCAAGTCCGTCATCAAAACCCCCGCTGACATAGAGCGCCCAGAGGGCCTCCAGAGCTAGTTGACCCCGGTTCTCGAGAATCATCTTGCGCAGGATTGGAATCACCGTGGGATCGCGGCGCTCGGCGAGGAGCCGGCGTGCTTCGTGGACATACCAATCGTTGCGATGCGATAGCAGCCCGAGCAGCTCCATGCTGGTGCGTTTGCGGAGCGGCAGTCCCTCGGCCGGCGGCGTTCCCTTAGCTTCGATCTTGTAGATGCGCCCGTTCGTGCGGTCCCAGTTGTCGACGGGATCGACATGGTTGGCGCGCTTGTCATACCAGTCCGCGATATAAAGCGACCCGTCGGGGCCGACCAGGCAATCGACCGGCCGGAACCAGGTGTCATTGGCAATGAGGAGGTCGCCGCCAAAATGGGCCGTGAAACTCGACCCCTGCGTTTCGAGCACATGCCAGTAAATCGCGTTGGAAAGCACGTTGGCCGCGATGAAGGTGTTGTTGAATTGTTTGGGGAAGGAGCCGCCCTGGTAGACGATCCCGCCAATCGTCACATGGCCGCCCTTGAAGCCTTTGTAAGGCACATGGTCGAAGTAGCCGAAGGCATATGGGTTATGCAGCTCGCCGTGCTTGCTGAAACCTTTGATGTAATAGGCTCCCTGCACCTGATGGAGCAGGGCGGAGTGGCCGTAATTCGTGCTGGCGAAGATGTTGCCATGCGGATCGAAATCGAGACCCCAGGTGTTGCCGCCTCCCTCGGCGAACAGCTCGAATTCCCTGGTGATGGGATGGTAGCGCCAGATTCCCTGCTGGAAGCTGATGCCGCGAATGTTGGCCGTCACCGTGCTCCCTTGGGCCCCATAAAGCCAACCGTCCGGCCCCCACTGCAGCGAATTGGCGAACGCGTGCGCATCCTCCATGCCGAACCCGGTGAGCAGCACCTCCGGGTCGCCGTCCGGAATATCGTCGCCATTGCGGTCGGGATAGAAGAGCAGGTAGGGGGGCTGGACCACATAAACGCCGCCATGCCCGATGGCCATGCCGGAGGCGAGGTTCAACCCGGTAACAAAGTCCCTGACCTTGCGGTAATGCCCGTCGCCATGCACATCTTCGAAGATCGTGATCTTGTCCGCACCCTTGGGCCCCCTGGGCGGCGGCTCGGGCACACGGTCGTAGACGGTCCGCAGGTATTGATCCACCTTCACCGGCTTCAACCCAGCCGGCGTGGGATACTGCAAATACTGCACAACCCACAACCGCCCACGATCGTCGAACGACATCGACACCGGCTGCCGCACCTCCGGCTCCGAGGCAACCAGCTTGACCTGAAAGCCCTCGGGCAACTTCATCCGCTTGACCGCTTCTTCGGGCGTGAAGCCTTGGGCCCAAACGATTCCGTTCGAGAGCCCAGCCAGGATCAGGAGCACGCGGGTGAGGAGACGGAGGTTGTTCATTGGCGGGACCAGTCGGGTTGGGGCCCAAGCGAGCGCGGGCGAGAAATCATTGGGTAGGTTGGTCGTTCATCGTAACGGTTGGCGTGGGGGAGAACAAGCAGGTTGAAAGCCAAAAAATGGCTGCAGGCTGGAGAAACACGAACGGCCGAAAAGAACGTCCCCGGACTCCCAGGCCTGTCGAATATCCAATTGGATATCAGGCATCAGCAAGCCAGTTGTCCGGGTGCGGGATGGCGCAAGCGACGAGTTCCTCTGGTGACCGCTGGGTCAGGCGGGCGGCTTCCTTGAGAACGGCCGCCGGATTGGCACCATGCGCAACTATCGTGCGCTCGAAAGGGACGACCCACCATCCACCGTAAGACTCCTCCACTTGAGGATCGTGTTGTGCCCACTCCGCATCTTCGATCCGCCGGCGCTCTTCGTCCTCAGCCAAATGCACCGCTTGTCCACCTTGAACCGCCATCGTGTCGATCCTCTGAGAGTGGGTATTCTTTTAATCCATTTACCCGAAATGCAGCGCCGTCTTGACGCATCGTTCTGACGCCCGGCATGCGGACCACTTATGCTATTCACTCTGACACGATTTGCAGTAGCAACCCCCGTATGCGATCAAGAACCGCCTTGTTGACTCTCCCCAATGTCTTGACCGCGATCCCTTGCGCCAACGTGTAAATCTTGTCAACGCGCACTTGGCTTGGACGATTCAATTGCCCTTGTTCCAAGTCTCCCGATGTTATCGTCAAACCGAAAGGCGTCGGGCCGGGATTCGAGGTTAGCGCCACGAAGACAAAGTCAGCCGTTTTGCGGTTGTACGAGTTGTTCGAAACGACGATCACGGGTCGTCGTTTCTGAGATGACAGATCAGTGAAAGGGACCGGAATCAAAACGATATCACCCTGCTCAGGCATCGTTCCAATCCTCATCGTCGATGGGATTGTCCCAGAAACCGAGACTGCTCTCCGCGGCAGAGGAAAGGTCTGCAAAGCGGTTCTCGAGTTGCTCAAGAACAAATACGGTAACGTGCGAGCCGGCAGGGAGCGGAACGGAGAGTTCGATCCGCCCTTCCTTGGTAACCTCTGCATCAAATTTGAGGGCAGTTTGTGGTGCTGTCATGTCTTTGCTCTTGGGGCTTTGAAGGACAGGTGCGGGTTCGAGAATTCGCCGTCGCGATGGGCAACGGCCCTGAGCCGTCTCTTCGGAGCCCTCATTCTAACCCACTCGATCATTGGAGACAAAACCAGTTGCGCGGGGTTTACGCATTTCCTCGTTCCAAGGCTCACCCTGGAGCGTGCTACCTTGCAAGCACTGCCTGGCCGCGTCTGCGAGACGACGTCTGTTTCTGAATTTGCGGGCCAACGAGGCGGAGCCTTGGGTCGAGAAACACGCAAGGGAGGCCAGCGATTGCGGCATGGGAGGAACGGGCTTAAGGCGCGCCGGTAGAGGTGGCACGGTTTTGGGACGGACGTCTGGGCTACGATCATCGCTCCTGCAACCAGGCGCTACAACGCCTGCGGCGTAGAGATGATGATGGAGGTCCCTATCCCGGAGTGCGCTGCCGCGACTCCGGGCTTTGGGCTGCAACGCCTTTGGCGCAGGGATCTTTCGACGTGGCCCCGACATGACAGGTGCCACGCTTTGGGGGACGAGCGATCTCTCATGTCACACAGAATCCCGACCGCCCCCCGAAGGCGTGTCGTGACCCAAAGTGCAACGAAGTGGCCAGATAGCGTGTTCCGTTGTGGGTTCCTGCCGGCGATTCTCCAGCTGCAGTCGCCTTTTGGGGCCTAAGGAAGGGGTGATGCGCCAGTCCACTTGGCATCGAATGATACACGCAACTCGTGCAACAAGTCGCCGACCAATTCCTTGGGGAGCCGAATGATAAACGACTCCCTGCTCCCTATGTCCTTTAGGCCATGTCCAAGCAAAATCACCTCGGTCTCAGCAAGGACATATCGATCGTGCAAATCCCGGCCAGCGTGTCGGCGAAATTCGACCGCTGGGTGCTCCGCGGTGAATTCAGTCAATGCTCGCGGGAGTTGCGGCCGCTCACGCGTGTCAGCGATCTGTGTGAGAAACCGCACAGGGGCGCAGTGCGTCAGGCCGTCGAGGCGGAGCAATGTACCGGTGCCGTAATAGGCATCGCAGATCCGCAATTCGCCATTCAAACTGGCAAATACGTCCTTCAGCCGCAACTGAGCTGTTCGCGGTTTTCCAGCTTCAATAAAGAACGCGAGCGGCCCGTCAACTGCCACCGCTACTGGTTCCGGCTCTGGGGCTAGATGGCCATATCCTCCACAAACCGAGCACAACGCCCCATGACCCTGTGCGATACCTCCACGACCTGTACCGAAGCAGAAATTGCATATCGGTCTGTTTTCCCATTCGTCTGGGAGTTCGCCGCGACCTTTGCACAGCTGGCACTTTTCTCCCCTACGAAATGCTCTTCCCGTACCATGACACGGTGGGCAATGCATGATGGAACTCCTCATTCAGGAGATATTCAACGGAGACTCAGCGGACTAATCACGCCCTTCCCCATGACCTTGTACCTCACTGCCTGCACACCGGTGGCAATGCGGCCCGCGCGCCGGTAGTCGTTTTTCGTGACCGGGCCAACCATTCCTGGACAGCGGGTCACCACGGCGAAGCGCGAAAGTTCCTCTGCCTCCCAAACATATTTGGGTATCTTTAACCCGTTCCGTTCGAGAATCTGAAGGAGTTCTTCCAGGTCATGAACGTAAGGGAATCGCTCGCCACGGCAAATGAAAACGGCCTTGATGGCTTTTTCGGCAGCCTGCTGGGCGTCGAAACACAGGTCTTCAAGATACTCTGCGGGGACGTGCAACTTGGCGCGAGCGAGGTTGCTGCGCGCTCGATTTAGCCGTCCGCGCGGATCGTCTGGCGGCAGGCGATTCCGAGTCATAGACGATTTTCCCTTCTTTGAGAGCCGGGCAAATCACCAGGCAGTGCGTGTCGCGAGAACGCTCGGCATCCTCGGAAGTGACCAGCACGACATCAACCGCCGCTGTTCCGGGCAGTTGATGATAAATGCTTGTCAGCACGCGCCAGTAGTTGAACTTGCCTCCCTTGATGACCAACAAGTCGTAGTCGCTGTTGGGCCCCATCTCGCCGCGCGCCGCCGATCCGAACAGGACGATCTTTTCCGGGTTGGTTGCTTCCACGATCCGCTTCACGATGTCTGCGAGGACGGCCGGATCGGGCTTGCCCCGTTTTCGTCTGCTCTTGGTCTTCATGGCAATGCCTCCGCAGCACTCGCCGTCACGATGCTCTTGCCGGACTCCGCGCTTGCCTCTCACCGCCAGTTCTGCTCGGTCTCGCATTCTCCTCGCGGGACTCCACGGCTGCTCTGGATTTTAAATATATCACGCGGCAACACAAGGAACTGTTGCGGTACGCATAGGGGCAGCACTAAGTCCGCAATCTTGTGAGAATGCAGGGGGTGGGCTGGATTGCCAATCCAGCCCACGACACAATGTCCACGAGGCGCCTAAGCAGACGCAGTCCGTTGACTCCAGGTCCAGACGATTCGCCGTGTCTGCCGTCCAGGCTGAGTGCGCAAGCGGCCGGCACCTACACATGCACTTCAGTAGCCTTGATTGACCCGCACAAGCGAAGGATAATGCCGTTATGGAAATTCCCGGTCGAATCCGTAACGGCGTCGTGGTCCTGGATGGCGCACCCGCGTTGCCAGAAGGGGCGAAGGTAACCGTCTCTTATCACGGGCCGACGTGCGTACCGCCCGCTGTCCAAAAGCGGCGCATCGAGGTGCCGCTCGTTCGAACCGGTCAGCCCGGGAGCGTGATCTTGACTGGCGAACGGATCGCGGAGATTCTGGACGATGAAGATGCTTCTCCCCGACGTTAATGTGTGGCTCGCGCTCACCTTCGACTCCCACATCCATCATCCAGCCGCCAAAAACTGGTTCGATGCCCTGTCAGGCGAAGTCTGTTATTTCTGCCGAATGACACAGCAAGGCTTCTTGCGCTTGGCGACCAACCGGACGGTCTTCGGAGTTCACGCATTGACCCTGCACTAGGCGTGGCAGGAATATGACATCCTGCAGAGCGACGCACGTGTCTCTTATGCCGACGAGCCCGCGAATCTTGAACCGCACTGGCGCAAATGGACGCAGAACCAGTCGTTTTCTCCGCATGTCTGGAACGACGCTTACCTAGCTGCCTTCGCCGAGACGGGAAACTTGGAACTCGTCACTTTCGATAAAGGGTTTGCGCAGTACACGGGAGTGAACTGCTCGCTCCTCCCGTAGATTGTCGCGCGCTATCTCTTAAGCTCAAGAGAACGCAGGGGGTAAGCCAAACTGCCAGTTTGGCCCACGACTCGATGTCCGCGGGCCACCCCTTTGATGAGGATTGAAGACTAAACCCGCCGCGCGCCGTTCCTCATTCGCTCCCCTCCCATAAGATCCGTTTGACCGGCCCGCCCCCAGTCGGCACTATGGTGGAAGATAGACCCCACTTCAGGGAGGCCAGGCCAGCATGGGATTTCCGAACGGACGCAGGGGAGAATACGGCAAATGGCTGGCGCTCACGGCCGCCTTGCTTGGCTGGATGTTCGACGGCCTGGAGATGGGGCTCTTTCCTCTCGTGGCCCGGCCTGCGCTCGCGGATTTGCTGGGCGTTGCGGACGACAAGCAGATCGGCAAATGGTTCGCCGTGGCAACTGCCCTCTTTCTCGTCGGGGCGGCTACCGGTGGCGTTCTCTTCGGCTGGCTGGGCGACCGGCTCGGACGGGTGCGGGCCATGGGGCTGAGCGTGCTGACCTACGCCATCTTCAGCGGCCTATGCGGCGTGGCCGGCTCGGCGGAGCAGGTGGCAGTGCTGCGTTTCTTTTCGGCTCTCGGCATGGGCGGCGAATGGTCGCTGGGCGTGGCCCTGGTCATGGAAATCTGGCCGGACCGCTCGCGGGGCATGCTCGCCGGGCTCATCGGGGCGGCCGCCAATGTTGGCTACTTGCTCATCGCGGTCGTCGGCCTGGGCCTTGGTAGACTTCTGCCCAGCGTCGAAAGTTGGCTCCTGCAGGCCGGCTTGCCGGAGGCATGGGCCAGTGCGCTGGTGGCCCATTCCGGCTGGAGGCTGCTCATGTTGACGGGTGCGGTCCCTGCCGTCCTCACCTTGTTCATTCAGTTTTTCGTGCCGGAATCGGAGCGCTGGCGCCAACAACGCAGCCGGGGGACCACGTCGAGCTGGGCCGTCCGCGACCTGCTCGGTGTCGGCGTTGGTGCTGCTTGTGCCTGCCTAATCGTCTATCTTTGGGCGAACGATTTCCCTCTTGTCGTTCGCCTGGTCGGAACCGCCCTGGCCTTGATCGTGATTCTCATTGGCTACACGTACCCGGTCGTCCGCTATCTTCAGCGCGCCCAGGGAGGTAGCACGCAGTCCGCTTTGTTGCCAACGGTACGGCGCATGTTGCTGGCCGCCTGCCTGAGCGGCATCCCCCTCCTGGCGACATGGGCAATGGTGCAATGGGCGCCGCCCTGGGCCGATCAACTTGCGGGCCCAGAGCATCCCGAGGCCAAATCGTTCACGCAGATCTGCTCCGCGGCAGGGGCAGTCCTGGGCACCATCGTTGCCGCGCTTGCCGGCAATTGGGTCAATCGACGATTGACCTATGTGATCCTGTGCCTCGGTTCCTTGGGCTCCGCCCTGGCGTTCTTTTGGCTAAACGAACACTATGGACCGGTGTTCCTGGCCTCGATGTTCTTGACCGGCGCATTCACCGCTTCCTTCTATGGCTGGCTGCCTCTTTACTTGCCGGAACTGTTCCACACCGGCGTGCGCGCTACTGCCCAGGGCTTCAGCTACAACTTTGGCCGGGTGCTTGCCGCCATTGGCGTGCTGCAAACCGGCAACCTGATGGGTTTGTTCGAAGGAGATTACCGCAAGGCGTGTTCGATCATGAGCCTGGTGTACATTCTCGGCATGGCCCTGATCTGGCTGGCTCCGGAAACACGCGGGAAGCCGTTGCCTGAATGACGAGAAGCCCTCAAGTAGGGGTGAGGGGGCAGGGGCGAGGGGCTAATGCTGGCATGCCCTCCGGCAACCTAGCTCCCCTCTCCCGGTACTCCGGGAGAGGGGCTGGGGGTGAGGGTGTTGCCCCGTCGCCCAGGGTTATGCCCTCACCCCAACCCCTCTCCCGGAGTACCGGGAGAGGGGCTAATGCTGCTATGCCCTCCAGTTCTGGAGTACCGTGAGAGGGTCTATTCAAGCCCATCGCTGACGATACGAAGGCTGTCAAGGATCCACGGCACTCAGGCCGACGCGGTTGAGGACTTCCGTCTGCAGCGTGCCGTCGGTGATGCGGAAGATGCCGGGAAAGCGCTCTTCCCACGGTTTGTTTGCCGCCGGCACATATTGCCGGGCGTTCGATTCGATGGCTGCCACCCCGGGCACATGGGCAGCCAATCCCGCCGATTGAATCAACGATGCACCGGGGCAAGTAAGGTCCTGCACGCACAGGAACATCCCGTATTTCTGGGCCGCAGCCGCCATCAGCAGCGATTGGCTTTGGCCCTTGCACGCCTTCAAGGCTGCCCCCGTGTAACCCATTTCCCGCGCCAGCAGGAGACTCTCCAGATCGATCAGCGATTCGTCAATGACAACAGGGCGCAAGCGCGAGGCTTCGTGCATCACATTGGCCCGGTCCGCGCGCAGGTCGCGGGCCGTCGGCTGCTCGATGTACTGAATGCGCTCGAAGCCTGCCGGCGTCTGCTCCCGGACCTGCCTCAAGAATTCCATCAAGTAGCCAACGTTGGCACAGCGCTCATTGAAATCGAGCGAATAAAACCACTGGCTGATGCCGCGCTGCTTCTGCGTTTCCGTAGCCACGCGATCAACCCGGACCACGCGCTGAACGTCCCAGGCCAGGTCATCGCCATTGAGCTTGATCTTGAGGTGCGTCAGCCCGTTGAAGCGGATCCACTGGGGTAATGTCTCCGGCAGCCCGTCGTCGATGGGGCGCTGGATGTCATCGGCTTCGAGGGGATCGAGCGCTCCGATCAGGTGGTAGAGCGGCATGCGTGGCTTGGGCTCCCGGGAAACATAATTGTCGAGGCAGTCTCCCTTGAACTCTTCGCCCAGGTAGTGCCCCAGGTCGTGGCTCATGAAATCGGGGCCATAGGTGTGATAGCAATTCAGGCGCTGCGCCTTGCCGAACGCATCATGCAATGCAGCATCGAAAGGGCTCGCGGTGACTAGAGTGCACAGGATGGGGATCGGCTCGGCCAACTGCAATCGTTGCGATACCTCGGCCGCCGCCTTGATGTAGGCAGGCTCCAGCGCCCAGGTCAGGTCGATGGGATGGCCCGGCTCCTTGTGCTCCCGGGTAAGTTGCGCAATGCGCTCGGCAAGCGCTTTCATGGCCCCGAGGGTGCTATCGAAATCGAGACGCCGTGATGGAAACGACCAGACGTTACCCAGCGGCATGGAGCCGAAGCCTTTGGCAATGGCTCCGCCGACGGTTCGCACAACGCATGTCACATTCAGATTGGTCACGCGGTCGAACGCGACGCCGCCAAACTTGATGGGCGTGCGGTAGCGAAAGTCTTCGTAACTGAAGGAAATCTCTTCGATGAAAATGTCTGTCGACTTGGGGCCCGTTTTGATCCCGAAATCCACCGGCGCAAGTGTCATAGCAGATCTCTCACCTGGCGAAGGTATCCATCAGCCTATTATGCAGGCCACCGACCAGGGAGCAATCGGTTTGTGCCGGCGTGGGATGCGTCGGTGAGGAAGATTAGCGCGCAATGATGAAAGCTCTTGCCGATTTGCTGAGAAAGGGCCTTCCTTCAATACGGCGGAGGTGGCGAATTGGCGGCCGCTTCTTCCCAGAAGATCGTACGACACGTGCGGCACTGACCCAGATAGTAGTTCTGTTCCCGGCCGCTGGCGAACGTAAACGTATATCTTTCCAGCCTGGGCAATTCTCTGCCACAGAGGCACTTGCCTTCCCTCGGCTGAACCAGGCCAAGCAAAGCGCCCCAGGTCAAAGGATTGAGCACGTCGCGTCGGTTGTTCGCGGTCTCGCGGAAATGGCTGACCCGGCACCAGCGCACGTCTTCCGGTGCCTCCAGCCCGCAGCGCTGGCACGCGCGGACCACCGCATACGAAGGAGCATCACATTCGAACCTGAACGGAGCTGATCCTTCAGACATTGCACTTCCTCCGCTCTCTTCAGGTGTCGGCTGCGAACGTAAAGAAGGTTCCCGCAAGCGACTCTGGTTTTCTCCGAGCGTCTTCAACCAGTGCGAAGCTTGTGGACCACCATCTCAACCGTCGCAATTGCCATGCCGATTCCCAGAAGGGGCGAGAGATCACCCTCTCTATCGAGTAGATCCCGTGCGGGAATTGCTGTCAAGCTGTAATGAGCTGCGGTGAGAGTCAGGAATCTGCTAGATGTTGAAGCCCTAGCCAAAATGAGCTGCGCGCAAGGACGCCAGCTCTCTCTGTTTCCTCCGTTTGCTCCTGTTCCTTCAAAATCTGAGACCATGCTGGCAGCAGACACCCGCGCCCCGCCACAACGGCGTTATCAGGCCAGCCCCTTGCAACAGGCCCCGCAGGCAGAGTACCTTTAGTTGCAGGCTCACACAAAATCCACTTTCCAACTATGGGAGATCCGTCATGCAAATGCTGTCCGGTGCGATCGTGCTTCTGGCTTCTTCAGTGTGTGTTGCCGGGTCTGCTTGTGCGGGGCACTCGGACGGCACCGCCATCGGCGCGTTGGGGGCAGCCGTGCTGGGCGTGATTGGGCTCATCACGCTGCTTACTGGGATTGCCAAACAACCGCAGCCCGTACAGCAACAACAAACGAATGTTCCCGCGCAGACTTAGCCCTATCTCGCCTTCCAGGGCTAGCATCGGAAAACTGCCATGCAAGAAGCGCTTGGGTACTGCCTTCGGTGTGACAAAAAAGTGCGGGTCCGGCGTGCCTGGCTGAGTGAGCGGGCTAACTTCTTTCTGACGCTGGCCACGCTGGGGCTTTGGTTGTGGCCCTGGATCCTGATGACCATCGTAACGAGATAGCGCTGCTCGGAATGTGGGGGACACGCCGCCTGCATTGAGGCGAATGAACACGGATATCTAAAGCCCGCCTTGTTGCTTTTCTATCTACTTCTTTGGTTCATCTGGTCGATTTACGAGCTTGGATGGCGGCTTCTTAAACAATGAGGGACTTGCATACAGCAATCGTTCCTGTTCTTCCATGAAAAGGTTTCATCTGCCGCGAGCCAGCGGCGAGCGCGCGAACGGAAGGAAGACTCTCACCGGAAGTCCACCCTCCGTTCATATCCACGCGCTCGCCGCTGGCTCGCCGTGCAACGATTCGTCGGCCGGCGAAGAAAACTCTGTCACCCGTCAGCCCACGCGCTCGCCGTTGCGTCGCTGTTAAATGATTCGTCGGCCAGCGCAGGCCATTTTAAATCGCCTTTCACCCAGATCACCGCCATGCTACAATGTGAGTGAATGCTCGCTTTCGAGCTAAATAATACGAGCACTTGCTCACATTGTCAAGAGGCCTAAGAGTTCATGCCCGACAAGACGGAACTACGGCGCGCCCCCAAGCAGGAGCGCGGCCAGCGGCGCATTACCCGCATTCTGACGGCCGCAGCCCTGGAGTTCGCACGTGTGGGTTTCGAGGCCGCCACCACGAACAGCATCGCCCGCCGCGCCAAGACGTCGGTCGGCTCGCTCTACCAGTTCTTTCCCAACAAGGAAGCGATCCTGGCAGCGCTGACCGAGCACTACCTGAACGAGATTCGGGCCGTGCATTACGTGGTGCTGGGCAAGAAGGCGGCGCGACTACTCCTCCCGGCCTTCATCGACCAGCTGGTGGAGGGCCTGGCCGAGTTCCATGTAACGCATCCGGGTTTCCTGGGCATGTTCTACGGCTCGCCGACGTCGCCCCACCTGGCGGCGGCGGCCGAGAAGCTGAATCGCGAGTGCGTGGCCGGCGCGGAGGCCTCCATCGCGGCGCGGCTGCCGACCCTGGATCCCTTGCGCCGCCGCCTGTATGCCACGATCACCGTCCAGGTCATTCGTGCGCTCTTGCCGCTGGCCGAGGCGGCCGGCCCAGCGCACCGGGCGCAGGTGCTTGGCGAGATCAAGAAGCTGCTCATGAGCTACATGGATGGCGTCAAGGCGGAGATCTTGGCGGAGGATGCCTGAATCTCGACCAGCTTTCGCTGAGGTTGCCCGCCTTCCGCTTCGGCAGGAGTGCCTGCCAACAAGCCGCAAGAGATGCCCGGTAAAGGCGGTCGATGCCACGGAAAACTCCCCATCACGACCAAGCCTTACCGCTTCGGCACCTTCGCTCTCTTGAGCGGCAACTTGTCTACGTCAATATTCTGTTTGCGAAGCTCCTCCAAGCCGTCCAGCAAATAGTCGGCCAGAGGAGCCTTGCCCATCATCTCTGATGCCGCGTACTCCGGATCACTGAGGGTGCTTTTCAAAGCCTGGTACTGTTCCGCCAGTTGATCGGTGCTAAAGTCTCCGCGGCCAAGATACATGATCAGGATCAGCCGACAAACCAGGTCCGCGGACAGTGTGGCGAGAAAGTTCCGCAACTGCGTTTCCTCGCGCGGAGGCGGCGGACCCTCCTCACCCAGACCGACAAGCGGGTAATGAGGATGCCGCTTCGGAAGCTCGGCCGTATAGTACTCGCGAACCTTGCGAGCGAGTTCAATCACCCTGTCAGCAGCCTCGGAAAGCTTCATGTCACCCTGCCTCCAAATCATCTGTCCAAAGCAAGTCGCTCGGCCTGGCGCTGAATGGTGGGTACCCCGTCGCAAAATCCATCTGGTCGCCCGGATGCTGACACAGGATTGTACGACCGCTGGCTTTCCAACTTCAAGCTCGACGAACCACCTTACTCACCGCGCTACCCAGCAAGGTGATGCCTGGGGCACCGTGAGCTGCCACAGCCGCTTCTCTCCGTTTTCTCCGTATGCTCCTGTTCTTTCACAATTCGAGTCCCAGGTACGCCAGAGGACTTGCCCCCTGAGCGCGGTTCGGAGGCTCCAGTACTGGTTTGACCCTCGAATACGCCGGTCCAACGCCTGCACTTCCATGTCAGAAGCAGGCAGCCGCGTCCCGTGACGGCGGACTTGCCAGGCCCACCCCTTGCAACAGTCCCAGCACACAGAGTACCTTTAGATGCAGACCCGGAAGAGAATTACACTTTCCAACCATGGGAGATTCGCCATGCAAATGCTCTCCGGCGCGATCGTGCTTTTGGCTTCTTCGGTATGCGTTGCCGGGGCTGCTTGTTCGCGGAACTCGGACGGCACGGCCATCGGGGCATGGGGGGCAGCCGTGCTGGGCGTGATTGGGCTCATCACTTTGCTCACTGGCATTGCCAAACAACCGCAGCGCGCGCAGCGCCGACAAACGAATGTTCCTGCGCCACCTTAGCCCTCCCGCGTCGTCCAGGGCCAGAGTCGGAGAACTGCCATGCAAGAAGCGCCCGGGTACTGCCTTCCGTGCGACAAGAAAGTGCTGGTCCGGCGCGCCGGCATGAGTGAGCGAGCCAACCTCTTTTTGACACTGGCCACGGTGGGGATTTGGCTGTGGCCCTGGATCCTGATGACCATCGTTACGAGATGGCGCTGTTCTGAATGCGGGGGGCGCGCCGCCTGCATCGAGGCGAATGAGTTCGGATATCTAAAGCTCGCCTTGTTGCTTTTCTATCTGCTTCCATTGTTCATCTGGTCGATTTACGAGCTTGGACGCCGACTTTTGGAGCAGTGACGTACTTGCATTCGGCAAGCATTTCCGTTCTTCCGAGGCCTTTTCGTTTAACCGCGAGCCAGCGGCGAGCGCGTGAACGGACAGCGACCTGTCACCCTTCTGTTCGCGCGCTCGCCGCTGGCTCGCGGTTAAACGAAAAAACCCCGCGCGGGAAGACTCGCGTCAGGCATCCATCGGTGGTCCGCCGGGCGACACCCAATCCACCACCCGGCGCTCCGCCCAACGGATGCCGCCGGCGCCGTCGGGACCCAGGAAGCCCAGGTGCCCGCCGTGTCTGAGGATCGTCACGGCAATATGCTCGGGGGCTTGCAACCTCTCGAACGAGTCCACCGCAATAAACGGATCGTCGCGGGCCGTGAGGATCAGCGTCGGCACTGTTATCCTTGCAATGAGTGAGACCGAGGAAGCCCGGCGGTAGTAGTCCAGAGCATCCTGGAAGCCACCGCGGGGAGCGGTGTACAGCTCGTCGAAGATGCGCATGGTCAAGCGGCGCGGAAAGCGGACCCTCGGCAGATCGGGGAAGTGCTGCTGCTGGCGCTGCACCTGGTCCACCAGGGAGCGCGAATAATGAAAATTGTAGAGGCGATTGCCCGGCAGAGCGAGCAGCTCGGCGCAGCGCTCCAGGTCGATGGGTGGCGCCACCGCGGCCACGCGTTCCAGAAGCGGCAGCGGTTGGCAGGCTGCTTCGCCGGCCAGCTTCAGGACAATGTTGCCTCCCAACGAGAAACCGAGGAGCGTCACCGGAGAAGTAGGGTCCCACTTGTGAATTTCCGCGACGGCCGCGCGGACGTCGCCGGAGCAGCCGCCGTTGTACGTCTGCCGGGCGAGGGCGGCCCCGCGCCCGCAGCCGCGCAGATCCATGCGGACCACGCGCAGGCCGCGGCGCAGCAGCATGTCGGCTACGCGCAGCATGTAGCCCGAACGATGCGATCCGCCAAGCCCGTGCACCAGAAGAGCAGTGCGCTCACCCGCTCGCCAGTTCATGGGAACGCTGTCGTGCAGGACGAGACAATCGCCGTCGGCCACAAGGGTTTTGCGCAGGCGGGTGGTGATTGCCGGATTCTTGGTCGGCCAAAGATTGCCGAGGACCGTTTGCACGTGCGGATTGCTCAGGAACGGCAAGGGCTTGAACTCGAGGGCGGATTCCGGCTGCCGGTCGTTTCCATTTGTCCTGGTCTGCGCTGACCTGATCATTCGAGCGCTCCTTTGTCAATTGCCGGGGTGCCATGCTTTCGCAGCCCAGGTTTAGACCAAACCCACGCATTTCCATCTGCCGGGGCTGCGAAAGCATGTCCTGCCCCAACGCAAGGGAAAAGTTCGCCGACTGTTCCATGCTTTCGGGCCTTGGCATTTGACAGTCTCCGGAAGTAGGTCGGGCCCGAAAGCATGGCACCCAAAGTGAGCGCACTGCAAGATCCCCTATGGTCGATTAACTATGAAGCATCGGGCTCTCCCTCGCTCGGAAGCGGGCAGAAGCGGGCGACACTTTCCAAAAGGCGATCCATGGCAAACGGTTTACGGATGTAATCGTCCACACCCAGCATCTCGGCATAGGCGCGATGCCGGCTGCCTTCGTTGGCAGTAATCATGATCATGCGCGGGGCTTTCGCGCCGTAGCTCTTCAACTTTTCGACAACCAGGAAGCCACTCTTTTTCGGCATCATCATGTCCACGACAACCAGGTCGGGGGTCTCGCGCTCGGCCACCGCAATGCCCATGCTGCCATCGGAGGCGGTGAACACGCAGTAGCCCTTGCCTTCGAGAACCGTTCGCAAGGCGCTCAGGATATCGCGATCGTCGTCCACGAGCAGTATCTTCTTTTTTGCCGACATGACCATGCTCTCCGCAAGGGGCGAGATGGAGAAGAGGCAATCGCATAGCGAATGCGTCTGGCCTTAATGCCCCGTCCCTCTCTATCCTCTATTAGAACCAGTCACGCAAAAGTGGACAGAGGGAGCGGTGGAAATTCGGGAATTGGTTGCCGGCCCTTGCCCCGGATGTAGTGCACAAGTGGATCGCGAATACAACGATGAAATCGTCTCCCGCACAGCTTGGCTTTCGCATGCCGGCGGAATGGGAGCCTCACGAGGCGACCTGGATCGCCTGGCCGCATTGCCGGGCGGACTGGCCAGGGAAGTTTGCGGCCATTCCGTGGGTCTACACGGAAATCGTGCGTAATCTTCATCAATCCGAGCTCGTGCGTATCCTCGTCAACTCCGCGGAGCATAAGAAACGGGCGGTGCGCTGTCTGACGCGCGCGGACATCAGCCTGAAACGCATTGAGTTCTTCCGGTTTCCCACCGACCGGGTGTGGACGCGCGACTATGGGCCGATTTTTGTCACTGGAAAACGCGGCGACGTGGCGATTACGCACTGGCGTTTCAACGCTTGGGCTAAGTATGACAACTGGAAACATGATTGCAGGATTCCGGAAAAGATCGCGGCTGCTCTCGAGTTGCCACGTTGGCAGCCGGCGCTCGGCTCGAAGCGCGTGGTCCTCGAAGGCGGGAGCATCGATGTCAACGGTCGCGGCTTGCTCCTGACCACGGAGGAGTGTCTGTTAGATAGCGTCCAAGCCCGCAACCCGAACTTGAGCCGTGAAGATTTGGAGGAGGTTTTTGCTGAATACCTGGGAATTCGCAAAGTGCTATGGCTAGGCCGCGGGATCGCGGGAGACGATACGCACGGCCACGTGGACGACCTGGCCCGGTTTATCGGTCCCCGCAAAGTCGTCACAGTGGTCGAAGAACACACGGCTGACGAAAACTATGCACTGCTTCAAGACAACCTGCGCCGCCTACGCGACATGACGGACGTGGCTGGAAAACCGCTCGAGGTCGTCACGTTGCCGATGCCTGGAGCGATTTGGTTCGACGGCCGCCGCCTGCCGGCCAGCTACGCCAACTTCTACATCGCCAATGACCACGTTCTGGTGCCGACCTTCAACGATCCCTACGACAGCACGGCGCTGGGGATCCTGGCGGAGCACTTTCCCAGCCGGGTGGTTGTCGGCATCCACGCGGTGGATCTGGTGTGGGGGCTGGGCACGCTGCATTGCTTGACGCAGCAGCAGCCGGCGGGCCAGAGCTTGTCCGATTAGCTCTCTCCTTGCCGCCGTGCTGGCTGGAATGGGGCTTATGGGACGAATAGGACTGATAGGATGAAGGAACGGATCACTGACCGCTGAAGTTTGGCATTCTGCCCGCGCAGACGTCGGCTTCCCATTCGTCCAGCAGGGGCCAACCGATGGCGCAGGTGCCGAAGTCGGCCATGTACTGGTACTCGGTCAGCCGGTCGATGGCTTTTTGCAGGATGCGATTGTCGCGGCGGAAGACGGGCCCGTGACTGGGCAGGAGGAAAGTGGCGTCGTCGTGCAGGATGCGTTTCAAAGAGGCGATGAATTCGGGGATGTTGGAACCGTGGTGCGCGTCGATGACGCCGACGCAGCTGTCCTTGTAGATGTTGTCGCCGCTGAACAGCAGATTTCCCATCTTGAAGCTGAGTTGGCCCGCGGTGTGGCCCGGCGTGTGCCAAACTTGCAATTGCACATCGCCGACCTTGATCACATCCCCCTCATGGAGGAGCAGATCCACTTTGCAAGGCGGCATCGGGATCGAAATGCCTTGCGCCTTGATGGTGGCGTAGGTCAGGATCTCGTCGCCGGTCTCCAGAGGCGGGACGCTCAGCGGATGGGCCGCCACCTTGGTCTTGAACAATTCTCTGGCGCGGGTGAGGCCCTGGATATGGTCCGCGTCGGCATGGGTGGCGATCACCATTTTGCACGTGGACAGGTTGAAATCCATCTTGCGAATCAACTCGACGATTTCTTCGACCGTATCCATGTAGCCGATGTCGATGAGCAAGAACTCACTGCCGCCGTCGATGAGGTAGACATTCACCCCAAGGCGCCGGCCGGCCTGGTAGTTCATCTCGATGACATGAGGGAACAGGTATTTGCGTTTTAGCATGGTCACCAGCCTCGTCGAGCTTGCCTCTCCGTGCACCATCATAGGCGACAGGGCAGGCCCGACTCAAGCGAACTCAGCGTGCGTCGGCTGCCGCGGCGGCGGGCAATCCCTCGCGATAGCTCGGATAGCGTAAGGTTAGCTCCAGTTCCGTCCGCAGCCGGCGATTCACGATCCGACGATGCGTGCGCTCATGACCTGGAGGTGGAGGATCGGCCGGCGGCGGCACAAAGCGCGGCTCCGGAGCCCCGAGCAGGTTTGCCAAGAGTCTGTAAAAATCACGACGACGCACCGGCTCGTCATCGCAGACGTTGTATATCTCGCCAGGTCTCGCCATGGCCTCGGCCGCCGACACCGCCGCCGCTCCGTCTTCCACGTGGATCAGATTCAACCATCGATCCGGGTCGCCTGCGATTGGTTCTCCCTCGCTTACCGACCGGCTCCGCAGCAGGCGACCGGGACCATAGATCCCCGCGAAACGAAGCACCACGGCCTCTGGCAGCATGCGGCGAAGGGTTTGTTCTGCTTCGAGCACCAGCCGGCCTGATTCGTCTGCCGGCTCGGTAGGTGCATGTTCCGTTACCTCTTCGCCGGTCGATTGGCCGTAAACTCCGCTGCTGCCCACGTAGACAAGCTTGCCGGGAGTCGGCAAAGCTCGCAGCACGTTCTCCAGGCCGTGGACATAGACATCACCCATGGATATCCCGGAACCGCGGTCGTAGCCTATGCAATAAACTACGGCATCCACGTCGGGAAGCCCACCTAAAGTTGCGGGGTTGGTCACGTCGCAGAGGAGAGGCGTGATCCCTTCTCGCCCCATTTCGCCTGCCCGCTCGGAGCTGCGCGTCGTCGCGTACACGTGGTGTCCGCCTGCGAGCCAGCGTGCGGCAACGAGGCGGCCCAGGTAACCGTGGCCAACGACGAGTTTCTTCACAATTTTGCCTCGCTGCCCACGCGGAATTTGCTTGGCGAGATGATTGCTATATTGTTATAGAGGTGCCCAAAGCAAGAACCGCCCAGAGGAAGGGCGGACCTCTCCCCTTGCCAACCAAAGGAGATACCATTGTCTGCACCAGCCGGCATCATCGACGGCACCAATGATCGCCCGCACAAACCCAATCCGGTATTCGAGAACTCGCCCACCTTTCAGATGGCCTGCCGCCAGCTCGAAATGGTGGCCGAGCACATGGATCTGGACAAAGGGGTCCTGGAGCGACTCAGCAAACCGAAACGCGCCATGGTGGTCAGCATCCCGATCATCATGGACAACGATGGCCGTACGGAAAGCTTCATCGGCTACCGCGTTCAGCATAGCTTGACGAGCGGTCCTTCCAAGGGCGGGCTGCGCTTCCACCCGAGCGTCGACCTGGGCGAAGTGGCAGCGCTCGCCATGTGGATGTCGTGGAAATGCGGCATCATGAATTTGCCCTTTGGCGGCGCCAAGGGAGGCATCGCATGCGATCCGGCCAGCCTGACACACGGCGAGCTGGAACGCCTCACACGCCGCTTCACCGAGGAAGTGCTGAGCATCATCGGGCCGCGCATGGATGTCATGGCACCGGACCTGGGCACCGACGAGCAGACGATGGCCTGGATCTACGATACCTACAGCATGCACGTCGGCTATGCGTGCCCGGAAATCGTTACCGGCAAGCCTGTGGAGCTGGGCGGCTGCGTCGGCAGGCGCGAGGCCACGGGGCGAGGCGTCGTTTACTGCGTCCAGGAGGCACTTAACGAGCTAAACATCAAGCTTGGCGAAGCGACCGCCGTCGTGCAGGGATTCGGCAACGTCGGCAACGCGGTATGCGTGGAGCTGGCCCAGCGGGGCGTGCGCGTCATAGGCATCGCCGACCGCTACGGGGCCATCCGCAACCAGCGCGGCATCGACATCGCCGCATTGACCAAGCATGTCAACAGCGGCAAGCTGATGCGCGATTTCCCGGAAGCGGAACCGCTCCCTGGTGACGAGCTTCTGAAGATTCCTTGCACGATTCTCGTGCCGGCTGCATTGGAACGCGTCATTACCCAGAAAAACGCCAGCCAGCTTCGCTGCCGCATTCTTGCCGAAGCAGCCAATGGCCCAACCACGCCGGATGCAGACGTGATCTTATCCGACAGCGATATCTTCATCATCCCGGATGTGCTGTGCAACGCCGGCGGAGTAACCGTCTCCTACTTCGAATGGGTGCAAGACATCCAGCAGTTCTTCTGGAGCGAAGACCACGTCAACCGCGCCCTGGAAGAGCTGATGCTCAAGGCTTTCCGCAAGGTGCGCACCAAGGCCCGCGAACAGCACCTCAGCATGCGGCTCGCAGCCCTGGCCCTGGGCGTGGAGAAGATCGCCACCGAGAAGCTGCGCCGCGGCCTGTTTCCTTGATTGCCGCGGCCGGGGAGCGGTTTTTCATTTCGAGAATGTTAAACGGAAAAAACCGCGCCCGCGCAAAACAAAGCATCTGCGAAAACCGCGTAAAACACGGGCTTTTTTCAATACTCCAGAATTTTGAGAATGGAGGACGGCAAAAATGCGCGCGGGCTCTCTTCAAAAACTACGATAATTACGGGCTTTTTGCATTTTGGGACATTTTGGGACTCCTAAGAAAGAGCGCCCTTGTCTGGCTCCCACAAATAGTGCACTTATGTACATATCTTAGCCCCGGCGTTTGCCTTTGCGGAAAAAGAGAGCGTAGACCACGGCTCCCACACTGACAAACGCAACCGCCGCCAAAGCCTCGGCCCGCTGATAGATGACCATGTTGGTCGCCACCAGCGCCATGATCGCGATGTACAGCGCTGGCACGAACGGGTAGCCCCAACAATGATACGCCCGCTCCGCCAACGGCAGCCGCCTGCGGAACACGAAGATCGTCGACACGGCCGACGTTTCAAAGATGACCGCTCCGAAGATGGCGAAGTCGGTCATGATGTCAAAGAGCGGCTTCCCCTTCGGCACGTTCAAATCGAGGTTCCACCCCAGCAAGGTGAAGACCGGCAAGCGATAGCGAGCCAGCCCCGCCCCCGCAAGCACCAGCACCGACGACCAGGCCGCCAGCACCAGAATGGCCACGGCCGGCGTGCGGAACCGGGGATGCACGTCCCCTAAGACCCTCGGCGCCAGGCGATCCTCCCCCATCGCATAAATCACGCGTGGCCCCGCCAGCAGATTGCCGTTCAGCGCCCCAAACACCGAGCACATCACCGCCGCGGACGCCACGGCCACGCCTATCGGCCCAAGCAGCCGCCGGCAGAATTCCGTCGCCACCGGCGTGTCGACGATGTGCCTCATCTCCTCCTGCGGAATGATCAGGTAGTAGCCGAGGTTCGCCCCGAGATAGAGCGCGATGATAATCGCCACCCCGCCCAGCAGGGCCAGTGGAATGTTGCGCTGCGGGTTGCGTATCTCCTCGGCCACCGGAGCCACGTTCATCCAGCCGTGATACGCCCAGAGCACACCGACCAGGGCGCTGCCGAACCCGCCAAGGGCCCATTGGTTCCAGCCAGGCCACACCGGCTGCAAGTTTTCCGCGTGGACAGTCGGCACAGACCTTCCCGATCCTACCAAAGCCCCGGCCAGGAAGGGCAACACGGCAATCCCCACAAGCGAAATGACCTTGATGATTGTGATAAAAAGCTGTAAGTAGCCGCCCCATCGAACACCCAACACGTTGACGAAGCCCAAAAACAGGATGACGGCCACCGTCAGCCAGGCCTGTGCCCAGAAGCCGAGCGGTTGCCCGCCCAGTTTCAGGCCGAGCGCATCCTGGAAGGCCGGCGTACCCAGGACATCGCCCAGCGATTGGCTGAAGATCGTGGCCAGGGCTGCTATCGAGGCACTCTTGATGATGCAAAACTCGACCCAGCCCCAAAGGAACCCAGCCAGCGGCCCATAACCTTCGCGGAGGAAGACATAATTGCCGCCCGCACGTGGAAAGAGCACGGCGATTTCCGCCACGGCCAGAGCCCCCAGGAGGGCGAGCACGCCTCCCAGGATCCAAACGAGGGCCGCCAGCCCAAAGAAGGGCACATTGTCGGCGACCACCTGAGGCTTCTTGAAGATGCCCGACCCGATGACCGTGCCGACGACGATGGCGGTTGCCGTCAGAGGCCCCAGGGCACGAATCAGGCCACGCTGCGACTGCGGAGTGTCTGCTTTCATGGACCACAGTCTATGGGGGGAAGTGGCGAGTGGCGAGGGAATAGTGGCGAACAGTGAGGGGCGAGGGGTAAGGGACGAGGGGTAGGGGAGTAGGGCCATTAGTCCCATGACTCCTATCGGTCCTATCCGCCGCCTCCGCCAGGAACAGCTACCTCATCGGACAGAGTCAAAGAATGAAGGAAACCTGCGCAAACAGAGGGCTCTTGCTCGACGCTGCGCGACGGCGATTCCAAAATCGAGAAAATCGAATGAATTGGAGTTGGTAGGCCTTGCATTTTGGGGACTTCACGGTAGCATGCCGTCATCAACGTAAGCATCCCGCAGGAGGCGGCTGAGTCTTCTCGGAGGAACGGGCTGAATCAGGCCCCGCGGGAGTGCTGGATATCCATGTTTTTTTGGAGGCATCACACTTAAGATGAGCGAATCTGACCAGCGCACCGGGCTCGAACCCCGGTCTGTCTACCAGACCAGTAGTGGGATCGAGGAAGACGAACCTCCCGGTAGTCCGAGACGCCATCCCATCTGGCGCGACGTTTCCGATCACCACTGGAACGATTGGCGGTGGCAATCACAAAATGCCATTCGCTCGGTCAGGCAACTCAGAGACCTTCTCCCCTTCAGCTCCGAAGAACTCGAGGCCATTGGCGCTCTCGAGGGCGAGTACAAGCTCGCCATTCCCCCGTACTATTTCTCGTTGATCGATCCCGAGGACCCGAACGATCCCATTCGTCTGCAATCGGTCTCGTCCTCCCTGGAGATGCGCAACGATTCGGGGTACGAGCTGGAAGATCCGCTCGAAGAGGACAAGGATGCACCGGTGCCCGGTTTGACGCACCGCTATCCGGATCGAGCGCTGCTGGTCACCACCCACGTCTGCACCATGTATTGCCGCTTCTGCACGCGCAAGCGGGCAACGATGGTTCGGGGCGGTTGGGACGCCGTCAGCCGCAATGACGAACGCATGGTCGAATATGTCCGGGACCACCCGGAAATCCGCGACGTCATTGTCTCCGGCGGCGATCCGCTGACTCTGCCCGTCAACAAGCTCCGCTTCTTCCTGGAAAACCTGGCAGCGATCGCGCACGTCGACGTCATTCGCATCGGCACGCGCGTGCCCGTGACGCTGCCGCAGAAGCTGTTCGATCAGGAACTCGTGGACTTGCTGGCATCGGCCGAGAAGGTTTGGATTCAAACGCACTTCAATCATCCACGAGAGATTACGCCGGAAGCCGCCCGGGTCTGCAAGACCCTCCTGCGCGCCGGCATGCCCGTGAACAACCACACGGTACTTTTGAAGGGGGTCAACGACTCGCTCGACACGATGCGGCGGCTGATGCGTGCACTTTTGCGCATCAAGGTCCGCCCGTATTACCTATTCCATTGCGATCCGGTCATCGGTGCCGGCCACTTTCGCACCTCGGTGTGGAAAGGGTTGGAGATCATGGAAGGCTTGCGTGGCCACATGTCCGGCCTGGGAATACCGACCTACGTGGTCGACAGCCCGCATGGCGGCGGCAAGATCCCGCTCATGCCCAACTACCTGGTCTCCGCATCCGACGACGCGGTCGTGCTCCGCAACTTCGAAGGCATGCTCGTTCGCTATCAAGCGGAAGACAAGCCCAACATGGTGCAGCCGACAGCCACGCGTGGCGTCAGCTCCTTGTTGCAGGGGACCAAGAGCGTCCTCATGCCCGAGAACAACGAGCGCATGGCGCGCCGGCAGCTGCACATCCTCAATCACGAGGAAGACAACTCCCATCACACGAACGGACACGCCAACGGTTGCTGTTCCGAGAATCCACACACGGAGGAATTGGTGCCCTTACAACTCATCGACTAAGCCAACTGGCTGGTAATCAGGCACAAGCTATTAGCTTGTGCTACATCCGGTCCGCTCGACGCTGACCGGCACCCGTAGCACAAGCTGGTAGCTTGTGCTGTTTTCCAGGGAGTCACCCGGCCCCTTACGGGGCACGGCTCGCCATGGCGAGGCGTGCTCCGTAAGGGGCCGGATGAAAGAACAGAAGGAAACGCACCGCAACGTCGGATCACCGGTTTTTCCCTCCGTAGAAGGTTCCGGTAAAATCACTCTTGCACTGGCTTTCGCCTTTTTCATGAGCATCGTCGACGAAATCCTCAATCGGGCCCTTGAGCTTTCGCAGCCAGAGCGCGCCGCGCTAGCCCATCGCTTGCTTCTAAGCCTGGAACCACAGGACTTCGACCAGGATTGTGAGGAGGCCTGGCAAGCTGAACTCGAAGTGCGATTGGCGATGGCGGAGCGCGGCGAGGCTGATGCCGGCGACAGGCGCGACGCACTCGCGCGGATGCGGGAAAACTTGTCAGCAGGCGCAGGAAAGGGTCCTGCCACCTTTTCTATCGCGCGAGAAAATCCTAGACCCGATCAGCCTCCTCCTTCCTCTTATAAGGAAAAGGCCTTCTCTTCAGGAGATTCGAGCGCATGGCCCGGACGCAACTTCACAGCGCCCTACGACAGTTTCGCGGATTGCTGGAGGCCGAGCACCTGACACAATTAAGCGACGCCCGGTTGCTCGAGTGCTTTATCCATAACCGGGATGAACGCGCTTTTGCCCTCCTCGTGGAGCGACACGGTCGCCTCGTGTGGAGTGCTTGCCGGCAATTCCTCCGCCATGAACAAGACGTGGAGGATGCGTACCAGGCAGCCTTCCTTGTGCTGGTGCGCCGGGCGGCTTCCATTCGCCGGGGACAGACCGTCGCCTGCTGGCTCTACCGCGTGGCCTCACGCATTGCCCGGAAACTAGACATGGATCGAATCAAGCGCCTTCGGCGCGAAACCAAAGCGTTGCGGGCTCTGGAATCACCCCCCGACCAAGACTTGACCTGGAGGGAATTGCAGAGGCTTCTCGAGGAGGAACTCGGGCGCTTGCCGGAGAAGTATCAGGCGCCGTTCGTTCTCTGCTGCCTGGAGGGCAAGAGCAAGTCGGAGGCGGCACGGCAGCTGGGCTGGAAGGAAGGAACGGTGTCGAGCAGGCTGGCGCAAGCCCGGAAGCGCTTGCAACAAAGTCTCAGCCGGCGCGGCATTGCCTTGGCCTCTGTTCTAAGCGCAGCCGATCTCTTGTTACATGACAAGGCCGCGCCAGCGGGCCTGGCCCATGCGACCATCAAGGCCGCCTCTTGGGTTCTGGCAGGCGGAGCGACCCAAAACCTGCTTTCGCCTGGAGTCGTCGCCCTAATCGAAGGAGCAATAAAGACCATGTTCGTGTCAAAAATCAAAACAACCATCACGGTCGCCCTGACAGTTTGTCTGGCTGCCACTGGCACCGTTGCCATGGCCTGGCAGCGACACTCCGGGGTTGTCCCACTCAACGTAGAACTCGCGGGAGTCTTTACTACCCGTGATTTCGACGAGCCGGAAAATAGAACGCCGGATCAATCAGCTGCCCGGGCCGCGAAGCCCACCAAGAACCCCTGGGTTGGTATCGCCAGTAGAGAAACCAATGCAGGGCCGGAGGTGGCGGTTCAGTTCGAGGATGGCCACCGGCGGACATACAGTGCGTCCGCGGACAGCGTGCTCCTTTCGTATATGGGGGACAATTGCCTGGGAGGGCATGAAGTGCTGTCCATTGATATGGATGACACGAATCGAATGTTGCTGAGGTTCGATTTGCCCCGCGGAGGACGCGTGAAGAAGGCGGAATTGCTCTTGGCGCGCTCGCAAACGCCGCACCCGATTCCGCCCAAGCCGATCACTCTCTCCTTCCACGAACTCAAGGAATCGTGGCAGGAGAACAAAGCCACCTGGAATCGGCAACCCGCCTTTGAACCACGTTCAACGCTGACCGCCCAGATCGATCCCGCCAACAGGGAGTACCGCATCGACGTGACGGCATTGGTCCGCCGAGTCGTCGAAGATGGCGCGACCAACCACGGCTGGCTTGTGCGCATCGATACCCCGCTGGCGACCCATGATCCCAAAGCCGGCGGAGCGCCCGCGGGCTGGTCCTGTCACGGCACCGAATATGTCTTTGCCCTCGACGACGCGGTCCGGCTTGGCGGCAAACACAGTTGCCGGATCGAAGGCCGCGCCCAGGACGCTTCAAGCTTTGCAATGATGAGCCAAACCATCCGCGCGGATGACTACCGCGGTCAGCGCATTCGCCTCTCAGCGCACTTCAAAACGGAGGGGCTCCAGGGCATGGCAACCTTGTGGATGCGAATTGACGGTGACCAAGGTTTACTGGGCATCGACAAATCGATCGATGAGGCCGTCCGCGGCACCTTGGATTGGCGGCCGGCGCACATCGTTCTCGACGTGCCCGAGGAGAGCAAAACGATCCGCTTCGCCGTCTTGGTCGAAGGTGCCGGCAAAGCATGGGTCGACAATTTGAAATTGGAAGCTGTCGATCGCTCTGTGCCGCTCACCAACGCGCTCGTGCGGCCGGCTGTTACTCATGAGCGTAAGCCGACACTGCCGCGGCAGCCGGTAAACATGGATTTCGAATAAAAGAACCAGGTGTCAGGACCCTTTTCTGCGTTTACTTTCCGCTCTCTTGGCCGGCCGGCCCCGCGGCCGGAACGTGCTCTCCAGGCCGAGGCGCTTGGCCACGCGTTTCGACCAACTCTCCGGGCCGTACGGCTGCCCGCGCTGCACGCACCGTCGCAGTGCCTCCAGTTCGGCCTCGCTTTGCGCACGGTCGACCTCCTGGAGCCAGTTCGACGGCTCGGCCAGCGGCCAGGGGCTCAGCAGTGATGGAGCGGGGCTTTCGGCTTGCTGCCGGTGCCACAAACTGCACCAACGCCAGGCTTCAGCGCGGCGCACCAGGCCGGCCCGCAAGGCATTCCGCTCCACGTAGCGGCAGACCTGCAGGAAATGTTCGTCCTGTACGACGGGAAACGACTTGAAGCGACCCTGATACAAGTGACCCGTGCCCGCGTCACGGTAATGGGCATGCCAGCGTTGCGTGTGGGTCAGCGTCAACCAATGCCCAAAATCGGAAAGCTCGCCATCGGCCCGCGGCCAGAGCAGTAAATGCCAGTGGTTGGGCATCAGGCAATAGCATAGCAGTCGGATGCCGGGCACGTGTTCCAGAGCCTCCGCGAGGATGCGCTCGAACGCCGCATAGTCGCCGTCCTTCTGAAAGATCGGCAGCCTTCCATTCGCGCGATTGAGGACGTGATAGACGTAGCCACCTAGAGCAACACGATGTGGTCGTCCCATGGCCATCGACGATAGCCCGGGCGGGGGTTCGTGTCAAGCAGAAAAGGGTCCTGACACCTTTTTTTAGCGGGCCTTGTCCACCTCTTGACGGAGGACGGCGATGGGCATGGAATTCTTTGGCTTCGAACCGGTCTGCAAGTAGTTGACAAAGACGTCCAGGAGCCAACGACCCGCTGCGTTTGCCGGGCCATCGTGGCGTAGAGCGCTGACCATAAGCTTGCCCTTGCCCACGCGCGTCTCGAAGAGCAGTCCGTGCGTCTTCACACGCTCGATGTCATGGGTATCCCAGAGCATCACGATCGGATCAACCTGCTGGAGATAGCCAACGTCGGGAATTACCGGGCCGGCCAGATCAAAGGCTTGTGTCTCGACGAGTAGCTCGCGTGGGATGAGATTGAGGAGTTGATGCGTCGAGATATAGGGCCCGCCGCGCAGGAACCAGTGCTCGTCCAGCGGGAAGCTATGGCGCTTGCCGTCAGGGAGGAGCAAGACCTTGCCGCCGGCTTCGAGAAGTTGGAACAGCCGGTCGTCAAACGCCTGGGCAACAACCACGCCGGAAGGATCTTGAGCGCCCAGGGGCAAGGCCGCGGGCGCGAGTGCGCGCATCAAGGCGTCTGTGCAGGAGGCATGCAGCCAGACGTGCGGTTGCTGGGCAGGCTCGGCACGGGGAACGATCCAGATCGGCCATTCGTTGGCGTGCACCGCACTGGGGGTGGCCAAGGTGGCTTTACCCGGAAGCGGGTCGGCCGATCCACGCGCGGCAAAACCGGAGCAATGGTCAGGGCGTCTCGCACGCTGCCCGGCTCCTGGCGCAGGCCGACTTTGTCCGCCCGGAAGATGGGCTGTGCATCGCCTTCTTTGTGTATGGAAATCGTCAGAGCGCCATCCACCAATCGGCCAGAACCGAAATGGCTGATGGACACATCCGCCTGGAGCTTTTCTCCGGCGAAGAAGGTTCGGCAATCGTTGGGAGTGCGGAGGAGACACATGGTGTCGTTGTGCCAATCCCAGTCGGCGGGAGTCCACTTGGGTTTGCCGGCGTAATCGAGCAGGCCCATGCTTGCCATGGAGAAGTCCCGGAGGACGCTGACCACGTAGCCCCCGGCAGGAATTTCTCGACGGAACGCTTCGATCTGGTACTTCCGCATGAGCAGGGCATAGCGGAGGGATTCCGTTCGGAGCGACTCGAGTCCCCTCGGCCCCGCGACGCTTCTCATGTGGCTCAACCAGCGCGGTTCGTCAGCCAGAAAGTGGGGAACCCAAAAGGGACGAAGGTTGCCTGTAGCTGTCGGCACCGCGTCGGGCGCGGTCCAGGTGTCTGCAGCAATGGCCTCACCCAGAAGGAGCGGCTTGAGGCCGTGCTCGTTGACATATGTGCGCAGCCCCTTGAGCGCGGGCACCCAGGTATGGTTGTTGCCATAAGGATGATCGTCGTAAAAGTCGCAGATGCGATTCCAGGCGATCCAACTGCTGTTGTCTTCGATGAGGCTGCCCGGAATCATGCGGTGGGCGAGGATATACAGCTGCCGCAGCACGAGCGGATCCACATCGCGCCCGCTCTCGCAAGTCAGGCTGCGGAGGATCACGGAGGCGTGATTGCGGTCGTAAGCCAAGAATTCACTGAACTCCGCCGTCAGCGTTGGCGCGTGGGCCACGGTCAAGTTAGCGTGCCAGGTCGGGTACTCCATCCATGCCAGAATCCCCATTTCGTCAGCCAGCTCCAGGCAGCGGCGGGGTGGTACCCACAGGCAGAATTTCATGAGGTTGAAGCCCAAACCCCGGGCAAATCGGAAATCGCGCCGGTAGGTCTCTTCCTCCGGGGCTGGGGCCAGGCTGGGAGGATAGTATCCCCAGTTCAATATCCCGCGCACTTGCAATGGCTTGCCGTTGAGCAACAGCTCGCCGCCACGCGCCTCGATCTTGCGAAAGGCCACGGCGGCTGTGATCTGATCTGTCCAGCCGCCATTCGCTGGTCCAATGAGAACTTCGATGTCATAGAGGTCCGGACGCTCAGGGCACCAGGGCCGGATATTGGCGACAGGTACCACCGCCTGCAACAATCCATTCCGGAGGGCAGCATCTGCTCGAATGCCGTCCGTACCAAGATCGGTCTGCTTGCGGAGAACAGGCTGCGAACTGTCCCTGGCAGCAGCACCACGGGGCTCAGGATGGAAAGCCTGTGCCGTCCACTGGTCCGTGCCACGCAAGCGATATCTCAACTCCATGCGGGCGATAGCAGCGGCATGGCGGCCCAGCACGGGGACTTCGACGCGCACGCAGCGCTTTTCCAGATCGCCAACCGCCAGAAGACGCAGATCGTCCAGATACGTTTCGGGAACAACCTCGAGTTGCACGTCTTGCCATAAGCCGCCGAAATGTGGAGCAATCACCGGCAGGAAGCCTTGTGTATCATGGCCAACCTTTTCATCGAGGCGCACCCGCAGCTCATGCGGGCGGCACGGCACGGCACGACGGGTTTCGTCAGTGACATCGCAACGGAAGGGTGTCCAGGCGCCCAAATGGCTCCCCACCTTGAAATTATTCCACCACACGTCGGCAAGGGTGGCCGCCGCCTCGAAGCGGACAAGGATGCGGCGGTTTTCCGGAACCGGCACGGGCGCGACCGTTTTCTTGTACCAGCCGATGCCATGAAATGCGTCGCCTTCGTGGCTCTGAAAACTTGATGGAACGGTGACGGTGGCCCAACTTGCGGGAGAAACAGCGTCGCGGCGGAAGAACCAGGTTCCGTTAAGGGAACGCACCTCCCGATAGGGGTTTGGTCCAGCGGCCGCACAGCTCGGTACAGCAAAAAAGACAATCAATGCGCTCGAGTAGACCCAAGAGCGAGCCATCCTCATGGTGGTGGTCCTCGTATGGTCCGGAGCAATCAGGCAAATCTTGCCTCAGTTCACCACGGTCCGTGTCATTTGTCGATAGTATTGGCTGGAACCTGCATCCTTTCTGCGGTGTTGACCGGAACGGATCCGAGTCGGGTGAAGGAGTAGAAGAAAACTCACCGCACCGCAGAGAGACCACGCGACAACGTTGCCTTTTGCTCACTGTCCCCTTACCTTTTTCTTATGCGCATCGGCATCACCTATGACTTGAAAGTCGACGCCGCGCCGCAGCCCGGCGAGCCGGACGATTTTCAGGAAGAATTCGACAGCCCGGCCACGATCGAGGCGATCGCCAACGTCCTGCGCGGCCTGGGTCACGAGGTGGAAAAGCTGGGCGACGGCCGGGAGCTGCTCGGGCACCTGCTGGCCAGGCCGCCCGAGTTCGTCTTCAATTTCGCGGAAGGGCAGGGGATCAGCCGGTCCCGCGAGGCACGCGTTCCCGCCGTTCTGGAAATGCTCGGCATCCCCTACACCGGCTCCGATCCGCTGACCCTGGCCGTCACACTCGACAAGGATTGCGCCAAGCGCCTCGTGCAATCCGCGGGTGGCGCCATTCCCGCCGGCCTCCTGGCCCAGCCTTGTCGCGACGGTTCCTGGTTGCTCGGCGCCGATGCTTCCGCTGATTTCGACGCTCTCGCCGCCGGCCTTCCCTATCCCGTCATCGTGAAGCCTGCCTGGGAAGGCTCCAGCAAGGGCATCCGCCAGAAATGCCTGGTCGATCGCCCCGCCGAACTGCGGGCCGTTCTCGACTCGGTCGGCCGCGACCATCGGCAACCGGTCCTCGTTGAAGAATTCATTCGCGGAGACGAGTTGACGGTCGGAGTGGTCGGCAACGACCCGCCGAAGATCGTCGGCATCATGCGCGTCGTACCGACGACCGCGACCGACCGCTTCATCTACAGCCTGGAAGTGAAACGGGACTACGAAAACCGCGTCCGCTACGAATGCCCCTCCCAGTTGTCCGCCGCCGCCACGGCAGCGGTCCGCCAGGCAGCCTTGATGGCGTACCGAGCCCTAGGCTGCCGTGACGTGGCCCGTTTGGACTTCCGCCTGCGCGACGGCATCCCTTACTTCCTCGAGGTGAACCCTCTGCCGGGCCTCAACCCCCAGACGAGCGACCTGGTGATCCTCGCGCGCCTCAGCGGCTGGAGCTATCCTCAGCTGATCGGCGCGATCCTGCAGTCGGCGCTCGACAGGGTCGCCTGAAGCTTTCGGAGTCACCCGGCCCCTGATGGGGCGCGGCTCGCCAGGCGAGCCGTGCCCCGTCAGGAGCCGGGTTAAGCGCGCTGGGGGCCACCCACCCCATCGTCGAATTCGAGCCCAGTTTGCGCAGTTTGCCACCCTGTCCTTCAGCTCCGAAGGATTACCAAAACAGATGAAGACCGCAACTTGATACGGCCGATACAAAGTGCCGAGACGACATCGTCTTAAGACCTCGGCCAGGGAGTGGCCGGCAAGCCGCAGTGCGAAGCATGGGAAGCCTCTTCACCGATTGGGACGCGTGGATGATCGCCGCGGCGCTCGCGGCCGCCATGTTGGCCGGCTGGGCAGCCGGTTGGTGGTGGGGGCGACGGCAGCCGAAGGCCGCTAGCGAAGCCCCGGCCAGCAAATTCAACGACGCGAGCATGGCGATCCTGGGCCTCTTGCTCGCGTTCACTTTTTCCATGTCCCTGTCGAAGCACGACCAGCGCCGCTTGATGGTGGTTACGGACAGCAATTCGATCGGCGACTTCTACACGTGTGCCAGCTTGGTCCAGGAACCGGTGCGCCAGAAATTGCAGGGCGAGATCCGCGCCTACGTGGAGCACCGGCTCGCCCTGGCAAAGGAGCGCATCGGCGACCCTGAATCTCAGAAGAGCCTGCATGAAATCCAGGAGCTGCAGAACCGCATGCAAGCGCTGGTGAGCGAGGCCATCGCGGGCGGCACGCCTGTTGTTGTGCCGCTGGTCAACACGTTAAACGAGGTCACCAGCAGCCACGCAGCCCGGCTCGCAGCAGTACGCGATCGGCTCGCTCCGAGCATCGTGATGTTGTTATTCCTGTCCGCGATCATCTCGATGGCGCTGATGGGGGCACAGCAAGGCGCGTCAGGCGAGCACCACTTCGGAGCGACGCTCGGCTTCGTGATCCTGGTGAGCTTGGTGGTTTATGTAACGCTCGACCTGAACCAACCTCAACGCGGCTTGATCACTGTTAGCCAGGAACCGATGCAGCGTCTGTTGGCGGGGATGGGCGAATAGGACATGGCCCTCTGACCTGGTGCACTCGGCCAGCTTTGCCGACGGGGCACGCTTGACTTGCCCGGTGCGGGTCCTGACAGAACAATCAACGTGTGTACACAGGACTGACTCTCACTTGGACGTATGTCGAAACGCTTGACGATCACATCCACTTGTCCTCTCGCCCGGCGGAGTTTCCTAATTTCCCGACGTTAGCGTTTTGTCTCAGGATCAGGGAGGGTTGAGCCGTCCTTAAAGGTGTAGCGATGCTTCTGCTCATTCCAGCGAACGTTGAGTTTATCAAACTCCACGACGAGGGATTTCCAGCGGTTTTCCAATTGCTTTCGTTCGGAGAACCGGTGTCCCTCCCGATCAGGATCCAGGCGGTAGACCGAGTCCACGAGACGGAGAAGCTGGTTAATGATCATGAGCTTGCCATCAACCCGCCACCTTTCGTCAACACCATAAAACCAGCGGAAGGTCGGTTGTAGTTGGTCGAGCACACTCAGGGGGACATTCGTCGGCCGGAGCGGCTTTGCACGGAGCCGGCCCTGCTTGCGAAAATACTCGACATGCTCTTCAACTGACTGTGGGACCCCCACTAGCGAATAGCCGCTGATCAAGAAAAGTGGAATATCATCCACCAGCACCACGGGGAAGCGTGGTAGTCGTGTGGCGTCTCCCGGGTTTGTCGGCGAAGGTTCGCCCATATACATGTGTGGCATGGTGCGGATGTCTTGCGGAATTTCAAAGAGGACGCGCAGCACAACGAACAGTCCTTCTCTGGCGTCGCACTGCCAGCGCGGAGCCACACGAAGATACTCGTCGATCACTGCCAGCGCCTTCTCCTTGCCCAGTCCTTGGAGCGCGTTCACGATCTGGATAACCGGCAGCGGATCGAAACGCCGCCCATCGAGGGGCGGCGCCCGATCGATGATCCGCAGTAGCTGGCGCAGCTGTTGCTCTTCAATCGCCTGCTGCTGGGGCGGCTTATCGCCGCCATAGATAAGTTCCGCCTTGCCCTTTGCGTCGATGTAGATGCAGCCAAGGGTCGGGAAAGTGAAGTGGCCGTTCGTGCCATAGCACCAGATCTCCCTGGTGCCACGGAAAATGAACCCACCCGGATCATGGTGAGTCCTTACGTCGTCCGGCTTGCCCAGCAGTGCGAGGACCTGCTTCTCCGGCATACCATCTGTGACCTTCGCCATGTTCTGGGCGAATTGAAGGCGTGTCAGCGGTTCTGCAGCTTTTGCAATTGCCGGGACGCAGAGGAGCGAGATGACGACAACCGAATGAAGGTCGGGCGAATAGATGTGCTTCATCATGCGATCCTGGGTTGGCGGGCCAAAACTCTAAAAACGCGATTGATGGTAACCGGGTTAGCCCATGAAGTCGAGCCGAAGGCGGCGCCCAGGATGCATGCCGGCCAAAGAGTCCATAGCTTGGATTTCCCCGACCGGGCGATATGATGGCGGGCGAACCGGTGCGTTGTGCTTTAACCCTGAGTGGAAACCAGTTTCAAATGACCTGGCCAACTCCTGAGTTCAGCAAGAGCCAAATTAATAAGGCGGGGCGCATTCTGGTGGACCCGCCTTCTCCGGAGGATCTGGCGTGGGCGCGTGAAGTCTTGAGCAATTGGCGGGCATGCCACGGATATCCGATCAACACCTTTCAAGCGACGCTTCGCGACAAGCTAAAACGGCTAGGATTGACGGATGCTTTCGTCGCCCAGCGCTTGAAACGAATGCCCTCCATCATTGCGAAGCTCAAGCGTTTCAAAGACATGAACTTGGCCAGAATGCAGGATATTGGCGGCATTCGGGCAGTCGTTCCGACCGTGCAGGCCGTTCGCCAGATCGTGGCACAATACAAAGAGAGCACGTTTAGGCACGAATTGGTCAGTGAGAAGGACTACATAAGTGAACCGAAGGAAGACGGCTATCGCAGCGTGCATTTCGTGTTTCGCTACAAGAACGAGCTTCATCGGCAGTACGATGGCCTCTTGATCGAGTTACAAATCCGCACAAGACTGCAGCATGCCTGGGCAACGGCAGTGGAGACAGTGGACACGTTTCTTGGTAAACGATTGAAGGCCGATCAGGGCGACCAAGACTGGTTGCATTTTTTCGCGGTCACTTCGGCAGCATTTGCTCACCTTGAGGAAACGCAACCTGTGCCTGGTTACCAGCACCTTCTCAGGTGGGAGACCTTCAGACAAGTGGCGGCCGTTGAGGAAGATTTGGGGGCACTCGCGCAATTGAAAGTCTTCAGCGAAGCCGTACGTGACATGCCGCAGCAGGGAAGAGGAAGCTATCACCTCGTCATTTTGAATTCGAAAGAAAAGACTGTGTCTATACGTCCCTACGCGCAGAGGAGTCTGGCGCAGGCCATGGTCGACTATGCACAGACCGAGACCCGAGCGAGCGAGGGTGAGCCAATCGAAGTCGTGCTTGTTTCTGCCGGTCCCATTGCCCAACTTCGACGCGCTTATCCGAATTATTTTCTCGATACTAAGGAATTCGTGGCACGCGTCCAAGGCATCATTGGCAGTGAATCATGAAGTGCAGGGATGCACTTTGGATAGCTAGTGCCGGGAATATCCGTCGAGGACAGCCTTCTACCTATGCCGGCATGACTAGTGAGGAGGATTCCTGAGCCAGTTGCGTAGTGCAGCCCGAGCCAGGCTCCAGAGTTCATTGTAGAGTTCCCTCTCCTTCCACCAGGGAGGGTCCCAGCCGAAGGCGAAGTCCAGATCGAGCTGATCGAGCTGCATCAACTCGCTTCCGCGGATAATCTTGGACCAGAATGAATACATCTCCCTGCGGCGATCTCCGGAACTGGCCTGTCCACCGTATTTCTCGAAAAAGACTTCGAATTCCTCCATGGCCTGCGAAACTTCGTGTTGGGAGCCGGCATGGAAAGGGCGCTTAAAACGCTGAAGTTCTCCGGGTTCCAACAGCGAACTGATTGCCGAGACGAGAGCCGCGAACGATGCCGACATTGACATATTCCACTGGCGAGATGCCATGTCCATCCAAAAGGTAGCGCGGTCAAATTTGTCCCGATTGTCCGCCGAAAGCTGCCTGTAGCAGTAGATTGATTCGTCGAGATCAGCAGGTACCCGCAAACCACGACCATCGTGGCCAACCTGCGCGTAGTAAGCCTTGGGCTCCAATTCCTCAAGCTGTTCGTTGGCTGGCATTGATAACCTATCCTGGATCACTTCGCCTAGTTCCCCGAGGAAGAATTGCCGAACCCATTTGATATCTCGGCCGCCGTCATTGCGAGGGACGCTTGCCCAAAATTGGTCGGCTCTTCGCGGTTGCAGCGACGTCCGGCCCCGAAGCAGGATATTGAAGAGAAGCGTCAATCTGCGATGTTCCCTTATCCGTCGATGGTTCGTGATTTGCCACAAATCACTCGCCCTCAACGGGAACTCCAGGACGAACGGATGTTCAGCCATTTCATCCGGGGCGCGCGGGGTGCCGTCTGGCGGTGGAAGAATTTGTACGCCAGACTGATTCCCTCGCCACGAGCCTAAGACGCGGAAGCTGCTGAAACTGAAGTCCCGACCTACCTTCATTGGTCCAGCTAGAATCGATCTTTCGATCTCCTGGCTCACCCGTTCCCACTCGGCAGCATCGAACGCTGGACCGCGCTCAATCGCCGCGATCTTCTTGTCGCGAAGGGTAAGCTTGATTCGGCAGGAGGCCCCTCCCAGCGGAAGATAAATGACATTGGGATTCTTGTCGGGATCGTCATATTGTCCAGGTCCTCCGATGCGCTCGTCCAGAAGGAGCCTCAGCTCGGCTGAATCAAGGTCCCCCCACGTGTCACTAATAAGGTCGCTTTCCATACCACCATTCTACGGGAAAGTGCCCCTCTAAGGTGTCTTCCATGTCGCGGCAAAAGACCATATCGAAATTGAATCGGCTAGTGATCCAATTGTCAATTCAGCCGCATTTAAGCATGCTTTCCCGGGGTAACTGAATTGCCCGGGAAGCTTTTCGGCCCCGATAGACATTGGCAGAAATGCTCGTGAAAAATCCGGCCCGTACGAAGCGGGGTCCAAGGCACGGTGCAAGGAACCGTGTAAATTGACCACTTATTTTGATCTATCGATCAGAGAGAGGAGCGTCGCAGAGGTGCACAGCAAGACGGCGCCGGGCGTCGGGGGACGAGTTTCGACGCCCCAACGTTAGACTTCTGGCACCGTTGGGGCTTCCGTGCCGTCAGCCTCACGCACGCGTTGCATAAGGCTATGGAAATCAGCGTGAGCAACCAACGGCTCAAGGCCGTGGCATGGGAAGAGAGACGCAGATGGTGGTAGAGACCAGCGTGAGGCACCGCGCCGCGAGGGAGTGGCATCGAAATCTCGTTACCGCGAAAGGGCCGGGGTACTTGGGGTGGAGCTTCAACGCCCCGGCGCTGGACGTGAACCACCGTTGGGCCAGACCAACGCTGGCGCTGCCGTGCGGTCAACTCCAGGCATCCGACCACCCAGACGCCACCAAATACGCAAGAACCGAATGAACCATGGTTCATCCATAAGCGGCAACCAAGCAAGCCCATTCCCGGACACAGTCACTCCCCCCTACTTCGCTGCTTTCACATTTGTGCGTAGTATGTCGATCGCTTTTTCCCTGGTCGGATCTGACTTTTCGTAAGCTGACGCCGGCAGGTCCACCAGGATGCGAGGTTGTATGCCCTTGCCCTCGATCGGTGAGCCGTCCGGCATCAGGTCCACCCAGCGTGAGTAAAGGACCGTAACCGCCACACCCGGCAGTTTGAACGGCCTGGGGTTGCCGCTCGAGCCACGCGTGGGCAAGCCCACGCTGGTGACGTGGGGTAAACACGTAAGCATTTGAGCCAGGGCCTCGCCGCTGGAAACGCATCCCGGCCCCAGGATGCAGACCACCGGCTTAGTGTACGGCTTGGTCGCCGGCTCCAGCACACGATCATAAACGGGACCAAAGTCGGTTGGCTTCGGACCGTTGCGGTACTTGCTCTTGGCGTAGACGGTTTTCGACAGGCAAAATTCTGCAGCGATTCGGGCTGCCAGATGCTCATCGCCGCCATCCGCCCCGCGCAGGTCGATGAGGAAGCCCGGCAAGTCGTTGTGCGTGCGGATGAACTCGACCACTTTCTGGACAGCGGCCGCATCAGCTCGGCTCTGCCGGGTGATGCGGACCACGCCAAAGTCATCCCCCTGAAGCGTACCGATTCGGGCAAAGCCGTTTCCGATCCAATCGGCCCCCTTGATCGTCGCCTCCGCCGCCTCAAAGTTGCCGTCAACTTTCCGTTTCATGGGCGGGCGCAGTACGACCGCATCGGCCGGCGCAAGGAAGCGGACGTGACCATCGTTCAACTCGCCCAGCATCTCGCCAAGCACGTCCACGAATGCCGGCAGTGTGTCCGCGGCGCTGGCCCGCGCCCGATATTTCTCCTTCAGGCCGGGCCAATCGATCTGCTTCAGATCGAAGTAGCTGTAGTTCCGAGCCATGTCCTCCCACAGGGCATCAAACGCCGGAGCCAAGACGCCGGGAGCGACAGGTGTATCCCGCTTGACCAACTCCAGACCGCGGGTCCCACTGGCTACGTTGGTCAGTGTGGCGGCGGAGGTTTCGCCGTCAAGGGTCAGCTCCACGTCAAACACACCTTTGGGCACCCAGACCTCAAAAGCACCCCCGGGCTCCGTGCGGTACATTTGGGAAAATGACTTATTGTAGACACGGATAATAAACCATTGCTCGTTCGGTTTCCTTCCGTACAAACGGTCACGGAGGCGTGGGGGAACTCGAACCACACCGGACAGCACTTCGCCGCGGGCCAGTTCCAGGTTCATCTCCGTGGTCTCGCCCGCCTTCATGACAGGCCTGGCAACCGGAAAGTTGACATAGACACGGAGGACACCTTTCCCCTCGGCACTGAGACGGTGAACTTCGACCGTGCCGCCTTGCTTCGTGTAGAGTGCCAGCCGGTAGCGCCCGCTCGCGTCAGACGTGCCGCGGCCGGTCCCCGGGCTATTGGCACGAGTCTGGCAATAGCCGTAGGTACCGAGCAGCGAAACCGCCACGCCAGCGATAGGCTTGCGATCGGAGTCCCGGACGATGCCGGTGAGATAGGTCAGGACCACATCGTCGCTGCCGTTTGGTAGAACGGCAGCAAACGAAGCCACGACGTGCAGTAAGAACGCAGCGAAAACGATCATTGAATGGGCCTCCTAGAAGCATGTGCCTGCATCGTTGCGAGGGGATCTTAGCGGTCGTTCTGCACAATGCCCTGCATTCCCACAGACTATCGAAAAAGGCGCCCGCGCGGAAACTTTCTCATATTCCCTGAATAAGCGAACGATTACTCTTCTGCGTTACGATTGTGGACGTGCACGGCCCAAGCGTTATCCTTACGGGTAAGGCGAATGAGAACTGGAAAGCGAGGTGTGCGTGGAACCGCCTTGTCGCGTTTCCAGGCACTCCGAGATCAAGCATGCAAACTTCAACGGAAGCGGACAGTAGCGATTCGGCGGGACTAGGCGTGGCGCGCTCAGAGGAGCCCAAGCCCGAGCGGCGCAAACTGTCGATGGCGTTCATCAATTTCTGCCTCGACACGGTGCTGGCGTCATCCGTAATGTTCGTCGGCTGGGTTTCGGCCATGATGCAAGTGGTCTTCCCGGCGCCCACTTCCGCAGCAGGCTGGAGGTTGTGGGGCTTATCGTTCGACCAATGGCGTAACGCCCAATTCTATTCGATCTGCGTTTGCGCCGTCATCATCCTGCTGCACGTGATGCTGCATTGGAACTGGGTTTGTGGCATCGTGGCGACGCAGATCCTACGCATCAAGACCCGGCCCAATGACGGCGTTCAAAAATTTTACGGCGTGGTGGCCATGATCGTGGTGTTGCACATCATTCTTGCGGGCATCGTCGCCGCCTTGTTGACCGTCAAACGGCCGGCCTAACAACGTGGCGGTGCTCTCGACAAGGTCCCTGCGTGATTCAAGTTGCACGGCAAAACATGAAACGCGGTTAATTCTTGCCCACGAGGAGATCGACCACCCAGCAGCCGCGGACGTGTTCGCCCGGCTGCCGACAGTGGCTCAGGATGTCGGCATCGGCGCAACCGGCTTCTTCCAAAGCGCCACAGAGGACAGGCAGGCGGTCGGATGCCCGCTCATCGTAAATGGCCTGGGCAAGCTTCGCGATCTTGCCGCCCTGCCACGCAAGCCAGGCAGGGTTGAGAGCAACCGGGCGGAAGGGGTTGCCGATCAGGTCGCGAAGGATGGCGCTCTGCCGGCCGCGTTCATCCGCTAGCGAGGACCTCCATTTCTCATCCGGCAGCTCATCGTCCCCCGTCCGTGCGCACCAGGCTGCTTCAGCCACCAGGGCCGGCACAATGCATGCCTCCTCGCTGGTAAGGGTGGCGGCGTCGAAAACGTCCGGATCGGCGCAGTGGAGCGCTGCCAACCATGCGCCCTTTTCGACCGGATCTCCTTCGCCCGGCGGCGCAGGGCGAGCCAATCGGGCAGCTTCGCCAGCAGCCTCCAATTCCGGGCCTGAAGCAAGTCCATCGGCGAATGCCTCGCCGACTTCCACGGCCCTCTTGCCCTCCAGGCATGGAATCCGGTTCCAGACCCGCCGGCAGCATGCTACAGCGAACAGCCGTGATTTACGGTCGCTGCTCCTACCGCGCAGGGACTCCAGCATTTCGTAAGGATCGTTGCATTGCAGCCATGCTTGCTCGATCATGCCGTCACTCCTTGCCAGCGAATTGGGGCCGGATCTCGAGCCCACGAAGAATCGCGAGGCAAATTGCGGAATCGAAAAATGTCATGTCATGTTATGTCATGTTATGTCATGTAAAAGGGGGGGTAGGCAGACTACTTGTCTGACAAGAAGCACATTCCGCAAGTTATTCTCATACAACGAATTACATCGCGACTCGCACCTTGGCGCAAGGGAAGTTCGACATGACATATGTCATGTGTACAGTTGTGCATTATTCTAGGCACCCTGAGTCCATGCCTGTACCCCAAAATCAGGACTTGAGTACGCACTTTCTTGCTCTCCCCTCAGCTCGTTCCCTGGGAGAATTATTGCCCCATTGGGATGCATATTCGCTAAGGTACAAGGAAACGTCGCCTGATTCTTCCTCGTTCTTGTCATGCGCATCGTCGTCCTCTACAACGAGCCGGTTTTGCCTGCCGACCATCCCGATGCGGAGTCGGAACGCGAGATCGTCGACACGGCCGAGATTGTTGCGCGCTACCTGACGGATGCTGGCTTCACAGTGTCGCTGTTCGGAGCCGGTCGCGATGCGCCGTCGGCGCTTGCAGGGCTGACAGCCCAGCGGCCCGACGCCGTATTCAATTTCTATGAAGGGGCGGCCGACGACGGCGAAACGGAGCCGTACATGGCAGCGCTCATGGAATGGCTCGACATTCCCTTCACCGGCTGCCCTTTTCAAACGCTTGCGCTGGCGCGCAACAAGCCTTTGACCAAACGATTGCTGCGCGGAGCCGGCCTGCCCACTCCTGAGTTCTTCACGGTTGAGAACCAGCCCGTGCCGCCATGCACCAGCGCATGGCCGGTCATCGTCAAACCCGCCAACCAAGACGCCAGTGTTGGCCTCGATCAGGGGAGTGTCGTTCAGGACCAGGAGAGCCTTAACAATCGCGTACACGACCTCCTGCAAAGATATGGCCCGCCAGTGCTGGTGGAGGAGTTCATTCCGGGACGCGAGTTCAACGTGGCCCTCGTCGAGTTCCCAAGCCTGCACGCGCTGCCGATATCTGAGATCCTCTTTCTGGGAAACGATCCCTGCCACTGGCCGATCGTGACGTATGACGCCAAGTGGAAACCTGGTTCCACCGCGGACTTACTGACCCCGCCTAGGTGCCCGGCCGACGTTTCACCCCCACTGGCGGCCAAACTGGAGACAATTGCGCGCCAGGCCTTTCGTCTCCTCGGTTGTCGCGACTACGCCAGGGTCGATTTTCGCGTCGGCCCCACGGGCGAGCCTACAATCCTGGAAGTGAATCCAAACCCCGACTTTCATCCGTCCGCGGGTTTTGCGGGCGGGCTGAACGCGGCGGGGGTGGATCATGCTCAGTTTGCGGTGGAGCTAGTCCGAGCGGCACTCGCGCGCGGACGCAGGCGAAAGCGCTAGTGCTTGTCGCAGGTCACGGCTCGCACCACGGGGCAGGCGGGTACCAGCCGGGCTCCAACGTTAGATGGCAGTTGAGATACCAATTGAATGATTTGCCGAAAAACAGGTCGCGGGGATAGGTCGCGCAGGGACGAGCCGTGGCAGAATCAACAAGACCTGCGGCCACGCACGATTCCATCACCAATTCGGAGCAGAAGTAACTCGTGCGATTGCCGCCGTTAGGTTTGCCGATCAGCCAGCTTCGCAGCGGGCCGCGCGAACGAAATGGCGTAACCTGGGCAAGCATCCGCCACAGGGCAAAACGTTTGCCCTCTTGCACACAGGCAAAGGCGGTCAACTCTGCGGATTGTTCCGGCGTTAGCGGGATGCGCCGGCGGCGGATCCAGACTCGGTCTCCTTCTTGCACGGTCGTTCGCATGACGGCAAGCGGATCGAGGATCTCGATGCGCAGCGAATTGAACGGACCTGCTTGTAACAGAGCCACCTGCCCATCCGGACGGGCAATCATGATCCCCGAGTGATGGACTCCCGCACCGCCAACGCACCAATGGCCCGCGCGAGCCCAGAGCGCGTGATCCGTGGCCAGGAATATATCGCCAGGCTGCGGACAGTAGGGCTGCGCGGGAAGGCCAGGTGCCCCGTCCAGAGAGTAAGCCGGGCAATAAAGGCACGGACCGCCCGAATCCTCAGCCGGCCCGCCAAGGCCAGAGCAGCATGCGCAGGAAAGGAGCAAGAAGAGGCAATCCATCGCTTCTCCCGCTGGGAAAAGAGATCTACATCCATGTTCCTATCCGACTAAGGCGAGAAGAACTTGAGTCTTTTGTGATGCATCAAGGGCGCTCGATCCTTCACCCGGCCCCTGACGAGGCACGGCTCGCCGGCGAGCCGTGCCCCGTCAGGGGCCGGGTTAGCGGTGCACCCTTCAAACCGTAGCACTACCCCAGTTTACCTTCAGCCAACCGGCTCACCGGTTCTCAAACCTTCAGAATTACCACCTGTTCGCCCCCCTGCAAGCCTTCCCGCCGTCCGTTCTCGATGCCGAGCATTGGGACAAATCGGGCCGGGTCGCGCCAGGGATCACTCCCTGGCGCGACCCGGCCCTTTTGTCCTTCTTGCAAGAGGGGAACGTCTGGGCATCCCGATCCGCGGGCCTGAGATGCTCTGTAAGATTCCGGTCGGGTTGATGTTGTCGTCTGCTCTCTTTCTCGCTTTTGCAGGCTGCTTAACGATTATGCAATCCTTGAACGCGACGGTTGGACTGGCTTTCCCAGAGCTGATGGGGGCGCATGCGGGCACCAGGTATCGGCGCACAGTAAAAGTTGAACATCCCCGTTTTGCCAGCGCAGATTCCATTCAGTATGATTGAGGGGGCTTCTGACCGGTAGCGGCGTTGCTCAAGGCAGCCGGCTGGTCTCCACGGAGGTAACACTTGTAGTGCTCACCGTACTTCACGGGATTGGCACAGCCGAATATGTTGGCCTAGGCGTAAAAGGCACCAGAAGAGTCCTTGGTTATTCCCGTCGGCACGAAAGCGAGGCCGGGCGATGATCCGCCGGCTCTTCGTGGCATTCCAGCAACGCGCGTCCAGAGCGTGGACGACAGGCACGCCCGCTTCATGGCGGAGCTAAGGCGAGGTCGCCAGGCAATGCGAGTGTCGAGAGTATCGGTTAAGCAGTTGTTCCACACGTTCGACCACTCGGTTCCTCTAAAGCTCGACGGACGGATCACGATCATCCACGGGCTCAATGGCCTCGGCAAAACGACCCTTCTCCGTATGGTGAAGAGCCTGTGCGACTCCCGCTATTTTGAGCTTCTGCCGATCCCATTTGCCGAGTTGCGACTCGATTTTGATGACGAGTCGAGTATCGTCGTCACCAAGACTGCAGATGAAGAGACTGATCACCCGAAGAAGCGTCACCGTCTGCGCATCGGTTATTTGAAAAATGATGTCGAGATCGAGCATTACAAGCCGACGTCGCACTTGGATCCGAATTCGCTTGCCATCCCTCTTGCTGAGTGGGTGGATCAGCATATCCCCGGGCTGAATCGGATCGCCTCGAACAAGTGGGTTCATCATCCGACCGGTGAGACCTTTTCGCTGGAGGAGATCGTCGAGCGGTTCAGCGACTACATGCCGCCGGGTATCAATCTCATCCAGAGGTCAGCGCCCGGTTGGATCGAACAACTTAACAAAGCCGTACGTGTTCGCCTGATTGAAACGCAACGGCTCGTCACGCCGCGGCGGCTTAAGCGGCGCGCGGACTATGAGACCGCGTCCGCGATTGCCCCGGCAATCACGATGCATTCGGAAGAACTCGCCAGTCGAATCGGGAAGCAGGAGAAAGACTACGGGGCCCTCGCTCAGACGCTCGACCGCACATTCCCGATTCGCTATGTGCAACAGAAGCAGAAGATCAGCCTGTCCGAGGAGGCGTTGAGAGCGCGCTTTCAAGAGATCGAGGCAAAACGGGCGCGTCTCGAAGAAGCGGGACTCCTCGGGAAGGAGGAGACCGGCTTCGAGATGCCGCAGCACATGGACGATGCGGACAGGGGAGTGCTTTCGGTTTATGTTCACGACATCGAGCGGAAACTGAGCGTGTTCGATGATCTTGCGGCACGGATCGATTTGTTTCGAGAGATCGTGAATGGCCACTTCCTATACAAGGAGATGCTGATTCACAAAGACAAGGGATTTCGGTTTCGTTCGACTCGCACCGGTGGGGAACTGAACGCCTCCGATCTCTCGTCGGGAGAGCAGCACGAGGTGGTCGTGCTCTACGAGTTGCTGTTTCACGTGCAGGAGAATTCGCTCGTGATGATCGGCGAGCCGGAAATCTCCCTGCACATCGCCTGGCAGGAGGAGTTCTTGCGGGACCTGCAGCGGATCATCAAGCTGTCGCCGTTCGACGCAGTAATCGCCACGCACTCGCCGCAGATCGTCAACGACCGCTGGGACTTGGCCGTCGAACTCACCGGCCCAGAGGAGAACGAGCGATGATCAAGTACATCACCGCGGACACGCTGGCGAACACCGTCCGGATGGCTGCGAGGTCTCGGAGGCCAAAGGCCGTCTTCTTGGCGAGCGAGATGGCGGATATCGAGCTCGTTCAGGCTTTGCTTTCCAAGAACGAATGCAGGGTCATTCCCGCGCACAGCCGCCAAAACGCGGTCGAAGCGTTCGAGCTTCTCGTAAAATCGGGCTACCAAGGCGTCTTCACCGCAGTTAACACCCAATTCGCGCCGGCGAACGAGGGGGACGTTCTCGCCGGAGGCGCGAATGAACCGGACGAGATCGTGGGCATCGAAGGTCTTTGGGAGGATTTGAAGAAGCAAGAATCGATGCTATCCGGACAGCACGTTCGCGTGACCTTTGTCAGCAATCCTGAGAGCCCGACGAATAGGGCCAGTTCCAAGAACGGCGAGCGGCCACCGAACACGGAGATGCTGCAGGTGCTGCAGGAACTCGAAGAAATCCGAAAGGCCATGAATCCGAAGAAGGACAAAAAGGACTATTTACGAGAAGCGAGGGAAGGAGCAATGTATGGCTTCGGAGACGACTAGCCCAGTGTCGGTCGTAATCGACGCAAACGTGGTGATCGCACTATGCTCCAAGGAACCCGACAAGCTGGCGAACGCCGAGGCGAAGATGATGGAGTACGCCTCGGAGGGATGTAACTTTTACGCCCCCGGCGTCATTATCGCCGAATGCCTGTACGTCCTTTGCCGTAAGCTCAATGATGGCGTGCTGACACCCGCGGAACACAGCAGTGCAGTTCTCGGTTTCATAACGCTGATGGCCGCAATCAATCCGCCTCCTATGGGTGACAAGAGCCTCGTCAAAAGAGCCGAGGAAATCCTGGGGACTTTCGGATGCAGCCGGTCGGCCGACGGTATCTACCTCGCGCTGGCGGCAGAACTCAACGCGGCTGCGAGCACTGAGCTCGTCACCTTTGATGCCGGAATGCCCAATCAGGCGGCCGGCAGCAACCTCCCGAAGCCCGTCGTCGTCCTTCCGACTGTCTGATACCAACAAAAGCCGCCCGAAGCGGGCGGCGGTTTCGTGAGTCAGTAGGGACGCCATCTGCGTCCGCAAGCGAAGAATAAGAGAAATCGGTGTCGGTTCATGTTTTCTGCCCAAGGCACGGAAACACTGAACTGAAACCGATTTGTCCCGGCACGCAACTGGAAATGGAGCCTGGCCGAGAGTTAACGGGCGCCGCAGAGCATAGTCACTATGCTGACAGCCAAAAATAAATCCGAACCAGAGCCCCTGCGCTCGATGCCAGCAAGTGCCAAGGCATCTGAGATCGCATCCGCGTCGCTGCCCGACACACTCGCGGCGCTCCGGGTGAGCCCCGAGACGGGACTCACACACGGGGAGGTAGATACCCGCCGGAAGGAACACGGCTTCAACGAGGTGGCAGAGGAGAAAGGACACCCGGTCCTCAAGTTCCTCGGAAAATTCTGGGGCCTGTCTGCGTGGATGCTCGAGCTGATCATGCTTCTGTCGCTTGTGCTGCGGAATTACGCCGATCTTGCCATTGTGGGTGCACTCTTGGTCGTCAATGCCGTGTTGGGCTATGCGCAGGAGCGACGGGCCGCGGGCGTGATGGAGACATTGCGGCGCCGGCTCCAGGTCAGTGCGCGCGTGCTGCGCGACGCGAGCTGGCAGGTCGTTCCCGCCCGAGAATTGGTCCCTGGCGACATCGTCCGCGTGCGCCCCGGCGACATCATCCCGGCAGACGTGAAGCTCCTGAGCGGAACCTCGAGCGTCGATCAATCGGCCCTCACGGGGGAGTCGAAGGATGTAGACAAAGTTCCCGGCGAAGTACTCTCGTCGGGTTCCATCGTCCGCCGGGGCGAAGGCAACGGCGTGGTGCTGTTGACGGGGGCGAAGACCTATTTTGGCCGCACCACCCAGCTCGTGCAGAGCGCGCGTCCGGAGCTTCACATCGAAGCGGTGATCTCCAAGCTCGTCCGCTGGTTGTTCGTCATCGTCGGCGCGCTGCTGAGCGTGGTTATCGTGATGTCACTCATCCGTGGCGCGCCGCTTTTGGAGATGATCCCGCTCATGCTCGTCTTGTTGATGAGCGCGGTGCCTGTGGCTCTCCCCGTCATGTTCACGGTCAGCATGGCCATCGGGTCGGCAGAGCTGGCGAAGCGGGGCGTGCTGGTTACCCGCCTCAGCGCCTCGGAGGATGCCGCGACGATGGACGTGCTCTGCGTGGACAAGACCGGCACGATCACGATGAACCAGCTGGCCGTTTCTGGCGTGATTCCGCTAAAGCACGCAACGGAAGCCGACGTGTTGTTCGCCGGCGCACTCGCGTCGGAGGAAGCCAACCAGGATCCGATTGACCTGGCATTCCTGGCCGCGGCAAAGGAGCGGCACATCTTCGACAACTCTCCCAAGGCCGCCACCGTCTCCTTCACACCGTTCAAGGCAGAAAACCGGCGGACGGAAGCCGTGCTCGAACAGGACGGGCGGCGTTTTCGAGTGATGAAGGGAGCGGTGCAAACCGTCGCCCAAGCCTGTGGCCTCTTGCCCCCGGCCATTGAGGAACTTGAGGCCCGTCTCAGCGAATCCGCATCGAAGGGATATCGGACGCTAGCGGTGGCGCGGGGCCCCGAGACGGGCGTCGTCGAACTGGTGGGACTCGTGACGCTGTACGATCCGCCGCGTCCGGACGCCAAATCCCTCATTGCCGCCCTGCGCGACCTGGGCGTTCCGGTCAAGATGCTCACCGGCGACGCATTAGCCGTTGCCAGACAAATCGCCCAGGGCGTGGGCTTGCCCAACATCCGGCGCGTGGCCGACCTCAAGGCCGCCAGCGCCCTGGCGGGGAACGAGACGGTGGACTTGTTGACGGGCCTCGATGGTTTCGCGGAGGTATTTCCGGAGGACAAATACATCGTGGTGCAGCACCTTCAGGCCGCGGGGCACGTTACCGGGATGACGGGCGACGGCGTCAATGATGCGCCCGCGCTCCGCCAGGCCGAAGTCGGCATTGCCGTCAGCACCGCGACCGACGTGGCCAAGAGCGCGGCGAGCGTTGTCCTGACCGAGCCGGGATTGAGGAACATCGTGGCGCTGGTCGAGCAGGGGCGGACGATTTACCAGCACGTTCTGACCTGGATCATCAACAAGATCAGCCGGACGATCCTGAAGTCTGCCTTCGTGGCCATCGCCTTCATAGTGACCGGTCAGTTCGTTGTTTCCGCCTTTGCGATGCTTTTGCTCGTTTTCGTGCTGGATTTCGCGACGATTGCCCTGGCCACCGACCGCGTGCGTCCGTCCAAGAAACCGGAGACGTGGGCCATCGGGGGCTTCGTCGCGGTTTCCATCGTGCTCGGCGTCGCGATGGTGGCAGAAACGCTCTTCTTCCTGTGGATCGGCTGGTCACGGTTCGGTTTGGCAACGGACAGCAATGCCCTCAACACTTTCAGTTTCCTGACACTGCTTTCTTTTAGCGTGTTTACATCTGCGTCCCTGAGAGAACGGCGCAGGTTCTGGGCGACGCTGCCCAGCAAGACCTTCGCGGCCGGCCTCATAGCTGGTGCGCTCACGGGCACCATCCTGACGCGCGTGGGTCTTCCGGGACTCTTGCCAATGTCCTGGTCGCAGACGCTCGCGATTTTCGCCTATGCCATGGTCTCGTGCCTGGTCGTAAACGACGCCGTGAAGGTTGAGATGCTCAAGCGATTGGTTCCCACGGCAGTGGCCTGACAGGCAGTGGAGGAGATCGAGGTGAGATATGTCCGTCGGGACAAATCGGGCCGGATTGCGCCAAGGATCACTCCCTGGCGCGCCCACAGATCCGTACATGCGCAATGAACGCATACGGCTCGCCGGCAAGCCGTGCCCTGTCAGGGGCCGGGTTAGCTGGGCACCCTTCAAACGGTAGCACTGCCCTAATTTACCTTTCAGCCAACCAGCTCAGCGGTTATCATAATTTCAGAATTACGAGGTGTTCGCCCTCCTGTAAGCCTTCCCGCCGTCCGTTCTCGATGCCGAGCATCGTGTCCAACCTGCAATTTGAAGGAGCAGCATGCACGCCTTCCTCTCCAGCAGTCGTTCACGGATTTGCATTCGCCTGTTCGAACAATTGGGGACATGCTTTGGCCCCCTTATCGTCGGCATCCTGGCTGGGTTGTTCGCGTCACTCGAGACGGCTTCTGCCCAGCAGCCGCTCCAGCAACCCAATCCGCATGCGCCTGTTCTGCAGATGCCGGTGCCGCTCGGGGCGCAGCGCGGCTCCAGCATTGACCTCACGCTCACGGGCAGCAATCTGGCGGGGCCGACCGGTCTCTGGACCAGTTTCCCGGCGAAAGTCAGCTTCCCGACGGACAACAACAACGGCAAAGATCCCGCCAAGCTGCGTGTCCATCTCGAAGTCAGCCACGATGCGCCGCTTGGCTTCCATAGTATCCGCCTGGCGACCACGCGCGGGCTGTCCAATCTGCGCATGTTTTGCATCGACGATTTGCCGCAGGTCATGGAAGTTGAGACGAACCACTCCAAGGCGACCGCGCAAGCGGTGCAGGTTCCCAGCGTCGTTGTCGGCCGGGCCGATCAGGAGACCAGCGATTACTTCAAGGTCCGCGTGCAGGCGGGGCAGCGGGTGAGCTTCGAAGTGTTGGGACATCGCCTGGGAAGCGGCATCGATCCGCAGCTCACGCTCTATGATGCGCGGACGGGAAGGGAACTCCCCGGAGGGCATAGCAATGATGCGCCCGGGCTGCAGACCGACCCGCGCATCACGTATGTCTTCAAGGAAGCCGGCGAATACCTCGTGGAGGTCCGCGACGTGATGTACCGCGGAGCGGGCGATTTCTGGTATCGCCTGCGCATTGGCGACTTTCCCTGCGCGACCACGCCCATCCCGATGGCTGCGCAGCGCGGCAGCCAGGTGACAGTCCACTTTGCGGGGCCGATGGTCGCGGGCGTCGCTCCCGTCGAGGTGGCTGTGCCCTCGGATCCCGGTGTCGACACGATCTGGGTCACACCCAAGGGTGCCAATGGGCTCTACGGCTGGCCCGTGTCGCTGGCCCTGAGCAATCATGAAGAGCTGGAAGAGCAGGAGCCGAACAACGATCCGGCCCATGCGAACCGGCTGCCGGTGCCGGGCGGCATTACCGGGCGCTTCCAGGAGGGCGGCGACATCGACCATTACGTGTTTGCCGGCAAGAAGGGCCAGCGCTATCTAATCGAGGCCAAGACCCAGGAACTTTACTCGCCGACGGAAGTCTACCTGGTGCTCAAGGACGCCAAAGGCGCCCAGCTCGCCGCCAGCAACCCGATGGCCGGCCAGCGCATCGACTTCACCGCGCCGGCGGACGGCGATTTCGTCCTGTCGGTCGAGCATCTGCTGTACGCGAGTGGGCCGTCCGAAACCTATCGAGTGACGGTCACGCCTCATGAACCTGGTTTCGAATTGTCGCTTGGCATCGACCGGTTCGATATCGCTCCCGGCGGGGTCATCCCTGTAAGCATCTTCGCGACGCGGCGGGATTACGGCGGGCCGATCGACGTGAGCGTGGTGGGCCATCCTGACATTACGGGGCACGTGACGATTCCCGCGGGGCAGCCGGCCGCGGCGAATGTGCCGGCCGCGATCCTTTTCGTGCATGCGAATCCGGACACGCCGGCAGGCCCCGTCAGTATCGCCCTGCTGGGCAGTGCCACGATCGGCGGCAGGACGGTGGTTCATTATGCAAACTTGCACACCGTTATCAGCAAGAGCCTTGCCAACCTCACGTATCCGCCGCACGATTTGCTGACGCGCGTCGGCCTGGGAATCACGCGGAAGCCTCCGTTCACACTCACCGCCAATCTCGACCAGGCGGAGGGCGCTCGAGGTCTTCCGGTGCCGCTGACAGTAAGCGTGGTCCGGTCGGCGGGGTTTGACGGTGAGATCGCTCTCTCTCCCGTGGGACTGCCTGCCAACGTGGCTGCGGCCTTGAAAAACATTCCGAAGGGACAGCAGGAGGTCAAAGTGCAGTTGAATCCGGCCGGCAACGCACCGCTCGGGCATTTCGCGATCAGCGTGACGGGCAAGGCCAAGTTCGAGAATACGGAATTCGACGTGACCGCGGAGCCGCTGTCTCTGGTGCTCGGGTTGCCGTTCGACCTGCACGTGGAGCCGCCTAGTTTGAAATTGACATCGGGCGGCAAGGCCAAGCTAAAGGTCCGGGCCACCCGACGGGGCGGTTACAACGGTCCCATCGCATTGGCGATGCGCAACCTGCCGGCGCATGTCACGGCCGGCAGCGCCACGATTGCTGCCGGGCAATCGGCCGTGGATATCGAAGTGACGGCCGCCGCCGACGCTGTCGCGGTGGATAAGTCCGACGTCAATGTGCTTGGCACGGCCACGGCGGCGGCGAATCAACAGAATGCCTCCGCCAATTTCAGGCTCAAGGTGAAGGCGGCGCTCTTCGACCTCGCTCTCGAGCCGACTGCCGTCAGTCTAGTGCCGGGCGGCAAAACCAAGATCAAGGTTCTTGCCCGGCGTAAGGGCTATATGGGGCCGATCCTGCTCGAATGGCGCAACCTGCCGACCTACGTCGTTGTCCCTAAGATAACGCTTGGCCCAGGACAGAGCATGGTGGAAGTGGAGCTGACGGCGAGCGCGGCCGCGCTTGCCGGGGCGAAGGTCGACGTCCTCGTGCTAGGCACGGCCGTGGCGGCCGGTAATCAGCAAATCGCGGCACCGAGCTTCGCGCTGGCGATCACCAAGAAATGAGCGTCGCGCAGGCCCTCCCGCTTGGTCACGGAACAAGGAGTGCCTGGTGAACCTCTACGAAAGTTATGGAGCAGGGCTTCGTTACGCCGATTTTCTGGAGCGCTATGCCAACGAAGGCCAGAAGCAGCGCTGGCGGCAAATGCATGAACAGGTTTCCCTGGATGCTGCCCAGCGGGAAATGCTCGCGTCTTTTCGCCGGTCGGTGCACGTGCTGTGTCTTGCCGGCGCCTGGTGCGGCGACTGCATCAATCAATGCCCTATCTTCGAGCACTTTGCCGCCCTGGCCCCGGTGATCGAGGTACGCTACCTCGACCGCGACGACAATCCCGACGTGCAGTGCGAACTGCAAATCAACGGCGGCAATCGCGTGCCGGTGGTAGTTTTCTTCAGCGAGGATGGCCTGGAGGCGTGCAGGTATGGGGAAAGGACGATCAGCAAATATCGCCAGATGGTCCGCGACCAGGTTGGCGATATGTGTTCGACGGGGATCGCCATTCCCGGCGACACAGTTTTGGCGCAGGTGACGGAGGATTGGCTAAACGAGTTCGAGCGCGTGCAGTGGATGCTAAGGTTGTCGCCGCGCTTACGGCAGATTCACAAGGATTGAGGCGCCGATCGCCCGATCCGCCCGAAGCCTGCAAAGTAGTGCCCTGGAACAACTAAACCCCTCAACTCCCTATCCCCTCGCCTCTATTCCCCAGCCCCTATTCCCTCGCCCCTCATGAATGTTGCGGGACTTCCATGAGGCCGAATTTCTTCATGCGTTTGTAGAGAGTCACCCGGCTGATGCCGAGGACGTGCGCGGTTCGCGCCCGGCTGTAGCCGCAGTTCGCGAGCGCTTGCTCGACGAGCGCGCGTTCGGCGCGATCGCGATCGTCCAGGAGAGGATCTAGCGTTGCCGCCAGAGAGCCGGGGGCGGCCAGGGTGCCTTCCTGGATCGGCAAGGGCAGGTCTTCGAGGATGAGGTCGGGACCGGAGCTGACGAGGACGGCGTGCATGATCACGTTCTCCAGCTGGCGAATGTTGCCCGGCCAGGAGAATGCCTCCAGGGCTGCCAGCGCTTCCGGATGGATCTTGAAGAGGTCCTTGTGGAATCGGGTATTGAAGCGTGCGGCCATGTTGCGCGCCAGCGCGACAATGTCTTGCGGGCGCTCGCGCAGCGGAGGCAGGTGAATGGAAGTGACGTTCAGCTTGCAGTAGAGGTCTGAACGAAACTTGTCGAGGCGCTGGGCCATTTCCAGGTCGCAATTGCTGGTGGCGATGATGCGCGCGTTGCAGATCTGGGTGCGGCTGCTGCCGACCGCTTCGAATTCTCCGGTTTCGAGGACGCGCAGGAGTTTCGCTTGCTGCTGCGACCCCAGGGCGTCGATTTCATCCAGAAGCAGAGTGCCGTAGCCGACTGCAACCAATTTGCCTTCGCGTTCGCAGTCGGCTTCAGCGCAGACGTCCTCGACGTTCCCGAAAAGCTCCCTATCCAGCAGATTGACGGAAAGCGCGCCGCAGGGGAAGACCAGAAAACGTTCATCCTTGCGCGGGGAAAGCTCGTGCATGAGGCGGGCCAGGGTGGTCTTGCCTGCGCCGCTCTCGCCCGTCAGGAGAAGCGGGCCGTCGTTGGCGGCCGCCGAGGCAATGCGTTGGGTCAAGGGGACCAGCGTTGGTGTGGTGTCGGCCAGGGCAGCGCGGATGATTTCTTCGGGATCGTCCGTGTCCTTTCTGCTGAAAGTCTTGGCTGCCGGTTCGTCGTGTTCCCGGATGAGCCGTGTCAGCCGAGCGGCATCTTTGGGCCAGCGGAGGAGCCGAGCCTGGTAGGCTTCCAGGCATTGCAAGTCTTCCCAGCACGCGGAGGCATTGCTCATGACCGCCACCAAAACGAGCGGCCATTGCTGAAGGATGGTCTGCTGGGCCAGGCGCAGGGCTTGCTCGGCGTCCGCGACCGAGGCAGCAGCCAGAACCAGTACGCCATGCGCCCGGGGCCCGAGATACTCGCGGATCGACGAGTAGCTGCTGACCAGGACGGAGGCGCCGACACTTCTTTTGAGGTGTGCTCCAATTGCTTGGGCGAGGTCTGGATCGTCCGCCACCAGGGCAATTTGCCTTCCCGTTCTCATGACCACTCTCCTCTCCAAGGGCGCTAATCGGTGCTCAGCGATCTTTCAGCAGGAAGCTCGCGGCTGCGGTCGGCAGCACGACGGGTTCCCGATTTCGGAGGACTTCATCGGCCCCTCGCGATGCTTGGTCACCAAATCGGCTCTCCCCTCTCAGCTCAAAAGTGCGCGGATCGTGCTCAGAAGTCTTTCCAGTTCGATGGGCTTGGGGATGTAGTGCTGCATCGTCGATCCACGGAGCAGTGTCGACTCCTGGAACTTGGCATCGCCCAGCCACACCGGTGCAGGCAGTTTTGGGTACACTTCGCGCAAACGCACGAGCAGGTCGACGCTGTTAACGTCCGGCAGTTGGGTATCAAGCAGCATGACGTCGATCGGCGAAAGGGGCGTGCGGAGCACATTCACCGCATCGCGCCCGGTCGCCGCGGGCAGGACGAGGTACCCCTCGTCCACAAGACGCACGGTCATCGTATCGCGGACCGTCTGATCGCCTTCCACCAGCATGATGGTGGGTTGATGTTTCATGCGCCCCGGCGGCAGGGCCAGTGCCCAGCCCAGCACAAATCCCCACTCCGTGGAGGGCGACTCGTTAAGCGTCTGACCTGTCGAGCTGCTTGTGGCGTTCAGCTCCTGAACCAGAACGCTGCCTACGGCGCCCGCATATTGCTGGCGGGAGACCGACCACGCGGCCCGACCCGGATTCCAATCTGCGAGAACCGCCTCCCCTGCGATCTCGGCCTTGGCAGGTTGCCCGCCGGCGTCCGCCGCGGCGACGGCAGCGGCAGCGACGCCCTGCAAGGAAAGGGCTGTGTCCGCGTTTTCCGTCAAACTCCTCGAGTGCAGCAATCCGAATTGTGTCAACGTGGTGGCGAAGGAACCGCCCTGGGGAGCCAGCTCCAGACCCGCCGGGCCAACGTCTCGACCGCCTGAGATCAGGTTGTCGGCAACACTGCCAGGCGCGTAGGCCGGCCCGCGCGTCGAGCCGACAACGACGAGGGCCGCGCTGCTGCCCTCCGTAGCTGGTTCGACCGGAGAGGGCGGGCTGTCCGTCGAGCCGCTCTTGGCCGAGGCGTCTGTCGCCGCGTTATGCGAATCTCCGTCGGTCGGCCGACTCGGCTTGGCGGCATCCGCAGGGTCGGAAGTCGAGCTGGTAACCGTGCTGGCAGGCACGCCGTCCGGAACGGAGCTTACGGGCGTGCTCTCCTGCACGGAAACGGTCGCCGGATCGCCGCTGGAGTCCGACTGGCTAACCGCCGCCAAAGTCTGCGCAGGCGGCGGCGGTGCAGTGAAGAGACCGTCGGTGGTTGAGTCGTCGGATGCCGCAAGCGCATCCGAGTTCGAATCGTTCGGCGATTTCGTCGAGGAGTTCGTAGTTTTCTGGCTCGAAGACGTCTCGGCGTCTGTCGAGGTAGCAGAAGGGGTCGCGCTCGTGCTTCCTGATGATGTCGAGGAGGCGCTCCCCGCCCCCAGGTTCTTTCCAGTGAACGTGCCGGATGACGAGGATGTTTGGGACGCCACGGCGACGGATTGGTCCCCGGAGCCAGATGCTCCGGCAACACTTGCGCCTGTCGTCGAAGAAGACTTCCCCGAGGTCGAGCTTGACGAACTCGTGCTGCCGCTCGACGGCGGTTCGGGACCGAGCGTGGTTCCCGCATCGCCAGGATCGCCGGTCGTCGACTGGCCGGCCTGGGAACTCTGGCCGGAAGTCGATCCGCTCGAAGTCGATTTCGGAGTGGTCGTCGTCCCGCTGGATTTTTGCGTGCTGGTCGTGCCGGACGTTTTTGTGGCGGTTGTCCCAGACGTTCTCGTGCCGGTCGTGCCGGAAGTGGTCCCCGAGTGCTGCCCGGCTGTGCCGGTGGTCGGCGTTGTGGTCTTCTTGGTAGATCCCGAGCCGCTGCCTGATGTCTTGCTGACAGGCGCGACGGAAACGGGATTCGTGTGCGTGCCCTGCGACGCCGGAGGCGTCGATGAGGCGCCATTCGTGCCCGGAGTGGTTGGCTGCACGCCGAAAGACTGCGTGGAGGAGCCGCCCGCCGTCTCCACCGGAGTTCCCGGATCGGCGGGTTCTGTCCCTTGGTCGTGGCCGGGAACGAGGATCAGGATTGGGGGAACCGGCGTCGGTACGAGCGCTTTGGCAAGTCCGTCGGACAGAAGCTGCCGGCTCTCCAGGTATTCCAGAAGAGGCCGGAACTGCTGCGTTTTCAAGTGAGATCGACTGCATCGTCGGTCGAATCGAGCAGAGGACATCATCTACCCCTCACGAAGCTCAAGAGCCGCGGGCGCCCGCACGATGCATGCGCAGATCAGAACGCCAGCGCTATCCACTGCAAGTTGCAGTCTTCGATCTGCTTGCTGGTTAAGAACCGTTGATGTTCCGTACGCTGATCGCTTACGCCTTACGACATCATGCCACGCATCATTGCGAATGACGGGTTCTCCGGACTGTTCAGGCGCCAGAGAGAAAGGAAGCCGCATGTGGATGACTGCTCAAGTGGCCGCCGGTTGGATGGTCAATACGTCCAACTAAACTGGAGCAATGATTCCGGTGCGTCAACCTTGGACAAGACTAGGCTAATGATTGCCGCAGGTCATCGTCAACCAAAAAGTTATTTTCGCTAAGAATTCGTAAGAATTCTGCATTCGATTTTCACACGAGGGGGCAGGTGAGCGTGCGCAGAGTTCAGGGCGGCCAGCGCGGTTCGAACCCAACATGAGGCGTCGCTTGGAATTTCGCCTTGCAACGCTTATGCCACCTACCTATACTTATTTTTTCCACGCATTAGGCTGCGCTAGCGTAGCTCAACGGCAGAGCACTGGTTTTGTAAACCAGTGGTTGTGGGTTCAAATCCCACCGCTAGCTTCCCTGGCGGGGAGAAGCCGTCGTTTCGACGAAGGCCCACCGGCCAATTTGACTGAGATTGTCAGGCGATTGACCCACTCTCGGTCCAGCCATTGGCTGAGAGTTAGCTGAATGAAGCATGGACGGGCAGATGGCCGAGCGGCCAATGGCATCAGACTGTAAATCTGACGGGCTTTGCCCTACGGGGGTTCGAATCCCTCTCTGCCCATTGCTCCGAATTTTAGACCAGAAGAATCGGCTGCGGGTGTAGCTCAATGGTAGAGCTCCTGCCTTCCAAGCAGGTGACGAGGGTTCGATTCCCTTCACCCGCTCTCGATGGGGATTGTCGAAGGCGGGGAGGCAGTGCCGGGTGAGGCCGCAGCCGTAACTCAAAGTGCCAGTGTGGCTGTAGCACAAGCCGGTAGCTTGTGCTACTCGATAACGGGCTGCAATGCACTAGCACAGCGATTGCTCGCACAAGCTATCAGCTTGTGCTACAACCTGGTGGCTCGTGTAACTTGATAATGGGCAATCGATCGGTCATGAAAGACGGCAGGGAGCCGCCGAGACACTTGGAAACTTGGGGCAATCATCTAGAATCAAAAGTCGGCGTGCTGCTGTAGCTCAGGGGTAGAGCGCGTCCTTGGTAAGGACGAGGTCCTGGGTTCAATCCCCAGCAGCAGCTCTTGAGGCTTTTTGGCGAGTCACAACCCTTGGCTCCCGGGCTGCGGGTCGGGAGCGGTAAGTTTTGAACCTGCGGAGGAACGATGGCGAAGGACGTCTTTACTCGGAATAAGCCGCACATCAACGTCGGCACCATTGGGCACATCGACCACGGCAAGACCACTCTCACCGCCGCGATCGTCGCCCGCCAGGGCTATAAAAACAAGGTCGCCAAGATCAAATCGTACAAGGACATCGCCAAAGGCGGCACCGAGCGCGATGATCTCAAGACGGTCACCATCAGCGTGGCGCACGTCGAGTACGAGACCACGAGCCGGCACTATGCGCACATCGATTGCCCAGGGCACGCCGACTATATCAAGAACATGATCACCGGCGCCGCCCAGATGGACGGCGCCATTCTCGTCGTTGCCGCCAACGACGGCCCCATGCCGCAGACGCGCGAGCACCTCCTGTTGGCACGTCAGGTGAACGTCCCCTACATCGTCGTCTTCCTCAACAAGATCGACACGGTGGACGATCCCGAGCTGCTCGAACTCGTCGAGCTGGAGCTGCGCGAGCTGCTGGCCAAGTACGAATTCCCGGGCGACACGATCCCGATCATCCGCGGCAGCGCCTTGCCGGCCATGCTGTCGCTCGGCAAGGACGACGCCGCCTGCAAGTGCATCGACGACCTCATGAACGCGCTCGACTCCTACATCCCGACGCCGCAGCGCGCGGAGGACAAGGCGTTCCTCATGAGCATCGAGGACGTTTTCTCGATCAAGGGTCGCGGCACGGTGGGCACGGGCCGTATCGAAGCCGGCCGGGCCAAAGTCGGCGACGAAGTCGAGATCATCGGCCTCATGAAGGCGCCGCGGAAGACGGTCATTACCGGGGTCGAGATGTTCAACAAGACCCTGGAATACGGCACGGCCGGCGACAACGTCGGCGTGCTGCTGCGCGGCATTGAAAAAGACGACCTGGAACGCGGCCAGGTGCTCGCCAAGCCAGGCTCGATCACGCCGCACACGAAATTCGAAGCCAGCGTGTACGTGCTGAGCAAGGATGAAGGCGGCCGGCATACGCCGTTCTTCACCGGCTACCGCCCGCAGTTCTACTTCCGCACCACCGACGTGACAGGCGAAGTCAAGCTGCCCGAGGGCGTCGAAATGTGCATGCCGGGCGATAACATCAACGTGACCATCGAGCTTCTACCCGATAAACCGATCGCCATGGACGCGAACCTGCGGTTCGCCATCCGTGAAGGCGGCCGCACGGTGGGCTCCGGCGTGGTCACGAAGGTCATCGCGTAAAGCCGCTTTGGCGGTCTACGCCCGACCGTTGGGCGCTCGGAGCTGATGGCCAGCACTGACCGCTGCTAATTGACCGTGCGGGATTCGGCCGTAGGTCAGGTTTCTAACCTGAGCGGACAGATTGGAAATCTGTCCTAGGCAGCTGCCGAATCAAGCACCTTGAATCGAGCTGAGAAAACGGGTCCTCAACCATGCGAGAATATGTCTGGCTGGAATGCACGGTGTGCGGCAACCGCAACTATCGCGCGCAGAAGGAAACACGCGGCGCTGAACGGCTGGAACTGAAGAAATTCTGTCGCAAGGAGCGCAAGCACACGGTCCACAAAGAATCCCGCAAGAAGTGACCGGCAAGGTTCGGGCCTGCCGCTCCGCTGGGGAACAAGCGATTTCCGCTCCCATTGCCGTCCATGTTAGTAACGCACCAGGGAGTTCGCCGAGGGGCCGGTATCACCTAGGGGTGTAGCTCAATTGGCAGAGCACCGGTCTCCAAAACCGGCGGTTGAGCGTTCGACTCGCTCCGCCCCTGTTGCAAGAAGCTGCTGCTGAGCATGGATGGCTCGGCGCAGGGTCCTCGGGACCGAAGAGCACAGTTCCTTCGCTACCACTTAAGGAATTGCCATGGCTGTGGCAGTCAAGAATACACCCGAAGCGACGTCGCAGCGCGTTGCCAACGCCTTTGCCTTGGGCAGCCTGGCGGGGACGGCCTACGTCCTGGGAAGCATCGCCATCGTCTTCTATGGCATCCCGAGCCTGTGGAATCTTGCGGTCGGCTCGGTTTTCCCTGGCGCTGTCGGAAGGTTCGAGGATCGCGCGCTGCTCCTGCTGGTAATCCTCGGAGCGGCGGTTGGCCTCGTTGCGCTAGGGAAACGCGTTCTGGGACCGACTCCGACGCACGGTATTCGCGCCGGCACTTTCCTGGGGACGCTGGGCACGTTCTTGCTGTTTCTGATCACCGTCGGCATCGGCCAAGCGCTGGCGTCAGGCCTGGGCGCGGACAAGTCGGCTATCGGCCCGTGGATTACGCTAGCCATTGGCATTGCGCTCCTGGCAGGCTGGGCGTACCTGTTCTTTTGGCCCGCCTTCGAACGGAAGGTGTCGGCTATCGAGGACCAGGGCTGGTTGTCCGGCGTTGCCTACAAGCGCTCCCAGGGACAGCGCGTTCGCCGCGGCACGGTCCTGGGCATCTTGATCCTGGCCGGCTGCGGTGTGTACGCCATGATCACGCGCGACACGCTGCGCAGCGCTGCCTCCCAGGACTGGACGGTCACCATACCGTTCACCGGCGAGCAGTCGGTGTCGGCCGCCGGCAAGGCAATCATTATCGGCGCGAAGACGATCACGTTTTTGCCGCACCTGCAGTTCACCCTGCCGATTCTGGTAGCTGCGGCTTCCCTGTGGATCGCCTATCGCATCGTGAATTTTCCGCCCTTCGCGGACTTTTTGATCGCGACGGAAGCGGAGTTGAATAAGGTATCGTGGACGACGCGCAAACGCCTCGTCCAGGATACCATTGTGGTTCTCGCCACCATGCTCTTGATGACGACGTTTCTGTTTGTCGTGGACATACTCTGGGTGAAGTTGATGAGCAGCTCCTGGGTACAGGTGCTGCAAACGGGCACATCCACGATGGAGAAACAGGACACCGAGCAAGATTGGTGAACCCCCCCCATCCGGGCCCTAGCCTGGGAGAGCTTGGCTCATGCCTGACGAACTGGCCACCATGGATCCGCAGTCCTCGACCGCTCAACCGCCGCCGGACGAGCCTCCGTCTCCGGAAGAGTCCAAGCGGTCCGGGGCGAAGTCGCCGGAGGAGCACGCCGATGACTCGTCCGGCAACAGCGCCGACACCGGCCCGCCGACTTCCTCGCCTCCGCCGACCGTGGACGAAGGCGACGGCGAAGAGCCAAAAGTACCCAGCAACAAACGCTGGTACGTGGTGAAAGTGCAAAGCGGCCGCGAGGAGTCGATCAAGGAAGCGATCGAGCGGCGTGTCAAGATCGAAAGCCTGGAAGAACATTTCGGCCAGATCATCATCCCCGTCGAGCGCGTCACCGAGATGCGCAACGGCAAGCGGGTGGTGCGCGAACGAAAGCTCTATCCGGGTTACCTGATGGTCGAGGTGGAATATAACGACCGGATTCTCTATCTCTTCAGAGAGACGGCCGGCGTGGGCGATTTCGTGGGCGGCGGAGTCAATCATCCACCGCCGCCAATGTCGGAGCGGGAAGTGGAACGCATGCTGGGACGCCAGGGCGAACATGTGCCCGGCATCGCCCACCCGAAACCGAAGTACGACCGCGGCGACCGGGTCAAAGTCAAGGATGGCACGTTCGCCGGCATGGAAGGCGAGGTCAAGGACCTCCTCGAAGCCAAGGGATTGGTGCGCGTCGAATTGACGATCTTCGGCAGGCCCGTGCCGGTCGAGTTGGAATACTGGCAGGTCGAGCATATTTAACCCGCAAGAGGGTGTCAGCCTCCTTGTTCGCCAAGCGGAGGATGCTGACACCTCTCTTTTTTCATTGGATGCAGTGAGAAGGACGAGCGATGGCGCGACAGGTAGTAGGGCAGATTCGGTTGCAAGTGACGGGCGGACAGGCGACGCCGGCTCCCCCCGTCGGCCCGGCGCTGGGCCAGCACGGCGTCAATATCGGCGCGTTCGTGACGCAGTTTAACGACCGCACCAAGGAAATGCGCGGCATCACCATCCCGGTGGTGATCACGGTCTACTCCGACCGCAGCTTCGAATTCATCGTCAAGAGCCCGCCCGCGGCGGTCTTGCTGAAGCAGGCGGCTGGCATCCCTCTGGAAAAGAAGAGGGGGGGGGAACTGATCCCCGCCGAAGAAAAGGCCAAGGCCAGTGGGAAATACAAAGGTTTCAAAGTCAGCCCGACCCAGGTGCAGGATATCGCCAAGAAGAAGCTTCAGGACCTGAATGCGCGCGATCTGGAACACGCGGTCCGTATCGTCGAAGGGACGGCGCGGAGCATGGGTATTGTGGTCGAGGCTTGATCGACTTCCGCGCACCCAGGCAGAGCCTGGGAACGAGAAGCGGGTTCTCAAACGTAACCGAAGAAAATCTTATGGCTAAGAAACAGACAGCTGCCGCCGAGGAAGCACCAGGGAAAGCACCGGAAGGCGCCGCCGGAGGGGAAACGCCCGCTCCGAAGAAAGAGCGCAAGCCGAGGGAACCCAAGGCCAAGGCGTCGCCCGAAGCACCGGCAGGGGAAAGCGCTCCAGCAGCCGCGCCGCCTGCTCAAAAGAGCCCGGCCCCCGCGGCCAAGGCGCCTGCCGCTCCCAGCAAGGAGGGCGAGGCGAAGAAGCGCGGCAGGCAGCCGGGTCATCCGCCCCAACGCGGCAAGAAGCTGCGCCACCAGCTACGTACTCTCAAAGAAAACCTCGCCAAGGAAGGCCCCATACCACTCAAGCGCGCCGTGGCTTTGTTGAAGCAGCACAAACGGGCCAAGTTCGACGAGACCGTCGAAATCCACATGTCGTTGGGTGTTGATTCGACACAAAACGATCAAATGGTGCGCGGCAGCGTGCCCTTGCCACACGGCATCGGCAAGGCGGTCCGCGTCATGGTCTTTTGCCAGGGAGAGAACATTGCCAAGGCCAAGGAAGCCGGCGCCGATCATGCGGGGGGGGACGAATTCATCAAGAAGATCCAACAGGAAGGCTGGCTCCAGTTCGACGTTGCCCTGGCGACGCAGGACATGATGGGCGTGGTCAGCCGGCTGGGTAAGGTCCTTGGTCCGCGCGGCTTGATGCCGACGCCCAAGGCCGGCACGGTCATCACCACGGGCGGCGACGTGGCAGCTTCGGTCCGCGAGTTCAAGGCTGGCAAGGTCGAGTTCCGGGCCGACAAAGGCGGCAACGTCCATGCCGGCGTCGGCAAACTCAGTTTTGAGGAAGACAAGCTGGTTGCGAACGTCATGACCTTTGTCGAGCAGATCCGCGCGGCGAAGCCGTCGGGAGTCAAAGGAAACTACGTAAAATCGATTACGCTATCAGCGACGATGAGCCCGGGCATCCCGGTGAGTGTCTAAGGCTAAGCACAGGATCATAAGTCACATAGGTCTTATAGGACCTATGTGACTGTCGGTAGCAGGGAGTTCGGTTCGGAGCAATCATGAGCAAACAAATCAAGCAGATGGAAATGGACGCGCTCAAGAATACCTTCAAGGATGTGCGTGATATGGTCGTGCTGAGCGCCAGCAAATTGAACTGCCAGCTCGATTACCATGTGCGTTCCACGCTGCGAAAGAAGAACATTCGCTTGCAGGTGGTCAAGAACAGCCTAGCGCGCCGGGTGTTTGATGAGTGCGGCCTGAAAATGACCAGCGTCTGGGAGGGCCCGACCTGGCTGGCCTGGGGTGGCTCGAGCCTGGCGGAACTCAGCAAAGAGCTGGACGCTCTGATCAAAAAAAATGACAAGATCTTGAAGGCCAAGGGGGCGGTTTCGGAGGGGCTGGAGATCAGCTTCAAAGCTGCCCTGGCGATGCCGACCAAGGCCGAGGCAATCGGCCGCGTGGTCGGCCTGGCCCTGAGCCCGGCGGCGCGCATCCTCGGCCAGATCCTGGCGCCGGCTTCGATCATTGCCGGTCAGATCAAAACCCTCGCGGAGAGGCCAGCCGAACAGCCCGAGGTAGCGGCGCCGGCTGCTGGGTAACATGACCCGGCCCCTGACGGGGCTCGGCTCGCCGGCGAGCCGAGCCCCGTCAGGGGCCGGGTTAAGGAACAACAGTGCTCTTGCCGTTTGGCTGAGGACACCATAAATCAACAAGCTATTACGCATGCCGCTGCTTTTGCTTCGAGCAGCACTGCTTAAGAAAGGAAAGAAGAGTTACAATGGCTGAAGAAAACGGGCGGGTCTGGAGCCCCGAGGTTCAAGACCTCGGCGACAAGATCGTTGCCTTGACGGTCGCCAAGGCGGTCGAGCTGGGCAGCTACATGGAAGAAGTCCACAAGATCAAGCCGGCGGCCAGTGCCGCCGCCGTTGCTGTGGGTCCCGGCGCGGGTGGTGGAGCGGCACCGGAGAAGCCGGCCGAGCAAACGGAATTCACCGTACAGCTCGATGGCTACGACGCGGCCAAGAAAATCAACGTCATCAAGATCGTGCGCGAGATCACGGGCCTCGGCCTGAAGGAAGCCAAGGATCTTGTCGAAGGCGCGCCAAAGCCGGTCAAGGAGAACGTCTCCAAGGACGAGGCGGGCAAGCTCAAGCAGAAGTTGGAAGAAGGCGGAGCGAAAGTTTCGCTAAAATAAGCGAAATACTTGACTCATGCTGCTATAATGGTGAATTGGGATTAAATCCTGGGGGACCGGGCATCAAAATACGAAGAAATTCAAGGAAGAGCAGGGGTGCCTTGGCACTCTCTGCTCCTTCCTTTGCTTCGTTTTTAGGCGACTGGTTCCGGATTTCCCACCCTCAAATCGGAGTTGAGGCACGGCGGCGGCCCGGTAGGTGCTCACGGACGGCCCTCCCGCGGACCGGCAGACAGTCACGTTGTTCAAGCGGTGGAAGCAGCGTGCGACGCGTCAGCCATCCTCCTTGCCCCCGGCCGCATGCGGCTACCATGCCGTCTCGTCCGGACATTTGGAAACTTTTTGATCGCACCGTATCCCTGATTGGGGATGCCCTGCCGAGGTTCATGGTTGCCCTCGTTACGCATCCTTTTCAACTTGGTGATTCCAATAACATTCTGATGCGGCAGCTTGGATGCCTGGTCACGCGGCGGAGTCGGCCCCCGGGCCGCCGACTGGGCTTCCTGCCGGTCCGTATCGCTTTTTCTGGGAGGAGCACAGCTTATGCCCATCCCGGCCCAACGTAGAATCCTTCCGCAGCAGACTCGAAACTTCGGACGCATCGGGGATGCGATCGAGGTCCCGTCGCTGACGGACGTGCAGACGCGCTCGTACGATCGCTTCCTTCAACTGGAGGTACCGGCCGAGAAGCGCACCCCCACGGGCTTGGAGGGGGTCCTGCGCGAAATTTTCCCCGTCGAGAGTTACGACAAGACGATCAACCTCGAATACGTGAAATACGATCTCGGGAAGCCGCGCTACGATCCGGATGAATGCCGGCAATTGCGCCTGACTTATGGCCGGCCTTTCCGTGTCTGGCTTCGGCTCAACAAGGAGCAGCCGGTCGAGGAAGAGGTTTACCTCGGCGACATGCCGATCATGATCGGCGGCGGCGAGTTCATCATCAACGGCGCCGAGCGCGTCGTCGTCAGCCAGCTCCATCGCTCGCCCGGCGTCGACTTCGTCGTCGAGACCGAAGCCAGCGAGCGCAAATTACACAGTTGCCGGATCATCCCGGAACGAGGCAGCTGGATCGAGGTCAATGTCACCAAGAAGGACGCGCTCGGCGTTCGTATCGATCAGAGCGGCAAGTTCTCGGCCATGACGCTCCTGCGCGCCATGGATCCCGTCTACTCGACCGACGCGGACATCCTGCGCGCGTTTTATCCGACAGAAGCGGTCAAAGTTGTGCCCGCGAACCGCACCCGCCTCGAAGGGTCGGTGGTTGCGGGCGACGTGATCGATCCGGGAACCGGTGAGATTTACGTCGGCAGCGGCGAGGTCCTGACCAAGGAGCATGTCGACCGCCTCTTGGCGAGCACCCTCAAGGAAGTGACGGTCGTCGCCAAGCTCAAGGACCCGCTGATCCTGGCGTCCGTGAACGAGGACCCGACCGAGACGCATGAAGAGGCGCTCTTGCGCATTTACCAGCGTCTCCGTCCCGGCAATCCGCCGCAGCTCGAGAAGGCCAAGGAGCTGTTCCGCGAGAAGTTCCAGGACCCCAATCGCTACCGCCTCGGCAAGGTCGGCCGGTTCCGCATTAACCGCAAGTTCGACCAGGACATCCCCGAGTCCGAGATGACGCTGCGCTCGCTCGATTACTTGAACGCGATCAAGTACATCTTGCAGCTCCGTGCCGGCGAAGGCCACGTCGACGACATCGATCACCTGGGCAACCGCCGCCTGCGCACGATCGACGAGCTGGCCGCGGACGAGCTGCGTAAGGGATTCCTGAAACTGCGCCGCACCGTGCAGGAACGCATGAGCATCCGCGACCAGCAAGACATGACGCCGCGGACGTTGATCAATCCCAAGAGCGTCTCAGCCGCCATCGAGTACTTCTTCGGCCGCGGCGAGCTGAGCCAGGTCGTGGACCAGACCAATCCGCTGGCGCAGTTGACGCACGAACGCCGCCTGAGCGCCCTCGGACCTGGAGGCCTCAATCGCAAGCGGGCCGGCTTCGAAGTGCGCGACGTTCATATCTCGCATTATGGCCGCATCTGCCCCATCGAGACGCCTGAAGGCACCAATATCGGTCTGATCTCCAGCTTGAGCATTTACGCCGGCGTGGACGAGTACGGCTTCTTGATCACGCCTTACCGCAAGCTCCACAAGCGCAAGCTCACCGATGAAGTGAAGTGGCTGCGCGCGGACGAGGAATCGCTGGCCCACCTGGCCCCGGCGGACACGCAGACCGAGCACCAGAAGATCGTTCAGGAGCGCGTCATCGCCCGTTACGGCGGCGATTTCGGCTACATCAGCGCCGATCAGGTGGAGTACGTCGATATCTCGCCCAAGCAAATGGTGGGCGTATCGGCCGGGCTCATTCCGTTCCTGGAACACGACGACGCCAACCGCGCCCTGATGGGTTCCAACATGCAGCGGCAAGCAGTGCCGCTGCTGATCACGGAACCTCCCATCGTCGCGACCGGCCTGGAAAAAGACGTGGCCTACAACAGCGGCATGGTAATTCGCGCGGAACGGGCCGGCACCGTCACCCATGTCGACGCCGTGCACATCCGCGTGGACGAACGGGAATACATGCTGCGCAAGTTTGTCGGCCTGAACGAACGCACCTGCTTGAATCAGAAGCCGATCGTGCGCGTGGGCCAGAAGGTCAAGAAGGGCCAGGTCATCGCCGACGGAGCGGCCACGCATAACGGCGAGCTGGCCCTCGGCCGCAACGTGCTCGTCGCGTTCATGGCGTGGGACGGCTACAACTTCGAAGACGCCATCATCATCAGCGAAAAGCTGGTCAAGGAGGACACGTACACTTCGATCCACATCGAAGAGTTCGAGATCGAAATTCGCGAGACGAAGCTCGGCAAGGAAGAGTTCACGCGCGACATCCCCAACGTCTCGCCCAAGGCACTGGGCAATCTCGATGAGCGCGGCATTGTGCAGATCGGCACGTTCGTCCGGCCGGGAGATATCCTCGTGGGCAAGGTTTCGCCCAAGTCGCGCAGCGAGTTGACGCCCGAAGAGAAGCTCTTGCACGCGATCTTCGGCCGCGCCGGCGAAGACGTCAAGAACGACAGCCTGGAAGTACCCAGCGGCGTCGAAGGCATCGTCATCGAAACGCAGCGCTTCAGCCGTCGGGCCAGCATGTCGGAGGAGGAGCGCAAGGGCTTCGACAAGGAGCAAAAGGAGATCGAGAACCGCTACAACAAGATGATCGCCGATCAGTTCCGCGCCCTCATCGCCGAGCTCGGCGCCGTGCTGGACAAGAAGGAACTCAAGGACTCGGCTTCCGGCAAGGTCCTCGCCGGCGACAAGGACGACAAGGCGGTTGTCGATCAGGCGGTTGCGTTCAAGCTCGAGCAGCTCGATGTGCGCAGTCCCGAGCGGCAGAAGCAATGCCACGAAGTCTTCGAACGCCACAACGAGCGCATCCGCTTCTTGCTCGACGAGAAGGAGCGCAAGCTCAATTCCCTCAAGCGTGGCGATGAGCTGCCCAGCGGCGTGCAGCAGATGGTGAAAGTGTACGTCGCCACCAAGCGCCAAATCTCGGTCGGCGACAAGATGGCCGGGCGGCACGGAAACAAGGGCGTCATCTCCAAGGTCCTTCCCGAGGAGGACATGCCCTTCCTGGCGGACGGGAGCCCGGTCGACATCCTGCTCAACCCGCTGGGCGTGCCGAGCCGTATGAACGTGGGCCAGATCCTGGAAACGCACCTGGGCTGGGCCGCGCAAAAGCTCGGCTTCAAGGCGATCACGCCCGTGTTCGACGGGGCCAGCGAGGAGGAGATCCGCAAGAGCCTGAAAGAGGCCGACATCCCCGAGAGCGGCAAGAGCTTCCTCTACGACGGCCGCACGGGCGAACAATTTGAGCAACCGGTCACCGTCGGTTACATCTACATGCTCAAGCTGCACCACCTCGTGGACGACAAGGTGCACGCGCGGGCGACGGGCCCCTACTCCCTCATCACCCAGCAGCCGCTGGGCGGCAAGGCGCGCTTCGGCGGCCAGCGCTTCGGGGAGATGGAAGTGTGGGCGCTCGAAGCTTACGGTGCTGCCTACATCCTGCAGGAGCTGTTGACGGTGAAATCCGACGACGTGGAGGGACGCACCAAAATCTACGAGTCCATGGTGAAAGGCGAAAACACGCTCGAGGCCGGGACACCCGCCAGCTTCGACGTGCTCACCAATGAGATCCGGGGCCTGGCCCTGAACATGCAACTGGAGAAGAAACGGATCTGAGGACTTGCGCCTGAACCGGCCCGGCACAGAACGGCAAGGAGCCGGGGGCATTTCGAAATTCGTTGCCGGCGCTGGACTTGCTGAGGGTGCCTTGATAAACTGGACTGTTTACTTGCAATCACATAGTCTACCTGATTTAATGAAGCCGTATGCGCTCATTCCTCTCGAACGGGTGTTGCACCATGCGGAACTTCCGGACGCAGCTTGTGGAATTCTCTCCCCCACCTCGGTCCGTGTTCTTGAAAACCGTAACGCAATAAGCCAAGAAGGCCGCGACGAGTCCAACCCGACAAGCGCGTCGGGTTCGCGCACCACTTTGCCGCTTTTTAGGAGTGCGTGCCATGAGTACCGGTGAAGCCAATTACGATCGCATCAATGACTACGGGGCAGTCCGCATCAGCTTGGCCAGCCCCCACGACATCCGCAGCTGGTCCTTCGGCGAAGTCAAGAAGCCGGAGACCATCAATTACCGTACTTATCGTCCTGAAAAGGACGGCTTGTTCTGTGAACGCATTTTCGGCCCGGAGAAGGATTGGGAATGCGCCTGCGGCAAATACCGCGGCATGAAATACAAGGGCATGATTTGCGACCGTTGCGGCGTCAAGGTCACGCACAGCCGCGTGCGCCGCAAACGCATGGGCCACATCGAACTCGCCGCCCCGGTCGTGCACATCTGGTTCTTCAAGGCGATGCCCAGCCGGCTCGGCACGCTCCTCGACATGAAGACCACCAGCCTGGAAAAGATCATCTACTTCCAGGACTACGTCGTGGTCACGCCCGGCGAAACGCCCCTCAAGGAGCGCCAGCTTCTCACCGAGGAGGAATACCGCAAGGCCCGCGAAGTGTATGGCGAAGTCTTCGAAGCCGATATGGGAGCCGAGGCCGTCAAAAAACTCCTGGAACGGCTCGACCTGGTGGTCCTGTCGCACGAACTCCGCGACAAACTCGCCCTGGAGAGCTCCAAGGACAAACCGTCCAAGCAAAAGCAGCGCGACCTGACGAAACGGCTGAAGGTCGTGGAATCTCTGCGCGACAGCGGCTTCGGCGGCACGCCGAACAAGCCCGAGTGGATGATCCTGGAGTGCATTCCCGTCATCCCGCCCGACCTGCGTCCGCTCGTCTTGCTCGATTCGGGAAACTTCGCCACCAGCGATCTCAACGACCTCTATCGCCGCATCATCAACCGCAACAACCGACTCAAGAAGCTGGTCGATCTGAATGCGCCCGAGGTCATCATCCGCAACGAAAAGCGCATGCTGCAACAGTCGGTCGATGCCCTCTTCGACAACAACCGCTGCAAACGGCCCGTGCTGGGCTCCAGCAATCGGCCGCTCAAGTCGCTCACCGACATGATCAAGGGCAAGCAGGGCCGCTTCCGCGAGAATCTGCTGGGGAAACGCGTCGATTACTCCGCCCGCTCGGTCATCGTCGTCGGGCCCGAGCTGAGACTGCACCAGTGCGGGCTGCCCAAGAAAATCGCCCTGGAACTCTTCCAGCCGTTCATCATCCGCCGGCTCAAGGAGCTGGGCCACGCCGACACGATCAAGTCGGCCAAGAAGATGCTCGAACGCAAGGACGACCAGGTGTGGGACATCCTGGAAGAGGTGACCAAGAATCATCCCGTGCTGCTCAACCGCGCGCCGACCTTGCACCGCATGGGTATCCAGGCATTCGAGCCGGTGCTCATCGAAGGCAACGCCATCCGCATTCACCCGCTCGTCTGCAAGGGCTTCAACGCCGACTTCGACGGCGACCAGATGGCCGTGCACCTGCCGCTCTCGATCGAGGCCCAGGTGGAAGCGACCGTGCTCATGATGTCGACCAACAACATCTTCAGTCCGGCCAACGGCCAGCCGATCATCAGCCCCAGCCAGGACATCGTCATGGGTTGCTATTACCTGACGGCGGTCCGAGGCGAACCGGGCGAGGCGATCGAGGCGGGCGACGGCATGGTGTTCAGCAACCCGGCCGAGGTGTTTCTGGCTTACGCTCAGAAAAAGCTCGGCGTGCACGCGCGCGTCAAGGTCCGGCTGCCGCGCGGCAAGCTGGTCATCGGCGAAATCCGCTCCGACAAGGACAAGGTCCACGTCGAAGAGATCCAGCGCCATCCCAATTTGCTGGTCAACACGACTGTGGGCCGGGTGCTCTTCAACGACATCTTGAACTCGAAGATGGCCTACTACGACCTCGCTCTGTCGAGCAAGCACCTGAGCCGCATCATCGCCGACTGCTATCAACTGCTGGGCCGGCGCGAGACCATCGACCTGCTCGACCGCATGAAGGACCTTGGCTTCCGCGAATCGACGCGCAGCGGCCTGAGCTTCGCCACCGACGACCTGCGGACTCCCGCCAGCAAGGAGCAGATCATCAAGGAGATCGAAAAGGAAGTCGAGAAGGTCCAGAAGCAATACCAGCGCGGCATCATCACCGAAGGCGAGCGTTACAACAGGGTGATCGACCTCTGGACGCACGCACGCGATGAAATCACCAAGCAGATGATGCTCGAGCTCGCCAACGACATCCGCGAGGGCAAGCCGTACTTGAACCCGATCTTCCTGATGGCTCACTCCGGCGCCCGCGGCGGCGTCGAGCAGATTCGCCAGCTAGCGGGCATGCGCGGCCTCATGGCCAAACCGTCCGGCCAGATCATCGAGACGCCCATCAAGGCCAACTTCCGCGAAGGCCTGAGCGTGCTCGAATACTTCAGCTCGACGCACGGTGCCCGCAAGGGCCTGGCCGACACCGCCCTCAAGACCGCCGACTCCGGTTACCTGACACGCAAGCTGGCCGACGTGGCCCAGAACGTGGTCGTCACCTTGTACGACTGCGGCACCACCCAGGGCGTGGCCAAGGGCGTGGTGTACAAGGGCGAGGAAATCGAACGCGCCCTGAGCGAGTCGATCCGCGGCCGGGTCAGCCGAAACACCATCACGACCATCACCGGCGACGTGATCGTCCGCGAAGACGAAATGATCACCTGGGAACAGGCGCGCAAGATCGAACAGCTCGGCGTCGACAAGATCCTGGTGCGCAGCCCGATGACTTGCCAGGCCTCGCTCGGCGTATGTCGCCTCTGCTACGGCATGGATTTGGCCACCGGCAACCTCGTCGAGGAAGGCATGGCGGTCGGGATCATCGCCGCTCAGTCGATTGGCGAGCCCGGCACGCAGTTGACCATGCGAACGTTCCATATCGGCGGCGTGGCCCGCCGTGCCGTTGAGGAAAGCGAGGTCAAGGCCAAGAAGGCCGGCATCGTCAAGTTCGAGCGCGTCACGGCGGTCGTCAACGACGAAGGGCACCGCGTGGCCTTGACGCGCAACGGCGAGTTGCTCGTTCTTGGTCCCAAGGAACGCATCCTGGAAAGCTACAGCGTGCCCAACGGCTCGATGCTTTTGGTCGAGGCCGGGCAGCAGATCCAGCCGGGTCAACTGCTCGTCAAGTGGGATCCGCACATGATCCCCATCCTCGCGGAAGTTGGCGGCAAGATCCGCTTCGACGAAATCGTCGAGGGCGAGACGCTCCGCAAAGAGCGTGATCCGGGTGGGGCCGAGCGCTGGGTCATCATGGAACACAAGGGTGACTTGCACCCGCAGGTCGTTATCGAAGACGACCGCGGCCAGAGCCTGGCCTTCTACTTCGTGCCCGAGAAGGCCCACTTGGAGGTCCGCGAAGGCCAGAAAGTGTCTGCCGGCACCATGCTGGCAAAGACGCCGCGCGAGGTGGGCGGCACGCAAGACATCACCGGCGGTCTGCCGCGCGTCACGGAGATCTTCGAGGCGCGCCGGCCGCGCGAGCCTGCCGTCATGGCCGAAATCGCCGGCAGGGTCCGCCTGGGCGAAAAGAAGAAGGGCAAGCGCATGATCATCGTCGAGGCCATCGACGAACAGGGTCGGCCGGTGGGCGTGGAGAAAGAACATGTCGTGCCCCACGGCAAGCATCTGCGCGTGCACACCAACGATTATGTCAAGGAGGGCGACCCGCTCGTGGATGGTCCGCTGGTGCCGCACGATATCCTGCGCATCAGCGGTGCGGATGCCGTGCAGAACTACCTCGTGCGCGAGGTCCAAAGCGTGTACCGCAGTCAGCGCGTCGACATCGACGACAAACATATTGAGATCATCGTGGCCGCCATGCTCCGCAAGGTGAAGGTGGAGACGATGGGCGACACGGGATTGCTGCCCGGCTCGGTCATCGACAAGTTCGCCTTCCGCGAAGTCAACGAGCGCTTGCGCGAATGCATCAAGGTCAAGGATCCGGGCGAATCGAAGTTCGAGGCGAGCAAAATCGTCAGCAAGGACGCCTTCGAGGAAGAGCGCCTGCGCATGGATACCGAGGGCAGGCGGCCGCCGACTTATGTCTCGCCGACCCCGGCCACGTGCAGTGTGGTGCTCCTGGGGATCACCAAGGCGGCGGTGCAGTCGGATAGTTTCATCTCGGCCGCGAGTTTCCAGGAAACGACGAAGGTGTTGACCGAAGCCGCTTTGGCGGGCAAGGTCGATTACCTCGTCGGGCTCAAGGAAAATGTCATCCTGGGGCACCTGGTCCCAGCGGGTACCGGCTTCCACACGCATCATGAAGCCGAGGTTCGAATTCACCCGCAGGCTCTGGAGGGGATCACGACGACGCCCCCACCGCCGACGCCTCCGAGGGCGCCGCAATTAGAGCCCGCGGCCACGGTGGAATAGGGGTCGCAAGAAAGATGGGGCAAAGCAGCGGCTTTGCCCTCTTTCGCTTCAAGCAGGTTGCCCCTTGACCTGCCTGCGACTCGACAATAGTGTAATGGTTTTTAGGAAGTCGCTTTTCGAAAGCGCTTCTTTTTCGCGTGGGATGTCCGCCGCCACCTTGGTGTCGGCCGACCCCGCGACCTGTCCGGATGCAAAGGAAGTTAGATGCCGACGATTAACCAACTGGTGCGCAAACCGCGACGCCAGCAGTACCGCAAGCCAAAGCACCCTGCCATGCAGGGTTGCCCGCAGAAGCGCGGCGTGTGCCTGCAGGTCAAGACCATGACGCCCAAGAAACCCAACTCCGCCCTCCGCAAGGTGGCCCGCGTGCGCCTGTCGAACGGGACGGAGATCACCGCCTACATCCCGGGCGAGGGTCACAACCTGCAGGAACACTCGATCGTGCTGGTCCGAGGCGGGCGCGTGCGCGACCTGCCCGGCGTGCGTTATCACATCGTCAGAGGCGTCCTCGATTCTCAAGGGGTCGCCGACCGCAAGCAGGCCCGCTCCAAGTATGGCGCCAAACGCGAGAGTAGTTAGGTAACCGGGTGCACGAGACGACCAGGATCGTCTCCCGTAAAACTGAGCCATTCGCCCGGATTAGTTCTGTCGCCCTTTGATCAAGTCCGTGTGTGGGGCCCCGTAGCGTGGACTGTGGTTCCTCTCCTGTAAAACCCGAGGAGCAGATCAAACATCATGATGGAACTAAACGTGAGTTTGAGTTTCGAGTGCTGCAGCTGCGATCACGAGATCGGTGTGACCCTGAAATGCGAGGGCAAAGGACTGGCCGCGGGGTTGCGAACGGTTGCCGCGGTGAATATTCCGTGCCCAATGTGCAGGGCAGTCAACCAACTGTGCTTCGAGCCGAGCGGCCGAGTACGGGCCGTCTGGCCGGTGAAAGGCCCTCGGCATTTGCCCGAACCTTCGGTAAACTGAATGTATCCCTGATAGTCCAAGGTCAACGTAGAGCCAAACGCAGCAGGTAATGAAACTATGGGAAAACGTACCGCCAGTGCAGAGACCCTCAAGCCTGATCCCCGGTATAACTCGAAACTGGCCAGCAAGTTCATGAATTGCCTCATGTGGCAAGGCAAGAAGGCGACGGCCCAGCGGATCTTCTACGGCGCGCTCGATCAGATCAAGAAGCGCATGCCGGATGCCGACCCCATCGAGGTATTCACCCAGGCGGTCGAGCACGTGAAGCCGACCGTCGAAGTCCGCTCCAAGCGCGTCGGCGGTGCAACCTACCAGGTGCCGATGCAGGTGAACCGCACACGCCAGCAAAGCCTTGCGATCCGCTGGCTCATCGGCGCGTCGCGCGGCAAGGCCGGCAGGCCCATGTATCTGCGTTTGGCCGACGAGCTGATGGCCGCCTATAGACGCGAAGGCGAGGCAATGACCAAACGCGAGAACACCATCAAGATGGCCGATTCCAACAAGGCCTTCGCGCACTTTGCGTGGTAGCCCTCGAAGGGGAGCGGGATTAGGGGCGAGGGCATAGCGGGCAGTGGAGGAAATGGCCCCTAGCCCCTCGCCCCTCTTCCCTAGCCCCTAGTATTATGGCGAAATACGACCTCCAAAAGATTCGAAATATCGGCATCATCGCCCATATCGACGCCGGCAAGACCACCAGCACGGAACATATTCTCTATTACTCCGGGGCGAAGCATCGTCTTGGGGAAGTCGATGCCGGCACCACCGAAACGGATTACAACGTCGAGGAGCAGGACCGCGGCATCACGATCTATAGCGCTTGCATTCCGTTTTCGTGGCAAGATTGCACAATCAACCTGATCGATACACCCGGACACGTCGACTTCACTGCCGAGGTGGAACGCTCGCTGCGCGTGCTCGACGGCTGCGTCGTCGTCTTCGACGCCCAGAAGGGGGTGGAAGCGCAGTCGGAGACCGTCTGGCGTCAAGCGGACTCGTATGGCGTGCCGCGCCTGGTTTTCATCAACAAGATGGATGTCGTCGGCGCCGATTTTCCGAGCGCTCTCGAAGAAATCCGCGAGCGCCTCGAAGGCCGGCCGGTGGCGCTGACGATCCCGATTGGCAGCGGCTCACCCAAGGATAGTCCAACTCCCTTCGCCGGCATCATCGACCTGATCGAGATGCGCGCGCTCTATTTCGAAACGGCAGACGAAGGCAAAACCATCCGCGCCGAGGCCATTCCCGCCGAGCTGCAAGCCGAGGCCCGCCGCTGGCGCGAGCGCTTATTCGATGCCCTCACGGAAAAAGACGAGCAAGACCGGCTGACCAGCGCACTCCTGGAAGGCCGCGAGATCCCCGCGGCCTCGATCCGAGAGGCCCTGCGCGAGCAGACGTTGCTGCGCCTGATCCAGCCGGTGCTGTGCGGCTCGGGGCGGGAACACATCGGCATCCAGCCTTTGATGGATGCCGTCTGCTGGTATTTGCCCAGTCCGCTCGATCGGCCGCCCGTGCTCGGCACCAACCCCCGCAAAAAGGACAAGGAAGAAAAGCGCCTGCCCGACCCGAAAGAGCCATTTTGTGGGCTGGTTTTCAAGATCGTCGCTGAACCTCATGGCGAATTGCTGTACGTGCGCATCTACTCCGGCACCCTCCGGGCCAATAGCCGGGTTTGGAACCCGGGCAAAGATTCCAAGGAGATGATCAGCAAGCTCTACCATATTTTTGCGGATCCCACGCATCGGGATGAACTCAGCGAGAGTTACGCCGGTGACATCGTTGCCGTCGTCGGCCTCAAGGAATCCACGACGGGGGACACGCTCTGTGAGACGCAGCATCCGATTCTTCTGGAGCCGATTCATTTTGCCGAGGCCGTGGTCAGCCGGTCCATCGAACCGGAGTCTTCTTCAGACAAACAGAAGCTTGTGGATACCTTAACTCTCCTAAAGCGCGAGGATCCAACCTTCGATTGGCGTCTCGATCCAGAAACGGGCCAGACGCTGATGAGCGGCATGGGCGTCCTGCACCTGGAAATCAAGCAGCACCGCATGGAACGCGATTTTCGACTCAAGGTGCGTGTCGGCAAGCCACGGGTCAGCTACCGCGAAACACTCAAACGAGAACAAAATGTCTGGGGCGAATGCGATCGCCAAATAGCGGGTCGGAGATTGTACGCTCGCTTGAATTTCGTGTTTACCTCAAATCCCGGCGGAGGCCTCGAGTGCGTCATCAGCGAGATGCCTCCCGGCGAGATAACCGGTAGACCGGAGGGAAAACTCGTTCAGCAAACAGTCATTTCGGCGTTGCAGTCAGGCGAACTTGGCTATCCGATGCATGATGTAAAGGCTGTCGTCCATAATGTAGATTGGCCGCTTCCCGATCGGAGTGAAGTCGCTCTTCAAGTTGCGGCTACTGATGCGGTTAATAAAGCGATACACGACAACATAGTCCTACTTGAGCCGGTCATGCGCCTTGAAGTGACTGTGCCCGAAGAATATTTGGGACCAGTCACCGCAGATCTAAACGCTCGACGAGCCGAGATTGAGCAGTTGTTCACACGCGGCAAGCTGCGAGTGATTGAGGTGCTGGTGCCGCTGGCCCGCATGTTCGATTATTCGGACAAGATTCGGAGCCTGACCCAGGGCAGAGCCAGCTGGACGATGGAGCCGCATGCATATAGGCCAGCGCCCGACGAGGTGCTTCGGAGCATGCTAGGCACGGGCGACCTGGATTGACGCTTGGTCGGGTTCGCTGTTGTCAATCTCCTACAGGCTGGAGTAGCATGGGTTCATGAGCATTGACATTCCTCATGCGGACCCTCGCGCACCGTCGAGCAGCGATCACATCGTGAGCACCCCCGAAACTATGGGGGGCAAGCCGCGCATTGCGGGCCGGCGGATCACCGTCGAGAATATTGCGGTGAGCTACGAAGATGAGCGCAAGACACCCGAGCAAATCGCCGCCGCGTATGACCTGACTCTCGGACAAGTGTATGCAGCGCTGGACTATTATAAGAATCACAAAGACGAAATACGCGTCCGACAGCAAGAAGGGTTGGAACTTGCCGAAAGGCTCAGGGCTGGCCAGCCATTCCTCGAGGAAAATGCTGCGGCGAAGATCAGAGCCAAACTCGCATCAGTTGACCCCTCCGGTTATATCGCTACCCTGTCAAGCGCTACCATTCTCGTATATCTGCAATCGGACCTCTGTCCCGCCGAGCATCGTGAATTGATTCGTACTGATTTGCCTCGTCGCCTGGCAGCGAATCCCACCGATCCGGATACCCTTGAACTCCAGGCTCGGCTTGGGTCAAGTGCACTTGAGAGACAGAGTTAGTCGCCCGACATGCCGCGCTCGATCCGCTTCCACCTGGATGAATCGTCGAGTATGAACGCGATGGCAACCGCTCTGCGCAGGGCGGGAGTCGATGTGAGCACGTCTGCAAGTGCAGGCCTGCGCGGCGCGTCGGATGAGATGCAACTTGCCTTCGCTGTTCGCGAGGGCCGGGTACTCTTCACCCAGGACTGTGATTTCCTGGCTCTACATGCCAGTGGCAAGGTACATGCCGGCATCGCGTACTGTCGTCAGACCAAACACCCAGTGGGTGCCTTGATCAGAGCACTTCTACTCCTATGGGAGATTTACGAACCTGAGGAAATGCAAAATCGCGTCGAGTATTTGTAATTGCCGCAAGTCCGAGCGCCGTGCGAACGCAAATTAACGCCGATTTCCGCAGGGGGGAAATGATTAACATTTTAGCGAGCGGCGTGCTGGATTTTTCCGTGTTTCCTCGGGGGAAGTGTTAATCGTTTTTGGTAGTTAGGGGTTGCATGGGCGGCTCTCCAATCTGCTTTGTCCAC
>DATGZX010000281.1:0-3996 GCA_035296965.1 Gemmataceae bacterium
CGCCATTTTGAGCTGATTCGCCATCTCGTGCCTCCCACAGCGCTGGAGCTGTAGGCAAGCCTAAATGGCGGATCTCGGTCCTCTCAAAATGGCTGGTTTTCAGGCGCCCCTCACTGGCTGGTTTTGGGCGCCCCCTGACAGTTGGTTGACGACCTGCTCGTGGTATGCTTGGAGCACGGTCTGCAACTCGAATGGCAGGCCGACCGCTGCCGCTTCCGACCCCTCGGGGGCAATTGGGAGGAGCTAACTGATGTCAATCTCCGCAAGTCAGGCTTTCGGGCACTCCTTGCACGTGTGGCTGCCCTTTGCAACGAACGAACGCCCAACTCGGTTTCACCCTACGGTGGACGAGGCGAGTTGTCGCTTGGTGAGGACTCGGGGGCCGTATTCCGTGTTACCCTCGTCAACACGCCTGCGGCCCAAAAGTTAGAGTTGCTGGCCCTGGCGGGACGGCCGGCGGAGGCTGCTCAACAGAGGCAGGTTGCCGAGGCCTACCGGAAACTCGTTCTGAAGTACCACGCAGATGCACGTCGTCCGGCACTCGGGAGCGAATTGTCCGACAATTGAGACGCTCCTTGGCGTAAAAATGGCCGGCCAAAACTCACGAGGCTGAACCACTATGTAGTTTCGGCAGTCAAAAGTGCCGGGAGGCAGATCCTCGATAACGGCTTGGAACGGTTTCCCGTCACCCCCCAACAATCTCATCGCGTATCACGAGCCAGCAGCGGCCCTGGTTCCTGACCTGTGTCCCTCGACTTGGCTCGCGAGGCGGTATGTTGGTAGGATCAGGTCGTTGGCTTTCCGTGGAGCATTCGCATGAGTCCCACCCTGCAAGACCTCAAGAACGCGGCATCCGGCCTGCCCGTTAGTGAACGGGCCGAGTTGGCGCAGTACCTTTTGCGCTCACTCGACGAGCAAAACGAGGAAGGGGCGCGGGCAGAGTGGCTGACCTTGGCCGAGCAGCGGATGGCCGAGGTCCCGGCCGGCAAGGTCGTCGGCATCCCGGCGGAAGAGGTCTTGGGGAGTCTACTGGATCCCGGACGGTGAAGCCGATCCAGTTCCACCCTGACGCCGCGCAGGAAGCACGCACGGCCGCGATAGTAAGCTTGCGGACTACTCAGCCAAGGGCGCAACGAAGCAGGCACCTGGGACAGTCGAGTCACCCCTTCACTGGTTATTCGAGTCAACCAACATCTGACCGGCAGAATCTGGAGGTTTGTATGCGAGCTTTTACGGCTGTGATCGAGCGCTGTGCGGACACGGGTCTGTTTGTCGGCTACGTTCCGGGCTTCCCCGGTGCCCATTCGCAGGGAGCAACGCTCGACGAGTTGCGCCAGAACTTGGCCGAGGTCATCGGGATGCTGCTCGAGGACGGTGAACCCCAACTCGAGTCGGAGTTCATCGGTACTCAGAAAGTGCAGGTGGCCTGACCATGTCCAAGCTGCCGGTGCTTAGCCACAAGAAGTGGTATCGCGCCTGGAAGCAATGGGCATCGTCGAGGTACGGCAGCGGTGCCCACAAGCAGTTCCGCCATGCCGACGGCCGCGGGACGACAGTGCCCTTTCACAAGGGGCGGGACATCTCCCCGGTATTGCTGCGAAAGATTGCCCGTGACATTGGCATGTCCGTCGAGGATCTTGTCGCGGCGAACGGATAGCGGCATAACCCGCATATGGCCTCTTCTGTCAATAGGCGCAGGGCAGAATTCTGAAGACCGATGTTCTTTCAGCGCGTGGCATCGCGAATGCTGTTGGCTCTTTCGCCTTTGGCAGCGCCGGCGACTTTCCAGCAAGGGCGTTAACCCCCGAACGGCAGCGCGCACCTGGCTGCCGCCAACGCGTCTACAGGATCTGCCCGCATGTCGTTGGCCACGAAGCGCTGGAGAGGATGTATGACCCCCGACCGTCAACTCCTTGACACCATCAAGTCAAAATTCGCCCGTAAGTCATCGGCTCAGCTTCAGGAGATTGTGCGGGCCGACAATCAAGAGCGCTGGTCTCCGGAAGCGATTGTGGCAGCGGGCGAAGTGCTTCAGGACCGTTTGACCGGGCGCGCCCAGGACCCCGGCGTGCCCGATGAGGAACTGAGGCCTTTCCCTTCACCGACGGTCCCTTACAGTCTGGGGTTACTCATTGGTTTTCTCCCGGTGTTTGTCCTGAACGGATTCCGCTTTGGTTCAGAATTTGCCGCTTCCGATAGAGACAACCCCGACTTGCCGGTGCCCTTCGGCCCGAGGATGGCCTGGCTGGCGCTGGATACGACGGATGCCGAGGCGGTGGCGACTGCTCTGGGCCTGCGGGAAGCACGGGCCGCAACCTGGGCGGAAGGAATCGATGCGGCGTCCCAAGCGTCGGTCTTCGTCACGCCGCCGCTGGGGGACTGGACCTTGGCCGTGGGAGCCGCACTGTTTCCGCCCGACGAGGTGGAAGCCTTTGTCAAGCCGCTCGTGGAGCGGCTGAGCCGGCAGTTCGGAGACGCCCAGTATTTCTGCACGCATCGGGACGTGGAATTGCATGTCTGGGCGCGCGCCCGGAAGGGACGGCTGGTGCGGGGCTACGGCTGGCTTGGCCAGAAAGGCCTTACCCTTTGGGACGAAGGTGGGCAGATGAAGGAAGAGCGCGACCTCGGCTTCCGCTCCTTTACCGCGCAATCCATTACGGCGGCACCGGTCCAGAACTCGAGCGCTCCCCTCCCAAACGAGGAGACCGTGATGCAGCTCGCTTCCCTCTGGAGCTTTGATCCGACGACCTTGGACGAGCAGTTCAAGGAACCGATGATGAGATTGTCGGGCAATGTCGCATGGGCCGCGAGCCAGAGCAGCCGATCAAGTTGAGCGGGCCTGCATCACGGCATTCCCCGGGATGAAGTCCCTGCAGCCTAGCCGGCAAGTATACTGAGGTCGCCATGATTATTGCTGCTGAGGTCACACTGTTCTTGATCGGGCTTTACGCAGTGATCACGGGCAGTTTCTTGAGCGGAGGCGGAAGGTACGTCCTCCAAGGTGGGCCCGCGCGGGTCATTGGTGTCATCGCCATGCTACCGATGCCTCTGTCGCTAGTGGTCGCCGCGGCCGTCGTCGCGCTGTTCCTGGCCCAAAACAAGGAGGTCACGGAGCGGTCGTTCTTCTGGGTGGGCACGGCGATCGAAGGATCAAGCCTCGTGGTCTGTATGCTGGCCATGGGTGTATTGTCACGTGTGTACCGCACGCGGGTGGAGGAAGCGCAGCTTCCGAACAGCCGGCGCCGCTTCGGCGCCCCATTGCCGACGATCCTCGAAGCAATCGAGGGCACCTTGCATGAGCTAGGCGTCGAGACCGCTAATTGGTCCAGTGATCGGCGTCGCGTTACGGCCAGGATAGGCGTCAATCTCTGGTCGGATGGTCAGTGGCTGACTGTCGACCTGGAAGAGTCGGGGGACGTTCGAGTGAGTTCCGTATGCCAATCCTCCTGGCAGATGATCGATTTTGGGAAGAATGCAAAGAACCGGCACAAATTCCTTGAGACGTTGGCTGGCCGTTTGGAGTCCGGGGTCGTGACCTGACCAGTATATGGCCACTTCTGTCGATCGGCGCAGGGCAGAATCCTGAGAATCGATCTTCTTTCAGCGCGTGGCATCGCCAATGCTGTTGGCTCTTTCGCATTTGGCAGCGCCCGCGACTTTCCAGCAAGGGCGTTAACCCCCGAGCGGCAGCGCGCACCTGGCTGCCGCCAACACGTATGCAGGATCTGCCTGCGAATCGCTGGCCACTCTCCGAGGACTGCGCGTTCCGAGAACAACGTGTCCTGGAAACTCATCCGTGGATCAATGGCGTCGGTTCATTTATCCGCTTGCAGCGATAAGCGGAAAAATGCAATAAGCGCCGATTTCCGCAGGGGGGAAATGATTAACATTTTAGCGAGCGGCGTGCTGGATTTTTCCGTGTTTCCTCGGGGGAAGTGTTAATCGTTTTTGGTAGTTAGGGGTTGCATGGGCGGCTCTCCAATCTGCTTTGTCCAC
>DATGZX010000282.1:0-13192 GCA_035296965.1 Gemmataceae bacterium
GTGGACAAAGCAGATTGGAGAGCCGCCCATGCAACCCCTAACTACCAAAAACGATTAACACTTCCCCCGAGGAAACACGGAAAAATCCAGCACGCCGCTCGCTAAAATGTTAATCATTTCCCCCCTGCGGAAATCGGCGCTAATTGTTGATCGCCCTTCCGCGTCCATCTGGTCATTTCCGTGGGTGACCAGGGGACCGGAGGCTGGACTGCACTCGTAAGCACTACGCCACCGGCTGCACCCAGCGGGCCGAACAGTACGGCTGGCCCCGCACCACCGTTGCGTAAAAGAGATGCGTCCCCTTTGACGCGAAATGGAGAACAGGAGGCAACAGAGGGAACAGAGAGTCACTCCTCTGTTCTCTCCGTTGGCTCCTGTTCAAAAGGCCTCACCTCAAGGGCCAGCCTTCACGCCGTCCGCACTTTTTCATCCGCCGGCGCGGTTGCGGAGTCTAGCCAGAAACTAAGCTTGGAATGGCCTGCGACGAAAAAATCTCTTGCCACCTCAACCAATTCGCCATCACGATCAGGAATTCGTTAAACTCGGCAAAAAAGGAGTAGCCCGAGGCTTGACGAGCGTGAGTCTGCACTCCACGGTTTATACGGTGGGATGATGCACACCGCCTGTTGAATCCGCGACGATTTACTGGCGGCGACAAGGTGATCTCTTCATTCTCGAAAAAGGCAAACTCGTCGTAAGGCGAGGACGCAAAGCTATGGGCCCGCATCATCAGATGATAGCGCGGGCCGCCAGGCTACCGAAGGGATGAGCGGACTCCCAGAATCTCGTGCAGCGTGTGCTCGAGTGGTCCGCGCGCAACTTCTTTTGAGAGAAGAGTGAATTATGCATCCCCGCGTAAAGCTTAGGCGCTGGCTTCCCGCAAAGCAACTCGAAGATCGGCTCACACCCTCCGCTTACTTCCCCAAGTGGCTCGATCCCGGGCACCTGACGCTGAGTTTCGTTCCAAACGGGACATCAATTGGGTCTGTGAACAGCAGCTTGCTGAATTTCCTCAACCGCTAGGCGACCCAGGCCAGCGAAGAAGAGAGGACCCTGCGGTCTTCCAGACCTGGGCCGTCAACTCCAACATCGATATCGGGCCTGTCAGCGAACAGGGCAACATTCCCCTGGGCTGTCCCGGCCTAAAGTAGCGGCCCACCGCTAAGGGAAGGTCAGTAGCCTTCGACTAGAAAAATGAGCCAGCACGTACCATTAACGATGGTCACTACCAGCGCGGACTCGCGTGATGTTTGCCCGGTCGAGAGAGAAATTGGCGATGCCACGGGAGATTCTGACCCGGAACGCTGTCGACGTGAACTACGCTTGCGATGATGAACTATTTCTACTTGAACGAGAGCCCTCATGAAAATATGCCTTCATTCGTCGAACCGCAGATTTCAACCGAGGGGCGCAACGGCCGCGGTTGAATTGGCGTTGATTGCGCCCTTCATTGTCGGTCTCCTTGTCGGCCTCCTGGAAGTGGGCCGGATGGTGCAAGTCAATCAGATCGTCTCTAATGCGGCACGCGAAGGCGCCCGCAAGGCTTCGACGGGAGTCAATACTTACGCCGATGTGCAAACGACCGTAGCAAATTATCTGACCAACGCGGGCATCACCAATCAGAGTGGGCTCACGGTGGCGGTTGCCGACCTGACGCAAGGCAGCTCGGGACCTCAATTCAATCCCAGCATGGCCAACGTGTTGGATCAATTGCAAGTCACGGTCACGTTGCCGTGCAGCAATGTTCAGCTTGGGCTTTTTACTGGCGCTGCGAACCAGGTAATAAGCGCTCAGGCAGTATGGTTCTCTAATCAGAATCAGGCTTACCCAACCAGCATCACGCCGCCATCAGGAAGTTGAGCTATCGGGACGTACTCGGACCAACGCAAGCCACCGTCAAGGAATTAGCATGAAATTCAGAAAACTTTCTTCTTCTGATCGTCGAGGGGCGACCTTGGTCGAAACGGCATTTGTGCTGTTGATCGCCTTGACGCTAACTTTGGCCATCTACGATTTTGCTCGTTATTTCATGTTGAGCCAACTGGTGAATAATGCCGCGCGGGAAGGGGCCAGACAGGCCGTGGTGAATACAAGCACGCAAAACACGGCCATGATTCAAAACACCGTTGTTCAGTACCTGGCAAACCAGAACTTTACGGATTCATCTGGCCACGCCTTTAGTGCGTCCGACGTGGTGGTTATGCAAGTAAACCCAGCGACGGGCGCGCCAACGTCGCCCGACAGCAACTGGTACGACGCGCCTTTCGGGTCGAGTATTATGGTCCAGGTCAATACCAAGTTTACTGCCCTTTTTCCGACATTCGGATTCCTGCCAACGACCGTAAATCTTCAGGGCACCGCTGTGATGTCGAGTGAAAACTAATAGAGACGAGAAGAAAATGATGCGAATACATGTCAGAACGAGGGCTCGCCGCGGGGCGATTTTGCCCTATGTGGCCGTCTCCTTAGTGGCACTGTTAGGCTTCATAGCCCTGGCGATCGACCTGGGCATGGTGATGGTGGCCAGGACCCAGGCACAGAACGCTGCCGATGCGGCCGCGTTCGCGGGAGCGCGCACGTTGACCGGCGGCTCCAACCCCAACACGACTCAAGCCACTGCGAATGGCCAGACCGTCGCGGGTGCCAACAGTGTGCTGGGCACATCCATACCGGCGGAAAACGTTACCATGACGCACGGTGCCTACCATTATGACCCGAGTTCGCAAACATTCTCTCCGCAATATCCACCAGTTGCGCCGGATAACTATAATCTGTCCCAGGCCACGATTTCGCAGGGGAATGCTACCTTCTTCGCAAGGATTTTCGGCATAACGTCGTACAATGTCACAGCAACCGCCATAGCCGCCCATCGGCCACGCGATACGACCATCGTTCTCGACTATTCCGGCTCGATGAATAACGAAAGCGACCTGTGGAACTGCGAATCCTATCAGGGAAGCTTTGAAAACACGTCGAACAACACGGACCCGGTCATTCCGCAGTGGGGCTCTTACAACACCACTTTTTCGCCTCTGTGCAAGCTGCAGTGCACGAGCACCAGTGACTTGGTTGGGTACTGCAACATTACTCAATCCGTGGGCGGCTGCGGCGCCATGGTCAATGACTATTACCAGAACGCGCGCGGCTCCAGCGCGGTGCAAGCATTTGCCCCCGCCACCACCTGGCCGGCCGTCATCAACGTGCCGGCCGTCACGCTCTCGTCCACACAGCCTAGTGGCGATCAGGCTCAGACCTCCATGACCGATCCCACCGGAGCTAGCTACACGTACGGTCAAACCATCGCCAACGCGAAAAGCGGTCGCGCAGGGGGCACGACCGTTCTGTCGGTCGCTGACCTTATTCCCACGAATTATGGCTCTGGAACCAGTGCCGCCCCGTATAACGGCAGCAAATTATGGGCACCCAACCCGAACGGCTACACCGTCGGCCCCAATTACTGGGGCATGACCTTTTTCACCTGGCCTCCAGATCCGAGCGTCAATAGCACGACTGGCGTTAGCAACGATTGGCGCCAACTTTGTTTTTTGAGTTCCAACGGCACTCCCTGGTACAATTCCCTCGCCAGCAACACCACCGCCACGAGCACCAGCTCCAGCAGTTCACCCTCGGCATATCCGAGTGACAACATTCTCTTCGCTGGCGGCACATTTAATCCAAACGCCCCGACCGGCAACTACCAGATCAATTACAAGGCGATCCTGGCCTGGATTAGCGCGAATTGCGTCCAAAAAACGCCCGGCGATGGCAGGCCGTTCCCAACCGTGCTCCGGTCCTCCAACCAGATTTTTTACAGCTACATCCCGACCGACGTACCAGTCAACTCTTACACCTGGTCCACCCTCAACAACACAATTACCGATCCAAGCGTGCGCTTCTGGAAAGAATATATCGATTTTGTGATTGGCGTGTGGCACGACCCATCGGGTAACCTCTGGACTCCCGCCACACCCGCCTGTAGCTACGGCGGCGATTTCACTGCCGGCGCGTCGTCGGCCGGCTCGGGCATCAGCGTCTCCGGCCCCGATTCCACGGTTTACCTCAACGGCCTGGTGACCATCACCAACCCCGGCGCCGGATATAGTTCGGCGCCGACCGTTACTTTCAGCGCACCAACCGGAAGCTCACCCGTCACCGCCACAGGCACCGCCACCATAGCCGGCGGGAGTGTCACCGGCATCACCGTTACCAGTCTTGGCTCTGGCTATACGTCGATACCCACTATTACCCTCACGGGCGGGGGCTATACCACGAAGGCAACCGCAACTTTGCAAACGTTCACCTTCATGAACCCCTCAGATAATCCCAAACGCCCGCGGCACCGCTTCTGGTTCGGTCCCATGACGATGATCCAGTTCATGTCGGACACCGGGATTTTCCCCGGCGTGACCACCGATGTCTCGATGCTTCCCGCCAAGCTGGGCATCCAGGGCGCCTTGACCGACATCCAGAATAACCACCCCAACGACCTGGTATCGATGCTCATGTTCAGCCGGCCGCATTACAACGGCGAGCCGGCCGAACAGGGACAGTTCACGAATCCGGTAAGCAATCTAAGCAACAATTACCCGAGCTTGATCAACTCGCTATGGTTTCCGCCCAACGGCAGCACGAGCGACGTGACGCCGTGGGACTCCAACGGCCTCAATACGCCACATGCCCACGGGGACTACGACGCCAACACCGCCACGAGCTACGGCCTCATGCTGGCATACAATCAATTCAGCAGCAGCAACGCCTTGTCGAGTTCGGGGCAAGGAGGGCTGGGCCGCAATGGCGCGCAACGGCTGATCATTCTGGAAACGGACGGCATGGCTAACCAAGCAAGCACCGTCCCCTTTTACTGCAGCGGTACCGGCGGCAGCAACCCCACAAACAATTCGTACTATAACATCGGGGGCAATAACGCCTCGACAAGTACCGCCGACGCGTCTCAAGACGCTGTCAACGTGGCCACCAAAATCTGCGCCCTGACCACGGACAATACTAATGGACCCGGTTTTGCCACGCCCTCGAAGCCGGTGACCATCCAGTGCATCGCGTTCGGGGCCCTTTTCGAGCCAGACGCCTCGGGCTCGGAAGGCACCACGGCCATGACGTTGCTGCAAGACCTTTCCGCCATCGGTGGCACAGGGTTTCCATCCTCCGTGACCGACACGTCCAGTCCGTACTATTACAAGATCTGCATTGGCACCCTGGCGCAGAGGCAGGCCAAACTGCAAACGGCTTTCACCACGATCATGGACGGCGGGATTATTTCCATTATCATGGTCAAATAGCGAACCAGGAATGCGTAGGAACCGGCTGCCCCGCGCCCCGCGGCTTCGGGCACGTTGTCGTAGATGGGCGCGCGCAGCGCATGACATTTCGAAGGGGAGACCGGTTTCATGTCAGGGTTGACAGTGGCGGAATTCGAAGATGTCGGCATGTCTTACCCGACTGGCTTCTTCGGACGGGGCCGAAGATTGGCTGTGGAACACATTTCGCTCCGCATCAATCCAGCGGAAGTTTTTGCCTTGGTCGGGCCGAATCGGGCTGGGAAAACCACCCTGGTCAAGATACTCCTGTCGCTGTGCCGCCCAACCACGGGGCGGGGTCTGCGCTTTCAGCGACCGCTGGCCGAGCGGCAAACCCTGGCCCGCGTCGGCTACGTGCATGAGCACCCCGCCTTTCCACGCTATCTCAGTGCCCCGGCGCTGCTGCAGTATTACGGGGCCCTGACGCTCTTGACGGAGTCGGTCGTGCGCAGCCGTGCCGCCGTGCTTCTGGACATGGTGGGACTCGCCGACCGCGGTCACGAGCCGATTTCGTGTTTCAGCAAGGGCATGATCCAACGACTGGCCATTGCCCAGGCGTTGTTGAACGATCCCGAGCTCCTTGTGCTCGATGAGCCGAGCGAAGGGCTGGACCTTGCGGGACGACGGCTGATCCGAGAGGTCATTGCCGAGCGCCGGCGGCGGGGGTTCACGGTCCTATTGGTCTCGCACGTCGTGGGTGAACTGGAACAGGTTTGCGACCGCGTGGGCGTGCTCGTGGGCGGACATCTGGTCTACTCCGGGACCGTGGCCGATCTGGCTCGAGATCCCAGGACGGGGGCTCCCTGTCCGATCGAACAGGCTTTGGATCGACTTTACTTCTCGTCGCCTCTCCCCTCGGCGGCCGAGGAAAGAACAAGTGAGGGACCGAGGCCCCGTGCATGACTGCACCGGAAGTCATTTATGCGTGGCGTTGGCTGATCCGCGACACGTTTCGCCAATCCATGGCGAACTACCTGTTTTGGGTCATGCTGGCAGTCAGCGCCGTGGTGATCTTCTTTTGCCTGAGCGTGAGCATCGAGGGAGGGGGGCCGCTGCGGCCGGTCGACGATCTCGAGGTGGCCAAGCCCCACGGTCACATGTCCCTGGCCTTTGGCGCCTGGCGCATGCCGTTGTTCCGCGACGGTGAGGCGCAAGTTCATTTCGTGCTCTTGTTGCTGGCGGAGTGGGTCGCCGGCGGCGGCGGCACGCTGCTGGCCCTGGTGTGGACGGCCGGGTTCGTGCCGGAGTTTCTTCAGCCTGCTAATGCCACGGTCCTTCTGTCCAAGCCAATTCCGCGCTGGGTCTTGCTCATGGGCAAGTATCTGGGCGTTGTGGCCTTCGCCGGCATTCAGGTCACAGTCTTCATCGCCGGCACCTGGCTCGCTCTTGGCCTGAGCACAGGTTTCTGGGTCAGTAGCTATCTGTGGGGCATTCCGTTACTGCTCTTGCATTTCGCCGCCGTTTATAGCTTTTCGGTCTTCCTGGCGGTATGCACACGCAGCACTTTGACCTGCGTCGTCGGCTCGGTCGCGTTCTGGCTTCTTTGCTGGGGAATTAATTACGGCAGGCATTGCCTGCTGGCCCTGGAATCCACCCTGCCCCCGCTGCACCCGCTTCTTCGTGGGTTGGCTGAAGCGGGTTACTGGATTGTGCCCAAGCCCGTGGACATGGGTATGATGCTCCACCGTTTTCTCGATGCAGGCGATTCTTTCCGTTCCTTTTCCGAACTCCAAAAAGTGCAGGAACTGGGCGCGTTCTATCCGGAACTTTCCTTGGTGACTTCGCTCCTGTTTGCGATTGTGATGATCGTCATTGCCGCCCGGCAATTATCTGCCACGAACTATTAGCTTCCAGGAGCGGATTGATCGAGAGGACGGGCCCTTCATGTCTCCACTGATGTCCCACGGCCGGAAAACATTTAGCATTCAGCTTTCGCCATGATAAACTCGTCCTGGGAGTCGGGGTTATGATCACGGAATGTGTTCATCCGGTAAGCCTCAGTCCAAAGGACAATTATGCGCAAGCAGGGGGGTCGCCATGCGTTCTGCCGTGTTTGTCGTCCTCGCTGCTCTGATCGGAGTGTCAGCATCGAAGGCTGATGAGAACGGTAAGGAAAAAGTCGGGCTGGTGGTCGGCAAACTCGCTCCGGAAATCGCAGGCGAAGACATCGACGGAACTCCATTCAAGCTGAGCGATTATCGCGGTAAGGTCGTCGTTTTGGACTTCTGGGGAAATTGGTGACCGCCCTGCCGGTCAATGTATCCGCACGAACGGTCGTTCGTGAAGAAGTTTCAGGGCAAGCCTGTCGTACTCCTCGGCGTCAACAGCGACGGCAACCGGGAAGCTCTCAAGAAGGTGCTGGAGAAGGAAAAGATTACCTGGCGTTCCTGGTGGGATGGCGGCGGGACGAAGGGGCCTGTCGCAAGTAAATGGCAAGTCCATGGCTGGCCAACGATCTATATCATCGATGCCAAGGGCATTATTCGCGTCAAAGACGATCGTGGCGAGATAGCAGACAAACCTGCGCTGCTGGAACGAGCTGTAACCGCGCTGCTGCGTGGAACGAGCCCCGAGATCGCAAGCAACCAGAACGCTACCAAGGCGGATAAGAAAGTATCGGATGCCCAGCTTACGCGGAAGAAGTCAGCCGAGGCGCGGGATGCAAATGCCGAGTCTGCCGAAAAGAAGATAGTGGGAGACAAAGAAAAGACCGAGCAGACGGCTGGCACCAAATTCACATTCGCCGAGATGCTTGCCAACGGGGGCAAGACCGAGAAGGCAAAGGAACGCTGCCGTGAGATCCTGCGCACATATCCTGCTACAAGGGCGGCAGCCGACGCCCAGGAACTGCTCGACAAACTCGACAAGTGACTTGTGCACTGTCGGGTGCTGCAGTCGTGTCTGAAATCTCTGAAGCACAGGCCGCTCAAGGACCTACTGGCCGACTACCACGCCGCCTTCATGGGGCAGGTGTCGCACTCGGTGGCTTGCAACTATTGCCGATGCAAGAGCCTAGAGGAGCATGGAGCTTGAATTGGGGGTAAAACACGAGCTCACTTCATCGGCCCGGGCTTGTGGCTCTCGATCAATGCGCTGCACCGTGCAAACACGCGGCGCGCGCAGCCAGGGGTTCCCGTGGCTGCGAGCGAATGAGGCTTCCTCGGTAAGAAATACGAGCGCCTCAGGCGCCGCGGAAGAGCGGCAGCCGCTCGAAGGCGCCTGCCAGAGCGGCTTGCGACGGCAGACCCAGCCAGTCCTCCAATACGGTGGCATAGACGCGCCGGAAGTCCAAACCCACTTTAAGATCGCCGGCTTCCAGATCGAGCAGACTGGGCGTTGTCCCAACGAGCCCGGGCTTCACGCCGGTTCCTGCCAGTAAAACCGGACCAGCAGTGCCATGGTCCGTACCCTGCGATCCGTTCTCAGCAACACGGCGGCCGAACTCGCTGAAGCAGAGAACCGCCACACGATCCGCCAGGCCCGCCGCTGCCAGGTCGTCCAGAAACGCGCGCAAGGCCGACGATAGTTCGAACAGCAAGCCGGCATGCGTGGAAAGTTGCCCGCTGTGGGTGTCGTAGCCGCTTTGTTGCGTGTAGAAGACCCGCGAACCGAAACCAGCTTTCAGCAGGCGAGCGATTAGTCGCAGCCGGCTTGCCAGATCGCCCGCGGGATACCGGCCATCCACGGCTTTGGCACCTGCGATTTCGACCAGACGATCTGCCGTGGTGTAGGCATCGAGCATGCTGCGCTGCATGAAGGCCCTCAGGTCATCTGGGAACTCCGTTTTGGGAAGCGCGGAGCGTGGATCCGCACCTGCGGTAATCGCGAACTCCTCGATCCGCTCCATGGCGGACGCGACAGACCGTCGGCCGCGCAATGCAACCGGGGGCTGGCCGCAACCAATGAGCATCGCAGCCGGCGCGCCTTTGGGCAATTTGGGTCCCCCATCCAGTCCGCGGCCAAGCCAACCCAGGCTGTTTCGCTCCTCCGCGTCGAGTCGAGCAGAATGCCAGATCGCCATACTATCAAAGTGCGATCGGCTGGGGTTCGGATAGCTGACTCCTTGCACGATGGCCAGCCGGCCGCTCTCCAGGAGTTTGTGAGCGTCGCCCATGCTTGGGTTCAAGCCGACGTGGTCGTTGATTTTCAGGATGCGTTCGGCGGGCAATCGGAGCGCCTTGCGGTGCTTGGCATAGCCCTCGTCGCGGTAAGGTACGACGGTGTTGATGCCGTCATTGCCACCACCGAGCTCGATGACAACCAGGACTCGGGCGTCGCGTTGCGGCGCGGCTGCCCGCGCCGTGTGCGCGAGGAAGCCAGGTATCGTCGGCGCCAGGGCCAACAGGGATGAGTGTCTCAGGAATTCGCGGCGGGAAAGCATGGGTATTCTCCAGGTTTCCTCGTTCTTTCGCGGAGCGTGGGAACGAGACGTCTTGGTCAGGCGAGTTGCGCTTCGGGCGTCGCCAGAATCAGGGCCAGGGCTCGACGGAGCGCCACGGAATCTGGCCACGTCTTGGAGTCTAGGGTACCGGCCAAACGCTCGCGCCAGGCCGAGCTCAGTTCGGTGCCGAGCAAGAGGCTCAAGTAGAAATTTAGGACGCTGTCACGATTGGCCGCCTGTTTATGCCGCTGCGCCAAAGCAACCGGGTCGAGCGCCAGGTCGCGCCCCACTTGTTTCCCTTCGATCAGCGCGGCGGCATAATTGGCCCGGCCGATTAGCGCTCGCGTCGTGAGCCACGCTCGCCCCTGTGTCCAGCCGCCGACGTTCGGCGGATAGAACAGATCTTGCCCTAGCCGGGTTGTCCACTCTGCGAGAACGAGCGTGCTCGACGGCGGATCGAACAACTCCAAAGCCCGGGCGGCGCCGACGACGTACTCGATCGGCCCCTGCACGCGGCTGCCAAGATTGCCCTCGGCAAAAAACGCTTGCGAGCGCAGGACCTTCTCGACAGCCCAGTTCACATCAAGCTGATGCTCGCGCAGGCCCGCGGCAAGGGCGGCCACTTCTTCCGGTCTGACCGCGCCTTCGCCCATGAACAATTCGCAAATGCGCATCGTCAACCGATCAGCCGTAGCCGGGTGTTCCAGGAGCATGCGGACCAGGTCGGAGGCCTTCCAGGGCCCTCTCCGGCCAAGAATGGTCTTCAGGCCGGCGTCGTGACGGGCCGGCGCCTCCTCGAATTTGTCCTCCACGACTGTCCAGCCGGTCAAGGCGCGAGCCGCCTCTTTCACGTCTTCTTCGGTGTAGTGTCCGACGCCGAGCGTGAAAAGTTCCATCAGTTCCCGGCCAAGGTTTTCGTTCGGGTGGCCTTTGCGATTGGCAGGCGCGTCGAGCCAGATCAATAGCGCCGGGTCGCGGAAAGCGGCGTTCAGCATGTCCGCGAACGGTGCGCGGGCATACTTGCGGAATAGCTCATTCTGCCGGCGCATCGCGCCGAGATCTTCGACCTTGACATTGCTCGTGGCGAAGTGGTTGTGCCACAGCAGCGTCAGCCGTTCGCCCAGCGGGTCGGGTCCGTAGATCATGCGGTACACCCACCAGGCCTTCAGGCGTCCCGGATCGCCCGAGGGGTCGGCCGACTCGCCTAGCAAGTTTGCAATTTTCTGGAACTCCTTGGGCACGCCTTCCACGGCCGACTTGCCGGCCAGCACGCGGTCGAGGCTAGCCTTGGGTCCGTCCTTCAGGTCGCGCTGGATCTCGCCCCAGGTCGCCGCGAAGCCAGCACGGCGGTGGAGATGGACGACGCGGCGCAGGTTCCACGGAGCCTTGTCATCCGGCTCGTAGGGTGCCCAGTGGCCTTCGGTTTCCGGCGACCTGGCGGTCGTTCCCATGGTTCTGTTTCTCCCGGTGCTCTTTGAAGTTATGCCCCGAGGGACGGAAGGCGGGTTTAGTTTTTCTTCCGAGCCAGAACGGAACTAATCCCGTTCTACCTTGACGAAACTAGCCTCCGGGAGTTTGTGATTCGTTCCGTTTAGCCTGCACGTCGCCTAGGTCTTTCTCCTCGGCTGCCTTCAGCGTCAGGCCTGTAAATACCTGGGCTGCGGGCTTACCTTTTTCGACGACGGTCAAGGTGTACTTGGCGCCTCGCACCAGCCCCTCAACGCGGAAGCGTCCGTCCCTATCTGTCTCGAATTCCGCATTCGGAAGAAGCCGGCCCGCTACCTGAAGCAGCACGCCGGCCCGTGGTTTGCCTTCTGCAGTGACGAGCCGGCCACTGACCGTGCCCCAGGGCTCTAGCTTGACGGTGAGCGGACCCTTGGCATTGCCCCGCACCTGAAGCATGCCGGCCAAGCGCTTCTTCTCATGGAAGAACACCACCTCACGTTGGTCGGCACCGTCGAGCCCGTAGACCGTGAACTCGGCGCTCTTCAAGGGAGCCCTCGTCCATATCCGCGACTGTCCGTAGGCCGTCAGTCCGAGCGCTTTTGTCCCAATCAGCGGCTTGCCGTCCGGTCCGACCACAGTGCCGCCTGGCATGCGGCCGGGATCAAGGCGGATGTTGTAGGGCAGCGGCTCGGCATCTTTCGGGGGATTGATCTCCACCAGGGTGTGGACCGTCGTGGGATCAACCAGGTACGGAGCAGTGAGGAGGAACATGTGGTCCTGACGCCAGTCCTTGATCTGGTCCGCTCCGACCGCCATCCGGTAATGATCGTTCCAACCGCGGGCCATGAGCAGGCCGCGCCCGGGAAAAGCCACGAGTTCGAAAGTGCCGTCTTCCTTGGTCTGCAGGAAAGGCTCGGCTGTGAAACCGGGCACCGCCTTGTAACGCGGGTTGTCGGCAAATGCGACATAGCTCACGTTGGCAAACACCGGCTTGCCCGTGGCCTTGTCGAGGACGCGGCCCTTGACCAGCACGCCGCGCTTCAAAGCGAAATCAACCTCGACCGGGTCAAGACCTGGGCTGTTGGCTACCTCCTGCTTGTCCTGGAGGTAGGGCTGGCCGGCTGCTGGTGCCGCCTTGATGAGGTTGCCCTCGCCTTTGGGCATGCCAACGAGCCGATACCGGCCATCCTTGTCAGTGACCGTGCGGACGCTGCTGTCGCCGCTGATATTAATTCCGGCAAACTTGTCGCTCTGGATCGGGACACCAGCCAGCGGCTTGCCCGTGTTCTTGTCGCGAACGACGCCGACAATTGGCCGGCTCGGCGCGGCCGGATGCTCGAAGGTCGCCCCGTAGTAGGTAAGCTTCCCACCCTCGGGATTATAGGCGAACATGCTGGCGTGCATCGGCTTTCCCGGCCGGGTCATAACACTCACCCCGCTGGCTATGCTGAACACGATCGTTGGCCCTTGGAAGGTGAGCCCGACAAGGCGCTCCCGGCCGCCGCCCTTGAGCTGAAACCTGCCTTCTCTATCTGTAACCAGGGTGGGGAAAACTGCCATCGCCGGCGGTAGGGACACACTATCCAGAAATCGGAACTCGATGGGGTAGCCGTCCTGCTTGTTGGCCTCGAGCGCTTCCAGCCAGGGCGTCAGATCGCCGGCACGCGGAATGCTCAGGCGATCCACGCAAACCTTGATGCCGGCGAGAGGCCTCCCTTGTAGGTCAACGACGCGGCCATTAATTGGCACGTCATCCCTGGCCAAGCGCAGGACCAGATCGCCGGCCCACGTGAATGCCCCAGGGATGGTCACGGCCGGGCCGTATCCCTCGGCCGTGGCTACGATGCAGGTTTTGCTGAAATTATCATCGGCGTAGAACCGGGACTCTGCCGCTGGAACCGAGATGCGGAACCTACCGTCCACGCCGCCGGTCGTCTGTACGTGAAGTGTTTTGACGTTGGTCGAATCGAGCGCAACCAGGTGCAGCTTAGCCCCCCCAAAAGGGTTGCCCTCGGGGTCGAGCACGCGGCCGCGAAATGTCGCAACCTCT
>DATGZX010000283.1:0-3498 GCA_035296965.1 Gemmataceae bacterium
GGTGGCCGTCCCACCAATGATCGGTGCGGAATACCTGACGGCAGATGTCCTTGCCAATCTATGGCGAGACATGGATGCGGCCTTTGATGCCGAGCTGGCTGAGGCCAGGCTCTCAGTGCAGGAGTACCTCAAAAGCCGTCATCCCGCCTGGAACCTGGTTGGGCGCGTGCATTTCAACCTCGCAGAGAATCGGAAGGACGAGGACGCCCCGTTTGCGTTTCTTGCGACTTACACGACCCGACTTTCGGCTGCGGCCAAGGCCCAGCATCTGCCGCTCGGCAAGGCCTTGCAGGAGTACTCCGGTGCGAGAAACCGAGAGCGTCTGCTGTCGCTGCTGATGCCCGTCCAGCGCGCTGCTGAGCATTGTCCATGGTTGAAGGCCATGGTCGACACGGGCGAGATTTTTCACCCGCTACGCTGGAGCCCGCAACAGGCGGTGCAATTCCTAAAGGACGTTCCCGCTCTCGAAGGCGCCGGCGTCGTCGTGCGCATGCCGGTGAGCTGGCGCATGAACCGACCCGCACGCCCGCAGGTGAAGGCAACGGTTGGGGGCAACACACCGTCACAAGTGGGGATGGATGCGCTGCTCGACTTCCGCATGGAGGTAACGCTCGACGGTGAAAAGCTCTCGGCTGCTGAAATCAAGCGGCTACTGGCGCATTCCGACGGTTTGGCCTTGATCCGTGGCAAGTGGGTCGAGGTCGATCACGAGCGATTGAGCCGGACACTGGAGCAATTCGAGGCCATCGAGCGTCGGGCGGCCACCGATGGCCTGTCGTTTGCTGAGGCGATGCGCATGCTGGCCGGGGTCGGCATTGCCGGGGATGGAACTGCCGGGCAAGCCGACGTGGCCTGGAGCCAGACCGTGGCCGGTCCATGGCTAGCGGAGACGCTGGTGGCGCTGCGCCATCCCGATGGGCTCTCGCGTGTCGACCCCGGTCGATCCCTTGCGGGCACGCTGCGACCCTATCAACAGGTCGGGGTGCAGTGGCTTTATTTGCTTGCACAACTCAGGCTTGGGGCTTGCCTTGCCGACGACATGGGGCTCGGCAAGACTATCCAGATTTTGTCGCTACTGCTGGTGCTGAAGAACGAGGCCGAGGACACGCGTAAGCCTTGCCTTCTTGTAGCCCCGGCCTCGCTGCTCGCCAACTGGGCCGCGGAGATTGCCCGATTTGCCCCAAGCCTCAAAGCGATCGTGGTTCATCCATCGGCGGCGCCGGCCGAGACCCGGACGACGGACGGTGCCGACAATCTGGCAGATGTTGACTTGGTCATCACGAGCTACGGTTTTCTCGCACGCGCACCCTGGCTGGGGACCACACCGTGGCGACTGGTGGTGCTTGACGAGGCGCAGGCCATCAAGAATCCGGCCGCCAAGCAGACCAAAACGGTCAAGCAACTGCGGGCCGATACGCGCATCGCTCTGACCGGTACGCCCATCGAAAACCGGCTAAGCGACCTGTGGTCGATCTTCGACTTCATCAATCCCGGGCTCTTGGGATCGTCGAAGGAATTTTCGTCCTTCGTCAAACACCTCGCCGACCGGCCGCATAACCCTTATGGCCCGCTCCGCGACTTGGTGCGCCCCTACATCCTGCGGCGCCTGAAAATCGACAAGAACATCATTGCCGACTTGCCCGACAAGACCGAGGTGAAAACCTTCTGTCCCCTGAGCCGCAAGCAGGCAGCGCTTTATCAGCAGGCGGTGAATGACCTCTCCGACCAGCTCGATGACGTGGATGGAATTCAGCGCAAGGGCATCGTCTTGGCCTTTCTCATGCGACTCAAGCAGATCTGCAACCATCCCTCGCAGTGGCTCGGCGACGGTTCATGGGCGGAGGAGGACAGCGGCAAGCTCGCACGTCTGCGCGACATCACGGAGGTGATCGCCGCCCGGCAGGAGAAGGCGCTCGTCTTCACCCAGTTCAAGGAGACGACGGCTCCACTGCTGGCGTTCCTGGGCTCCGTGTTCGGGCGGGCCGGCCTCGTGCTGCATGGCGAGACAGAAGTCAAGAAGCGCAAGGATCTGGTGCGCCAGTTCCAGGAGGATGAGAACGTCCCGTTCTTCGTGCTCTCTCTCAAAGCCGGGGGCGCCGGGCTCAATCTCACCGCGGCCTCCCATGTCATCCATTTTGACAGGTGGTGGAATCCAGCTGTGGAAAACCAGGCCACCGACCGTGCCTTCCGAATCGGGCAGACTAAGAATGTACTCGTGCACAAGTTCATTTGCCGCGGCACCGTCGAGGACAAGATCGACCAGATGATCGAGTCAAAGCAGCAATTGGCCGGAGATTTCCTCAGCGGCGCGGCTGACATGATGTTGACCGAAATGAAAGATGAGGAATTGCTGAAGCTGGTAGCTCTCGACCTAGGTGCGGCGATGAAGGAGGTCTAATGGATGAGCTACTTCGCATGGCGACCGTATGTGCCGGTGGCTGAGAAGCGGCGGCGGGCTGAGCGAAAGCTGGCCAAGCTGAGGAAGAAGGGACAATCTGTTGCCCCCATCACGATCGAGGGCCGGACAATTGCCAAGAGCTTCTGGGGGCAGTCGTGGTGCACGAACCTGGAGCATTACAGCGACTATGAGAACCGGCTACCGCGTGGCCGTACCTATGTTCGTAACGGCTCCGTCCTCGACCTGCAAATCGTGAAGGGCGAGGTCGCCGCGATGGTTGCCGGGTCTGAGCTCTACAAGATCAAGATCGCCATTGCGCCAGTCACACAAGCACGCTGGAAATCCATCTGCCGGGATTGCGCCGGAACAGTCGATTCGCTAGTCGAGCTCCTGCAGGGCCGCTTGGCCAAGGGCGTAATGGACCGGGTCTGTCGGAAAGGCGATGGCTTGTTTCCGTCGCCGCAGGAAATCAAGCTATCTTGCAGCTGCCCGGACTGGGCCGACATGTGCAAACACGTCGCGGCGGCGCTCTATGGTGTTGGCGCCAGGCTCGACGAAAAGCCCCACCTTCTCTTCGTGCTGCGAGGCGTTGATGAAAATGAATTGCTCGCCACTGCCGGACAGGATGTTGCGCTGAACAAAGCAGCGCCCGCTGCAGCGAAGATGCTTGACGACAGTGATGTTGCGGCGCTGTTCGGGCTGGAGATGGCCGAGACTGCAAATTCCGCTACTCCGATCCCCGCTACTCCCAAGCGACCCCAACGGTCCAAGCCCTTGAAAGGAAGCAAGGCACCTCCCGAAGCGAAGACCCCCGCAGCAAAGATAAGCAAGTCACCAGGCGCGACGCGGACTAAATCCGAACCCAAATGGGCAGCCCTAGCTCGTTCCCGGAAAAAGCGCGCGAAGCATCGACTTCAGCGTTCGGCATGACGGTGCCGTGATAGGTTACTATCCTGCCATCTACCGTCGGCCGTGTGAATGCCGTGCGATTCGCACGGGACATCACGCAAACTGGCGCGCCCGGAGAGATTCGAACTCCCGACCCCCAGATTCGTAGTCTGGGGGGTCGGACACAGCTTGCAAGGCGATTTTGTTCGCTA
>DATGZX010000284.1:0-2209 GCA_035296965.1 Gemmataceae bacterium
AGCGCATTGCCGTTGTTGCCGTTGGTGACGTTCACGCAACCGCAATTGCCGTTGTCGTAGATCGTGCCCGTGGCAGTATCGAAGCCGCGTATTTCTACGAACGTATTATGGTCGGCCCACGCTGCGTTGAGTCGATAGCCATGGTTTCTCAGACCTCCCGGTGAGAACGAGGATGGTCGCATAGCCCGGTAGAGGGCATCGTCCACGCGGCTGGCTTCGCGTCGCTGCGGGCGCGGCGGTGCAGCTCTGGGATGCAGAAACCGGCAAGGCGCTGGGGGAACCAGCGCGGCAAGCCAACGCCTTCTGGACCGCGGTGCTGAGCCCTGACGGCAAGGTGATCCTAACCGGGGACGGCCTCGGCAAGGGCCGCTTTTGGGATGCGAATACGGGCAAGCCGTTGGCCAGGACTTTACAGCACGACGACGTACTCGCGGCGGCAGCATTCAGTCCCGACGGCAAGTTGGTGCTGACCGGCAGTTTTGACAAAACCGCGCGACTCTGGGATGCGCGGACCGGCAAGCAGCTTGGCCGGCCCATCCAGCATGGAGACCGAGTCATGGCCGTGGCATTCAGCCCGGATGGCAAGGTCGCTCTGACGGGCGGGTTGGACAAGACTGCTCGCCTCTGGGATGTGGCGACGGCGAGCCCCCTGGGGTCGCCGTTGCACCACACCAGGTGGGTTCGCAGATGGCTCACCGTTCCCCATCTTCCAGCCCTCCGGGCTTACTCGGAATTACGCCGGCCGACTGCCCCCAAGGTCGGACGCTTCGATTGTCTTTCGAACTTCTGAAACCTAGCAGACGAGTTTACGTTTGCCTGGCCGGCTCGGCCTCTCCTGCGTCGCTTGGCGCCTTGGAAAACTCGATCTTGCTGAGCAGAAATCTCACCATCTCCGGGCGCATGATGTCGTCGATTGACATCCGAAAAGTCACCGTGATCTCACGCTCGACAGGCGGCACGACCTCCATCATCCGGGCCACCTCGGCATACTGTTGCGCCAGCGCGATGAGGTTGAACGTGAAGACCATCAATTCCACGAGCGTCATCATTCTCGAAGTGCCGTCCTGGAAGACAACAGAAAACACCGAATCGTCGAGTTCCTCGATCACCTTCTCCGATTTCGCAATCTCGGGACGCTCCAGCAATTTCTTCGGCGGGTGGACGGCAAACGTGTTTCGCGCCTGGCTCGTCGCCCGCTTGTGGACCATCTCCATGATGACGTTCATGTCCTCATCCTTAAGGTCATAACGGTCGGCCGCCTTGTCCTCTTTCTTTTCCCGGCGGAAGTGCCGCTTGAGACCTTCGAGCGGGTCCGCCAGCCGCCACCTTCTGCCCACTCTGGTAATCTGCGTGTAGTCGTCCCGGAATTTGACGAACTGTAGGTCGGCCTTGTCGAAAAGGCCCCCGTTCACCAAGCGGCCGAATTCTGACAGGCTCTCCACAACTTTTTGAATCAGCCGCGCGATCTTGTCAGGGAAGCGGAAAGATCGTGACGCAAATTCGGACTCAGCCAAGCGGAAATCGTCGTGTGAGTTCTTAATGTGCTCACCGTATTGGTTCACTAGCATGTTGACACGCTGCGCCGCCTCTGACGGAGGTGCAGCCTGCGGGAATGACAACTTCAACTGCTCACACTGTCGGCGGCACCCGTTCGCCTCGTGAAGGTGTTGCGCAGCCTTAACCAATGGCTGCAGGATTTTGCTAAGCGATTCGAGCCTCGACTCCCGGCGATTCCAGCGATAAGAAAACACGCCAAAAAGGAACCCAAGGCCCCCGATGAGCAATCCCCCGGCCGCGATCCACGTCCGCGGATCGTCCCACGCATTCCCTGGTAACATTTGCATCACCCTCTCGATGAACGGTTTCTGCCCCCATTATCTTATTCGTCACCAGAGGGGCCGCGATTGGTTGCGGCGTTCGTGGTGGAGGCGCTGGCCTTCGAGGTAGCCACCATGATCCGCGAGGAAAAAGGGAGGCGCAGAAGAGCACTCGCCGTGAGCCGCGACGAAGCCCATGACCTTTTCGGGCGAATGCTACTTTCGACTTGTTGCCCGTTGTGTCTTGGACAGCTTCAGCCGATAGCCTTGGTTGGGCACGTGCTCAACGTTTTTCATGTTCCCCAGGGAAACCCAAACCACGTCCACGAAGCTCTTGCTGGTGCTGCGATAGCCTGCCTTGATGGCCTGGGCGGCCAGTTCGCTGCCGGTCA
>DATGZX010000285.1:0-2942 GCA_035296965.1 Gemmataceae bacterium
GTCTGGCCGCTGCCAGCGTCGTTAAAAGTCTCACCGGCCGGCAAAGTAATTTGATTAAAGCCGTAAGCCTGCTGCATCTGTGCCGGTGTGTAACCCTGCCCAACCGGACTCGAGCTTTGGTCCGGCCCAACCACGAGCGGAAAGCTGACGGTCGAAGTTTTGCTGTTGGCCGCTGGCTTCTGGAGCGGACCGGGTGGTTCATGAGGAAGAGCGGGCACGGGCAAATTGCTGAGGAGGTCACGTTTTTCCAGCTGCTCCACCAAGAGTCTTGCACGACACCCGCGGTGTCCTAGCTTGGGGGAGCGGCGCAAGAGCCGGCGCGAAGAACGAGATGCCATAGGGGTTACTCCTTGAGTTTTCGTGTTCGCAGAATTACAAAGCCCCGAGCTCCACACGCTAGACGCGAGAATGCCGTCGTCCGCGCCGTCATTTTCGGCGCTCGCCGAGATGGCAGATTGCCGGGCCGCACGACGATGCCTGGAGAATAGAAAGGGTCGGGAATTAGAGTTTTTTCATATTGATTGGGGGAACAACACGGGAGACGTATCTTACTCGGGTGACAGAGGGCCGTCGCACACCCCGGGTTGCCGCTTGATGCCGACGGACCAGCGAGCCGGGCATGCCATTGGATTTGCATCAACTTAAGAGCATTCGAGCGGCGCGATTAATTCCCTGCTTGCGTCTTTATTACCACAGCGTCGTAACCGCGAGGGTCGATGAGACTCGCCGAGACTTGGACCATCGTTCGCAAGTTTCTTGACGCTGGCAGTATCCACTGCAGCCGCCCTGCCCGGTGTCTCGGTGGTCGTCGTGCCCATCGGCGTCCCCGAGGCAACAAGCGAAACCGAGTCAGATAGCCTGTTCGTCACCCCAGTCAGCCACACGCCAGAGTCCTTCGTTTCGACGACAGGCCACTCAGGCTTCGAGACGAGGGAGTATCCTGCCTTTTTCTCCGAATACCAGCTGATCGTGGAAGCGGACGACATGCGCACATCCCACAGCTGGCCCTTCTTGTCGCTGCCGCCAGTCAGGATGACCTTGCTATCCGGGCAGTAGCAGTGTCTTTACCTGCACTTCGACGGAGCGCGCTACTGCTTCAAGAAGGACCCGAATGTCACCCTGCTGATCGAGCAGGAGGCGGAAGCAGTCGGCCGCAACGATAAGCAGGTTCGCACCCGCATCAAGGATATGGTCGAAGGACGGCTGTACGGCATCATCTTGGTGTGCTTGCGTCATGACATTCCTGGAGTCGGCTGGCTTGGAGCTGCCGTCACTGCCCGTGGCGCGAGCCTCGTCACGATGTGGTTGCGCTCAGCGCTGCGTGAGAGCACGCACATGGATGCTCCATCTCGGACGTGCCCGCCTGGTGAATCGCTTCGTGTCCCCTCCTACTCGTGAGGAGTCTTGGCTGTGCTGATCTTGCTGACCGTTTTCATTGAAGTGCTGGCGAGGTGGAGATAGCTCCAAATGGGGGACGGCCCGCGCACACAAATGAATGGCGGCTGCCGCTATCAAGTCTGCCTACCAAATTGCAATTGAGGCAATTAGCCGAACGTTCTGCCATCCGGTCCGTGCTGTGCCACTGCGGCACGCCGCTCCCCAGCTCCCACTCTCACCGGTTCAGGATAATCAGCACGCCAGCGACAATTGCCAGTCCACCGACCACTAACGCGGCATACGGAAATGTGACTCCGAACTGTAGTAAGCCGCTCAGGATTAACCAGATGCCCAAAAGGAGCAGCCCCAAGTTTTGCCGCCTACGGAAGAAGTCCATTTGATTGGCCTTTCATTAACTGGCTCGTGTGTCCCTCGTGTTCAGCTCTTCGGCCGCTTCCAGCCAGTTTCGCCGATCGGGCAACACGTGTTGGGCCTTTCAGGCGGTACTCCAACGCGCCATCCGCGAGCTGGTGCGCCGCACATGTCCAGCAATCGCTCACGGATATACTTGTCAGCTACTACTTTCGCATCACGCAGGCTGACAATCAAGCAAGATGACTAGTGCCTGCCTGGTGGCAACAGCATTATTTCCCAACACCCATCCTTTTCTTCAAAGGAGACTCTGGTTCCTGTCACGGACGAGGTGCGCGTGGCATCGCTATACCAAATGCCGCTTTGCCTGAGCAGCACGATTAGCTCTATCTCCTCTTCGATCCGCCTTGGTTCAATTGCGTGTTGCCAGCTCCGAAGAGCAGATAGAAGGTGACCAGGCCATTCCGGGTCCAGGCCCTGACCGAGTCGTCCAGCAAACGCTGAAACATTTCGCTGGTCTTCCCGGCGAGCATCATGCCAGAATGAGGGAGGGCATATCGTAACTTGCCTAGAGGATGAATCCCATGAGCAACCATGCAAATTCGAGACGAGAGTTCCTGCACACCACCTTGGCCGGAGCCGCGGTTCTGGGCCTCGCGCCCAATGTTATGGGGACAGACGAAGGAAGAGCCAAGGGACTCCCGACTCGACCGCTCGGGAAAACGGGTGAACGTGTCTCAGTTTTATGCCTGGGCGGCTGGCACATCGGTGCCGTCCAGTCGAAGTTGTCGAGGGTCTTCAACTCACGAAAGGCGGCCAGCTTGACGCGCCGCTTCAAGAGCCGATCCGAGCGAATGGCCAGTTCATCCTGCAACACCAACTCGAGGAACGCCTTGCAACCCCTCTGTGGGCCGGCGTTATGGCCATTGTCAACCAGGCGCGGGCCATCAGCGGTGAACCCTCGCTTTATCAATCGCCGTGACCCGCGACGAAGCCAATGACCTTTTCCAGCAAACGCTAGCTTCGACTGGTTGCCCGTTGTGTCTTGGATCGCTTCAGCCGATAGCCTTGGTTGGGCACGTGCTCAACGTTTTTCATGTTCCCCAGGGAAACCCAAACCACGTCCACGAAGCTCTTGCTGGTGCTGCGATAGCCTGCCTTGATGGCCTGGGCGGCCAGTTCGCTGCCGGTCA
>DATGZX010000286.1:0-6195 GCA_035296965.1 Gemmataceae bacterium
GGCTTCCTTACCGTGGGCCGCTCGGAGCGACGCTCGTACCACCGCGAGCGCGTTGCTGGCCACCAACGACATCGCGAACGCGAACAAGGCCGCCTTTGGCTTTCCCAGCCCTGGAACCTCGCAGTGCAGCGAGACCGTCAGGAACTGAAATTGGGTCTCGATTGTCCATCGCTTCCGATAAATCTCTGCGATGGCAACCGCCGAGACCGTCTCTGGCAAATTGGTCAAGAGCCCAATTGTCTTCTCGCCATCGCGCGTCTTCTCGAAGAGGCGGATCTCGATGCGCCGCAAGAGCAACGTCGCGCCGGTGTCTGGATCGGTGGCTAGCACGATCTGCTCGTAAATCCTGCCCGTCTCCGTCTCCCCGCACTTGACCAGTTTGCTGACGGGCTTGACGGGCAGATTCGTTCGATGCTGTCGGCCAACGAAAGAGCCGCCGCGCTCCGCGATGCCGAAAGCGAACCCCATCGTGGTGAAATTGCGGTCGAAAACCAGCAAGTCCCTGGCTTGCACACGTTCCAGAACGTATTCGAGCAGGGCCCGTTCTTGGGTGTAGGCGTCCTCGCAGAGCACCAGGTCGCTGATCAGCCCCAAGTCCGGCTCCAAGACCACCAGCGACTTCCCCGGCAAGCAGGCGTTGAGCCATTGACGCAGCGCCCCGAGTCGATGATCGGTTCCCGTTAGGACATTGCCGTCGAGGACCCGCGTCCGGTAGCCCGGAAGAATCGGCTCGTCGGCGCGCGGCAACTCTTCCAGAACCGGCCGCAGTTTCTCGGCGCAGAACCGGACGATGGCTTCGCTGAGATTGGGATCGGTGCGTCCGAGCTTGCCATAGAGTGCCTGATAACTGGTGGGGATCGTTGGTGTCGTCGCGGCCTGGTCAGCAGTGTAGGCAGCGAACACAGTCGCCCTGTGGCCAGCGGCAACCTGGATGAGCAAGCCGACGAGAGCGTCAATGGTCAGCTCAAGAGTATATTGCTGGGGAGCATGTTCCTGGAGAAGCTTTTCCAGAGCCTCCGCATCGAGGAGCGATTCCATGATGCCACGGACCATGACGCCGAGGGGAACCGCCGCGCAATGGGGGAGAATCTCAGTCGGAATCACCTCGAAGGGGGGCTGAGCAAGAAGTTTCTCGAGTTGGTGGACAAACTTGGACCGGCGAGCACGGGCGCGAGCATTGGCTTGGGCCCGGGCACTCGCACGAGTACATAAGGGAAGACGCATCCTTGCCTCGCAGATGGAAACGAACGTAATCCATTACCTTCTCTCATGATAATGCAAAGGATGGCGTGTTGAAAGGGCTGGCTCTCTTGGCTGCTAACTGAGAGCCGGCCGACCCACACCGGCCTTGCCCGCTGCGGCAGGGTGGCGTTCACAGGACGGACACAGAACCTGCGGCATCATGCTATTTTTTTTGGATGAATACACCTGATCCTACACCCGCGTGCTTGGCATACTCCTGCAGGTCAAGAAAGTAGGTTGACGGGTCGTAGGGCGACGGCGACCTACCCTCGGCCAGGAGTTCGGCAACCGGAATGAAATCGCTTGGACTGGCTTTCCATGGACGAAGGAGAGTGCAGTACTTTGAAAGATCTCGCACGTGAAGGTCCTGATTCAGCTCGGTTCGGTACAAGAGCCTCACGGCCTTTCCTCGTTGACCTTCCAAGTCCACCTCATGTATCTGGGCCTGGAAAACCAGCCACCCGCCCTTTGGACACCAGTCGTAAAGTTGCCTCATGCAATCTGCAAGTCCGTCGTCATCAATGAAGCAACTAAGACCCCAAAAAACGATTGCGATCCTCTGTCTTCCACCGAGGAATTGCTTGAAATCAGGATTACTGAAAAGCTGGCCGGGTTCGCGCGCGTCTGCATAGAACTGGCGCACATTCTCCGGCAAATCCAACTTCTTGTTCACCCTTATGGCGTGACAGTCAAAATCCGAATAAACTACCAGTGTCTCGCGGGATACCCAGTGATGAATATGATCATCTGTCGCATACCCAGATCCGAAATCGACAACAGCTTCGAGACCTTGACGACCAAATTTCTTTTGAAGCTCGGCGCCTATCTTCCGAAGAGAAAGTCGCTGCATCCAGGCGAACTCCGGTATGCTCGGTAGAATTCGAATCAGTTCGTCCGCTCTGGCTCTGTCCGTGAGGGTACAGTACGTACAGTATATGCCCTGCCCCAACTGTTCGCGCTTCATTTCCAGCAATGCTTGATAGATACCGCCGGAAGTTGGCCTGACTTGAGCGGGATTAGGGAACAGACCAACGTCCGCCAAGCCCAACTGGGAGTAAGGCCCTCCGGCACGCCGCGGTATATGAACTTCTGGAAGAACGCCCTCGTAGCCAAATCGCTCCGAAATGATTTTCCGTGTAAGGTCAGCAACTGTTGAGAGCGAGAGCCTTGGATCATCTGATTCCATCCCTGCCTCTAGTGCTTCCAGTAGGGCACCTGAGAACATAGTGTAGGTCCCCCCCGCATAAACATCACCCGGGTCGGCATCGGGGGGTCTACCCGGGTCGGCATCGGCGGGTCTGTCCGCTGGCGCCGCGCAAAGAAGCGCAGTCCCGTTCGCGGGTAGTTTCGTGGTGGTTTGTTGTACGGCCGCCTCCAACGGCCCGTTTACGCCCGCCAGATGTTGAAACTTCTCAAACGCTTCCGCAGCGAAACAGCAATCAAGAATGATGTACTTTCGCCATGAACCAGCAACTGCGTTTAGTGCCTCGGCCAAGACGGCGATAGGGAGGCCGGTGGCGTAGATGCCGCTTTTCGTGGTTTGCTTCAGAGAGAGGCAGTAAGTGAGGTCAGAGGAAAACCCGGCATGTCCAACGTAATAGACCAACAAATCTCGCGGTGGCGACCCTGCAGCCTTGAGCTGCGCCGCTCTTTGGGGGATTCGGGTGATAATCTTGTTGTACACTTCGGTGGACGAAAGTAGTTCGTCGAACAGGAAAACGATATTCTGTTTTGGCAAGCCGAATTCCTGGGGTGAAACCAGGTACTCGTAGAATCGCTTTGCTGATCCCGCGAACGACGCGTGTCCCTTGAGCGCGTCGAGCCCCGCCGTGAATTCGGACGCGCCGAGTATAATGGCTAGTGTGGATGCCGGATTCGGTTCATCAGGCATCGCCGAATCCTCCTATTCGTGATGCTCGGTCCCAAGAAGTTTGCAAACGATCTCAACAATCGTCTCGGGCGAGACGTCTTCTACAATCACGCTCTTTTGACCATCTAAGAACTCTATCCTACCTCTGCAGCCTACCAACCAGTCTCGAATACCGATGGCCACTTGAACTGCTGCTTCCGTTGCCAGGATAGCCACTAGGACAGTTCCAAAGTCCTGCCGGTGGTCATCGATGGTCTCGAATTGAATTTCTGTGTCTGGCGCATGCCGCTTAATGTTCTGAGCCAGAAGTTGCGCGCCTTTTCCGGCTTCTGCTTCATTAACGTCAAGCACTAGCATACGCAATTCCGGGCGTCCCATGGGCTTGCTCCTTTGTATCGAATCTGTGTTTGCCGCAGTTCTCACAGTACACGGCCTGAATTCCACGCTCTCGAGCGTTGGTAATGCAGGCTCGGGCACATTGTCCGCAAAAGGGGCATGTCTGAAGCACGCTCTCTGCAATGTCGAAGACTCTGACAATAGAATCTTGGAGGTCCAAGACTGCAAGTTGATTAGAGATCGGATGAAAACGAAGGGCCGTGCGGAAGTTGTGAATGTGACATGGTTGGCGAATTATCCCAACCCGACTCCAATTCGCCGTTCGCCAGATAACCACGGTCTCGTCAAATGAGGACGTCGCGGCCAGCTCACCGTCGCGGGAGACTCCGAGAGTACGGATGCCTTCGGCGTGAAGTTTGCCGGTCTGTTGCAGCAGATCGCCTGTTCTGAGCTGCCAGCGGCAAACGGTACCATCGCCGGAGGCTGTAAGCGCCTCTGTGGCACCGGGAAGCAGACAGACGGACTTAACGTAAGAAGTATGACCCTTTTTGTTCCAACGAGGCTTCCGTCTGTCGACACTCCAGCTTGACAACCCATAGTCAGCGGACGCTGCCAGGAAGTCCGCTGAGTGAGGTATCCAGATCAGCGATGTAATCTCGTTGACATGAGGCGAGATGTCCATGTCGATTGCCCCATCGAAACCAGGACGCCACACGTGCACATTACCACGATCATCGCCCGCCGCGATGTACTCGCCGTTGTACGACCAAGCGACGGCTCGGAAGCCGGCCCTAGGAACGCTAAGTGTCTCGACCGTTTCCGCGTTCATCGCGTTCCATATCCGAATGGTCGTGCCGGCAACAGCAACTAGACGTTCTTCTCGCGTATGCGTTGGATTCCATGCCAGATCATAAATCGGCTCATCTCGAATATCCTCTAGAGGAAGGCGACTGCCCAGGTCCAGATCCCAAACTTCGATTTCACCCCGGTTTGAGGCGACGGCCATGAAGTCGCCGTCAGGTGACCAGTCGAAACACGTGACGTAAGGTCTGGCCCAGATACATCGCTGTGCAAGAGGGCCGTAAAACCGCCGCGTGGAAGCAGCGCCGTAAGCGTCGTCTCCTATCACCGCTGCTAAAGTGAAGCCTTCAGGGAGTGCGACATCCCCGACGGTGTTTGGAGGGAGGCAGGGGCCGCTTCCGGATCGCGAGAGCAACTTTACAGTGGCTTCGGACATACCTGTGGTCCTTTCTGAAAAGCGCTTTGAAACGCCCCGGTACTTGCATGGATGTCGTACTCATCCTCATGTTTAGCTGCTGTCAATCCAAATGTCGATTATGGGAAAGCAAACTGGCACCGTCATCGTCGACGATGTCGCTGAAGATCTTGCCGGCACATGTAGTCTTGAGATGATCGAGCACCCCGAGGACTTCAGGATCCCCGAAAAATGTAGAGCATTCCATCGAAGGTTCCTCCTGCCCCTGCTCGTGATCCAGGGGCATTCTCCCCCCTCAGATTCTCTGGGCCGTCCAGCCAGTGGCCAGGAGAAAACCAGAGATGACCCAAGACGAGGCCGCGGAAAGGGCTATCGCTGCCCCGAATACTGCCCGGTGGGAACAGCATCCACTGGTATAAGAACGCGCCTTATTCGGCAACGCAATAGGTTGTCGGTTGCGGTTTCAGTTTTCGGCTTTGTCTGGGCCTGCCGGTGAGCCTGTCGACTCGGTCCTTCCAGGCTTTTATGACAGCCCTTTTCAATAGAACCAGTCCTTGGTCTGGGGTCATTGCCCGAGTACTCGACCTTACGACCCGGTGCACTCGATGAAGCGTCTGTAGCGTCGAGTGGAACTCGAGCCGTTAGGGAGCTGGGCGCAGCGTGTCCAGCGGCAGCGTGGCGGGGGGCCGTACGGCGGCGATCCTGATGAGCCTGTGCACAACGTGCAAGGGGCTGGGGGTCGACCCGCTGGCCTACCTGACGGACGTGTTGGGCCGGGTCAGCACCCACCCCAACAGCCGGCTCGAGGAGCTGCTGCTGAACCGCTGGCAAGCGCTGCGCGAGGCGGCCACGAGCCGGCGGACCGCTCCGAGCTGATCACGCGCGTTTTCCAGGTCCGCCGGATCCCTCAAGGGCGTGGTTAACGGGACGGATACTGTCCAGCCGTATCGCTCTCAGCTTGGAAATTCACCAAGGCTCATCCGGGATTCCAGGCGGCTATGTCAGGCCAGCCCCTCGGGGGTTAGAATCCGTGTTGGCCGGGTCTTCCCCGGGCCACATGCATGCACTGTCCCCCAGAATTACGAGGTCACGGACGATGGTCAACATCCAGAATCTCATCGACGACCGGAAGTGTTACGAAACGGTTCGCCAGTTGCGCTGGCCCCAGGGCGTCACTTGCCCCCATTGCGACTCTCCGCGGGTTACGAAACAGGGTCATGATACGACCCAGCCTGAGCGGCAGCGCTACCGTTGCGAGGCCTGTCAAAAACTCTTCGACGACTTGACCGGTACGGTCTTCGCCGGCCATCACCAACCGTTGCGGGTCTGGATCCTCTGCCTTTATTTCATGGGACTCAATCTCTCGAACGAGCAAATCGGCCACGAGTTGAATCTCGACCCCGACGACGCTCAAAAGATGACCTCCCAACTCCGCGAAGGGATCGTCCAGCGCAAGCCCGTCGAGATCCTCAGTGGGGAAGTCGAATGCGACGAAGTCTATGTGGTGGCAGGACATAAGGGGCATCCCGAG
>DATGZX010000287.1:0-3567 GCA_035296965.1 Gemmataceae bacterium
CTGTCCTGCCTCAGTTGGAATTGGAGAAAGCGTTCATCCGTTAAGACACTAACGGAGCGAACAGATGAAAAAGCAACGGAAGCACTACACGTCGGAAGAGAAGGTTTCCATTCTGAGGAGGCATTTGGTGGAAGGGGTGCCGATCTCGGACCTGCGTGATGAACTGGGACTCCAGGCGACGGTGTTCTACCGCTGGCGGAAGGAGTTCTTTGAGAACGGAGCGGCGGCGTTTCAGCAGCGAGGACGGACCAACCATCAGCCCGAACAGGAACGAATCGCGTATCTGGAGAAGAAGATCCAGACGAAGGATGAGGTCTTGGCCGAACTGATGGCGGAGCATGTTGCCCTAAAAAAAAGTTGGGGAACTCTGACCGGGGTCTGGGTTCCGCACGATACGCGGGACCAAATCGTGGATTTCGTCCGGCACTGGTCGGAGAAGACTGAGATCAGCGCCGGGCGGTTCATCCGGTGGCTCAGCATCACGGCCAGCAAGTTCTACGGCTGGCGCGATCGCTACGGCAAGACCAATGAGCATAACGGCTGGGTTCCTCGGGACTTTTGGCTGGAGGAGTGGGAAAAGCAGGCGATCATTGCCTTCCATCTGAAGAACCCGCTGGAAGGCTACCGGCGGCTGACGCATTCATGATGCTGGACGCCGACATCGTGGCGGTGAGTCCGGCCAGCGTGTGGCGGGTGCTGAGCCGCGCGGGACTGCTGCGGAAGTGGAACGGGAAGCCTTCGAAGAAAGGGACCGGGTTTGAACAACCGCCGCAGCCGCACCAGCATTGGCATATCGATGTTTCCTACCTGAACGTTTGCGCGACGTTCTACTACCTGTGCAGCATCCTGGACGGCTACAGTCGTTTCCTAGTTCATTGGGATCTGCGCGAGTAGATGACGGAAGCCGACATTGAGATCATTCTGGAACGGTCCAAAGAGCAGTACCCTGGGGGTTAGGCCGCGGGTCATTTCCGACAACGGGCCGCAATTTATCGCCAAGGACTTCAAGGAGTTCATCCGCATTTCGGGCATGACGCACGTCAGGACTTCGCCGTATTACCCGCAGTCGAACGGCAAAATCGAACGTTGGCACAAGTCACTCAGAGGGGAGTGCATCCGGCCTGGCACGCCGCTGTCGCTGGAAGATGCGCGGCGTCTGGTTAAGGGTTACGTGGAGCATTACAACAATGTGCGCCTGAACAGCGCCATCGGCTACATTACGCCGAAGGACATGCTCGCCGGGCATCAGCAGGAGATTCAGGCCGAGAGAGATCGGAAGTTGGAGACGGCGAAGGAACAGCGGAAGAACCGACGCCACTGGGCCGCGCGACGCGGATTACTTGCCAGTTGCCGACTAATCGCGACTTTCGGTGACGAAACCAGCCAGACAAGCTTTTTGTAGCGATCATCTTGCAGAGATCACATCGAACTCCTGCTGATAGTGGCAGGGGCAATGTTCCTTATACAGGGATGAAAAAAGTATCGCGGGTGCAGGTGCGGGAATGAGGAAAAGCCGCGAAAAGGAACTGAGAGCGAGGAAAGAGAAGTTCCCCCTTCGCGAGAAGTCGCGAAGGGGGAACGCGTACGAACGAAAGGTCAAAGACAACCTGGCGAAGACGCCCTAGTTATTTGTTATGACCCTGGTTTTTACCGACCCCAACTGGGCCCGCCGTGGCAGGTGCCGACGCCCTTGTCGCTGTAAGTCCCTGCAGGAGCTCCAGGAAGTTCCAGTGCCGACTCGAAATCCCACTTGTAGCCGTTCGGATCAAGCGTCAGGGCCATCACACCCCAGTAGTCCCCGGTTGACGCCTCGAGATTCGCTGCGTTGAATTGCGCGCCGGCGTCTCCGGTTGTGCTTGCGACGACCGTATCTAGTGTCTCGCCGCCGGTGCCCACGATGAATTCCCGTATGCCCTTTTTGGGATCGGAATTCCCGGAAGGGTCAAGTGGGCGGTAGCGGGCATAGAGGTGGTCGTGTCCGTTCAGCACCAAGTCGGTGTTGTACTCGTAGAGCAGTTGCCAAAAGGCCAGAGCGGTCGTGCCCTCAGGGGTGAGGCTGTCGGCAGCGCTGTACGAGGGCTGGTGCCAGTAGGCGAGCGTGCACGGGGCGTGGTTCTCCTCAAGATCCTTTTTCAGCCATGCGAGTTCGGCAGCAAACCAGGTGCCGGTGTCGCTACAGCCGCCCGGCTGTGTCGAGCACTCTATATTGAGCGAAATAAGGTGCCACGCGCCCAGATTGTAGGAGTACCAGCCATCCCCGACTCCAGTTCCGTTCAGGCCTGCGTTCACCCCCAACTCGAAGTGCCCCGCCTGTCCATCCGGCCGCGGCACGGGTTGGGCAATGGCAGTGGTAAGGCCCGGATAGTTGCATGCCGCCGCCAAAGCTGGTGGGCACGGGTCCGAGATCGTAGTCGTCGGAATAGTACCATCGGCATTGAGCTGGAAGCCGTTGTAGTAGGAGAAGTAGCCGTAGCCGGCAACGCCGGTCTCGCTATGCTCGTCATAAAACTCGTGGTTGCCGGGCGCGGGCCGGTGTAGAAATTTAAAGGCGCCATACGTCAAATCGAACGATTTCTCAAAGTCCTGGTATTGGCCTACCTGGTATTGCAGATCTCCGAGAAGCGCGACGGCGTCAGGCTTCATAGTCTCAATCTGATTCGCGGTGGCCTCCTGAGATTGGTACAGAGAGTACGGCGGCCCTGGGGGCGTGCTGGTGGTGCTGGTGTAGGGGGCCTTGGGGGTGTCGCAGGTTTCATGCGCAGCCTCACCGCCACCTGACACATGGTCTTGATCTGGCTGGCAGGCGACGTCGCCAACCACCGCCAGCACGGGCGAGCGGCCCGTTGTTGCGTAAGGCCACGGATTGTCCTTCGGCGCCGGATCGCCGAACAGCCACGAGTCGCCATTGGAGTTTTGATTCTGTGCCTTTGCCCCAGCTGCGAATGCCAGCACCGAGGCGGCCGCTCCCATGAGCACTGCCGCTCGGAACCTTCCCCGGATCGTCTTCATGCGGTTCCTCCCGTTCGGACTTGTAGTTGGATAGTTGCCAAGGTGGCGAATTTTATCCCTTCAATATTTCGTGTGTATGTCGAACGTGTGAAAAAGCCGTAATACAGATTATTCGGGAGGTCGTTTAAACCATCAGCAAAACGGAATGTCCTTGACGCTACCGAGGACTAAAGAGGCTTGCCGTAAGCGAATCCGTCGTCGATTCATAACGACCTGGTTGAAACTGTGCCGCTGAACGAACACACAACGTTTGGCTCCGCAGAATCGCCACCCCGCCCGTTTTGCAGGCGATGCGGTGCTTAGGCGTAGCGAAACAGCGCCATGAAACCAAAGTCCATGTGCTGCTGGATATGGCAGTGAAACAACGTGAGGCCCGGCTGGTCGGCGACCATATCCACTGTGGCGCGTCCAAATGCGGGAACGATCACCGTATCCTTCATGATGCCGGCAGTCGGCTTGCCGTTGAGCTCGACGATCTCGAACAGGTGCCGGTGGATGTGCAGCGGGTGGGAATCGTCACTGCGATTGTGAAACACCAGCCGGTAGCGCCCTCCCTGA
>DATGZX010000288.1:0-3974 GCA_035296965.1 Gemmataceae bacterium
TCATCTGGCGGAGAGGCGCGAAAGCCACATGGTAGAGGCAAACGACCATCCCTCCCCGGAACTGCTGTCCGACTTCGCCCTCGGGAAGCTGGATGAGGAGCAGATCGCGATCGTCGCCTGCCACCTCTCCGACTGCGCTGCGTGCAGCGATACCGCGGCCAGCACAACGGACAGCTTCCTGGACCTGCTCCGGCCCGATCCGGGAGACCCGCACGATGCGCTGAACCTACCCGACACGCTGCGCAATCACTGCCGCTACCGCATTATTCGCGCCCTTGGCCGAGGGGGTATGGGATCGGTCTACCTGGCCGAACACCGGATCATGAAGCAGCTTCTGGCCATCAAAGTAATCAACCCGGCCCTGATCGCCAACCCCCGCGCCGCGGAGCGCTTTGTCCGCGAGATCGACGTGCTGACGAAGTTACGCCACCCCGCCATCGTGCAAGGGTTTGACGGCGAGGAGGCCGGTGGCTTGTACCTGCTGGTCATGGAATACGTCGCAGGGGAAAGTCTGGCCCAGATTCTCGAACGCCAGGGGCCGCTGCCGGTCAGCACCGCCTGCGAGTACGCACGGCAGGTGGCTTTGGGTTTGCAGTACGCCCACGAACAGGGCCTGGTGCATCGCGACATCAAGCCTGCCAACCTGATGCTGACGAGTGCGGGAAAGATCAAGATACTCGACTTCGGGTTGGCCCGGCTGGCGAGCGAAGCGCAGGCCGAGAAGAGCGGGTTGACTCACGAACACGCGGCAATGGGGACGCCGGACTACTCGGCCCCGGAACAGGCGCTGGACGCCCGCAACGCCGACATCTGCGCCGACATCTACTCCCTCGGCTGCACGCTCTTCTGCCTGCTAACGGCCAAGCCACCCTTTGGAAGGCCAAGCGCGCTTGCGGTCTCGGTTGCTCATTTGCAAGAGTTACCGCCCTCGCTCCGTGAGCTAAGGCCGGACGCGCCCGCCGGGCTCTGTGAACTCGTCCAACGGATGCTGGCCAAGCTGCCGGGCCAGCGGCCCCAAACGCCCGGAGAGGTGGCGGCTTGCTTGGCGCAATTCATCGTGCCGGGAACTCCTGCCGGGGAAGAGCAACCGGCCGCCTTGCTGAAGGCAACGATCCCAGCATGGCGCAGGCGAGGTGTACTCTGGGTGGCAGTCACGGTCGCCTTCCTGTCGGCGGTGGCCTTGATCGGGTGGGGTGCTGCGGTGGACCGTGTGCGTGCCCCGCGCGGCCCTATCGTGCGAGAGCAAGTGCCCGCGCCCGCTGAAGACTTCGTGCCGCTGTTCGACGGCAAGTCGCTGGCCGGCTGGCAGAAGGACGGCGGCGACGAGCGGCAGTGGCAGGTCGAAGACGGGGCGATTGTCGGCCGCTGCAACGTCTGGGCGGAGCGCGGCTACATCCTTTCGGAAAAGGAGTACGGCGACTTCGGTCTCCGGTTTGAATTCACGGTGGAGGACAGAGGGACGAGTGCGGGTGTAACATTTCGCGCCGTGCCGGGCGAGAGCCTGCCGTTCCCGGACGGCCAGCTGCAATTCGAGCACCCGTTGCTCAAGCTCGCGGAGGGAAGAATCCTGGGCACGACACATTGGGTGAAGGACGACAAGGCAGGCTGTCCTCCGACGCAGGCGGTGGACCTGGCGGTCGGGGAGTGGCACATGGCCGAGTTGACGGTGCGCGGCGACCGCTGTGTCTTCGTGGCCGGCGGGAGCAAGGTCGTCGATCTCAAGCTCGACGCCGGGGCCGAAGGCGACATTGCAGCGCTCAAGCGTTCACGGGGCAGGATCGGGTTTCAGGTCAACGGGGGAGTAGTGCGCATCCGTAGCGTGCGCGTTCGCACGCTGTCGCCCGGTTCAAAGGCAAAGCCCTGAAGGTCCGCATGCATCGAAGCCGTGGTGGGGCTTGGCCATTCGCAAGCCCAAGTACGGCCGTTCATCAGGCAGTCGCGATGCCGGAAGGCGGCAACGCTTTCCTGAAAGGATTCGGCAAGCCAGCGCATTCTTCTCAATAGGTACTACGGCAAATGCCTGCCCGTTTGCTTGTCCCCCCATCCGCCGGCAGCTCGCCCCGGAGGCGGGCCTGGGGATGTTGGGACGAAAGGCGAAAAGAAGGGTCGGGGGTTTGCGCAGACCTTCATCCAGCAGGCAGTTGGATGACGGAAGCCGACGCAATGAGCACCTTCCCAAGAACGCGCTGCAAGGAGCTTCATCGATGAAGAAAGTCATGTGGGGGCTTCTGGGCCTCGGCGTGGTAATCTGCATGGCAGCGCTCCGGCTGTACCCATCTTTCGAGAAAGCAAGGCCGGCAATCGACCGATTAGACAATGCGGAGAAGGCACTTCAGGAGCTGACGAAGCATCCACCGCAACCGACAGGAAAGGATGACGATTCAAAGCCACCGGTGCCGGTTCGCAAGGCGAGTTACAACTCCGTCGGTGCCGATGGGTGCATTTACCTCGGCCCGGACGGATCGCGTGTCGCTCTGGTCCGCGACGAACGCCAGCTTGATGCGAACCTGGACTGGAAGGGAGAATCTTACGCCCGCGTCTATGACCTGAAGACCGGCAACGCGCTGTCAGCATGCCTCAAGCATGACGAGTCTATCGCGGACTGCACCTTCAGTCCCGATGGCAAAAGGCTTCTAACTCTACCCAGCCTGTTGGACGGAAAAAAGATGGCCAGGGTGTGGGACCTGGAGACTGGCAAGCAAGTGCTGACGTTCAAGCACAGAGAAGATGTGGTTGCCGGGCATTTTAGCCCGGATGGCCTCAAGATCGTGATTGCCGCGGTGGGCGACAAGACCGCAGATGGGCACCAGCAAGTCTCCTATGTCTGGAATGCTCGGACGGGCGACCTCATCAAACGCATACAGCATGACGCTCTTTATACGCAGGCGGCCTTTAGTCCGGATGGGGAGTACGTGTTGACGATCGGCCGCAAGGCAGCGCAAGTCTGGGCAAGCAGAACCGGCGATCCCGTCGGCCTGTTGCTTAAACCCAGCGAAGGGTATTGGTTTTCCGGCGCCTGGATGGGTAAGGCACAGCGCTTCAGCCGCGACAGCAAGCAGGTGGTCACGATTGAGGAGAACTCGTTCGGCCAAAACAAAGTTCAGCTTCACGAGGTTGCCACGGGAGATCCCGCAGGCGCCTGCATCAACCTTGAAGCTAACCCCGTTAGCCTGACCGCACTGGGTATCAGCTCCGACGGTCGCCATTTGGCCACTGCTTCTCAGGGAGGTGGCGTGACAATCTGGGATGTGCAGAGTGGAAAGGCATTAGCGACGTGCCGTCACGATGGCGGAGGCGTGCTGTCGGTCGTCTTCAGCCCAGACGGCAAACGTCTTGCAGTTACCTTCTCCGAGACCGTGCAGATTTGGGACTCCGCCACGGGCAAAACGATTGCGACGCAGCCCTTCCGCTTTAGCCACAAGTGGGAGGGTAAGACGGCTGCGAGCAAGTGGCTAATGAAGACGGCATTCAGTCCCGATGGTGGACAGCTCATTCTAGTGGATGCCGCCGGTTACGCTGGTGTATGGAATGCTCAAACGGGAAAGGAGATAACGAGAGTCCAGGTTTCACCGCAGTGATCCAGACGGTGTCCTCTGGTATGTCAAGGCGTTTGCGCGCAAACGCCTGTCACAGAAGTTTAACTTGGGAATGGATGCTTCTGTGCATTAATGAGTGGGTAGTATAGACGTTTGCTGTTTGGTTAGAATATGGGGCCTTGGGCACTCTTTTGGGGAGGTATTGGCGGCGATGACGCCGTAGACAAGACCGTTAAAAGCATGCCCAAATCAATCAAATCTAGCCGCAGAGCAGATGAGGCGCTTGGAAGATTTATTACCGGCGGGCTTAAAGCAAATGATCTGTTGGAGTCTGTCGATCAGAATCTCAAGGCGTTACAGGAAGTGCTCGAACCTGCCGCTCCTCTGGTATCCAGCACGGCGGTTTACGGAACCGGCCTTTTCATGCTCATGGACGAC
>DATGZX010000289.1:0-12688 GCA_035296965.1 Gemmataceae bacterium
CTACAATAGTTGCGTTGGATCGCCGGCAGTCGGGATCTGTGCGATCCCCTGGCGATCCGTGGCATCGGTCAGCCGAGCGCGGAACTGCTACGGCGGTTTCTGAATATCGAACGTGGTTTGATGGGCTGGTTTGCAGCGGGAGAGAAAGCAATGACGTGCAAGGGCGGGGAGTTTGCCTCGCTAACGCTTCGGGCTAATAGGGTTGGGAATCGTGGTGGAGCGGCAGGTGGTCGCCTAATGCGTACTTGGGGGCGGTTTTTCGCCGTACTTTCGGCGCACTTTTGGCGCACTTTACATAGTGGAGCTGGCAGCTTCGGCTACCTCCTTCGCCCGTGAGCGGAGGATTTGCTGGGCAGATGCGGACGAAATCGATCGCCTCACACGTCTAAGAGACACACCAAAGAACTGGTGAGATCTACCACTACCGGCGGAAATCACTTCGCCACGGACTCCCTTATCAGACTGAACTACTTCCAGGAGGAGCGCAAATGCGATGTGAACCTGGCCGCCCAAGCGAGTACCATTGTATTTTGGACAATTTCTGCGCTTCAGAATCCATCAAACGCTCAGGCCGTACACTGCGGCGAAGGAGGGCATTATGACTGAACATCGGCTGAGGTAAGGGCAGCAGCCGCCCATGCCAGCCTGCCGACCACGAGCGTGTACCTGCATGTGGCGGTGGATGATGACGGGGAGGTGGGGAAGCTGTTCGCGTTTGGACGTTAGCGCCGTTCGCAGCCTCGTCGATGCCGATGATCAGAGGAGCGGACTAAAATGAGCACTTTGCCGACCTCGGCGCAATGTGTGATCCAGTTATACGACCGTGATGCGCTTCAGTAGCTGCAGGGGCGGTTTCTCTGGGGACCGCGCTGGGCACTTGCTCGCCAGATCACTTAAGAATAGAAGGAAGCCGGCCCACTTCTTTTCTTGATCACTTCCAGGCACAAGTCATGAATCGATTGGACTCCAGGGACTCTTGGCACCATCGAAGTAAACCGAATTCTTTTCTATTTTTTCGGGTGCGGCTGGGACGTCCGGTCGCGTGCTTCGAGACCTTTGATCAGTGACTTCAGATCGCTGCGTTGGAGGAGGACTGCCGAGTCCGGGTGCGACCGAAGCATCGCGAGATCCGTGAAGCCTTGGGAAATAGCCAGTCGGAGGTCGGCGGCAGCAAGATCGAGGTCAAGCTCGCGGACGAGCTTGGCGCGCTCGGAAATGGGAGTCTTGCCAAAGCCGATCAGGGTGGCCCGTGTCCCCTCTTTGAGGGCCAGGGCGGCGAGTTCGGCCGCTGGTCGCCCCTTCCACAACGCCGAGCGCTGCGCGTCAATTGGGACGGCATCGGCTGATTTGCCAATGGCCCGGTCGATGCGGGCCAACTGCCAAAGTGCCTCGCTAAGCCGCTCGCGATCCTCTTGCTTGGCCTTCGCGGCGGACCCCAGCGGCGTCAAGAGATCAAGGGCGCGCGCGAGCACGGGGAGCGCGGCTTCCGGCTTTTGCTCCTCGGCGAGTGCCACGGCCTCGTCAGTCAGAGCCGTCCCGAGCCGGCCGGAAATCGCGGCATCACTGGAGTGCGTTGCCGCAAGCTGTTCGAGCAATTCGCGCGCCTGAGTGAGTGACTCGCGCGCTGCGCCCCCGCGGCCGGCGTGGCGCTGGACGGCGGCGAGCTTGGACAACGCCTGGGAGAGTTCGAGCGCATATTCCCGGTTCTCCGGACGGGCAAGGTGGAGATCCTTGCGGAGCCGGAGTGCCCTCAGGTAATGTGGAAATCCCTCGTCAACCTGGCCCAAATCAACGTACTGCTCGCCCAGGTTCTCGATGTGATTACTCAGATAGCCCCTGTAATCGCTGATATCCTTCGATGCGGGCACGGCCCGTTCCTGCCCGGCCACGGCTCGTTCCTGCTCGGCCACGGCCCGCCGAAACGCGGGGATCGCCTTGGGGTTATCCCGCGCCCAGTCGTAAAGACAACCCAACAAATTCCAGCTCAGCCCTAGCTCGCCGTGGTAGAGTGCCTGATCTGGCTGCGACTGAACAAGCCTGTCGTAGATGTTGATCGATTGGTGAACCGAAGAAATTGCCTTGTCGTCCTGGTGCATGGAATGCTGGAGTTCGGCGAACTCCCGATAGTTCGTCCCGAGCTTTTGTTGGAAACGGGTTACCGAGGGGTGAGTGGCAACCAGCGCCGACCAGTGGTGGAGGGATTGTTCGGACGAGCGCAGGGCCTGTTCTTTCTGACCCAGTGTCGACTGGATCGAGGCCATGTTGGAATAGCTGAGCGCCAGCCAGTTGAGGATCTGGACCGGTTTGGGCCCATGCTGGACTTGCTTGAGCAGGGACTGGCAGATCTCCTGCACCTCCTGGAACGCCCGGAGCGCGGCTGGATAGTCGAGCCTCTTGTAAAATACGTAACCCAGCTCGTTGATGATCTCAGCCCGGCTTCTCTGATAGCCGATATCATTGGGAAATCGTTCGATCAATTGCTGACGGATTGCCTTGGCCTTCTGCAGCATCGCCAGAGCTTGGTCGGGGGAGTCGAGCCTCGCATGGTTGACCCCGATTTCCGCCAAGCAATCGGCCAGATTCGCTTGGAGACGCGCCACCTGGGGGCGCCGCGCCGCCAGCGGCTCCAGGATCGCCTGGGCCTGGGAGAGCGAACTCAAGGCGCCTTCGTAGTCGCCGGCTCTTTCCTCCAGATTGCCGATCTCGAATTGGCAAGCGGCCACGTGGCCTTGTAGTTCGTCATTCTCGGGCTCGTTGGCGGCAAGTCGTTCCCAGATGGCCTGGGCCGAGCGGAACGACTCGATCGCCTCGCGCGGCGATGAGATTTCCTGGGTGATCTTGCCGACGCGGAAGTGAGCATTGGCCAGCTCCTGCTGAAGCCGAGGGTCCTGGCCACGCTGGCTCACAAATTGCTGATAGTACTTGAGCGCGCTTTGGAGCAATTCCTGGCGCAGGTTGCGAACATCGACCGAGTCCTGCTCCTTCAGCAAGGTATTTTCACTGACGCTCGTCAGGTAATTGTCCACGGCTTTCTGAGCCATGCTGAAGTTTTGCTCCGCCTCGCGGCGGGCCTCGGCTTCGCTTCGCCTCGAACCCTCGATGACCACGGCGGCAACGGTCGCGGCCAAGCAGACGCAGATCAGCGCGGCGACGGCGGCATAGGTCCAGGTGCGGTGCTTGCGGAACCAGCGCCCCAGCCGCTCGAGCCGACGCTCCCGATACGCTGTCACCGACTCGTCGGCCAGTACGTGTTTGACGTCCTCAAGCAGCTCCTTAGCCGACGCATACCGGTCCGCCGGCCGTTTCGCCAGCGCCTTGAGGCACACCGCCTGCAGCGCACGCGGGACAGAAGGCACCGCCGCCCGCGGCGGCTCCGGCGGCTCGTGGATCACCCGCTGCAGCACCGCTGTCGTGTCCGAACCGTCGAACGGCGGCCGCCCGGCCAGCAGCTCGTACAGCACCGCCCCCAGACCATACACGTCGGTGCGGACGTCGAGGAGATCCAGCCGACCCTCCGCCTGCTCCGGTGCCATGTACGCCGGCGTTCCCAGCACCTGCCCGGCAATCGACCGGCTGTCGGCGTCTCCGTCTGCCTCCAGGGCCACCGGGGCAGCATCGCCCTCCACCTCGCCGACCACCTTGGCCAGGCCCCAGTCCAGCACGATCACCTCGCCGTAGTCGCCCAGCACGACGTTCTGCGGTTTCAGGTCGCGGTGCAGGACGCCGCGGCTGTGGGCGTAGGCGACCGCGTGGCACACACCCATGAAGGCCGTTAACAACTCGCGCAGCTCCAGCGGCCCAGCCTCCCCGCGCGCCCTCCGGTCGTGGTACACCCGCGCGGCCTGGGCCAGGGTCTGGCCGCGAACGAAACGCATGGTGTAGAAGGGGGCCTGGTCGTCCGGTCGCCGCCCGACCTCATAGACGGGGACAATGCCAGGGTGCTCCAACTGCCCGGTTATCTGCGCCTCCTTGAGGAAGCGGGCCCACACCGCGGGCTGCTTGGCCCGCTCGGGCCGTAGCTCCTTTAATGCTACGTCGCGGCCGAGGCTGGCGTCGCGAGCCAGCCAAACCCGGCCGATGCCGCCGGTGGCATGCAGGCGCGAGAGCGTGTAGCGCTCCCGGCTCTCGGGGACGTAATCGGCGGTAGCGAGCAATACGTGGCCCTGAGGCGGAGGCGTAGGGCCGGCCAGGGACTCGCGGACAACGGGGTCGTTCAGGCCAGCTAGCGACTGACGTACTTCGTCAGTGGTTAGCTCGGCCAGGCTGGCTTTGGCGTTCCCGCCGTGCTTGGCCAGCTTGCGTTGGAGCAGCTTGTCCACGTCGGCGCGGTCGACCGGGGAAAGCCAGCCGCGCTCGACGAGGAGGTCCGCCAGCGGCGTCTCCTTGCGCCCAGCCCAGGCGGAGCAGGCCTCGGCGAACTGTCCAGGGCTCAGGAGGTCGGCCTGGAGAGCCAGCACCCCGAAGAGTAGGTTACGGTCCGTGTCCATGCAGCCATCTCCCAGGCCAGCGCGTGCCACGATGTGGGCGGCCGACTTCTCCGCGTTCCCTGGCCTCCCCCGCCGACCATATTATCAGGCCAGGCGAGGGCCGATTCAACCGAGGCCGCAGGGGAGTCGATCCTTGCGCGGGCGGAAGGGCATTCTAGCGTTCTTGTTAATTTGGTTGATATCGGGTTGAAATTGCGTAACCAGTCAGCGACCGTGCGGTGCGCCCACGTTCGCCGTTCTCGCCCAGCACCTTGGCGGCCGCGTCAAGGGCGCTGCTCTTCTTCTCCTTGGGCGGCTTCGGCTCCTTCTTCGCCTTCTTGGCGCCCTCGGGCTTGGGTGCCTTGCTCTTCGTGCCTTTGCCCTTCGGCGAGGCTTCTGCGCCACTGATTCCGCGGGCATGGGCGAGGCCTTTCCGCCTTTGGCCGCTTTGCCGACCACTTGCACTTCCTCGTGCGGGGCAAACCGAGCGTGCTCCACCTCTCCGGCTTCGTTCCGCAGGGCGACTTCGAACTTGCCGGCGTCCGCGCCATCCCCGACCTTTGTTGCATCGCAGATGGTTCTCGGGCCGTCGAACCCAGGAATTAGGACGATGTCTCCCAGGCTCAGGTCCGTAATCTTCCTCGAGCTGCCCGTCGCCTTCTCGACCTCGGCGTTCTTGGCCTTTTCGGTGTGGGCCGAATCCTTCGCTGTCTTCTTGCTTGCCATGATGCGTTGTCCTTTCTCGGTAGCTGTCGTGTGCCGCATCGCGCCAATCGCGATGCAACAGGGACAGTCACTTACCTCGCGGGCGGGAGGACAGCAAGCGAATGTGGTTGAGAATTGCAGGTCTTTCGGAAAGTTCTCTCAGCGGCGCATCCACTCTGATAAAATGACGCTGATTCGTCAGTGCTCTCTGCCGTGCGCCAACGCAGCAGCAAAGAGCCTATCGAGAATGGTTAACGCGATTGCATTCTGCCCGGCTTGGGGGCTTCATGCGGACTACATGGAACACGGCGATCCCTTTCCCAGGAGGCTCCCGGAACATTGAATCCTATCGATCTAATAAGGCGTGATCTTGGCGCGGACTGGGAGCGGCTCTGGCGAGGTCGAGCTCGGGCGGTCAGCGTTCGCCTGGAGGAAACACTATCGGTGTTTTCCGGCTATAAGATCTATGTCGTGATGGGCGACACTCACCAGTTTGACTTTCCGTGCCTGCCCAATGGATCGATGGCCTACTACGCCGCGAACGGAGCGAAAGCCGTCCGATTAACGCGTACTGGCAAGGAAATCCAAAGCATCCTCGCGGAGGAGTGGCCTTCGTTCGCGCAATCAAACCCGGTTTGTCTAGCCTCTCTGCTCCTTCGGTTTCTTGACGGAGACGTCCGGACTTCCCATCACGTTCTAGCCAATGCCGACGATCTTCGCGCCATGTGTCTGCGCCCCGCGACGTACCGTTTGAACGAGGAAGCCCTGGCCAAGGCTTTGCCCGATGTGGGGGTGACTTCCTCTTTCCTGGAGGGAAGCCAGGTTGTCATCCGAGCAATTACTCTCCTTGGCTGGAGGCATGACAAAAGGAATCTCGGCATTGAAATTCTGACGATCCACGAGAATGGCCAGGTCGCCATGGCCGAGCGGCAGGTTCTTGCGAAGAAAATTTTCGACAAAGTGCCGGCTCTTAGGTACTAAGGTTGCTGCAGTCGTGTTTGCAATCTTGGCCCTTTTCGCGAAGGAACCCACTTGTGTCAAACTGGGTCCCATCTTCGGCCAGACTTATCCTGTTGGGCAAAGATCTCTTGGGCCACAAGGCACCAAGAATGTAATTAAGCTAGTCACTTCTTTTCCAGCTCAGCCATGACCGCCTGGAAATCCTTCCGTCCGCGAAGGGAGTCGAGATCGGTGTCTTTTTTCATGTGCGCTGCATCTTTGTATCCCTCGGCAACGGCCTGGCGAAGCAGAGCCACGGCGCGCTTGGCGTAGGCCTGGCTTGTTTCTTTGCGTTTGCTTTCCGTCAGCTTGGGGTCCTTCTGGGCCAGCGGCACGCACCCGGCCAGAACGCAAGCGGCGTTGTAGGCATCGATGGCCGCTTGCAAATGGATTTTCATCCATTCCTCGACGCCTGCGGCACAGGCGGCGTGATCTCCCTGGGCTGCCAGAACCACAGCCCGAACAACGCAATTAGTGCTGAAAAACTGCCGGTACATGGGATTGCGTGGATTGGCCTTCAGAGCTGCCTGATGGTGCGGAAGAGCTTCTTCCAGGAGGCGACGAGCGCCTTCCAAGTCCTTGCGATCGTGAAGCAAGATTGCTAGATTCACGAGCGAACCAGCCACTGCGTTTTGGTAGTCTGGCACGGAGGGGAAATCGGCGGCCAATTGCTTCTGAACGGCAATGGCGTCGTGGTAGGCTGTCTCCGCCTCCCTGGACCGACCCGTGTAGCTGAGCAGGCGGCCCAGGTTATAGTGGGTCGTTGCCAGGAAATCGCGGTACTCGGGCACAGTAGGGAAGTCTGCGACCAATTGTTTGTCGATGGCGATCGCGTCCCGGAAGGCCGTCTCCGCTTCCTTGGGCCGACCCGTGCCCGCGAGCAGATTGCCCAGGCCATTGTGGCTGGCCGCCAGATTTTGGCGGTACGCGGGCACTGTGGGGAATTCTGCGGCCAGCTGTTTTCGGATGGCAATGGCATCGCGGTGGGCTTTCTCCGCTCCTTTGGGCCGACCCATGTCCGCCAGCAGATTGCCCAGGTTACTGTGGCTCCCTGCCAACTCCTGGCGATACTCGGTAACGGCGGGGAAGTCTGCAGCCAGTTGTTTCTGGATGGCGAGCGCCTCGCGATGGGCCGTCTCCGCTTCCCTGGGCCGACCCGTGTGCGCGAGCAGAATGCCCAGGTTATTGTGGCTCCTCGCCAGGTCCTGTCGGTATTCGATGACGGTGGGAAAGTCTGCGGCCAACTGCTGCTGGATGGCGAGGGCGTCGCGGTAGGTCGTCTCCGCTTCCTTGGGCCGACCCGTGTCCGCCAGCAGTGCGCCCAAATTAGTGTAGCTCGCCGCCAGGTCCTTGCGGTACGCCGGCGCGGCGGGGAAGTCCGCGGCCAGTTGTTTCTTAATTGCGAGGGCGTCGCGGTAGGCCGTCTCCGCTTCCTTGGGCCGACCCGTGCTTGCCAGCAGATGGCCCAGGATATTCTGGCTCGCCGCCAGGTCCTTGCGGTACGCCGGCACGGCGGGGAAGTCCGCGGCCAGTTGTTTCTTAATTGCGAGGGCGTCGCGGCAGGCCGTCTCCGCGTCGGCCAGTTGACCCAGCTTGTAACGAATCCGAGCCACGCGAATATGCCCGGAGGCTCGCAGTGCCCGTGCTTCGGGCGTGTCGCCCAGCTCATGCGTGAACTGCTCGTAAAACTTCAGTACCTTCCGCAAGAAACTTCTTTCCGTGTCCCCGAGCACCGGCTGCTTGGCAAACACGTTTTCGACCACCTCGTCTGTCAGGATGTTCAGGGCCTGCCGTGCCTGAGTCTTTGCAGCGGTCTCCGCGTGCAGCGCTTCTTGCGTTCTTGCTTGCTCCTGTTGCACCTGCTCCAAAGCTTCCGCCGTATGGTGCTGCTCCGTTTGCAGGGCGATCAAACCTGCAACGAGACCGCCGATGCCCAAGAGCACCAGTGCCGCGAAACCGGCTGCCGCCAGCACCGGCCCACGATTTCGCCGCACGAACTTGCGAATCCGGTAGCGCGCCGACGGCGGACCCGCCAGCACCGGCTCCTCATGCAGGTAACGGAGAACATCCAGCGCCAGGCCGTTGGCAGTCTCGTAGCGTCTGGCACGCTCCTTTTCCAGGCATTTCATGATGATCCAGTCGAGATCGCCCTGCATCAGGCGTGTCAGGCGCTTGGGTTCTAGCTTGCGCTGTGCCGCGATGCTCGGCAGCTCTTCCGAGCTGGATAGTTTCGTGCTCGGCTTGGCCGGTTCCACCTCGCGGATGATGCGGAGCATTTCGGTAAAAACGGCGCTGCGCAATTGCTTGCTCGTAAACGGGGGGCTGCCGGTGAGCAGTTCATAAAGGACCACGCCCAGCGCATAGATGTCGGCACGCGTGTCGATGTCGAGGTTATTCAGCTCAGCCTGCTCCGGCGCCATATATTCCAGCGTGCCGACCATTTGCCCGACTTCCGTGAACACCGTCCCCTCGGTCAACTTTTGGCCCGTCGCCTTGGCAACGCCGAAGTCGATGACCTTGGGAACTGGCTTGCCGTCGTAGAGGGCAATAATGAGGTTACTGGGCTTCAAATCGCGGTGAATGATGCCCTTCTGGTGAGCGTGTTGGACGGCATGGCAAACCGGGATGAACAGCTCCAGTCGTTCTCGCGGCGTCAGGCGTTCGTGGTCGCAGAACTTGGTGATCGGGATACCCTTCACCAGCTCCATGACGAAGTAGGGCAAGCCGTTTTGGGTGGTGCCCGCATCGAGTACTCTGGCGATGTTGGGATGATCCATCAGCGCCAGTGCCTGCCGTTCCTGCTCGAAGCGGGCAATGACGTGCGCCGAGTCCATGCCTGCCTTGATGATTTTCAGGGCGACCCGGCGTTTGACCGGAATCTCCTGTTCGGCCACGTAGACCGCCCCCATGCCGCCTTCGCCCAGCTTTTGCAGGAGTTTGTATGGGCCAATGAGCGATCCGGGGCCAAAGGTCACAGGGGGTTCGTCGGTCGTCTCGGCCTCAACTTTCTCTGGGGTTGTGGCAGGCGTAGGGATCGCTTCCGCGGCGGGCTGATTGAGAAAGCTTGCGGGGTTGTCGTGGGCATGAAGCAGGGCCTCCACGCGCTGCCTGAGAGCTTCGTCCCCGGCACAAGCCTCCTTCAGGAAAGCATCGCGCTGATCGGACGGCTTCTCCAGAACCAGGTGAAAGAGTGTTTCTTCGTTCATGACCGATCTCTCGGAGACGCGTGTCGTGGCCTCTACCCCCAATAGCGCGAAAAGTCTCGGAAAAGCACCACTTATTTTTGAAAATTCTTTTGAGCCAGGTTTTAGCGGCCGCGGACCTCGGCCTGGAGCCAAGCCCTGGCGAATGCCCAGTGGCGGTCCGCAGTGGTAGGGGAGATGCCCAGAACCTGAGCGGCCTGTTCACCGGTCAAGCCCGCAAAATAGCGCAGCTCGACCAGTTGGGCCTTGAGAGGGTGCTGGATGGCAAGTTTTTCCAGAGCTTCGTCCAGGGCCAGCAATTCTTCGTCGGGTTCTCGCGCGGGAACAGATCGGAGTTGCTGGCGTTCCCAGTCGCCGCCGCGTTTTTGCGTTTGCTTACGACGAGCTCGGTCGATGAGAATGCGGCGCATGGCCGTGGCCGCCGCCGCGAAGAAGTGGCCGCGGTCCTTGTATATGGGGCCCTGGCGACCGACCAGACGCAAGTACGCTTCGTGCACTAATCCCGTCGCATCGAGCGTCTGCCCGGGCGTCTCCCTGGCCAAGTTCCGGGCAGCAAGTCTCCGTAGTTCCTCGTACACCAACGGCAACAGCTGGCTGGCAGCTTGGGGATCCCCCTGCGCGACGGCATCCAGGATCTGGGTAATATGGAGCATGCCATGGAGGATAAGAACCGACGACGCGGCTCGCAACGAAATTCAGCTAACATGTTGGGCTCTTCGTGCCAAGCACGGTGATTGGCTGTCTCTTATCCTTGCTGAGCTTTCGGGGTTACATGATTTGGCAAGAATGGATCCATTTATTCGAAACCAGAGCCATCATTCCGCTCGCATTGCGGCGCAGGTGAGGTACTCGTGATCGCATCGCATGAACCCATGCCTCATCAGCCCGGCTGCTGCCGAAAAACGGCGATTTCACGCACGGCCAAGCACCAAAAAGGCGCGTCGGTGTGTCGGATGAGGAATTCCTGGAGCGCGAGCAGGAGGACGGGGCCTTGAACATGTGGATGGACGTACTTGTCCGGCGCCGGGCCTTGCCGGAACAGGTCGCCCTCACAATCCTGGTTTCGGACAAGGCCTTCGCTGAGGGGGATAAAGGTCGACGGTTGATTCCATTCGGCACAAGCCCTTCGCCCCGCGCCGCTCGTACTTGACGTGGAAACCTGCTTGCGTTGGCCCTCTTCCCGCGCGACAATGCTATCTCGCGGGACATGGCCGCTGATCGGGCGGCTTGCCCACCAGTCGCCTACTCATTCCCGGGAGGGTTTGGATGAGCCCTGCACGCAACGCCACGCAGCGACCGACTGCCTCGATTTCACGCCGTCAGTTCCTCCAGGCCGGCGGGGTCGGTGCACTGGCCATGAGCATCCCCGGGACGGTTGCGGCCAGCGTTGACGCCAATCGTGGCCTGCGCGGTGTCGCGGCGGAGAAATCGTGCATCTTCGTCCTGTTATGCGGCGGCCCCAGCCATCTCGACACCTGGGACCTGAAGCCCGCCGCGCCGGCGGAGATTCGCGGCCCCTACCGCCCGGTTGCCACTCGCGTGCCTGGAATGCGGATCAGCGAGCTGCATACGCGCCTCGCTTCCTTGACGGATCACATTTGCCTCATCCGCTCGATGAACCACGTCGGGAACATCAGTAACCATTTCGACGCCATGCACCACCTGTTGAGCGGCCAGGCCGGCGCCCCGGCGGATTCTCCCTACCTGGGATCCATTGTCTCTCGCCTCCGACCGACCGAACGCAACATCGCCAATTACGTCTGGCTGATTCGTTGCGTCGGCGACCCAGTGTTCTGCGCTCCCAACATTGGCAGCGGCGGCCATCTGGGCGCCCGGTTCACGCCCCTCTTCGTTGGCTCGGCCAACAACCATGCCGCCATGCCCAGTTTCCAGCCCCCTGAAGAATTGAAGCCAGCGGCGGAGCCGGAACGCTTGCTGGGCCTTCGCAGGTTGATCAACGTCGTGGACGGCCAGACCGCAACGCGCGTTAGCCCGGCCTTCAAGGACTGGGATGACTTGCAGCGCCGCGCGTTCGAGCTCGCCAGCGGACAGGGCAGTCGCGAGGTCTTCGACCTCAGCCGCGAGCCGGCAGCCGTGCGGCATCGTTACGGCATGCACCCACTGGGCCAGAATCTGCTGTTGGCTCGTCGCCTTGTCGAAGTGGGCGTCAGCTTCGTCACAGTCAACGGCTGGACCGGGTCGGCGCCCGGTCAGACCGCGGTCGGCCCGCCGGCCTCGAGCTGGGACATGCACGGAAGCGAAATGGGCATGGGCAACGCCTTCGGCAACGGCTCGTACGGCATGGGCTGGTGCCTGCCGTGCCTGGACGAGGGGCTTTCCGCGCTCCTGGTCGATCTCCGCGATCGCGGCTTGCTGGAGCGCACGCTGGTAGTGGTGATGGGTGAGTTCGGCCGCACGCCGCGCATCAACCAGCCCAACCTCCAGCCGGGGCGTCAGCACTGGCCGTCTTGCTGGTCCGCCATGCTCGCTGGCGCCGGCGTCCGGGGCGGCGCGGTCTACGGCGAGTCCGACCGGATCGGCGCCTACGTGAAGGACCGCCCAGTGGGCGTTCAGGACCTCGGCGCCACCATTTACCACGCCCTGGGTCTGCCTCTTGATGCACGCCTTGGGAAGGACGGCTTCACCCGCCCCGTCTCCTCCGGCCAGCCGATCCTGGAACTGTTTGGTTGAGGCCGTGTGCACAAAGCACACCGCCGACGCCGACCTCGACGCCCTGGATCGCGTCATCCGCTGCACCAGGCAACTTGCTGCTGATCGGGGCCTGACGATGCCCCTGAGAAAAAGTTCTAACGGTGTCGTATCGCCCCGAGGATCCCTTTACCTAGAACTTGCGCGCGTCGACCGAGATTTCGGACGGCACGACATGCTCCATTGCTTCCGGCAAGCAATCACTGTGTCAATTGACTTCCGCTCTGTCGCGAACGCGGTCGCCTGCTACAATTCGCTCTGAACTGCAATAAACTCATTTCAGGAAACTGGGACCGTTACGGCGCTTTCGTTGTGAAGCGGCATTTTGCGCTTTCGACCCATTCATGCGACGGGCTAACCCTGGGGCTTGGCAGCATGCCGGGGACAAATTGTCATCTCTCGTAAAGCGAGGCGGCGGATGACCGACAACGTGAATTGCGTGGCAGCGGCAAACCCCGCGCCGAGCGAGGTAGCCGTCTTCCGCAAAGTGTCGTTGCGGCTTCTGCCGTTTCTCTTCTCGCTGTACGTCATCAACCTGATCGACCGAACGAACATCGGCATCGCTCGGTTGCAGATGGTCGATCAGCAGAACATTCTCGAGGAAGA
>DATGZX010000290.1:0-2945 GCA_035296965.1 Gemmataceae bacterium
ATGCTGCTTCATGCTTTCATTCCCGCCAGCCGCGCCAACGGCCCAGGGCTACGCGCTGTGGTCTTCTTCCAGGGCTGCACCCTCGCCTGTCCTGGCTGCTTTAACCCTGACACCCATCCCTTTACGGGCACGGAAGTCACCGTGGATGCCGTAGCTGAGAAGGTGCTTCGTGCGCACAGGGAGCACGGCGTGGAAGGAGCCACCTTCACAGGCGGTGAGCCCATGCAGCAATCGCCCGTCTTGCTGGAAGTGATGGAGACACTGCGTCGGCAACTGCCCAACCTGAGCTTTGGCCTTTTCAGCGGCTACTCGGACCTGGAACTTGTTCTGGGACGCTATTCGATATGGGGCCGGGACTATTCCGAAGAAGACCGCAGTCGTCTCTGGCAAGAGATCCGCGAGCACCTCGACTTCGCCGTCCTTGGACGTTTCAATGAAGCCCAACCATGCGGGATGCCACTCCGCACGAGCCGCAGTAAAGCGCTGCGCATGTTGTCGAGCCGGTACGACGTGAAGGACTACGCGCCACAATCAGTTGAAGTGATTATCCACTCCGATGGGCGGGCACAAGTCACTGGATTCCCCATTCTAGGCTTGCCCTGGTAGAACCTCCTGAGTATTCCCATTTCCCTGCATCGAAGTTCTTCCCCAAGGAGCACGCAATATGATTCGATCCATGGAAGAGTTTGTGTCAGCTTTTCATGCTGCCCGCTGCGTCTCGACTCCGCTAGTCGCCATCCGCACGGCCGACCCAGCCAGCACCACGTACTTCCTCACCGACGCTCTCAAGCAGAGCCGCCAGCCTCCTCCGCTGCTCGGCTGGGATGTGATCCGCGGCCTCTATGCAATCGGCAAGGACAGCGGCGAGGCACTTGCTCGCGTGTTGGGTGATCGTGAAGCTGCGACGGTCGGCCCAGCCGATGCCCTGTCTCTGGCCCAGCAGCTCGGCGAGAACGGACTTGTGCTTTATTCCAACGCTCACCGTTTCTGGGACGAACCTGGAGTAATGCAGGGAATCTGGAATCTGCGAGACTCGTTCAAGGCGACGGGACGAATGCTGGTGCTGTTGGCTGTTCCTGGCGCGACCTTGCCACCGGAGCTTGGGCAGGACGTGTTCCTCCTGGATGAACCTTTGCCCTCTGCCGCTCACCTGGAGCGGATCGTCAGGGAGACATTCCACGCGGCCAACTTGGCTGAGCCTGAGCGGGCGAAGATCGACAGAGCAGTCGATGCCCTGATTGGTCTTGCTGCCTTCCCGGCGGAGCAGGCATTGGCGATCTCGCTGGTCAAGCGGGAGTTGGATACCGAAGATCTCTGGGAACGCAAGCGGCAGGTCATCGAACAAACGCCTGGGCTGTCCGTTTGGCGAGGTGGTGAGACCTTTGACGACCTGGGCGGCCTGAGCAACGTAAAGAGCTTCCTGCACGCAGTGCTTGCCGGCGTCGATCCTCCGCGCGTCATCGTATTCATTGATGAGATCGAGAAAGCCTTCGCCGGGACCGGCACCGACCTCTCCGGTGTGAAGACGGAAATGACCGGAACGATCCTGACCTACATGCAGGACCGTGAAGCCGATGGCATCGTGCTCACAGGTCCGCCCGGAGCGGCGAAATCAGCGTCAGCCAAAGCCACGGGCAACACCGCCGGGATACCCACCATTGCTTTCGATCTGGCCGCCATGGAGAGTTCCCTGGTAGGCGCCTCCACGGACCGGCTGCGTACGGCACTCAAGATCATTGATGCGGTCTCCCAAGGCCGCATGCTCTTCATCGCCACGTGCAATTCGATCGCAAGCCTTCCTCCGGAACTGCGCCGGCGATTCACGCTGGGCACGTTCTTCTTCGACCTGCCCACTGAAGAAGAGCGGGAGATTATCTGGCAGATCTATTTCAAGAAGTACGGGGTGACGGGTGAGCTTCCGAACGATGAAGGCTGGACAGGCGCGGAAATCAAAGAATGCTGCCGGAAGGCGCACAGGCTGGGAATGACTCTCGTTCAGGCTGCCAAATACATCGTGCCGGTTTCACGTTCCGCGGCTGAGCAGGTCAAGGCACTCCGCCAGATGGCTTCCGGGAAGTTCATCAGCGCGTCAACTCCAGGAGTTTATCAGTACCAGCAAAACCAGTCTGTACCGAGGGGGCGTGTCATCCGGGACCTGGAAGGGCCGCTCACTGTCATGCCACCCTCGAGATCCGAAGCCTGAATACCCCTTGTCATGGGGAAGTCCTGGCCGGTGAAAGGGGCTTCCCTAGCGAGTGGCTAATCTCTTGGCCAGACTGAGAAGGGCATCCCGATCCGGCCCTGCCAGACGGGTCAAGAGGTTCCTGAGTTTCACGAGGAATTGAGCATCCTGCCCCTTATCACCGTTGTCCGCCATCATTTCTTCCAAGGTCTGCCGCGGCGTGAGGTTTGGGGTTGAGGGAGCCTCTTCTCCAGAGATAAACAGCTGATATAACGGGACATCGAGAACCAGAGCAAAGCGCTCTAGCGTCTCCAGGCAAGGGACAGTATGACCGTTTTCGACTCGGGAAACGTAGCACCGCAGTAGTCCGGTGCGTTCCTCAATATCCCCTTGAGACATTTGCTTCTGCTCACGGAGCTGACGCAGGCGTGCACCGATCAACATGGGTTCACTCTCTTTCATAATGTCGTTCGAGAGTCTAATTCACAGCTATGTACTGGATGATAATCTTTTGCCTCTCTGCTTCGACAAGGCAAGGGCACTGAGGTAACAGTACGAAGGTACCGCAGGCGCACGCTTTGCCAGGAGAATCCATCGGCACCCAGGGAACGCGTCATTCGGGACTTGGGCGGACCACTCACCGTCATGCCCCCCTCGAGTTCCGAGGCCTGAATCCCCCTTGTCATAGGGGAGTGCTGGCCGGTGGAGGGGCTTCCCTAGCGAGTGGCTAATCTCTTGGCCAGACTGAGAAGGGTATCCCGAT
>DATGZX010000291.1:0-48446 GCA_035296965.1 Gemmataceae bacterium
CTCTTCGCGACAGACTACCTATGATCATCAAGATCCGAGAGGAGAATCTGCCATTGGTTCGCTCCAATGTTGCGGACCGTGCGAAAGACAGGGATGGCTCGTCCTCGCACGGCCTGGCTCTCCACCTGCGATTTCTTGGCAGCGCAGACTATGTTCTCCACGCGGATGTCAACACATTCAAAGCCCATTTGACCGAGGCAGCGACAATTATTTTGGGCCTCCTTAAGCGATATGATCGCGGAGAATCGATCGACGCCTCGCTCGTAACAATGCTGACTTACAAGGATTTATTCGACGCGCTGGCGGCGGGCGACATGGAACTCGCGCGTTCGCTCGCCCAACATATGGGTGGGCGGGATGAACTGGAAAAGAAGCACGATCATCCTTTCGACCGCGCTTTGGGTTACACGTTGCGGGCATTCGTCTTAAACCAACCACAGGAAATGACCAAGTGCGCTGCTGATTTCTCCATTATCTGCAAGGAAGCCGACAATGCTGACTTCCAGGGATATGCCCACGTCTTCAACGCCATCTTGACGAAGAACGTTGCGATGGCCAACGAAGGACTGCAGCAGATCCTGCAAGGACACAAGCATCAGTCAAAGCGGGGCGGCGTTTTCAAGGATACCGTGGACGAGATCCTGTGTGTTTGGGGTGTGGGTATTGCAAACCTGGCGCGCTCCGATGACCTTTTTGTGCAGGGTCTGCCGCCTCTGATCCCGCCCGATTTGCTCATCCCTTCGTTGCCGTCTGGCAGTATTGGCGCTCGGTAGCACGGCGTAGCAGTTTCCAAGCTGCCGCTTCCAGCGCGGATATGCCGTACGTTTCCCCTCAAGGTCTAATGCCGGCACCATCGCTGACATCCCGCGCGGCATGCAATACGTGCAACCGCCGGGAGCCGGCAACGCCTCGGGATTCATCGACATTCTGCATGCGACGCTGCGTGGCGCCGGCTGCCGCTGGAACGGTCCCGAGTGGCGGGCCATCGGCGTCGGCGCTAACCTGGATCTCGTGCCCGCGAAGCCAACGGCTGATTCTTATTCTGGTCGAGACAGCAGCTGGCCTTTCCCTTGATGCCGGCGGATGAATCCGCATACCTTTCTGCACCTGAACCAACTCCAGAAGCCTCCCGTTTATCCCATTGCAGACGTGAATCCTACCTAGCAGCTCCTTTTTTTCGCGACCATTCGGCCTACGCATCTTGCGAAAGGCTGCGCCGCTTTCGTGCAATAGGACTGCAGGTCAAGAAGACCCAGTCAAGGACGCATTCGCATGGACGCAAATCCCAACGGCCACGCCAACAAGCTCCGCAGCCGCAAAAGAAGCCGCATTCGTGCAGCCAGATTCTTCGTGGCCGCCCGCGCCTGGAAAAAGCTACTTGCCAAGGAAAAGCTTTGGCAACCGGTCGAGCCGGTCCAACGACCGGCTGCGTTTGCCGCCACACTTGGGAACGACGCTCCAAGCCGGCCCGAACCAGCTCCTCCACCCCAGGTCACATGCGACTGGCTCTGGGTGTCGACATTTTGGGAGCCGGTCGGTGTCGATCCCGCCAAGGAGTGGATGCTGCCCGGCCCAGGATTGGCGGCCGGTAAAACAGGCGTCATAACGCGGGGGCTGGAAAAGGAAGGCGGGGCGCTGCATGCGCGGATCACGCAGCCGCCGCCACGCGAGCGGCAGCAAGGTGCAGCAGGCTTCCTGAGGGGATGCCTGGCTGGCTTGAGCGATTTCACTCAAGGCAATCTGGATCTACTCCCAGAGCTGCCGTTGCTGGGCGCGCATCCCAGGCGAATTGGCGTCAACCTCGAGCAGTTAGCGGAGCACCTTCATGAATTCCTGCAGGAGCACGATCGCGATGTGCTTCAGAAGTTCGATGACGATCTCTGTCAGCTAGCGCTCCCGGCCTACTTCTACGCTCTCAGCGCGTGGGAGAAAGGCCGGGTGACCACGCGTGTGGTCTTGAAGTATGCCCGCCTGCTCAGATGGGCCAGGACCACGACCAACGTGCTCGGCAGGCTGGGCAAAGCGACCCCCTTCAAAATCAGATCCCTGGGGCGCGCCATTGCCCTACGGGCCAGGAAGAGGAAGTTACCCACAAAAAGCCACCGCTGCGGTGATAGCAGAGGCTGGCAAGGACCCGGTCGCTCCAGCGCTCGCCGCCAATGTGCCAGACGCTGCCGGCAACAAAGCCGGCGCCGGCGCCCACACGCAAGGCGCCACGGGCAGCGGGGAGAATGCAAATGCAGCAGCTCCTGGTGAACCACCATGGACCGCGCCCAAGGGCTGGCAGGGTCCCGGCAGGAAAAAAGGCAGCTGGTTGGGAGTGCGCGGCAATTCGGGATGGCTCGATCATCGACCCGAGGTCCAGCGCATCACCCAGGGCGAGCCCATCCCGTTCATCAGAGGGAGGATCGTTTTTGACAAGTGGAAGCGAGCCGAGTTCAATGTGCCCGGCGTGAAAGGTGGGCGTGCGAACCAGGGCACCGAGATGAAAATGATCTACAAGGCAATCTTCGAGAGGGAGAAGTTGGGCGCGCCCGGCGAGGAGTTCACCTGGCGAAAGCACAGGGAGCTTGTCAGCAAATGGCTTCGAGAAGAGCCAGATGGATTTGGCGGGAAGGGATTGAAACCCCATCACGCCGGCGGAGACGTCATTCAATACACTCCCGCGGTTCTCCACCAGATCCAGCACACGGACGTGCAGGCGTTTGTGCCGCTGATGTGATGCCTGTTTTGAAAAAGGAGTCTGACCCCTTGAGTTCTGCCCGAGAGAAAGCTTGGAGGGAGACTGCCGGACGAGTGCCGAGCAGCCGGCGACAACCACGCCGGCAAGTCTCGCAAACGCAGGAGGTTAGTGCAATCCGCCGATCCACTGGGTTCCCAATGGGTCAAGGAGTCAAAGCACGTGAAGGTCATCTAATTCGATGCTCGGCGCGCCCGGACCCACAGCAATTGTCAGTTCGAGCGTCAGATCGGAGCGCCCTTCTTCTGTCCATAGCGGCGCTCGCACCGACCATGTTGGCACGGCCGCGCCCTTCACCTGTACCGCATCGAGGTTTTGGTAGGCATCGTTCGGAGGTGACACGAGCTTCCGCCCGTACTCACGAATCACGGTGCGCAGGTCGTCGCTCGTCAAGCGTGACTTAACGAATTGTCCGACAAGCGACTCGTAATCTCCGCGAGCAAGCTGGTCCACCATCTCCCGTGCAGTTGATCTTAGTAGGTCGAGTGACATGATTCCCTCCTTAACGCTTGCCTGGGATACGAGTGGGCGTGTTCTCATTGACGCCGGGTGCCATGTTTTGCGGCCATTCAGACGTTATCGGTGGAAAAGGCAGTCATGAGGCCGCGAAAACATGCCGAGCGGCCGGCAACATGACCTCCGACGTTGGGGCACGACATGCTTAGGGGCCTTCGAGGGTGGAAGCTCTCAGTCAATTTCACCGGGCCCGTAAGCATGGCACCCGGCGTTTTGTTTGGCGGCTTCCGGGGTGAAGCCCTGGTAAGTCCGTCCGGGTTTCGCTGCGTCCTCCTACTTTCGCTCGTTTCCTGGATGGGCATCGCTCTCTGATCCTTCGCGCCCCTTCTGGTTCCGTCCTGCTGGTTGTTTTGGGGGACGCTTCAGAACCAGCAAGGTGCGGTCCGACTCGGGGGTTGCCTTGAATTCTGCGGGCCGGTTCCGGTCGCCTTCATCAGACAGGCACAGTTTTAGAGTGTCTCCCTCAAACGCGTAGATTCCTCTGAGCCTCATGGGGCGGTCGCTTCCCCTCGACCCGCCCTTGAATTCCAGGTCGATGTGGTGCGGTGTCTGCGCTGGGTCGAGCAAGAATCTGGCGGAAATGTTGAACAGGGGGAGCAAGCCTTGCGCGGTGGGCACTCGGATGTTTGAGATGCGGAGCTCGTCCCCGGCGAAAGTCATCCGGGAGTCCCGGTAGGTGATCATGAGGTCCTGTCCGCGAGACGCTACCGAGTAGAAGACCCACTCCCCTAAAAGCCTGGCGCGATCTGCCGCGCGCTGGTCTGTCGCCGCTGGTTTCGCCGCGTCATCCTTCTTTGGCTCGTTTCCTGGATGGGCGTTGCGTGTCTGCGCGACAAGGCCGGCACCCGCGCTGACGAGCCCGAGTGCCAGGAAGAGAACAATCGCCTGCGTCACTTTCGTTGCCCACATGGTTTTGATTACCCCTTCAGATAAAGCCACGACCCGGGCCGAAGCCACCGTGGCCGCAGAACTTCCCACCCCAACCCGCGTTGCCGCTTTGACGGTAGACGCAATGAGTGCCATTGGGATTTCAGCCCTGGCTCCGCTCTGGAGAAGCAGCAACGGCCCGAGAGCAACCGGAAACGCGATCCCCCGACGTGCCAACCGGGTTCTCAGCAATTCGCGGCCGCGTTCGAGGCGCCGGCCGAGGGTGGCGAGCGACCAGCCGAGTTCAGCGGCCGCCTCGTCACGGGTTTTCCCCTCCAGGTAGCAGAGGAGCAGCGGACCCTGGTATTGCTTTGGCAAGTGGAAGAGTTCCTCGTCAAGCGCGATAAGGAGTTCGCGTAGCGTGATTTCAGCCAGGGCGTCGGCTTGGGCGCGGGCTGGGACCTGCGCTTCGCGAGCGTGCCGCTTGGCTGCATCGACCTTCGCGTGCGCGGCCGTCCGGTACGCCACCCCGTAGAGCCAGCTTCGCAAGGAGCCGCTACGCCGGAGCGACGCGGCCTTGCGGACCAGGACAAGAAACGTGGCCTGGAAGGCGTCTTCAACATCTTCAGGCTGTGACAGAACGCGCCGACACACCCGGAGGACCGTCTGACCACACCGGCCCACCAGGGCTTGGAACGCGGCTTCGCTGCGATCACAAACGTAGCGGTCCAGCAGCTGTTGGTCCGAGAGTTGCTTGTTCTCGGTCTGCGCAGACAGTCGGCACAGGTGCTCGACGATCACGCCCAGATGCCTGCTCGCCATGCGGTATGCCCTGAAACCGGTTGTTCGTGTCTACCAATAATACTGCCACGGGGAGGGAAAACTCGCTCAACTTTTTGTGAAGCGGCCCCGGATGCCATGTTTTCGCGGCTATTCAGGGTTGATCAATGGCAAAGCAAGCCTTGAGGCCGCGAAAACATGTCGAGCAGCCGGTGACATGACCTCCGACGTTGCGGCACGACATGCTTACGGGCCTTCCAGGGTGGAAGGTCTCTGTCAGTTGCCCGTGGCCCGTAAGCACCCGGCGCCTACCCGGCGGCTTACGCCGCTCGGCTTGCTGTGCATGGCCCTGAAATGGTTCTTCGCGTTTGCTGGCTGATTTAGCGTTCCCCAACGACGAAACTTACATCCGCCGTCATGTACGGCAGCAGCTTGCCTGTCGAGTTGTCGACGCTGACGGTAACCGTGTAAGTCACCACATTCTGGGTCATGGTCGCATTGAGGCGGACCTTTTCGACCTTGCCCTGGAATCGGTCCTTGGGGAAAGCCTCTACTGTGAAATTGGCTGTCTGGCCGGGGTGGATGCGTGCGATATCCGCCTCTTTCACGGATGCCCATACCTGCAGTTTCTTGAGGTCCTTGGCGATGAGGAACATGGCCGGGGAGTCGAGCCTACCGCTCAGGGTCTCGCCGACGTTGACGCGGCGATCGATGATCGTGCCGGCGATCGGCGAGCGGATCGTGCGCTGGTCGAGATTGACCTGGGCTTCTTGTAGCCCCGCGCGCGCCTGTTCCAGGGCGGCCTTGCGTAGATCCAGCTTGGCCTGCGCCAGGTCGTAGTTGTCGCGAAGCTTGTCGCGTTCCTCCACGGAAAGCGCTTTGACATCGGCCTGCATTTTGGCATGCTCGGCCTGACGCAGGTTGATCTCTGCCACCTTCAACTCGGCTTCGGCGCGGCGAACGGTTGCCTGGGCCTGATGGACACGCGCCTCGCAAATTGTGGAGTCGAGCCGGGCCAGGAGCGTCCCCTTCGCCACTTCACTGCCGTAGTCGATGATGACCTTCGGATCGCGCGGGTCTGGGCCGAACGCCACGATCTGGCCGGCGACCTGCGCGCCGACTTCAACGACCTCCTCGGGCTCAAGCGTTCCGGTTGCGTGAACCGTCTCCTGCTTGGGGCTGCGTTTCGCGGCCTTCTTGCCGAAGGTGGTTTTAGGCGTGGCGTCGTTCCCGTCGTTAGCCAGGGCGTACGTGGCAGAGAGCGCTACCGTGATCACGATGAAGCATGCAAGTCTTTTCATGATAACCTCAGGGCTAATGTAGCTACGCATCTTTGGATACGCGCCAGTGCCTACGCTGAAAGCGTTGAACAACTTAGCCCTGGGTCGCGGCAGCGCACCCAGGGTAGTAGTACCCGGTCATGATCAACAACCCCGCAGGGGTTGCACAGGACGAGGGCCGCTTGTGCAACCCCTGCGGGGTAGCTGATCGGGGGACCCGCCGGTTCCCCTGGGTGCGCTGCCGCGACCCAGGGCTATGTTGTGCAACTGCTTCGCAGTAGGAATCCAGTCCCCCTGGGTGCGCTGCCGCGACCCAGGGATAAGTTGTGCAACTGGTTCGCGCTAGGAATCCAGAAGATAGCACCATTATGATCGCGTGACCTCGCGGATCAAGGATTATTCCAGGAGTGGTCCCGGCTTGCGAACGAAATCTTGGATCAGCGGCAGAACCGATCGACGGACGAGAGGCCCGGCAAGTGGGAGCCGTCCATGCCGGGAGTGCAAAATGGCATCCTGGGCAAATTCCCAAAAAATACGGCTGGCAACAGATTTCGTTCGTGATACAATAGCTAACAAGGCTGCTTCAGATTTAGCGACGTGGCCGTTTGTTGACTTCACTTTTTCGCGCGCTCCTATGGCGCGTCTTGCTTCCCTGAGGAAGTCAATCTTTCAGTAATGCGATCCCGACTCGTGTGCCCATGGGTCGCTCGCGGCAATTCTCGGATTGCGTGCGAATTGCCGGCGCCAGGAGATTGACACAGATTCCGACAGGCGGCGGCGCGGCTCCGAGCGGTCTAAAGTGCCGCAAGTCACATTTATCCAGCAAGTTCGGAAAAACTGGCAGGATTGGTTTCAAGGGTGCATCACCACAAACTTCTGCGGAGGAATGATCATGTCCGTCGCTCGTAGCGACGATGGAGCTGGAAATGTTGCGCGCAGGCGCCCGGTCAAGAAACCGCCCGAGCCGGGTGCGCCAATTACCGGTCCGTCTTCCAATCCTGCCCGTCTGGACGATCTCTATCGACTACCCATGCCCAAGCTCTTTGCCCTGGCGGAACGCGAGGGGATTGCCGAGCACACGGGCATGACCCGCGGCCAGCTCATCGTCGGCATCGTCCGCCGGCAAATCGAGCGCGGCGAAATCGTACGCGGCTCGGGCACGCTGGAAGTGCTGCCGGACGGTTACGGCTTTCTCCGCAGCGCGGCCCACAACTACCTGGCATCCCCGGAAGACATCTACGTCTCCCCGAGCCAGATTCGCCGGCTGGGACTTCGAACCGGTTTGGTCGTTGAAGGCCCCATCCGTCTCCCGGTCGAAGGGCAAGAGAACTTCGCCCTCATGCAGGTCGAGGCGGTCAACGGGCACTCGCCGGAGGAAAAGACCTCGGCAACCGTTTTCGAAGACCTCACCCCGCTGCATCCGAACCGCCGGCTCGTCCTGGAAACCACGCCGGAGGAATTGCCGATGCGCGTGGTCGATTTGGTGACACCCATTGGCAAGGGGCAGCGTGGCCTGATCGTCTCGCCGCCGCGCGCCGGCAAGACCGTTCTTTTGCAGAAGATTGCCCTTGCCGTCCGGCAAAATCATCCGGAATGCTATCTCATCGTGCTGCTGATCGATGAACGCCCCGAGGAAGTGACGGAAATGGTCCGCGCCGTTGCCGGCCCGACTTCCGAGGTGGTTGCCAGCACCTTCGACGAGCCGGCTTCCGAGCACATTCACGTCAGCGACATTGCCATGGAAAAGGCCAAACGCTTTGTCGAGGATGGCCGCGACGTGGTCGTCCTTCTCGACTCGATCACGCGCCTGGCGCGCGCGCATAATACCGAGGCGCCCTCGGGCGGCAAGCTCCTGAGCGGCGGTCTCGATTCGAATGCCATGCAGAAGCCGAAGCGCTTTTTCGGCTCGGCACGCAACGTCGAAGAAGGCGGCAGTTTGACGGTCCTGGCGACCGCGCTGATCGACACCGGCAGCCGCATGGATGAAGTGATTTTCGAAGAGTTCAAGGGCACCGGCAACATGGAGCTCCACCTCGACCGCCGGCTCGTGGATAAGCGCATTTGGCCCGCCATCGACATCAATCGCTCCGGCACGCGCAAGGAAGAGCTGCTCCTGCACCCCGACGAGCTGGATCGGGTGCGCACGCTGCGCCGCGTCCTCGCCGACATGCATCCTGTGGAAGCGATGGAGCTGTTGACCACCCGCTTGCGCAAAACCAAGTCGAATGCCGAGTTCCTGTTCAGCATGAACATGTCTTGAGCAATACGATAATACGAGCGGCAGCGATTGATCTCCCCTCGCCCCGGTACTCCGGGGAGAGGGGAGATTATTACCTGCCCCTTGCCCAACAATACATTTAACCCAAGGGGAGCATGCAGCAAGACTGCTCGCTCCCATGACTTTCCTTGAGCCGAGGGGGAACCTGCCATGCCGCGGACTGCGGAACAGGCTTATGCCGAGTTGATACAGCGCATCAAAGAGTGGTCACTCCTGGGGTCCTGCGGCCACATGCTCGGTTGGGATGAGCGCACCTATATGCCGCGTTTGGGATCGAACCATCGTGCCGAGCAAATGGCGTTGCTGGCCCGAATGACGCACGAAATGCTGACGGCGCCGGAGATCGGCCAGCTCCTGGCCGAGGTAGAAGGCACGCCGCTCGTGCGGGAAAAAGATTCGGATCCTGCCGCGAATGTGCGCGAGATTCGCCGTTCGTACGATCGCGCCGTGAAACTGCCCAAGGAGCTGGTCGAGGAGCTGGCGCGCGTGACGACCCGTGCTCAACAGGTTTGGCAGGAAGCTCGGCAGGCGAACGACTTCAGCGCTTTTGCCCCCTCGCTGAAGAAGATCGTCACTCTGAAACAGCAGGAAGCAGCCGCCATTGGCTACCAGGGCTCTCCCTACGATGCTCTTCTCGATGAGTACGAGCCGGGCGCGACGGCCGCGGAAATCACTCGTGTCTTCAAGGACCTGCGTGCGGAGTTGACGCCGCTCGTCGGGGCAATCCTGGCCTCCAGCCGGAAGCCGCCGCGAGAAATCCTGGAGCGCACTTATCCCATCGAACGCCAGGAGGCGTTTGGGCGCTCTGCCGCGGCGGCGATCGGGTTCGACCTTGAAGGCGGCCGGATCGATGTGACGACGCATCCGTTCTGCAGCGGTATTGGACCGGGCGATTGCCGGATCACGACGCGCTACAATCCAACGCACTTCAACGACGCATTCTTTGGCATTCTGCACGAAGCCGGCCACGCTATTTACGATCAAGGTCTCGATCCCGCCCACTTCGGCACGCCGCTGGGGTCGGCAATTTCGCTCGGCATTCACGAATCGCAATCACGGCTCTGGGAAAATCAGGTCGGCCGGAGTCGGCCCTTCTGGGAGCACTTCTTCCCCAAAGCAAAACAGACATTCAAGGAGACCCTGGGCGACGTCACCCTGGACGACTTCTTCTTTGCGATCAACGACGTGCATCCTTCGTACATTCGCGTCGAGGCGGATGAGGCAACGTACAACATGCACGTCATCCTGCGCTTCGAGCTGGAGCAGGCCCTGGTGACTGGCGATTTGGACCCCGACGACGTTCCCGCCGCCTGGGACGAAAAGTTCGAGAAATCACTGCAATTGCGGCCGCCGACCAATGCCCTTGGCTGCTTGCAGGACATCCATTGGAGCATGGGCGGAGTGGGCTATTTTCCGACCTACACGCTCGGCAACCTGTATGCCGCTCAGTTCATGGACCAGGCACGCCAGGACCTGGGCGACCTGGATGGCGATTTTCGCAGGGGAGAATTTGGCAGACTCAAGGGCTGGTTGAACGAGAAGATCCATCGTCCGGGGCAGCGCTACCGGGCCGGAGAGCTATGCCAGCGCATCACCGGCAAGCCATTGAGCCACAAGCCGTTGCTGAGCTATCTCCGGAAGAAGTATGCACCGCTGTATGGAATCTGAATGAAGGAGCGGCATTCGTCTGATACTAGCCCGAAGCGTTAGCGAGGACCTCGCTGACGCTTCGGGCTAGTATCTGTGCAATCGTGCAGGGTGATATAAAGTCAAAACTACTCATTCATAGCTCACAAATTGCACGCGATCTGCGCCGCCAAACGAGCGTTGGCGATGATCAACGCTTGATTGGCGCGCGGGCTTTTCCCCTGTGTCAGTTCCGCTAGCCGAGCGAGAAGGAACGGCGTCAATGCCTTCCCCTGGACCCCCTGCTCTTCTGCCAGTTCTTCTGCGCGCTGCAGCGCCGATTCGAATTCGGCCTCATCAATCGCGAGTTCCGGTGCGAGCGGCTGCGCCACGACCACGCCGGCTCCGCCCAGGTCCCAGTGGATTGCACACAGCTGTGCTGCTTGTCGAGGTGTGTCGACCCGGGTACTTACAGGTTCTCCGCTCGTGCCGACGTAGAACGCGGGGAACTGCGAAGTGCCGTAGCCGACCACCGGCACGCCGTGGGTTTCGAGGATCTCCAGCGTGCGCGGAATATCGAGGATGCTTTTGGCCCCGGCGCACACCACCGCGGTAGGCGTCCGGGCGATCTCCAGAAGGTCCGCGGAGACATCCCATTCATGGCTGCTGCCGCGATGGGCCCCGCCGATGCCTCCTGTCGCGAAAACTTTGATGCCGGCTCGATAGGCAAGAAACATCGTGGCCGCGACCGTGGTCGCGGCCGTGCTGCCCTGGCTGATGGCGGCAGCAAGGTCGCGCCGGCTGGCTTTCAAGACATGCTCGTTCCGCGCCAAGCATTCGAGTTCGCGATCGCTGAGGCCGATCGTGGGGCGGCCCACCAGAACGGCGATCGTGGCTGGGATCGCTCCTTCGGCGCGCACCGCCGCCTCGGCGGCCCTGGCAGTTTCGAGATTCAAAGGCAACGGCAACCCATGGGCGATGAGCGTCGATTCCAGCGCCACGACAGGCCGTTTCGCCTGTAGAGCGGCAGCGACTTCAGGATGCAATTGCAACACTGGAGCGGTGCTCCCTCATGCCGAACAAAGCTTCTCGTAATCGACTGGTTGATCCTTGTTGACAAAGGGAAGGTCGAGCGGCACAACTTCCGGATACTTCTGAGCGGCGCCGGTGTTGAAGACCACCACCTCGTCGGATTCTTGAATCTGTCCATCACTGCGCAGGTGCTCCAGGCAGTCGAAGCAGACGGCAGTTTCGGGACAGATGCCGATTCCTTCCAGGCTGGTCACGCGCCGCATCCAGTCGAGAATGCGCGTCTCGCGTCCACAAACGGCCAGTCCTTTGCTTGCGCGAATCGCGTCGAGCATCATGAAATCGCCCACGGCCGCCGGCACGCGCAAGCCACTCGCGACGGTGTGGGCGTTGGCAAACGGTTCCGCGAAGCGCAAGCCTGCTTCGAACGCGCGCACGATCGGGGCGCAGCCGTCGCTCTGGCAACTGATCAAGCGCGGCATCTTGTCGGCCTGCAGCCAACCCAGTTCTCTCAATTCCTGGAATGCCTTCCACATGCCGATCAGGCCCGTGCCGCCGCCGGTTGGATACAAAATCACGTCCGGCAGCCGCCAGCCGAGCTGCTCCGCCAGCTCCAGCCCCATCGTCTTCTTGCCTTCGAGCCGGTACGGTTCCTTGAGCGTGGACATGTCGAACCAGCCCGTCCGCTCGATGCCCTCCCGAACCAGCCGGCCGCAATCGGTGATGAGACCATTGACGAGAAATACGCGCGCGCCTGCCAGGTGGGCCTCCATCTGATTGATCCGCGGCGTATCGGACGGCATGAACACGTAGACTTCCATGCCGGCACGGGCGCCATACGCGGCCAGGGCCCCACCGGCATTGCCGGCGGTCGGGGCTGCCAGGCGCTTGAGGCCGAAGTGGCGGGCCATGCTCACCGCCAAGGCCATGCCCCTGCTCTTGAAGCTCCCCGTCGGCAATTGCGCTTCGTCCTTGACCCAGAGGTGAGGCACATGCATTTCCCGCCCAAGGCGCGGACAGCTCAAGAGCGGCGTCATGCCCTCACCCAGGGAGACAGGCTCTTCCTCGAACGGCAGAGGTAACAGCTCCCGGTAGCGCCACAGCGAGGGCGCTCGGGCCACCAGGGATTCGGGGCGAATAGCGCGGCCGATCTTCTGCAAATCGTAGCGCACCCAGATCGGCCTGCCTTGATGGACCGTGTGCACTTTGCCTGCCTCCAGGCGGGTGCCGTCGAGAGCGCTTTCAAGATGCGTGACAAAAGTTTGCATCGCTTTTCATCCTGGGGGGACAGGTCACCGGGTCGTTTATCTCCTTGCCAATTCGGTAGCAGCTCTCTTGTAGTTCAAGCTTTAGCTTGAACCGCTAGCAACCATCCTTAGCTTAGCAGGCACGATTCGGGATGGCTTGCCTCTGGGCGAAAGTGTGGCCGGGGCTGGAGGTACTCCGGAAGCCCCGGTAGAGCAGACGGTGACCATGCTGTCCAGACTGCGCGAGCAAATGATCGCAAAGCCGGCCGACTTCTAGTTGAAAAGAGTCGCAACCGGGTTCGTCCGGGGCTTCCGGAGTACCTCCAGCCCCGGCCACACTTTTGGAAGCTGAGCCCCGGGCCGCACGGTTGCTTGGGACCCCGGACGCCAGGGTTCGAATCTAAATTACTTATTTGCAGCTGAACACCTCACTTGACTCGCTCAACCCTGTCTGGTTATCATCCGTCAGCGACTTGGAGAGGTGCACCTTGGGTACTTTGGGCTTGTGCATCGGCCGGCCCAAACCCGCAGAAAAGGAATTTTACGGGTATGATTGCTTCTTAGAACCATGGATGGGATTCCCTTCCTTTCTTGCCCTTCCCCATGCAAACTGAACGGCACGGCAACGCCGTCGTGGTCTGGGCGCCAGCCAAGGTGAATCTCTACCTGGAGGTATTGGCGAAACGCACCGATGGGTATCACGAGATTGCAACCCTCATGGTGGCCGTCGGTCTCTACGACACGCTCGAACTCAAGGAGGATGCCACTGGAGAAATTCATCTGGAGTGCGACGAAGCCAGCTTGACCACCGGGCCGGACAACCTCATTTGCCGTGCGGCAGTACTACTGCGGCAGCGAACGGGATGTGCCAGGGGCGCTCGCATCGCCCTGACAAAGCGGATTCCCTTGGCGGCCGGTTTGGCGGGAGGCTCGACAGATGCCGCCGCGGCCCTCGCTGGACTCAATCTTCTTTGGAATTTGGGTCTGACGCTGCAAGAACTTGTTCCTCTTGCTCAAGAGCTTGGCAGTGACGTGGCATTCTTTTTCTCCACGCCGGCCGCGTGGTGCACCGGACGCGGAGAACAGGTCGCGTCGCTCCAGTTGGGAAGGCCGCTCTGGTTCGTGCTGCTTTGTCCCGGTTTCGGGCTTTCCACCGCGGACGTGTACCGCGGCGTGGTCGTCCCGGATCGGCCGCAAACAGGTGAGGAGATTCGCCAGGCGGCGCGCGCCGGCGACATCGAGTCCCTGGGCCGATGGTTGCACAACCGGTTGCAGCCTGCGGCAGAACGGCTCTGCCCAGCTCTGGCGGGCTTGCAGGAGCGCCTGGCTCGACTGGGCCCAGCCGGTCAAGCAATGAGCGGCAGCGGCACCAGTATTTTCGCCCTATGTCGTGACCAACGCGAAGCCGAGCGGATTGGCCAGGAGCTTCGCAACGGCTTGGAGGAGGGGATGAACGCTCGTGTGTTCATCGTTCCGAGTTGCTCTTGAGTTTGCCACAGAATAAAGGAGAACGACTGTGGTGATCACCGAAGTCCGCATTAAGCTCATGGAAGACCACAACGAGAACGAACGCCTGCAGGCCTTCTGTTCGGTCACCTTCGACAACGCCTTTGTCGTGCGTGACCTGAAGATCATCGAGGGCACCAAGGGTTCGTTCGTAGCCATGCCCAGTCGCAAACTGACCGACCGCTGCATGCAGTGCGGCTGCAAGAACCACCTGCGCGCACGCTTTTGCAATCAGTGCGGCAACAAACTGGATGAAGACCGTGCGATCCGCGATGCCGACGGCCGGGCCAAGCTGCATGCCGACATTGCCCACCCGATCAACTCTGCTTGCCGGGAAGTGATCCAGGGCGCCGTCATCAAGGCGTATCAAGATGAGAAAGAACGCTCCAAGCAGCCCGGCTACGTTAGCAACTACGATGATTTCGAAGCTGATTATGAGAATACCTACTCACAGGTCATCGGCGAGTTGAATGCCGCCAATCGCGGCAACGGCAGCGATTTCCGCGCTCACGGCGCCCACGGCCCGCGCGGCGCACATGCCGGCCGGCACGCGAATGCTCCCGAGACGAGTCGCGCCGACTCGGGCAACGGGTTTGGTGCTGGGATTCTCTAAAGCGACGGGTCGGATAGGTCCCATGGGACACATGGGACCTATCCCTCTCCCCCAAAGCGGGGGCGAGGGCAGATCACTTCCCCTCGCTTTACTCCTTATAGAGCGCCTCGAGCTGGGCTGCGTATTTGCCAAGGACCACGTTGCGGCGCAGCTTCAGGCTGACCGTCAATTCCTCGGCCGCGACCGTAAACTGCTGCGGCAACACCAAGAACTTGCGGACTTGCTCCCAGTTCGACATGTCGGCCAGGGCCACGTCGATGCGCTTGCGCAAGAATGCTTGCACGCCCGGGTCCTTGGCCAAGTTCACTTCCGGCTGCCCGTTCACATTCGTGCCGTTTTCCTGCATTGCGCGCCGCAGGTTTTCCCATTGCGGCACGATCAAGGCACTCAAGTAGTTACGCCCTTCCCCGTAGATGACAGCCTGGTCGATGCACTGCTCGCCGAGCAAGAGTCCTTCGATCTCGGTCGGGACGACCTTCTTGCCGTTGGAGAGGACCATCAGGTCTTTCTTTCGGCCGGTGATGCTGAGGAAGCCTTCGGCGTCGATCTCGCCTAGGTCGCCGGTATGGAGCCAGCCGTCCCCAATGGCTGCAGTAGTGGCCGAGGGATTCTTCCAGTAGCCCTTCATCACGTGCGGGCCACGCGTCAACACTTCCCCGTCCGGGCCGATCGCGATTTCTACGCCGGGAAGCGGCAGCCCGACGGTGCCGAGCTTGTTCCGGCCCAGGCGATTGAAGGAAATGACCGGTGAACTCTCGGTGAGACCATAGCCTTGATAGACCGGCAGCCCCGCGGCAACAAAGACCTCGCCGATCGGCTTGGGCAGCGGCGCGCCCCCCGCCGCCAGCCACTTGATGCGTGGGCCGAAAATGGCACGCAGCTTGCGCGCCGTCTCTGCGCGGTCGTTGCATACCACAGCCGCCAGCACCTTCTCGTAGAAGCGCGGCACCGAGGACACGTGCGTCGGCTGGGTTTCCGCCAGGTTCAGGACTACGGTCTCCGCGGAATCCGCCAGAGCTAGCGTGACTCCCGCCGCCAGAGTCTGGTAATGGTCGCAGGTGCGGGCGTAGATGTGGCTGAGCGGCAGCCAGTTCAAGAATAGGTCATCCGGTAACACCGGGGCCACTTCGAGAGAAGCGGTGGCGTTGCTCACCAGGTTGGCGTGGGTCAGCATGACCCCCTTGGGGTTCCCGGTCGTGCCGGAGGTGTACATGATCGTGGCCAAATGCTCCGAGGCCAGCTCTGCTTCGCGCCGAGCCAGCTCGGGCGCGGTGCGCGCGAGAATCTGGCGGCCGTGCTGGAGGAACCAGGCCCAGGAAAGCACGGCTGCCTTCCCCTGACCGGCCGCGTCGTCGCGATCAAACAGCACGACTCCCTGGAGATTCGGCAACTCCGCGCGAATATGCTGGATCTTCGCGAGCTGGTCGACGCTCGAGACGAACGCCCAGCGCACGTCGGCATCCTCGAACTGGAAATGGATTTGCCGGGCCGACAGCGGGCAATGCGGCGGAACGTTTACCGCGCCGGCCGTCAAGATGGCCATGTCCGCAATCAGCCATTCCACCCGATTCTCGCTGAGCACTCCGACTCGGTCGCCCGGCTTGATCCCGGCGTCGACGAGCGCAGCCGCGCATGCCAGGGCGTCCGCGCGGTACTGCTCCCAACTAATGTCATGGTAAAGTCCATGGCGCTTGTAGCGCAAGGCGGGCCGAGAGCCCAGCCGATTCGCCTGGCGACGATGCATCTCTGGCAAGTTTCGATATTTCACGGCAGTCCACTCGCTAATGCAGGAAACAATCTGAAAATTAAGCTCCGAAGCGAGCAATCTATTTGGAGCATTATCGCTAACCGCGGACCTCAAGGCAAAGGATAATCCAGGCGCTGCCCTCTTGCGGATCGAATCGACGTGGTGGAGGTCGGCCAAAATGGTGTCACAAATGGCAGACCCTGGTGATTTGTGGACGGGCGCGAAACGCACGCGGCGGCCTCTGGCTCCCTTGGCGAGCGTGTGTTATAACCCAAGAAGCAAGAGTCGTCCACCTGCGCGCGGAGGAGTTATGGATTCCAACGATGTGCCGCACGACTCGCAGCGTGAAAACTACCTGACGGTACTGCTCTGCCTCGTGATTGGGATTCCTCTCTTCGTCTTTTTCAATCTGATTACCGGCGGGCTATTCATCCTCCTGATCTTGCTGGCAGGCTGCATCGGCCTTCTGGCGGCCGTGCACTACTTCCTCTGGGGCCGCTCCTTCGACCGCGAAATAGCCGGCGAGCGTGAAGAAGCGGAACTGCGCACCAGCATGGAGGATTGGATTGACGACGACCTGGGCAGGTACCGCGGGTTGTAGCTCCGCTCCCAAAATCACTTCTGTGTGGCGGCGGCGAGAACGCCGTCGCTATTTATCCCGAGCGGTTTTTGTAGAAATTCGCCAAAGGCAGTCAGGTTGTTGATCTTTCCTTCGGGATAGCTCCCTACCACGTCGAACTTGCCAGCGCCTGATGGCTTTAAGACAGCGTACAGCGGCAGTTGGACAGTGCCGAACGTTGTCTTTTGAAGGGCGAAGTTCTCCGCGGCGCTGGTGGTCGGCTGATAGCGCGGGGGGACAGTGTCGGTGTAAAGCTGGACGCGAGTGTATTGTTCTAGGAGCTGCTTGATCTCCGGCCTAGTGAAAACGGATTCTTCGTTGTACCTACAGTTCGTGCAGGTTATTCCCGTGAAATCTATAAAGACCAGCTTTTTTTGAGTCCGTGCTAATTCCAATCCTTTTTCCAAGTTGCCGATCCAGCCTCCACCGGATGGGTCCGAGAGAAGAAATGAGTTCACCCAGGCAAAGAGCGTACCCGTTGGTTTCTGTTGCTCGCCGCTGCTTTGCTTGAACAGGCCCGGCATTAGATAAAAACCAAAGCTCAAGAATAGAAGGCTGAACATGAGCCGGGGAACACCGAGATGGACTACGGGCTCGTGGTCATGGGGTAAGCGGTACACGTTCAATAAGTAGAGTCCGCACAGAAGAGCGATAGCAACGTACATTCCCAAAGCGAGGTCGTAAGTCAGGAAGGCCGGATCTCCGGTCAAACTTAGTTCCCCGGCCCGTAAGAACTTCAGCGCTGCGGCTATCTCGAGGAATCCCATCACTACCTTCACCGTGTTCATCCAGGATCCGCTCTTGGGCAAGCTTCGCAACAGCGACGGGAAGACCGCCAAAAGGAAGAATGGCGAGGCGAACGTCACAGAATAGACGAAGGCACCAAGGACGAGCGTGAGCCAGGCGCCAACCGATTGGGCAGAAGAAGCGAGTGCGATAAAGCTGCCGTAGAAGGGGGCGACGCAAGTAAAGCTGATCGTCGTGAACGTCAAAGCCATGAACATGGTGCCCGCCAGGCCGCCACGCCCTTCCTGTGCCGAGGTGAAATTGAGCAGGGCCGTGGGTAGCCGGAGTTCGAACATTCCAAAAAGGCTCATCGCAAAGATGATGAAGAGTATGCCGAGCGCATAGTTCGTGATCCAGTGCTGGCTGAATGGCTGGAGTATCTTGATCAGCAAGACACCGCCTAGCGTCAGGGCCACGACAATGGTCCCGCTGTAGACCGACGCCATGGCCAGGGTGCGTGCGCGACCATGATGCGCTTGCTTTAGAAAGAAGCTCACGGTAATGGGGATCATCGGGAACACGCACGGCGTCAGCAGAGAAATGGCTCCCCACCCGATCGCGTTCAAGAGGAATGTCCATATTCCCTTCTGTTCCGATTCGATCGCGGCGGCCGCGTCGAACTTCTGGACAGATCTCTCGTCCAACTCGGGTGTCAGGGCGACGGGGGGTCCGCTGTTGATATCGACGGTGATCTCGAACTCGGCGTCGCCCGGCGTGCAGCGGTTCTCATCGCAAACTTGCATCCGCAATGTGAATGGCAGGCTCTTCAGACCCGGCTCTGCCTCGGGAAGGATAAGGATATCCTGAGATACCGTGAATTCGCGCGCGTACTCGAAAAGAAGGCCGGAGCCCGGTTCATTCTTTGGCTCCGGTTCCGATTCGGTCACAGGTGGCAGGGGCTTTAGCCACTTGGCGTCCCCAAACACTATCTGGCTGACCGATTGGGAGGGGTTGTCGCTAGGCTTGATGAATGGGTAGGTGTGATAGCCGGGCTTTGGAACTCCTGTGATTGTCAACTTGACAGTCTGGCCGCGGCGCACCTGCGCCGGCTCAATGGTGAATTTGAGATCAATGAGATCGTCGATTTGAGTTTTGTTGACCTGGCGCCACGATCCCTTCGCCACGGGGTCGTTTCTCGCTGGCTTGGGAGAAACCTTGGTATCTGCCTTGCTGCCGGCAGCAAGCGGGTTGTCCGTTCTCTGGTTTTTGTCTGAAAAGGGATCATCGATTTGCTGGGCTCGGGCGGCGACTCCGGTCGCGCTTAAAAGAAGCAGAGCGCAACCCAAGGATACCAATCCGCTCCTTCGAACACCGGCAATCATGGCGCTCCCCTTCGAGACTAGTGCCAGGGACAGCTTTTCAAATGGGAAAGCCCTTGGCGAGCGGTTCCAGGCCGCCTCGGGTCACCTTCTTACCGAACTGATCCACCCTTTGCTACGTCAGAGCCCAAAAGGTGGATCACCCCGGTTGCGGCGCTGGCGTCGAACTTGAGCGGGATCTCCCAGATGCGGCTCTTCACGCGGCAAATGGCCTGACTTCCATTCCCGCGCTCGTAGTACACCAAGGATAACATTAAACCGTTTGCCTCATTGATTTTATCGGCCGGAACGGCTACTCGAAATGCGGTTTTTGGCGTATCCAGCTTCCGCGTCTCCGACCAGGCGGTCTTCGCACCCGGCAAAGTTTCCACAACATAGGTCATCTGAGCATCCGGGTTTAGTTTGAAGCCGGCCGGCAAAGTCAGCTCAACTTCCAGAGCGAGTTCGCCGGTCCTTGGGACGGTGGCGGCAGGAAGCGTTACTTTGGTCGGGTTTGGAAAGACCGGCGCGGACGCTTCCTGCGCAACTTTCGGCGCCGTCACGCCCTGTAAATCCAGCGTCGAGACAGCCTTCGTCGCCAAATCGACCACGCGGATGCGGTGGTTGTTGGTATCGGCGACATAGATTTTCTCGCCCGCAAAACTAAGTCCGCCCGGTTCGTTGAACGGGCCGCTGGTCAACCACCCCTTCTCCTTGCCGCCGAGAAACGTAATGCAGGAGCGATCTGCAGGATCGATGACCTTGATTTTGCTGTTGTACGTGTCGGCCACATAGAGCTTGCCGGCGTGAAAGGCAACCCCAAGGGCATGCTGCAGCCGGACTTTTGCGCCCGTGCCGTCCACGTCGCCAAACTCGAACAGCCCTTCTCCGACCAGCGACGCGACCTCACCCCTGCCGGAGAGTGGCAGCGAGCGGACCGCGCTCACTTCGCTATCCGCAACGAAAAGCCTGGTGCCGTCGCTCGCCAGACCACTGGGTTGAGCGAAGGATGCCGCATCCAGGGAGCCGTCTTTGATATCCTCCCGGCCATTGCCCGCATAGGGGGCGAGGACGGCCTTGTCGAGATCAAGTGTCCAGATCTGGTGATGGCCTGCCATGGCGATAAACAGCGTGCGGCCATGCAGAAGCAGGTCCCAGGGGCTATTGAGCCCCGTCGTGAGTGCGGGGCCGCCGCGCTCGCGATCTTGTCCCTGATCGCCCGTTCCGGCGATCGTCTTGACCTTTTGGGATTTCAGGTCCAGGGCGCGGATCAGGTCATTCTTGCGGTCGGCAACGTAAAGTGTATCGCCATCAAGGGCCAGGCCCTGCGGATCATTGAAGCTTGCCTTATCGAACGATCCGTCCGTCTTGCCCGGCATGCCGCTGCCGGCAATAGCGATCTTCTTGCCGTTCAGATCCGTAATGACAATACGGTGGTGGGTGCTGTCGGCGATGAACAGGCGCTGGCCGGCGGCATCCGCTAGGACCTTGCCCGGGAAGAAGAGCAGGCTGTCGCCGCGTTCTTTAAAACGCGCCAAATCGAAGCGAAGCGGTTCCTCGTTGAGCGTTTTCTTCCGGCGATGAAGGGTGATGAGCTTGGCGATGACGTTGTCGAGCGGTTCATACAATCCTTCGCCGGTTGCGTAGCCGACACCATTGCCCTCGGGGTCGATGACGTGGATCGTCGGCCAGGAATTGACGCCATAGGCCCTCCAGATTTTCATGTTGGCGTCGTTGACGACAGGATGGCTGATTTCGTACCGCAGGATGGCCTTGCGAATGCTCTCGGAATTCTTTTCATTTTCGAACTTGGCAGAGTGGACGCCGATGACGACTACCTGATTGGGGTATTTCTTTTCGAGCCTGGCGAGGTCCGGAAGCACGTGGATGCAGTTGATGCAGCACAGGGTCCAAAAATCGAGAATGACGATCTTGCCGCGCAGGTCGCTCAGCTGGATCGGGCCGGCTGTGTTCAGCCAGGCGACGCCGCCATCGAGCTCAGGTACGCGGTAACGTTTCTCCTTATCGGTTTCTTGCGCGAGGGCCGTCGAAGCTAGTCGAAAAGCGGGCCTGGCCTTGCCCACGTCAGGAATCTCACCCGGGCCTTCACGAAGGAACCACCAGGACCAACCATAAATGGCCAAGCCGATGAGAAGGGGCAACCCGAACGCCAGCAAGCGCCGGATGCATATCACACCATGCCTGCGGTCTGCCAAACGTGCCTGGTCGTTGCTCATCGCCAGTGTTCTCCTTCAAAACGGTAGGAAGCGCGCATGGTTCGACCGCCCAAACGGCAGGGAGCGCCGCCGCCGCATCGTCCCCTATTCTATGCGGGTCAAGTTCCAGAAGGAACAGAACACCTTAGCTGGCGCACTCCGGTGCCAAACCTGGTCCTTGCGGACGCCCCTGCCGCCGTTAGACGGCGGAGCAGAAGGGTCGATTCAACTGAGAATTCCTGCGTCAGCGGAGTACCGGAACTCGCGCTTGACCTAATCGCTTTGACCATCTACCGTTGAGAGCAGTTTTCCCCTGCTCTTCTATACATTCTGTGTCACCAAGCGGAGCGTAGGAACGCATTTATGACAGCAGCGAATGAGACATCGCCTACCGGCCCGGCTCCCGACTCTCGCGCATCGACCACGTTGCCCTCTTCCCCGAATCCCGCAGCGGCGGCTGCGGACACCGGCACTGAGCCTAGGATTCCGTTGCCGCCCCTGAACACTCCGCCCGCCGCCCCGATGACTGCGGAGGAGATGGCTACCGAGATCAAGCGCCTGGATTGGGGCCTGATGGTTCTCGCCCTGCTGCTGGTCTTCTTTCTCACGTCGTTTGCCATTCGCAACAGCGATTTCTGGATGCACCTGGCGAGCGGCAGACTCTATGCCCACGGCCAGCTAAACTTTGGTCATGATCCGTTCTCGTATACCAATGCCGGCACGTACTGGACGAACCACTCCTGGCTCTTCGACCTGCTCGTTTACGGTTTGACCGCTCTTTTGGGGGGGCCGGAGTCCGCGGTTGCCGGGACAGTCCTGGTGATCGTCAAGGCCGGGCTGTTGACCTTGCTCGCCTGGGTGATGCTCCGGACGCGTCGTTTCGAACAGGGGCTGTGGATCCCGGCGGTCTGCACAGTGGTGGCCTTCCTTGCGATGAGCACGCTGAGTCAATTGCGGCCGACTCTCGTTTCTTTCATCTTCCTGGGATTGACTCTTTACATCCTGCAGCGCCCCCAGCATCAGGAGCCGGCCGGCCGGAGGAAGACTGGAGCAAAGAAAGCGCCTCTGGCGTCGTACTGGCTGCTGCCCTTGCTATTCGTGCTCTGGGTTAACCTGGATAGTTGGTTCGTGCTTGGGCCCGCGACAGTCGCGTTATATCTGCTGGGCCAGGTGCTTCAACAAGTCCTCGATCCGGTGCGCACGGGCATCGATGCGCCTGAACCGAAGCAGATACGCACACTGGCGCTGGTCCTCGTCGTGGGCTTGGCGGCCTGCTTATTGAATCCCCATCACTACCATGCTTTTGCGTTGCCTTCGTCGCTTGCGCTGGGTTTAGGGGGAGTTCTCGAAGGCGACCCGCTTCTCCGGCCAGCCTATGCCGCGCCGTTCCAGGCCCAGTATTTCCAGTCGGTGGTCAACCCGGTCGGGCTGGCTTACTATGTGCTGGTCGCGGCGGGGATCGGCTCGTTCGTGGTGAGTTTCTCAACCAGTCGGCGCTTCTGGAGACTGTTGATCTGGCTTGCTTTCTTCCTCCTGAGCCTCTATCAGGTTCGGAACATGCCGTATTTCGCCGTGGTTGCCGCCCCCATCACCGCGCTCAATTTTCAGGACTTCGTAAGCGCGCGGTTCGGGACCGTGCCGCACTTGACGCGAGGGTGGAAGTGGTGGTCTCTGGGGGGGCGCCTTGCGACCCTCGCGCTTGGCGTGCTCCTGCTAGCTCTGGTGTGGCCCGGCTGGGTGCATGGCGATTGGGTGCATGGCCATCTGACGGACGTCTATCAGCCCTACCGGGTTTCGTGGAGCATCGAGGGCAATCATTCCGCGGCCCAGGCCGCCCAGCAACTCAAGGCCTGGCGCGCGGAGGGGCTCTTGCAGCCGGACGAGCAGGGCTTCCTTTGCAACCCTGAGTTGGTCAATTATTTCGCCTGGCATTGCGCGGACGATCAGGGCAGACCAGAGGAAAAAGGGTTCTTCGATTACCGTTTTCAGCCGTTCTCTCCCGCGTTGGTCAGCCAATTCGTGGACGTCCGCAAGTATGCTCGGCAACTGGGGCAGGCGCGCCTCAAACAGTCGGAGTTTCCCACGCAGGACGAGTGGCAGGAACTCTTTCGCAAGCGGCACATCAACCATGTGGTCGTAAGCCGCGGCGACCCTTATTTCACCTGGTTGCGCGCGTGGCTGCAGCAAGACTGGAGTCAGTGGACCCTTGCGTACATGGATGGGCGCACCAGCATCTACTGCTGGACAGATCCACGGCGCGTCGCAGGAGCGGCGACGGCTCGGATCAAGCGCATCGACCTTGCGCCGCTGGCCTTCGGGCCGCAAGCCGAGCGCGCGCCGCCTGACGGTGCGCCCCGGCCGCCGGAGCCGCGCGAATTGTGGCAGCGTTATCTCTATGGCATAGCGCCCTCACCCTGGGCCGAGGCACGCGCCCTCGAATACCTGCAGTACCGCGAGCTCATCCAGGCGCAGTGGCCGCTTCCCTATCGCATTTGCTCGGACCTTGCCATCCGGGCAGACCTGGCCATTCTGTCGGGGATCACTCCCGCCACGTTCACCGTCCTGGCGCCGGCAAGCCGACTGGGGAGCAACATCCCTTCCCTCCTTATGGGCGGCATCGATCCGGGGCCGCCGGGGGCTCCCTTGCTGGCCGTGCGCGCTTCGCGCCAGGCCATTGCGACCGACGCGGACGATCCCCAGTCCTACATGACCTTAGCGAAATCCTACCTGGTGCTGTGGAAGTCGATGGAGGACGTTTGGAGTCCGAGCGTCACGAATCAGCTGTCATCGAGACAAAGTCTGCGCCAAATCCAGGCCATCACCGCCCTTGAACATGTCCTGTTGCTGCGGCCCGACGATGCGGATGCCCATCACTTGCTTGCCGAGCTTTATGGCACGAGCGGCTACCTGGACCTGGCGATGGAGCACAGGCATGAGTATGTTCGCGCACTCGAAGCTGCCGACGCCAGCCTGGAGAGCGAGCACAACGAGAAGAACGTAGAGATGATGAAAGCCATTGACAAGGATCTCCAGGAAGGCGACGCGCAGCTCAAACGCCGGGTGGACGAATTTCTGGTAAGGGCCAACGATCAACCGCTCCTCAAAAAAGTGCAGACGGCGATGACCTTTGGGTTGGGGAAAAAGGCGCTCGAACTGCTGCTTCAAGCGGACAGTTCGCAAATGGGCGTTGCGGAATCCCGTGCAAAGCTGGAATTGCTGCTCGCCACGGGCCAAATTGACCAGGTGCGCAGCGAGCTTGCCGAAATTGAAGGGGACGAGAAGGCCAAAGTGTTTGTAGACTATGTCCACTTCAAGATCCTCCTGGAGTCGGCTGCCGGCAATTATCGCGAAGCCGGTCAGTATCTCGATGAGCTGATTCGGAGGAACAAAAAAGAAAGTATCGAAGCGGCCATGAGGTACGCAAAATCGCGCTTTTTTCAAAGGACCACTCCCAGGGATTTGTACCTTGCTTTCGGCATCTTTGAGGCAGCGCGCCGAGTCGCCGATCTTCAGGTCTCGCGCGGCTTGCTGGCATTAGAGGAAGGAGACTGCGCCCTCGCCGCCGATATTTTCAAGCAAGCTCAGGCGGGCATGAGTGAGGCGCAGGCCGATCCCGATGGCCGCAGGATCGCGCGGCATTACCTGGAGCTGATCGAAAAGGCCTCCGCCAAGAAATGAACGGCAAGCGCCGGCTGGTCAAAACGGCTGCTGTATGCCGAACCAGAACTGCCAGGGCGTGTTGTCATTGACGGTCTTGGCGACGTCGAAGCGGAGCGTCATACGCTCGATGACGCTGAACCACGCCATGTCCAAGCGCAACCCTACCCCCAGGGCGTGCGCGACCCCTCCCAGGGAGTGGCCGCCCAGGTAGGCATCGCCCACGTCGTAGAACGGAGCGAGGTAGATGTTGCGTATGCCTGCCACGTGATCGCAGAAATCCCACTCGACGCGGCGGACCACCGGCACGCGCCATTCCAGACTGCCGATCCAGACCGCGCTGCCCTGCCGCTGGCTGGGATCGAAGCCCCGGAAAAGCTCGCCGCCTCCAAGGGGATAAAACTCTCCATTCGTGGGCAAGGCAGCCGCGCCATAGATGCGGGCAGCCAGGCACGTCTGCGCGAGCGGACCGAGCCAGTCCGGCAGGCTCTTCACCATTGAAAACTGAGCGTCCACGCGGTTGAACGCCTCGCTGTCGCCCAGAATCGACACGCCCGTAGTATACGTCGCGTCGAAGCGGAAGCCGCCTTCCGGGTTCCAGTACGGAGTAAGGTAGTCGAGATGATAATGGACTCCGAAGCCGGTCTGGTCCGTGAAGCGATCGGCTCCTGGAATCGACTCCCGGGGCACGGGCAAGTTGTGATCCAGGATCATGCTGAATCCTTCCAGGTAATGCATCGGCGGCAAATACAGACTGGATCCGTACTGGAACACGTAGCGCCCATACACCACCGCCCGCTCGCTATGGGGGTCGGTTTCGTCGCCCAGGTCCGTGAGGCTCCGCTCCAGGTTGAAGCCTACCTGCGTCCTGGGCCAGGGCCAGTGGTCCCAGAGTCCGTCGACTCCCGCGACGATATCGCGGTCGTCGGTGCGGTAGCCGAGGTAAGCGCCGCCGCTGAAATCTTGCGTGCGATACAGCCCGGCCCGCACACCCACCACCGTGGAGCGCGTGTACCACGGATCGTTGTACGATGCACCAAACAAGGCCGGCCCGAAGATGACGTTCCACCGGTCGTAGGCAGTGGTCAGGTCGGTCTCGTCGAGCAAGGTGTAGACGGGGCTGAACCGCCAGCGCACCTTCGACTTCCAGTGGTTGTTGGAGGGGTCGCGGTCCACCAGGATGCGGTCGGGATCGACGGAGATCTGCGTCGGCTTGCAAGGCAGGATGACCTGCACGCGCACGCGATTGTCCGGCAAGCACTCGATCCGGGCCGGCGGATCGTCGAGTTCTAGAACACGAGCAGCGGGCTCGATCGGGATGCGAATCTGGTAGCCGTCGCCGCCGTCCAGGCAGATGCCGAGCACGGTCGGCTCGTTGATCTCGGCCTTCTGACGGAGCAACACCGTCGCCTGGTAGCGAGGTTTGCCGGCTGGTGCCCCGTGGATTGCCTCAAGGAACGAAGGCACGGCTCCGCGAACAGAGGTCCCTGGACCAATAGGTTCCAGCTTGACCTTTTCGACGCACCAATCGGTCATGCCCGCGCCATACAGCCAGTGATCGAAGAAATCACCCCAGGGCCTGCCCGTGTATTGCTCGAGCTCGCGCTGAAAATCGACGACGCGAATGATGCGGAATTGATAGCGGGTGTACACGACGTGCATAAAGTCCAAAAACGCGGCATCTCCCAGGCGCTCCTGGATCATGTCGACAATCTTGCCGCCGCGGTCGTAGCAGCTGCTAAACAGATTCGCGAGGTGGCCGTACTCTTCCATCTTCTGAACGGGCGGCTTCATCTCGCCGCGGCCGAGTGCCCCATACATGCTGTACTGGCGGTACGTATCGCGGTCGATGTTCGGCAGCCATTCCAGCCCTGAGGGATAGTGAATGAGGTTGTTGCCGCGGCCATGTTTTGCGTTCATCAGTTGATGGGCAAAGTGGACGGCCATCGCCTCGTCCATCCACGTTTCGCAGTAGCCATTGGTGCCGACCGTGTTGTACCACCATTGGTGACAGAATTCGTGCGAGATCAGGTATTCGACATAGCCATCAGCGATGTGGGGCATGGTGAAGACGCGTTCGTCGATCATCACCAGCCCGCCGCACTCGTTGCCGTTCCAGCCGAAGTAAGACTCCGCAATGGTGAATTGGGGATAGGGATAGGGGCCAAACCACTTGTTGTAGACCGGCAGCGCCTCGCTGACCCAGCGCACCATTTCCTTGGCATAGTAGTCGTGTCCGGGGAGAGCCATGCAGCGGATCTCCACCCCGCCCACGTGGACGACGTGCTCTTGGTAGCAGGCGCTGCAGAGCAGAGCAAAATCGCGCGAGCACGCCGGCAGAAAATCGATCTGTTGCAGGCCCTCGCCAAGATCCTTTACGGCACGGATGGGGGCGGTGCAGGCAACCTTCTGGTCGCACGGCAGGGTCACGCGCGCGTTGTAAATGCCGGCCTCGTTGAAAAAGGGTTGATGCCAGGGAATGAACGGAGTCGGCTGCCAGCCAACCTCATCGTAGACGGCGAGAACCGGCAGCCAGTTGCTGAGAGTGGTGACGCCCAGCCACTGTCCCCAGCGCCCCTGCTTCTGCGGCAAGCGGAAGTCGAAATGAATCTCGACAGTCACCGACTCGCCGCGCCCCACGGGTGTGGGGAGCGGCACCACGAGCGTCGTCGCATGACCGCTCTGGCCGCTCTCCACGAGATCGGCCGGCCGATGTTCGATCTTTTGAATGCCCGGATAAGCAGCCTCGGCATAGTGGAAGGGGAGTTGCGCAGCGCCGAGAGTGATCTGCCTCACCTGCAGCGGCGGTCCCGCTGCCCGATTGAGATCGAGGGCATCGCTGGGAGTCATCCGCAGCAGCTCGAGCATCTTGGCCATGAAGCCGACTTCGTTGTCGGCTACCTCATAATGGGAATGCGCGTTGAAAACCAGCTCGTGGGCCGGGCGCTCGTGACGATTTTGCCAGGTGACAATTTGGCGAACGTGGGCCCAATGCTGGTCGACGTCGAGCCGGATCTCCAGGTCGTAGCGCGGCAGCCAGTCGGGTACGTCGGCCGAAGCCGGCGCTGCCGCGAACAGGAAAGCGAGCAGTCCCAGGAAGGCTGGAAGACCAGGTCGTCTCATTGCCGCCATGACGGGATTCCTCGGTGACGGGCACGGTGCCCGATCCTCTGCGTGAACGGCAGCAATTGTTCTCCCCTCTCCCCCGAAGCGGGGGAGAGGGGAGATTATTTCCTGCCGCTCGCCCTACGTGCCTGAATGTTGCGTTCGCTGCGAGCGCGGCAGTGCTTGCGAAAGTTCCTGTTGCCGCCTTTGGCCAAATTGATCCTCAAGACTCATGAAGAGATTGCCTTGGCCGAGGGTCATAGCGTCTCGGTGGAGCGGTTGTCCATGCCGAAATGGCCCGGAAATAAGAAGAAGAGCAGTTGTCAGTGAATAGGCGATTTATTGAACGTGGCGCGAGTCCGCCCCAACCTTGGCTGCGCTATGAGTCGGCTGGTCAATCTTACGACGGGAGACCTGCTGGCGTTCTAGCCCAAATCCGGCTAGACTGAAACAGGGTCTTGCGGCATTTGGGCAAGACAGGATTTATTCGCAAGGCGAAGGAAGGCGTGGCCTTCGCAAGCGGCCAGTTATTCGCTGGGGTTCTTGATCGTCTGGTTAGGATCCGTTTCATGATTCGTGTGAAGTGTCCCAAGTGTGAAAAGACGCTGTCTGTCGATGACTCGAAAGCTGGGGGCGTTGGGTCCTGCCCGGCGTGCGGTCAGAGATTTCGTATTCCTGGGGTCAAGGCCGAGAAGTCGGCCGCTCCGCGCCCGAGCCAGACGAAGGCGGCGGTGCGCCGGGATCGTCCGGCTCCGTCCAAAGTCGCCAACCCCAAATCTCCGAAGCCGGCAGCCAGACCTCCCAAGGAGGCGTGGGAGGAGGAGGACTCTTCACCGTACACGATGGAGAACCCGATCGAGCAGCCCGTATCGCTCATCAAGCAACGGCTTGATGATGAAGACGATGGTTATGCCGACCTGGACGACATGGGATTAGACCCGGAGTACGTGCGCCGGCGAAAGGCGAAAAAGCGCAAGCAAGATGAGGCCGTGCTTTTTCTCGGAGCGAGCCACTTCGCGACATTGATCATTGGACTTTTCATTGTCTGGATTGTGCTTGGCACGCTTACTTTCTTTCTGCCCAAGGTCGTATATGGGTTTGACATGGTTGGGGTTTTAGTTTGGCTAGCGGCTTCCGTTTGGTTCCTCGTCGTCGCTTTTCAAGATGACGGGGCTGCCGGCGGACTTCTCTGTATGTTCGTTCCTTTCTACGGGTTTTATTACCTGATCGCTCATTGGGAAAGGGAGCACAAGCCGTTCTTTCTGAACCTGACGGGGCTGTTCTTCCAGGTGACGGGTATCCTGGTTGATCTCTTTTACGTCGCCAAGCATCTACCCGCTGGACCAACGCAGTAGCTTGACGGGTCTGTGGCAGCGCAGAGTTACAAGGACCATGCATGCACTAGTGGCAGGCTCTTCTCTCTCGCTATTTGGCAGGCGTGAATGAGTTCGCGAATGGCTTGGAGAGTATCCTCAGTTGGTCCTTCTGGCTGCTCGCTATGCTCCTTTGCGACTTCGGCCAACCACCGTTTGGCAAGCCCCTCAACCTGGTGATCGGCAATGCTGGCGACCGTTGCAATCCACTGTGGCGACACCACATCAGCAGACTGAGTTTGAGCGTTGCCGCCAACATTCTCCGTGAGTGAAACTGTCAAGCTGACAGGCTGCACGCCTGCAATGCGACATGCCTCTTCCGATAATAAATCGAGGTCAATGGCGGATAAGTGTAAAGAGAAATCTGCCATAGCAACGACGAAGGGTTGTTTCCACAAGGGAACTGCATTAGTTGCCGAAAACCCTTCGCCGATCTTCCTCTTATCGCCAACGTAGAACCACATCAATATACCCATGGTTATTCTCCTGTCTATCAGCAGCGCGATCCTCGCTGACGCGTCGGGCTAGTATCAGCAGCGCGATCCTCGCTGACGCTTCGGGCTAGTATTAGCAGCGGGATGCTGAATCGTTCGGTTTGATAAACGGCAAGGCCCCGCCAGATGGTGGGGCCTTGCCTCTTCGTTGGGAACCGCCTAGCAATCAATCAATCATCTCACGTCGCCCGGCAGCGTGATGCAATCGCTGGTGGTGCACCTTCCTTCCCGACAAGTCAGCCGGGAAAGCCATTCCTGGATACGCGGCTTCAGCGAGCAGACGCTCGGCAGAGCCGGCGGCAGGCAGCACTCCTCGCAGGTCGGCACGCACACGGGGATTTGCCGGCAGACCTTGTACGTCACGCAGTGCGGCTCCATCGTGCATGTCGTGCAGGGCACATAGCGCACACATTCCTCGGGCACCATGCGGCAGGTCGTGTACGGTATCCGCTCGCAGCGTTGTTCGTATTCATAACGGCAGCGGCAGCAAGGGACGACCTCGCAGTGTTCTTCGGGCACGAGCTTGCAGGTGGTGTAGGGAGTGTACTGTACCCTCTCCTCGGGAACCGTGTAGCAGCGCCTGCAGTTGACCATCTGGCAATGTTCTTCAGGAATCATTTTGCAGGTGGTGTAAGGGATGTACTGGACCTTCTGCTCGGGGACCATGTAGCAGCGCCTGCAGGTATCCATTCGGCAGTGCTCTTCGGGGATCATCTTGCAGGTGGTGTAAGGGATGTACTGCACCTTCTGCTCGGGGACCATGTAGCAGCGCCTGCAATTGACCATCTGGCAATGCTCTTCAGGGATCATCTTGCAGGTGGTGTAAGGGATGTACTGGACCTTCTGCTCGGGGACCGTGTAGCAGCGCCTGCAGTTGATCATCTGGCAGTGCTCTTCCTGCACGAGTTTGCACGTCGTGTAGGGCACCTGCTTCAGGACGGTATAGGGCACGGACTTGCAGACGGTGTAATTGATGACCTGGCAATGTTCGCGGCGCACGTAATTGCAGCAGCGCACCGTGCGGACCTCTTCGCGGGGCACCCAGGTTTTCTTGCAGACCCATCGTCCGGGGCACTGGACCTGGCAGGAGACCGTGCTGCCGGGGCAGTAGAACGACGTGCAGGTGCAGGGATCGAAGGTCCACGAGCCGGGAGTCCTGTAGCTTTTCGTGACGAACGGGCCCGGGCAGTATTGCCGTTCTTCGCACCAATCGCCCGTGCACACTTTGTAGCACTTCTCCGTCCAGACCGGCTCACACGTGTAAAACTTGCAGACCTGCTGTCTCGGCTCGGTGACCGTGCGATAGCAGGTGACCGGCACTTGCTGGATGTGTTGTTCGTAGATCGGCCGGCAAGTGGTCCACTTCACCGGCACCTGGTAATCCTGCCAGACCTGCTTGCAGACGGTGTAGCGGCACTCGCGATAGTGCTGCTCGTACACCGGCCGGCAAGTGGTCCAGCGGACCGGCACCTGGTAGTCCTGCCAGACCGGTTTGCAGACGGTGTAGCGGCACTCGCGATAGTGCTGCTCGTAGCAAGGCCGATACGTGGTCCAGCGGACCGGGACCTGGTAGTCTTGCCAGACCTGCTTGCAGACCGTGTAACGGCATTCACGCAAGTGCTGTTCATAGACCGGCCTGCAGGTCGTCCAGCGGACTGGGACCTGGTATTCTTGCCAGACAGGCTTGCAAACGGTGTAGCGGCACTCGCGGACGTGCTGTTCATACACCGGCTTGCAGACGGTGTACTTGCGCGTCACGTTGTAGCTCTCCCAGACCGGCTTGCAAACGGTGTAACTGCATTCGCGGACGTGCTGTTCGTAGACCGGCTTGCAAACTGTATACCTGCACTCCTTCATGACGGTGTGATAGACAGGACGATAGCTTACGCAACTTTGGTTTTCCACGACGGTTCGATAGCAGATGCGATAACGCACCGCCGGCATGCAGCATTGATCGGGGCTGCAGGAGCCGGCGGGGTAAGCATTTGCCCCGCAGTCCGCTGCGCTGGCTGTGCCCCCGGCCGACGCCAGGCCAGCCACGGCAGCAAGCAGCAAAAATGCCAACTTCAGCCTCATCTCAGATCTCCTCGCTAGGCGGTTACCGGTTGCCAACGAATCAACGGCGTCATCTTGGATATGCGGCGAGCACGGATGACTAGTGAAAATGTGCCCGATAGAAAGGCCTGGTAGGCTGCGACTGGAGGAAAAAGCTACAAGATTCGGTGGCAGCCCCTCGAAATGATGAGAGTTTAACGCAGGGGCGGACTTTTCGGCTTGCCCAGAACTTGGCACCCTTCCCCGTCCGCTCGCGGAGCCGGCACAATCATCTTCCTTCGCAGAATTGCTTCTGGTATAAGCCTGCGGTTTGTCCGGTGGATCCGCCTAATCGTTACAGGGCGATCCACCCACAATTCCCGCTCAACCCGCCGACCTGGGACAGAGAAATCATGAACGACTGCAACCAGCCGCCGGATGGCGCCAGTCTGATGGTCCCTAGGGTGCGGGAAGATGCCCGTGTCGATGGGGAGTCGCTGCCAATTACTCCGTTGCGATTGGTGCTCCGTCCCAACGGTCCGGTCGTCGAGCTGACTCGCTCGGAAATGATCCTGGGCCGGCACAGCGAAGCCGACGTGCGTCTGCCGTTGCCCGACGTCAGCCGCCGGCACTGCCGATTCGTCTACTCCGAGGGCGCCTGGCAGCTCTTCGATCTGGACAGCCTGAACGGCGTCTTCGTCAACGGCTGCCGCGTGCAACACGCAACGCTGCAACACGGCGACACCGTCACGATGGGTGGCTTTGTCTTTGCAGTCGAGATCGATGGCGGCGCGAAGCACGCGTCCGCACCGGTCTTCGAGTCGGCTCAGGGCAATGGCGCCGCCGACCAGAGCGCCGCGCCGCTACCGCTTCCCTCCCCGGGAACCGATCTTCCGCGCCGCAAAGCTTCCTGAGCGCGGCACTGGTTTCACGCTCGCGCGCACGCTATCATCGGATCATGGCGAACGGCACGATCCTCGAATCCGAAGAATACATCGAACAGGCATATTTCTTTCGAGGTTTCCGCGAGCGCCTGGCCAGTGGCCTTTCCGCCCAGGAAACCCTCGAGCGCATTCATGAGGAGATCCTGGCCACTACGCGCCTGCCCTATGCGATCCAGTTCCTCGCTACCGAGCTAAAGCATGCGGGCTTGCTCTCCTCCGGGTTCGCGCGGCTGCCGCACTACTTCACTCCCTACCAAGCGTTTATCATTCGCCAGACGGAGAAAGAGGGCTTTCGTTTCGCGGTCGAAACGGCGCTCCTGATCCTCGAGCGGGAGGCGGAGTACTTGTCGAAGCAGCCGAGCCGGCCGGGTTTGTTCACCTACCAGTTCGAAGTTCTGTGCCGCAACCGGCTGGGATATGACGAGGGCCTCGCCGCCATGGCCGGGGATGCATTCTACGACGCCACCTGGCGCGATTACCTGGACCTGGTACGCCGGCAAGTGGGCGCGGTTGATTTTGCCGACCTGGTTTACCTACGCTCCAATCTGTACGAGATCGAACAGCTCCGCCAGAACCCAAGCTATGAGCTGCCTTTTCCCGCAATCTTTGGCGAGAAAGAAGGCAAGATTGCCAAGGCCAACCGAGGCCGCGATCCGCTCTTTCTCTTCGCGGCGCTGCAGCGGCAGTTGAATTATCCGGAGGTGCCTCGTCCCAGGCCGCGCGACGACCTGGGAGCGAAATTGGAAGCTTTGCAAGCGAAGTTCCGCGATCTGGAGATGCGGCTAAAGCTCTTGGAAAGTGAGGCGCGTGGCCACGTCGACCTGAGTCAATTCGGCAAACCCGAATTCCTGCCCGGCAAGGAAGAGTAAGGGAAAAAATGTCCCGGAACTTCAGCCTCTTTTCTTCTGCCTGGTTTCAGGCGGATGGCCGGTAGCTGCGGAACGCGCCGAGCACATCGTAGAGATCGGCGGTGATGCGCACTTCGTCGTCGAGGAAATCCTGGAGCCAGAGGTAATTTCGGCGCTGCGCCAAGGCCAGCAGCGGCAGCAGATCGCCAAGGCGAACTCCCACCGTGGGTGCCGACAAACGGGAGGACGGGGGATTGGCGGAGGGATAAACGCGAAGTTGAGCAGGCATGCATGATCCTCCTTGCAATGTGCGGCCTACCGCCCAAGCCGGGCGAATGAGTGGCAACGAGCTATATGACGGTGCGTAATTCGGCAGCATTTGTGGGGCACGTTTTCAACGTGCCGGCCGGCGTCTGGGCACGTTACAAACGTGCCCCACAAACCGCAGCAGCCGATTCACGCACCGCCATATAGTGCCGCACTGACGCACCCATGCCGGTAGCAAGGTCTATGTCTACTCGGCGAATGGAACGCTGAAGAGTCCTCTCAACATCCATCGGCATGGCGCGCTTGCCAACTTGGATAATTTCACCCTGGGGCGATCCCTCGCTGGCCGGCAAGAGCCGTAGGACTCCGCTTGCTTGCCTGGTTGCTATTCTTTGCGCCGTCTATAATGAGCCATGGTTGCGATATTGGTCAATCGGACAAGTTTTTCTCATCTTCTTTTATGCCCATTCATTTTCTTGTCCTGGGGGATGGCGCCTGGGGCACTTCCATTGCCATTCTCCTCTCGCAAAATCCGGACCATCGCGTGACGCTTTGGAGTGCTCGTGAGGAGAACGCCCAGATCCTGCGCACTCACCGCGAAAACGTGCGTCTACTTCCAGGCGTCCCGATCCCTCCGTCCGTCGAATTGACGAGCACGCTCAACCCAGCCGTCGCCGAGGCAGCGCTCTACATCGTCGCCATTCCGACGGTGTACATGCGTGAAACCCTGCGGCGCATTCGACCCGCGCTGCGCAGCGACCGGCCGGTGCTGAGCCTCGCTAAGGGCCTGGAAATCGAAACGTTTTTGCGGCCGACCGAGATTGTGCACGAGCTATTGGGCACGGAAGATCTGGCAGTGCTGAGCGGTCCGAGCCACGCCGAGGAAGTCAGCCGCGGCCTACCCACTACCCTGGTCGCGGCCAGCACGGATCCGGACCTGGCACGTTGGATCCAGCAGCGCTTCAGCAGCGATCGCTTTCGCGTGTACACGAACGTCGATGTCGTCGGCGTGGAGCTGGCAGGCGCGCTCAAGAACATCATGGGCATCGCGGCCGGCATCAGTGACGGCTTGGGTTTCGGCGACAATGCCAAGGCCGCGCTGCTCACGCGCGGACTGGTGGAAATGTCCCGGTTTGGCATTGCGCTGGGGGCGGCGCACGAAACGTTTTTCGGCCTGGCCGGCCTGGGCGATCTGATCACGACCTGCGTGAGCCGGCATGGCCGCAACCGTCACGTGGGCGAGCGGCTCGCCCGCGGCGAGAAGCTCCCGGCCATCCTCGCAAGCATGAACATGGTTGCCGAGGGCGTCTTCACGACGAAGAGCGTCCACGACAGGGCCGCCCGAATGGGGATTGAGATGCCCATCACTGCCGAAGTCTTCCGCGTCTTGTACGAGGACAAGGATCCCCTGACGGCCGTCAACGACTTGATGCTGCGCGAACCAACGAGCGAGGCGCTGCGACTGAAAACTCACTGAACCCGGGCGGCCCAGGCAAATGATCAAGCGATGGGAAGGTGAATGATGTTGCAGCACGCCTTGAAAGAATGGGCAGTTATCTGCCAGGCGCTGGCGGAAGGGAAGCAATCGTTGATCTTGCGCAAAGGCGGCATCGAAGAGTCCGGTGAGGAATTTCGACTTGAGCACACGCGCTTCTGGCTGTACCCGACGTACGTCCATCAGCAGGAGAGCGGCATCAAGCCTGCTGCCCGCCCGTTCTTGCAAGAAGTCGAGACGCAGCGGCCGCCCGATCCTGTGGTCCGCCTGTCCCTTTTCGCAGAAGCGGCTGGCGTCTATGTCCTGCACGATATTGTGGGCGCGATGCTACTTTCGCCTTTCCATCTATGGTCCGACGAAACGATCCATTCCCGTTTTGCTTACCGCCAGCCGGGTCTCTATGCCATTGTCCTGCGTGTCTTCCGGTCCCGCGAGGTTTTCGAGGTGCCGAACGACCCCTCCTACGCGGGTTGCCGGAGTTGGGTAACGCTGGATCGCGACCTGCCGACGGAAGGCGCGACGCCGGTTTTGAGTGATGGGGAGTTTCAAGATTTGGTTAGACGGATTGAGCGATTGCTTAAACCGACGGCGCTTGCTTAGATGAGGCATGTGGATCGGCGGACAGTGGTCACCAATAACCGCCGGTCCACCTCGGCCTGTTGCCGGGGAACAACGAATCCCGTCCATCTCCCCACCCGCTCCCCCGAAACCTTAATGTTTGCCTTTGCTCCCACCGCCGCGTATCTTGTGTAGCAGTTTTGTCAGCGATTATTTCCTTCGGATTGGACAATCACCATGCGCAAGCATCGCATCTTTGTCGGCCTTTTCCTGGCCGTTGCTATTCTTGGAGTCACCCAGTTCCTGTCGGCGCAGCGCTCCGCCGTGTTGCAGCCGATGGTCTTCGCCATTCGCGATGCTCGTGTCATCCCTGAGCCTGGCAAGAGCTTGGCCAAGGCGACGGTCGTGGTTCGCGACGGATTGATCGAAGCGGTCGGGCCCGAGGTCAAGGCGCCTGCCGACGCCCTGATCATCGATGGGAAAGGGCTCACAGTTTATGCAGGCTTCATCGACGGCCTGAGCAACTGGGGTTTCGACCCGGAGCTGCGGCGTTCTGAAGGTGGGCCCCCTGCCCCGGTCGATTACGCCAGCGAAGCGCTGGCCGCCACGAAACCCGACAATCGCAAAGGCATGACTCCCGAATTCCTCGTCAGCACCGCCCTGAAACTGGATGAGGAGCAGGCAGATGCATGGCGCAAAGCGGGCTTCAGCGCCCATCTCATCGCCCCCGACGGCGGCCTATTCACCGGGCAAAGCGCGCTCGTCAGCCTGAGCGGTGCAGTGCCACGCGAGGCGGTCTTGCGCGCGCCGGTTGCCTTGCACGCGGCTTTTCGCGATTCCGGTCCCGATTATCCGCGGTCGCTTATGGGCTTCATCGCCCATTGCCGGCAGACCTTTCTCGATGCGGGTCATTACCAGCGGCTTTGGAGCAGCTTTGAAAAGGCCGGGCGCGCGGGTCGCCGGCCGCCCTTCGACCCGGCCCTGGCGGAGCTGGGAACCGTGCTGGATGGCAAAATCCCCGTCGTCTTCGAAGCCGACTCCAAGGATGAAATCCATCGTGTCCTCGATTTTGCCCAGGAATTCCACTTCAAGCCGATCATCTACGGCGGCCGGGATGCTTGGAAAGCCGCGGACCGGCTCAAGAGCCAGAGCGTCCCGGTGCTCGTGCGTTTGACGATCGACGAACAGGGGCAAGGTCGCCTGCGCGGGCGTGGCCGGCCGCCGGGAGCCCCGGCAGCCCCCACGACCCCGGGGACCCCCGGAACGCCCGGAACCCAGGGAGGCCGAGGCCAAAGAGGCCAGAGGGCCCCGGGAGCCCCGCCTGGCGCTGCTGAGGGCGCTCCAGAAGATCGTCCCGTGTTGCCCAAACGCGCCGAAGAAGATCGTCAGCGCGTGCTCAAGGAGGAAATCGCCAACGCCGCGCTCTTGCATAAACATGGGATTCTGTTCGCATTCAGTACGCAAGGGCAACCCGCTAGCGGACCGGCCGACAAGTTCCGCGAAAACCTGCGCAAGGTCATCAGCGACGGGAAACTCTCTCCGGACGCAGCCCTGGCCGCATTGACCGTGGATGCTGCCCGCATCATGGGAGCGGAGAAACAGCTCGGGACGATCACGGCCGGCAAGGCGGCCCACCTGGTAGTGACGGACGGCGATTTTCAGGGCGCCAACACGCATGTGCGCTACGTCTTTGCTGATGGCGTCCGCTTCGAGTATCCGGATACAGCCAGACTAGCTGCCGGTGGGCCGGACGACAGCAGCAAGGAGAGCGCGAAGAAAACGGAGGCCATGCGGCCCAATGAAGGGAAGGCCGGCCGCCCAAGATCCGAGGGAGCAGAAAAGGCCGCCAAGACGGGGAAGAGCGACAAGACCGAGAAGCCCGAACAGGCCACGGAACTCGAGGCCGACCGCAAACCCAAGACGAAGACCGGCGGCAATGTTCTCATCCAGGGTGCGACCGTCTTGACCGTGAGTCAGGGCACGCTCTCCGACACGGACATCTTGGTCGCCAACGGCAAGATCGCCAAGATTGGCAAGAAGCTGCCGGCTCCGGCCGGCGTCGTCGTGATTCCCGCGCAGGGCATGTTCGTGATGCCCGGGATCATCGATACGCATTGCCACTTTGCTATTTCCGGAGGAGTCAACGAGTTCTCCCTCTCCGTGGTTCCTGAAGTACGCATCCGCGACGTGATCGACAGCGAGGACGTGCAGATTTACCGGGCCCTGGCCGGCGGCGTCACGACCTCGCGCCTGTTGCACGGCAGCGCCGACGTCATCGGCGGCCAGGACGCCGTCATCAAGCTGAAGTACGGCCAACCAGCCAACAAGCTCGTCCTTGCCGACGCGCCACGCGGCGTCAAGTTCGCCCTGGGCGAAAACGTCAAGCGCACGGACGGCCGCTTTCCCAATACGCGCCTCGGCGTGGAGGCGGTCTTGATCCGAGCGTTCACCGAGGCGCAGGCCTATCGCAAAACCTGGGACGATTACCAGAAGGCGGTCGCTGTCGGGAAAACCATGCCAGAGCCGCGCCGCGACTTACGCCTGGAGGCATTGGCCGACATCCTCAAGGGCGATCTAAAAGTGCATTGCCACTGCTACCGGGCGGATGAGATCTTGATGCTCCTGCGCGTCGCGGATCGCTTTGGCTTCAAGATCAAATCGCTCCAGCACGTGCTCGAAGGCTACAAGATTGCTCCGGAGATCGCCGACCACGGCGCCAGTTGCAGCACCTTCTCGGATTGGTGGGCCTACAAGATCGAAGCCTACGACGCCATTCCCTTCAACGCTGCCCTGCTGCATGAGGCGGGCGTCACGGTCTGCATCAAGTCGGATAGCAACGAGCTGATGCGCCATCTGTTTCAGGAGGCGGCCAAGTGTGTGAAGTACGGCGAGATGAGCGAGGAAGAGGCTCTCAAGACGCTCACCCTCAACGGCGCCAAGCAGCTCGGCCTGGAGAAACGCATCGGCAGCATCGAGGTTGGCAAAGATGCCGACCTGGCCATCTTCGACGGCCATCCGCTCAACAGCTACGCCCGGCCGGAGATGACGATTGTCGAGGGCGAGGTTTATTTCCAGCGCTCCGACCGCCTGCAGCCGCTCAGCGTCGCCAAGGCCGGGCCGACCGTGCCGCGCAACGACTTCAAGGCGATTCCGCGCAGCAACCGAGGCATTTATGTCATCACCGGGGCGACCGTTCACCCTGTCGCGGGTGCTCCCATTGCCAACGGCACCGTCGTTGTCGAGAAGGGCAGAATTAAGAGCGTGTCCACAAACGGGGCCTCTGTAGGTCACGGCCTGGAGGTGCCGCCGGAAGCCCAGTTGGTCGATGCCAGCGGGTTGCACCTCTACCCGGGTATGATCGATGCCGCCTCGGTTCTCGGCCTCACAGAGACGGGTCAGTCTCGTGAAACTCACGACTATGCCGAGGGCGGCGACTTCCAGCCCGATCTGCGCGCCAGCATCGCCATCAATCCTGATTCGGAACTCATCCCCGTCACGCGCGCCAACGGCGTGACCACGGTCGTGACCCGTCCGGAGGGCGGGATGATCGCGGGCCAGAGCGCCCTCATCAACCTGGCGGGCTGGGTGCCCAAGGAAATGACCGTGGTCGATCCCCTGGCCCTGCACATCGAGTTCCCGGGGCGTTTCCCCGGCTTCATGGGCAACCCGGGGTTGGCAATGGTTGGGCGGGCGGTCGCGCGCACCCAACGCGATGAAAAAATTCGCCGGCTGAAGGAACTCTTCCAGCAAGCCGTCGCCTATGACAACGGTCGCAAGCATTCGTCCGCCATTCCCGTCAACCCGCGTCTGGAAGCGCTCGCTCCCTATGCTTTGGGCCAGAAGCCCGTCACCATCCAGGCACAGCGCAAGCAGGAAATCCTCGACGCCTTGAAACTGGCCGACGAACTCAAGATCAAGCTGATCCTGAGCGGCGGTATCGACGCCTGGAAAGTGACCAGCGAACTCAAGAAGCGTGACGTTCCCGTGCTGGTCGGCCCGATCATGACGATGCCGGAGGAAGCGTACGATCCATTCGATGCGCCTTATGCTTGCCCTGCCCGGCTGCACGAAGCGGACGTGCGTTTTTGCATTTGCATTCACTCTGTCGCCAATGCCAACACGCGTAATTTGCCGTACGAAGCCGCGATGGCGGTTTCCTATGGACTGCCGGCTGAAGAAGGTCTCAAGGCGGTGACCATTTATCCCGCGCAGATCCTGGGCGTCTCCGACCAACTCGGCAGCATCGAAGTCAACAAGCGCGCCAACCTGGTGCTGACCAACGGCGACATCTTGCAAGCAACGTCCCAGGTCATGGCCCTCTTCATCGACGGCCAACCGCTGGAGCCAACCAGCAAGCACACCCGGCTCTACGAACGCTACCGAGAACGCTTGCGCGAGTACAAGGAGGGCCGAACGATACTCGGGACCAAGTGACCGCTGAAAGATTGACCGGAATCTTCAGCCTCCCTCGTTCCCAAACTGGAGTTTCCCTCTCGATGCGATACTTCCGCGCGTATCAGTTCCTCTTTGACAAGTCGAGCGGCTTCGTCAACTTGCTGCTGGTGGCGCTCTGCCAGTTGATTCCCCTCGTTGGCCCTATCGTGTCCCTGGGCTACGGCTACGAGGTCGTGGAATACTTGCACCGCAAACGAGGCCGAAATTATCCGGACTTTGATTTCAATCGCTTCGTCAAGTACCTTGGTCGCGGCATTTGGCCGTTCCTCGTCCTGCTAATCGTCAGCGTGCCAATGATGTTCGTATACTTCTTGGTCTGGATAATGTTCGCGGGCGTGATCAGCGTGGTCGGAAAGGATTTGAATCCCCTCGCGGGCATTGCACTTTTTGCAGCCGGATTTTTGTTCGTCATTGGCTCACAAGTCCTGCTGGCTCTGGTCGCAGTTCCGCTCAGTCTCCACGCCGGTCTGAGCCAAGAGTTGGCTTTCGCCTCGGCCTGGAAATTTCTTTGCGATTTTTTGAAAAGGGTGTGGCAAGAACTGCTGCTGGTGCAATTATTTCTGTGGGGCAGTAGCTTGGTCGTTACGCTGATGGGACTTCTGGCCTGTTGCGTCGGCGTGTATCCAGCCGTGGCGTTGATCCTTCTTGCCCAACACCACCTCCACTTTCAACTGTATGAGCTATACCTGGAGCGAGGTGGCAGGGAGATCCCCATAATGGTTGACTTTGCGAAGTGAGAGAACGGGGAAGCGCACGAGGATGCCTGAAGACAGCGGAGGTGACCACGAACCGCATTGTTGCGGAGAGCGGGTTATTGGTAACTCCAAAAGAACGTAAGCTGCCCTCACCTTTCAAGCGGGCAGATAAATCGATCCGACTAACTCGCCCGCTGTCGAAGCGGTGCGAGCGCTGGCGAACTCATCCTCCAGCTCTTGGAAACTCTGTTCCAGTGCGTTTGCAATGCTCATGGTGCGCGTGGCCCAGGAGCCATTTTTTCCAGATGAGCCAAGCAACTTTTCAGCGATTCCCCTGTTGTACTTGATTCGGGGGTTATCTGGGTCAAGCTCCTCGGCATGATCAAAGCACTGCCAAACGAGATGAGGAGAAAGGCCAATTATAGCGCGACAAATGCCTAACCATTCATGAAGCTGGGCCAGAATCTCGGGCCGGCGCGTTTTCTCCAGAGCGATGATTGCAAAGGTCTGGCACCTTCCGTAGTCACTGTGTTCAAGGGCATTATGCGCGAGAAAGAAATAGGGCCACACACTGCGTGAGGATAGCTTGTAAGCTTCCTCAAAATCTTCGAGAGCTTTGGACCATTCGGTCTCGCCGTGGGCGAGTCCCCGAAATACAAAGATCTCCGATTCATGAGGTGAGCGCTTGAGGGCAGCGTCGTAAACCTCGATGGCCTTCTCAGTCTGGCCGAGGCGGGTGTAGCAAAGCCCGAGCATGCAGACAATGAACGATGCCGCTTGCGGCACGATCTGGCGGGCACGTGGCGTACGGAGATGAACAGCCAGTGCCTTCTCAAGGATGGGAACCAGGCGTGCAAGGATTGGTTTCGCTTCCTGCGCCGTCATGTAACGTGTTGGACCGAGCAGCACGCTGGCTGCCACGTACAGGGCCTCTGGTCTCGACTCTGGATCTTCAAGGATGCGATTCGCATAAGAATGCGCTTCAGCAACACGGCCAAGTTTCTCGAGATAGGGCAGCACGCTAACGGCATGTTCGGGATTCTGTTGCTCGGCTGCCTTCATGAAGTGCAGAGCCACTTCGACATATCCAAGCTGGTCCCAGCAACTGGCCTGAATGAAGAATACCAACTCTCTTGCGATACCGGAGGGTGGATGTCGCAAGAACTCGAGTTTTCGGTCCGAGTTTGCGGCACGAAACTCGGCCAGCCACTTCTGCCGTTCCTCCGCGGACATGGGCTGGCCGTCTTCCGGTTCTTCCAGCGCGTAGAGATCGCCCGACAACTCGTTCAACCTTCGCTGTTCCTCTGGAGTCAATTGGTACCAACCGGCCTCCATCTCCGCACGCAGATTGTCCGCCTCAGCCTCGTCGCCCTTCCCAAGGGCGATCAGCCGATGCAGCTCCAAGGTCAGATTCGCGAGATTCCGCCCCGGAGTTCCATTGGCTAACTCAGTACTCGCCATTCCCTACGCCTCATCTATCCGCCAGAGGTCCTTCGTTGCAGCAATGGCCGCCTGAAAATCTTCTTTGCGCATCTGCGCCGCCGGTTCCACAAACCCATGACTGGCGTTTCTTGGATCGACTCGAAGGCGGATCGGCTCAGCAATCGGTCCGTCTGCAAAAGGACCTTCTCCCATGCACCAGCAGTGGAGCGAATTGTTGCCGGCAGCGTTGCGGTTCAGGTGCCTCAACCGCCGTGGAATCAAGAAATGTGGCAACACTCGCCATGCTGGTGCTAGCGATAAACCACCGGTGCCGGGTCCTACCGATCCGTCAGGCTCAACTGGAATGTCACTGTGCTTTTCCGGTGGGAATCGCACCCCTAGCGTTTTGTTGGTTGCTCCGACTAAAGGGCTGTCCCCATCAGCCAGCATCGCGCGGTAAATCAAGGGCATCGTTGCTCTCGACGGTCGATCGAGCCTGTAAATTATGATGCCGCCATCATAGACTCTTGCCGTGCAGCATGTCCAGACTCGCTCCGACATATGATCCCAATTCGCTAAGCCCACAAATAAAAACACCCTTGACATGCAACCAAGTGGTTGCATAATTGGACTGTGGAAGAAGACATAGACAGAGTGTTCAAGGCACTGGCCGACCCAAATCGCCGGCAGTTGCTTGACAGGCTGCACGCGGACAATGGCCAGACTCTTGGGCAGCTCTGCGAGCATCTGGACATGACCCGGCAGGCGGTGACCAAGCACCTCAACCTGCTGGAAAAGGCGAATCTCGTGGTCACGATTTGGCGGGGCCGGGAGAAGCTGCACTTTCTCAACCCGGTGCCGCTCCACGAAATCGCCGAACGCTGGATTGGCAAATACGAACGGGGCCGACTGCGCGTCCTCGCCGAACTCAAGAAGAACCTGGAAGGAGAATCGAATGCCTAATTCGCGATTCGTGTATGTGACCTACATTCGCACAACGCCGGAGAAACTGTGGCGGGCGTTGATCGATCCCGAATTCACCCGCCAATTCTGGGTCGGAACCTGGCAGGAATCCGAATGGAAGCCCGGCGCGTCGTGGCGGATCATGATTCCCGATGGGCGCGTCGCCGACAGCGGCGAGGTTCTCGAGATCGAGCCGAACAAGCGGCTCGTCTTGAAGTGGCGCAATGAATTCATGCCCGAGATGCGGGCGGAAGGTTACTCACAGCTCACCTACGAACTCGAACGCCAAGGCACCTCGGTCAAGCTCACTGTCATCCATGAAATGGACAAACCCGGCTCGAAGTTTATTGATGCCGTGTCGAACGGCTGGCCGCACCTTCTGGCCAGCCTCAAGAGTCTCCTGGAAACAGGCGAATCGCTCGAGGAAACCCGTAGTTGGCCGAAGGGGATGTGAAGCGCGAACTACGAAAAGTTCGAACCCTACCAACCGTCGCTATCGCGACCACTGGCGGGAATTGAGTTTGCGAATCGGTATGGGCGACCGGACGCCAACTGAACTTTTCGCCGGTGCAGTGGACACAGGACGCCACTCGTTTTCTCTCTGATCCGCGCCCCGACCTAGCGCCTTCGCCAGTAGCCCGGTCGCCGGTTGGTGTGGGCCACGGCCACGACCGTTGACCGGCCCTCCCCCGTGGAGCTCTAAACCAGGAGGTAAGGGAACTTCTTGGTTTTGACCCAGCGATGCCGGTTATCGTCGAGCGGCCAGCGCTCGGGGTCATCGGCAAATTGCTGCAAGGCGGTATCGATGGCTTGAATGAACCAAAGGGTAGCCCTCCTGCTCCGCCGCGCATACAAGGAGTGAGCCTGGCGGAATTCCTGAGCCGCCAACCTATGAAATGTGACTTTCGCCGGGGGCATGGGAATCCCCCAGGGCTAGAACGGCTCGTTCTTGAGTTCCGACCACGGGACCAGGTCGGCCTTGCCTCGGTCGATCTCGTCACTTCAGCGGCACAGTTCAGCGACAAAGCTCGCCTCGTCCAGGCCGTCTATCTGCGGCACGAGCGTTTCCAGCAGCCGTTCGACCAGGTGAATTCGATCGTTCTCCGGGAGGGCCAAGGCCGCCTCGAAAACAGTTGAAGGGTCCACGCGGCTGCCTCCTTTCCGTGGGTGCGGCCATCGTAGCAAAGACGGCGACAACCAATCCAGTCAGATGGATGCGGGCGGTAACCGGCTCTTCGGGGGCTTTTCTCCAGGACATCGATCAACGTCCGCCAAGCGTGGTTCCTTCCCTTGCCGAGATTCAATAAAAAACTCACTGGAGGCTCCGATGCGATTCTGTGTTGGCAAATGAATCTAAATGACGGTGCGGGATTCGGCTGTAGATCAGGTTTCCAACCTGACCGGACAGATTGGAAATCTGTCCTACGAAGCTGCCGAATCAAGTACGGTGATATAGCTCGGGAGTAGCGCCATGAGTGAAGTTCGCTTGGTCGTTCGCGAGGCGGGGTACGATTGGTCGGGAACGATTCATGGAAGTTGTGCGGATGCCGCGATAGCGGCTCTCAGTGCGGACCCCGTCACGATGGAGGAACTCGAGGTCGCCACCGAGCGATTCGCGAAACCTATCCCAGGATGTCGCTTCTTCGCGAGTCTCTCCGCGGGCAGTTGCGCTGAGCCGCACGATGCTGGCCTGGTCGTCATTGACCTCATTGCCCGGCTGGTAGTCGTGAATTCGACCTATTCGTCCCCAGGACCGACAGGAATCGTCTGGTATCACGACGGTCAATGTTGCACGGAAAGAGGTCTGCGCTACCACCTTGCCGACGATTGGGTTTTTTCGAGCGGTAATTGGGAGCACGAGGCCGAAGAACGGCGCCGAAAACTAGCGGCAAAACCGATTCGGAACGCCCGCCAAGTGTTTTATGGCCGGCCCATGGTGGAATTTGTCGCGCGGGAATCCTTTGCCGCCTTCGCTCGGCGCGACGAGATTGCCGCCGCAGTTCGCGCCCAGTGGGCGGAGAATGCGCGAAGTCGTCTGGCAGACGAGGCCAACCTCGCGCTCGACCAAGTAGATGCCAGCCGGCTGACCGACGAAGAGATCACACCAAAGACCTGGCCCGGCGAGGAGCACTACGCCAGTCCGTTTTATGACACCCTCAAGGAGATTCATGCGGCCTGGTTGCTGACGCCGCGCGACGACCTTGGCGGCGCTTGCCCGCGCGAGGTCGCGCTCGACCGGCATGGCCACCTGGGGTGGGATTTGCAGGACCGATGTGAACAATGGTCGCTCCTGGGCGGATGTCCCCGAGGACTCTCGGAGTTCTCGCATGCTTTCCGGTATGGGGGCTTCGGCACGCATGAACTGGTCATGTACTACAATCTCGTTCGCCATCTGCTGTGGGCTTGCTGGGAACGGTTCACGCAGCTGGCGCAATCGCCGACGGTCTCGCCTGGGCCTGAAGCGCTCACTGTCGGCGACTTCCTCACGCCTGAAATCCCGCGTTTGGAAGGCATGGTCGAAGCGTGGCTGGATACGCCAGATCCCGAGTTCCATGGACGTACGCCGCGTTCCATCATAGCCCGCGAGCGCGCCCGGCTGCCCGAGGCCATGTCCGGCCACGACGCGATGATCGATCCCGACTGTCCCTGCTGCCAAATGATGGGCGAAATGTCCGGGCCGTGGTTTTGGCATCTGGACGGCAGCGAAATGGATGACGAATTCGCGTTCGATATCTTCCGCCGCACGCGCGAGGAGTGGGAAGAAGAACAACGCGGCTGGGAGGAACACCGCCGGCGTTTCGATGCGGAGTGGGCCGAACGCAAGCGTCTGGGCGTGACGGATTCCACGCCCCGCGAGGAAGGCTCCAGCGCCATCTGGTCGCGCAGCTTCTCCGTGGGAGACAGCGCCGACATGCCGCTGGGAATTCGCGTGTTCGGCGTCGGCTGCCACCTTGCCGAGCTAATCGTTGGACTGCGCGCCGGCGCGGATCGCGAAAGTACATCACCCGAGGCTCAAGGCCACATTGACCAGCTTAACCATGACTTTGGCAATCTCCGCGAACTCCTGCAAAGCTCCGATTCGTCTCTTGCCGCAGCGCTCATCGACCCTGTCCGCGACCGCTTTGCCGAAACGCTTGCTGCTATCGCTATGGCCCGACCCGATCTGGCTCCGCAAAGCGAGTCGCTCACGAACGATCTCCACAAGCTCCTGGACCCGCCGGTCCAGGAACCAACCTGGGATTCCGAAGACCCTGAGATTCCGTTTTGAGCTGAAAACAATTCTCAACGGTTGCGCCTGCGAGCATGGCCGAGTTGGGGAATGGCAAGCGGGCGTAGAATTTGTAAAATGTCGTACGACACCCGCGACGGAAAAGAGGTCATGGCCGACTTCACACCAACTCAGGGACGTTATCTTGGGTTTATTCTCGCCTACACCCATTTGCACGGATATCCCCCCGCCGAATCGGAAATCGCTGCGGCCATGTGCGTCTCGCCGCCGTCCGTGAGTCAGATGGTAAAGTCGCTGGAGAAGAGGGGGCTGATCCTCCGCCATCCAGGACAATCCCGCTCGATCAAAGTGCTAGTCTCTGAGGACGAGATTCCGCCGTGGAATGCTCGCAAGAAGGCAACGCATCCATACAAGCAACCACGCCGCATTTCAGCGGCCCCGGCGGCACCTCCAGCAAACTTGTACGTCGTATCCGTCTTCCTGGTCGGAGGCCCTGTCAGCGACAAATTCGTCAACAAGGAAGTTAGCCGCGTGATCGAGATCCGCGGCGACCAGACACTTGAGCAACTGCATGATGCCATCTTCAAGGCGTACGACCGTTCGGAGGAACATCCATACGAATTTCAGTTCGGCAAACGCCCGTTCGATCCCGACGGCCCCAACTATGGAGTTCCAAGTCCGCAGCAGAGGAAGAAAAAGAAAGGGTATGGAGACGCACGCACGACAAAGCTGGACGACCTGGATCTGAATCCAGAACGCGTCTTCGGTTACTGGTTCGACTTCGGCGATGACTGGTTTCATCAAGTTCAGGTGGAGCGGATCGAGCAAGCCATCCCGACCGTTACGTACCCGCGTGTCATCAGGCGGGTGGGCAAATCTCCGCCGCAGTATCGCGACGAATAGCGATTGGGCAGCGTAGAAGCGATGTCAAACTCGAAGAAGAAACGCGAAAAGGCCAATCCCAAACGCAAACGGACCGCCGCCGAAAAGCGAGCGCGCCGCGAGCGCAAGCAGAAGTACATGACGATCTTCATGAATGGCAGGCAGAAGCAAGTTCCGCGTCCTCAGCTGATTGAAGGCCTGCCCGTCGAGGAATTCATCGCCAGGAATGCCGACCCCATTTGGTTGCACCAGAATGAACTCTGGGAGTACATGATTTCTGACGAGGAAACGTGAGGGTTTACAGGTCGCAAGCGACCATCGTTACGGGAGGCTTATATTCACGGCTCACCGAGTACCTGCCCTACTGGGCCGCACGCGCTGAATTCCTGACCAAGATTGGCGCAAACGACGAAGCGCGCCACTCCTACGAGATCGCCATTGGTCTCGAACGCGATGCCGCGGTCCGCCGCTTCTTGGAGCGACGTCAGTCGGCATTGATGCCCTAATCGATCTGAATGCCCTTCGATTGCTATCTGCCTGGAGTCATTTCCGAATTTGCATCCGGAGCAGCCACCAGGCCCACACGGACAGAGCGGCCGCCACAACTCCAAGCGCGGACATGAGCAGGAAGTTCCACGGATCCGTTGCCAAAGCGGACCGTTCCGCGAGCGACTTCAGGAGATGCATCACCGCGATCAGGCCAAAGAGCGTGCCTGTGATAACGAGATAAGCTTTCATCGCCGATTTCCGCAGGGGGGAAATGATTAACATTTTAGCGAGCGGCGTGCTGGATTTTTCCGTGTTTCCTCGGGGGAAGTGTTAATCGTTTTTGGTAGTTAGGGGTTGCATGGGCGGCTCTCCAATCTGCTTTGTCCAC
>DATGZX010000292.1:0-3047 GCA_035296965.1 Gemmataceae bacterium
CGGACGATGCCGTTGCCGTCGCCCGAGCCCTCGAAGTCTTGATCGCCGACCCGGTACGCCGCAGCGCGCTGGGCGAGGCCGCGCGACGCCGCGCTCGCGAACATTTTTCGGCGGACGTCATCGTCCCCCGCTACGAGGCGATCTACCGTCGGGTCTGCGCCACGGAGCAAACGAAGTAGGTTGATGTCTTAAGTTGTTGATTATGGGACTTTGGGGCCACCCACGTCTCCTTGGTGCCAGAGAGTGGGTGGCCCATTCCGCGCTACTGGACTCGGCCAAGGCACGATCGACGCGACGAACCAGGTTCAGACCTCCTGACCTGCGGACAAATGTACATTGCAGGGCGTGAGACTTATCTGCCAGCAGAGAGGGAGGTTGGGGAGATCCTCGTCTGAGTGGACACGAGTGGCGCTGGGAAATAGCAATGGTACCTTCCGTGATTGTCGAGATCACCTGGCACTCACCAGGAGGAAGATACCATTCCCCAAGCATTATTACCGCTCATCGCCGACGGGGCCACTCGTATCAATGATGTTATCAGCGTTGTCCGCAAGAATGGCCAATGGACATACTTCTGCGGTGTTCAGCCGGTGTTTCAACACGCCGAGAGCGACCGCCGCTCGTTTCGGATGTTTACCGCCCAACTGATCTGCCAGGGTGCCTGTCGCCAGGTGGATATCGTGCGGGCCTTCGGCGTCGCGAAGAACAGCGTCCTTCGAAGCGTCGACACGTATCGCGCCGGCGGCGTGAACGCCTTCTTCACGCCTCGCGCAACACGCGGTGCTTCGGTGCTGACGCCGGAGGTCATGGCCCAAGCACAACAGTTGCTGGGAGCAGGTTGGAGCCCAAGGGAAGCCGCCGAGCGACTGGGCATCAAGGGCAACACGCTCCGTAAGGCAATCCAGCAGGGACGACTGACCGTGCCCGGTCCAGTCAAACCGGGGGAGCCCGCGCCCGAAAAAGCTTTGGTTCCACCGCCGCCCACCGCCACCGACAAGTCCACGCGGGCCGTCGAAGACGCCACGGCCGAAATGGGCACGGCGTGCACCAGGCCGGACGAACGCATCCTGGCGGCTTTCGGTCTTCTGGACGGGGCTCCAACACGTTTTGAAACCTGCCGCGACGTCCCCTTCGGCGGCGTGCTGTGCGCCTTGCCGGCCCTGGAGGCGAATGGCCTGTTTCGACACATCCACGATTGCCTGGCACGGTTGCGCGGCTACTACAGCACACTCCACGTGATCGTCTTGTTGGCTCATATGGCGCTGTGTCGCATCAAGACCGTCGAGCAGTTGCAGTACGAGCGGCCGGGCGAGTTGGGCAAACTACTGGGGCTGGACCGCGTTCCCGAGGTCCGTTGTCTGCGGCTCAAGCTGGCCGCCCTGAGTATCGACGACGGCCCGCGAAAATGGGCCGGACTGCTGTCCCAGGACTGGTTAAAGGCCGAGCCGGAACTGGCCGGCACCCTGTACGTGGACGGGCATGTTCGCCTCTACCATGGCAGCCAAACCGCTCTGCCCAAACGCTATGTCTCCCGACAGCGATTGTGCCTGCGGGGAACCACCGACTACTGGGTCAACGACATCCTGGGCCAGCCGTTCTTCGCGGTCGAACGGCCGATCGATCAAGGGATGCTGGAGGTGTTGCAGAGCGACATCGTGCCGCGCCTGCTCAAGGAAGTCCCCAACCAGCCGACCGCGGCCGAACTCGATGCCGACCGCTATCGTGCACGCTTCGTGATCGTGTTCGACCGTGAAGGGTACAGCCCGGCGTTCTTCAAGGAGATGTGGCAGACTCACCGCATCGCCTGCATCACCTACCACAAATATCCCAAGGACGCCTGGCCGGCCGACGAGTTCACCGAGGTCGAAACGACGCTGCCCAACGGCGAGCGGGTCAAGCTGCAACTGGCCGAGCGAGGGACGTGGATCGGCGACAAGAAGAACGGGCTCTGGGTGCGAGAGACCCGCAAGCTGACCACCAGTGGGCATCAGGTGAGCTTGATCAGCACGGCTTTCGGCGAATCGTCGCGGGAGGACTCTGTTCGGTTGTTCAGTCGATGGTCCCAGGAAAACTTCCTCCGCTACATGACGCAACACTTTGCGATTGACCTACTTAACGAGTATGGCACGGAGGAGATTCCTGGGACCAAGCGGCCGGTGGTTAATCCCAAGTGGCGAGAGCTGGACCGTCAGAAACGCTCGGTCAAGTCCAAGCTGACCCATCGGCAAGCCCGCTTTGCCGCATTGACATTGCACCCGGAATCCGACGATGCCGCGCGGGCCAAATGGGAAAAACGGAAAGCCGAACTGGTGGAAGAGATCCAACAGTTTGAAAAAGAGTTGGCGGAAATCGACGGCAAGTTGAAGGAGACGCCCGGCCACCTCGCATGGGACGAGTTGCCCGCGGCCGAAAAGTTCGAGCGTCTGGCCCCCAGCCGCAAGCAACTGGTTGACACGGTGAAGATGATCGCTTACCGCGCTGAGACGGCGATGGCTTCAATCGTGCGTGAGGTACTGGCCCGGACTGACGACGCCCGCAGTCTGCTGCGCGATCTGTTTCGCTCTGACGCCGACTTGGTGCCCGATATGGAACAGAGGGTCGTGCGTGTGCACGTCCATCCGATGTCGAATCCGCGGTCCAACCGCGCAATCGCCCATTTGCTGGAACATCTCAACGCGGCCGAATTCACGTATCCCGGCACTAATCTGCGACTCGTCTACTCGATCGCAGGCGGAGCCGAAACACCCAACCTGGCTCCAGATCAAAATCCCGCAGATCAGGAGGTCTGAGTCTGCGTGAACTCGGCGTTTCTCATTCATTTCCATACATTTTACGGTCCATCTGTTCAGAAAGTGGATGCCCAGGTCAACGCGCTGCCAACACTTTCCGCGGTCAGCCGAACCGCGGAGCCTGGAGACCTTCGCCGAACGCAGTTCACTCGCCACTCACCACTCGTCATTCGCCACTTCGGCTTCAGCGTGGCAAGGGCGGTGGACCCCGGCGGTTCACCGCGATCGTCCTCAACGTTTCGAGAAGGCGGTTTGGAG
>DATGZX010000293.1:0-2816 GCA_035296965.1 Gemmataceae bacterium
CGGAGGAAACCGCCCGCCAAAACTGGAGCACCGCAGAAGGGCCATATCAGGATATTACGGATCTGTATATTCGCAGCCGCGTGTCCCAGGCTGACGCAACCATCGCGCCCACAACGTCTTGGGTGCGACAGTGCCATTCGGAACTAGTGAGTGTTCTCCAGGTACTGTTTCAGTCACGCCGCTTGCAGGTGGCACGCCGGCCACCGATGGCGTCAGTGCTCGTAAAGGAGCTTGAGAATTTCCGCGTGAAAATCACGGTCAATGCCAATGAAACCTTCGAGTCCTGGCGCGAGCGCGACCACGACGACCTGGTGCTTGCTGTCGCCATGGCGACCTGGTTGGGCGAACGCGTGCTGCAGGAGTTCTGGATCCGTTAGTGCCTTGGTGGAAAGCCTTGGCCGCCGGCAAATTAAACAATAGTGGCTGACGAGGCCGATACCGAGCATTCCTTGATCAGGTGCTGGGTAGGTTTCCCAAGAAACTCCTGGATTCCGCGGGCCTATCGAGGTAACTGACCGGTGCGTCGTCACCGGCACCCTTGGCTCGAGCGCGCCGTTCTCCCAGAGCGGCGCGCCATCTGGGAAAGCAACATGGCTCCCCTCCTGGAGATCGCCTTTGGCAAGTCCCCTTCCTCGCAATATCCCCACGCCGTCTCCATCGCCCAAACCCTTCCCGGCTACCGGGCCGTCGGCGAGGGTCGTAACATCGTGCACCGTGTAGCGACGTCCACCACGCTTGCGGACGAGTCTGCCTGGGAGAAGCTGGAGCGGCTCCTGAGCATCGTCTCGTCATGGCGCTCGGCGAGCGCTGCCCTGGATGGACGCCCCTTGAAGTGCTGGTCGTTCTGGACACGGAGCGCCGAGATCAAGGCCTGCTACGCGCGCAGGATGCAGTTAGGCACAGGGGACCTCTATTGCACCGGCAAGAGTGGGCCAGGCGATGAGGGAGACTATTTCGGCTGCCGTCATGTCAGAGGGGTCAGCAGGACGGCGAACGAAGATGGGAATTCCTGGATACGGTGTGGCACTCTCTCCCAGAAGCACGATTCCTTCCGAGTGGACAAGAAAGCCATGCTCAAGGTCCTCAAGACCCAGACCAAGGGAGAAGCCTGCCTCCTCTGTCCCGCCTTCGACTGGCGGCGAGTCCGTGCCGAGGTCAACGAGTTGCCTGCGGTCATCAAGCTGGGAGAGCAGAGCCCATTCGAGGTACGCTATTCCCGAATCGATCCGGCCAAGGCCCTGGGGATCAAGGCTAAAGAGTCCGTGCGCGCCGACGAAGGCGCTTGGCTCGAGATCGATGGCAGTCCTTCCAGGCGAGAAGATAAGCAACCTGTTGAGCGCCACGTATCAAGCGTCCGCTACAGCGATGTGGCCGGCCAGAAAGCTGCCCTGGAAGCGCTCAAGAGCGTGGTGGAACTGCCGCTCCGGCACGCCGCTTACTTCGAAGCGCTTGGCGTAGCGCCCCAGACCGGCGTACTTCTCTACGGGCCCCCGGGCAACGGCAAGACTCTGCTGGCCAAGGCCGTGGCCACCGAGAGCAATGCCCACCTGGAAATCATCAGCGGCCCGGAAGTGCTGTCGCCGTGGCTCGGCCAGAGCGGAGAGAACCTCCGAGGCGTCTTCGCGCGGGCGCGGCGCTGGGCTCCCAGTATCGTACTCATCGATGAACTGGACAGCCTGGCACCCCGGCGTGCCTTGTTGAGTCAGCATCATGATGTCCAGATCTTGTCGCAGCTCCTTGTGCTGCTCGACGGTCTGGAGGCCCGCGGCCGCGTGGTCGTAATCGGAACAACCAATCGCCTCGAGGCTCTCGATCCGGCCATCTGCCGCCCGGGGCGGTTCGACTACCACCTCGAGGTGGCCAGTCCCGACCGCCGAGGGCGCGCAGCCATCCTGCGCGTCCATCTGGCCAGGCTCAAGACCAGGCGAGCCTTCGAACTCGACGATCTGATCGCCAGGACACACGGCTTCTCGGGTGCGGAGCTGGCGGCCTTATGCCGGGAAGCGGGGATACAGGCCATCCGGCGCGGCATCGTCCAGGGCCTGTCAGCAGCGCGGCTGGTGGTGACCCAGCAAGATGTGCGCGAGGCTTTGCTGAGTTTGCGGGCCAAGCGGGTCCTGGAACCCATTGCCATTCCGGCGCTGCCAGAATTGCCGACAATTGCCTCGACTTGCTCTGCCAGGCGAGGTAAGGACTGAGCCGTCGTGTTTGCCTCGAAGTCTTTGCAGCCAAAGGAGCAACAGCCATGCCGACGCTCAAGAATCACCGCACCGCAATCAGCCTCTCGGACACCTTGCCAACCTCTCCCTCTACGAATGGCAGTCCACCGACGATCGGCACGGCGGCCTTCGCCCCGGCCTGCCGCGGCCGCTCGAGTTGGTCGGGACTGTTACGTGTCAGCCTCGTTGCCGTCCCGGTCAAAGCCTACGCCGCCGTCAGTAGCGCCTCCGCGTCGTCGCACTGTCACATGCTTCATGCTGGCTGCGGCCAGCGCATCGGTTACCAAAAACATTGTCCCCGCCACGGTGCCGTTGAGTCGGCTGACATCGTCCGTGGCTACGAGTATTCCCGCGGTCAGCATGTCGTGGTCGAGCCCGAAGAGTTGGAGAAGCTGCGGCCGGCGCGGGACAAGGCCCTGGTGTTGGAGCAGTTTGTCGCTCAGGCGGAGGTCGATCCCACCTTCTACGCCGGCCGCAGCCTGCACCTCTTGCCCGACGGACCGGCTGCGCAGCATCCCTACGGCGTGCTCGTCGATGCGCTCCGGCAAGCGGGCAAAGCGGCGCTGGGCCGGGTTGTGTTCTCAGGCAGCCGGCAGT
>DATGZX010000294.1:0-5923 GCA_035296965.1 Gemmataceae bacterium
GAGGTCTCCCGCATGCTCGAAGCGGTCAAATCCTTGCCAATCTTCGTCGAGCAGATTGCCATAGCGTAGGTCGGTGATGCCAGCACTGCGAAGTTTACCCAAACGAGCAAATGGGGCCGTGTACGGGCTTAGACCCAGGCAAACGTTTACCCAATTGCCCCCACGCTCCAGCAGCGCACCATGGTGCGGTGTGCCCAGGAAAACGAGCTTGCGCAAATGTTGCGGCCAGGCTTGGCCTGCCGCCAGGCCGTAGTAGTATGCACTACGGGACACCAGCCCTCCCATGCTGTGGGCGAGGATCCCGAACTCTTTCAACGGCTCCGGCCATTGCTGGAGAAGGGTCTCAATCAAAGCGGCAAACGAGCGCCCGTTGGTGGAGGTATGCAAACCGCTGTTGTAGTGCAGGTGGACCGGTGTGTACCCCAGGTCACGGGCCAGTGCCGCCCCAAAATCGCTGCCCTTCCGCGTCCATTGCAGATCGTTCATGCACAGTCCATGCACTAACACGAGCAGCTTGTCGCGTGGCCGAGGAACCGCGGCGGACAGGGCCTCCCTTTCAAGTGTCAAGGGTCGGCCGTTGCGGCGCAGTCGCATGGAAATCGCGAGCGGGTTGCCGGTTGCCGCCAGGTAGTCACCCATCATCCCGTTTAGCGCCGCCAGCACGGCTTCCCGTTCCTCCGAACTCCTTTCGTCCAGGATGGGCCCGAGTTGCGCGAGAACGACATCGGTCGTGCCACCCACCAACCTGGTCACTTCGCGAACGCTCTCAAAGACCAGACCCGCAATGGTGCTCGTGCGTTCTTGCATGGGCGTGCCGCGCAGGCCAGGGGAACCAGCGATGTTGTTGTGTAGCGCCTCCGCCAGATCGGTCAGTTCCGCAGTAACGTCAGTCGCCAGCCGGTTGAGTCCGACAAGATCGGAGAGATGGACGTGGGTCTTTCTGCTCATGGCAGCTCCATGCGGTGGGGCAATCATTCCGACCGTCTCATAAGCGATAGCCCAGTTAATCGTAACCCAGCTTTCGATCCACAGGGCACTTCCAACCGCGATTTATTTCTACAGCGAGCTAGTCTGCCTCACCTTGGCGACGCCTTCGGCGCATCGCCGCACTCGGAACGAGGGACACGCCTACACCTGCTCTAACCAGATTCAGTAATGTGAAAATTTCGCTTGCTTCTTGAACCATGTGAGGGGCGAATCCCACCGGCAGACCTTAACTGTTGATAAATCGCCATAGCACTCACAACCACCGAATCGACTTGTCAGTTGGCGAGTCGTCGCTATTCGGAAACTACCCGTCACCGAAAACCGGAACTGACAGCTGATTGCTGACAGGCTGCGAACTAATTCCACCGCGCCTTCGATGCTCGCCGCAGACCAGGCAGAATCGCCTCGAGATAGCCGACCACCGCCTCCAGACGCTTTGCTTCCGAGAGCGTTGCGAGCAGGCTTTGTTTGAAGTCGAGGTCGAGGGGAAGCGACCCCGCCAGCAAGAAGGAAAGATTGCCGGCATGCTCGTCGGGTCCGGAGGGCTCGGCCCCGGCCAGCTTCGCGATCTCAGCGTGCAAGCGCACGGCCTGCGTCACCATCTCGGCGGCCGGCCTGGCGTGTTCGCCTCCGTCTTCGTCATCATCTTCATCTTCATCTTCGTCATGCACCATCGCAATCTCGGCCTGCAAAAACGATCGATCTTCGTTCACCTCGATCACCTCAAAGCGGTCGACCCCGCGCGTCAGAATGTCCATGCGCCCATCGTCATATTTCTTGGTGACGGACATGATCTCGGCCGTACAGCCGATATCGGCGACTCCATCGGAAGACGCACGCACCACGCCGAACGGCTTTTTCTGTTCCAGGCATTCCGCGATCATCTCCTTGTATCGCGGTTCGAAAATGTGCAGCGGAAGCGGAACGCCTGGGAGCAGCACCAGTTCGAGCGGGAAGATAGGCAACAGCGAACTCAAGGGGCCTCCAGTGCGGATAATTTTACGCCACTAGAGAAGCTCGATGTCGTTTGACTTGGCCGCCCTCCACGCGATACAAGGGTCGCCATGGAGATGGAAGGAAAAGTCGTAGTGGTGACCGGAGCTTCCATGGGAATTGGGGAGGCTATCGCCAAGATTTTTGCCGACGCAGGGGCCAGCGTGGTGTTGCTTTCGCGCGATGCCAATCGCGCCGAGGCCGCCCGGCACCGGGTCGGCCACACCGACCGCACGCTGGCCATGGCCTGCGACGTTCGCAATCGCGAAGATATCGGCCGCGCCCTGGAACTCACCCTGCACCACTTTGATCGCGTCGATGTATGGGTGAATAACGCGGGAGTGGGCATCCGCGACTCGGTTGCCGATATGGAGACTTCCGCCGTGCGCGAATTGTTCGAAACCAATTTCTTCGGCGCCATCGCCTGCATGCAGGCGGTGCTGCCCGCCATGCGCGAAGAAGGCGGCGGAACCATCATCAACATCTCGAGCGTTGCCGGACACATCCCGGTGCCGTTTATGACTTTGTACTGTGCCAGCAAGTTCGCCGTGAACGCCCTCGGCAAAGGCGCCCGGCTGGAGTTGAGACGCGACCACATCAACGTGCTGACCGTCTGTCCCGGCTACGTGAGCACCGAGTTCGGCGAGCACTTGGTGGCCAACCGTCAGGGCAGCGTCCGTCCGCAATCCGTGCGCGGCATCACGGCGGAGCGAGTGGCGCAAGCGGCCTATCGCGGATTTCGCCGGGGAAAGCGTGAGGTCGTCGTGCCCTGGACCATGATTCCCGTCATAAAGCTGTACCAGTTATTTCCCGGATTGGTCGAGTGGGGAATGGCCAAGGCCATGAAGAGTTCCATTAAAGGTGCAACGGTTGATCGTTAGTACTGTCGATGCTCGCCGGTGGAGAGCCGGGCGTCCCCGCCCGGCGGACGGGCGAGACGGCCGTCGCTCCACTGGTGTACTACTTAGAAAGTAAAGAAAAGTAAATCCTGCCAACCTTCAGACCTCATCCGCATCGAACCAAGTAGGCAGAACCGCAGTCTTCCACCCCCTCCGAGGGGCCGTTTGCACGGCGGCTCTGGGGGTGGAGGCTGCCGTTACCTTCCCTGTGCTCCCTTTTCGTTAGAATAGGGTTTATGAGATTCTTGTCCCGGCCTGCGTTCCTGACGTTTCCCTTGCTATCCCTGTCCGCACTGTTTAGCGTGCTGTTGCCTCTCATCATGTTGTCCCCGGTGGCACGCGCGCAACAAGGCCCCCTCGACAAGTCCGCGCCCCAGGGCATTACGGTCGAGGAAATCATCAAGCGTTTCGCCACCAAAGAAAAAGAGTTTAAGGAGGCGCGCGATCAGTACACCTACCGGCAGGACGTCAAAGTCATGACCCTAGACGGCGACACCCCGGACGGCGCCTACCAGCAAGTGTTCGACGTGACCTTCGACGACAAGGGACGCAAGACCAAGAACGTCGTCTTCGCGCCGCAGCCTACACTGCAACGCATCCTGATGACCGAGGAAGACTTCGACGACATCGAGAATCGTCTCCCCTTCGTGCTGACCTCGGATGAAGTCGGGGAATACGACATCCTGTACGTAGGCCAGCAAAAGCAAGACGAACTGAACACCTACGTCTTCGATATTGCCCCCAAGCAGATCGTCGGCAAGAAGCGCTATTTCCAGGGACGAATCTGGGTGGACAACCACGATTTTCAGATCGTGGAAACTTATGGCAAGACCGTACCCGACATCCGCAAGAAGAAGGGCAACGAGAACCTCTTCCCCAAGTTCACCACCTGGCGCGAACAGATTGACGGCCAGTACTGGTTCCCCACCTACACCCGAGCCGAGGACACCCTCCAGTTCTCCCTGGGCGGAGTAAAGATCCGAGAGATCATCAAGTACACCAACTACCGCCGCTTCGGATCAAAATCAAGGGTCACCTACGAAGGCCAGGAAGTGCAGAAAGCGGAGCCGAAGCCAGGAGACCAAAAACCGCCCGAGCCGCCAAAGCCGCAGTAAGCCCAGGTTTTCAATCGAGAATACAGCCCCGGAGGGGCGTCCGAGCTTAGCCCAGCGCTTCAGCGCTGGGAAAAGCGGGAAGAATGACCTAAGTCCCGGAGGGACGACCGAAAATAGCCCGGCGCTTCAGGGGGCTGGCCCACCCTTTCCTCATTTTAATCCTCGAGGGTGCCCCGCTCTTGTCGCGTCTTTTGCGACAGGGCGGGGACTTTGATCTCCATGAGTTGAGGATGCCAAGTCAAGTTCCCCGCCCTGCCCCTGCAAAGAACGCAGGGATAAGGACGGGGCAGCCGCTGGATTTGAGATTTTATTCGGAAAGGATGGGCCAGCCCCCCACTCCTGAACTGTGGTCGAGCACGAACGGGAAGGGCACGGCTTTAGCCGTGCCGCAAACCGCCATCCAAAGCGGGCTTTAGCCCCTTCTACTGCTCAAACCAGCGCTACTTCTGTTTCTTCTTATGTCAAACACAAAAAGCAATAAAACCAGGAGTAACCGTAGGTGAAGCTGCGCCGCACCCGCTCCAAGGCTGACTCGAAGATTCGTCGGCTTGCGTCCGTGGCAAACAACCGACGGCGATGGTAGCAGCAAAAAGTGACGAAATGACTCTGCCCGCTATGGTGAAAACGCGTCAGTCCCCATGGCATGAAGGACAATCTAGGGCATTTTCCGATCTGCTGTAGAGGGAGCCGGGAACGGGTAGGGCACGGCTTCAGCCGTGCCGCCATGGGCTGCAACAGGTTCCGGCTTTAGCCGCTGAGGGCGCGTACGCCACACCATCACGAGAAATGCTCTAGATTGTTCGCCAGACTAAGTCTGTGACGTGTGAACATCCCCACTCAAGCCAAAACCGGGCTCGAGTGGCCCACCCGTCGTCTGTCCCCTGACTCCCTAATCACAGCAAAGCGAGCGGGCGCGCCACCGGGCCGACTACGCGGCCGGCCGAACAGCGTCCACTATAGGGCGGATATTCGGTAAGTCAGTCGCCCGGCTCTTCATCAGTCTCCTAGCACCGAGTCGGAGAAGTTCATCGTTGCCAGTTGCCGTTTCAGGACTGCCTCCATAAACCGCTGCGAAAAGTGGCAAGCCGAGCCTGAGACAATCACGACCGGCCTGGATGCTACCGCCAGTCGTGCGAGCCTCGATAAGCACCAGAGCAAGCGAGAGTCCGCAGATTGTTTTGTTTCGCTGCATCGCGTGGGAGATGCTCCACGGAAGGTTCGGACCAAACTCGCTGACGACCAACGTGCGAGTGTCGTCCCAATCGTCCCCAAGTTCTTTCTTGACCCGAAAGCGAAGGATGCCCTCGGCAAGGACAATCGTGGTCGTGCCTCCTGAGGCGAGCGCCGCGCGATGGGCGCTCATGTCGACACCAGCGGCATACCCGGATACGATGTTGATGCGCTCGCGGGCAAGCAACGCGGCAGAATCGTAGGCGGTACGAGCGCCCTTCTCGCTGGCCTCGCGTGATCCGCAGAATCCGACCGAGGCGGAATTAAGTAAATTCAGATTGCCAATGCATAGAAGCAAGACCGGAATCTCATCACCGAGGGTTTTGCGTAGGTTGGCCGGGTAATCCGCATCGACGAGAGACAGAATTTTAACGTTCTTTTCGTGCAACCGGTCCCAGTGGCGCTTGATCCTTTCGCGGCTTTTGGGAAGTGCCTCCAACTGGGAGGTTGTCAGCGTTTCACCTAAGAGGTCTTTGTCCATTAGGGAGCTGTCGGGCTGAGTTTTCCACCTCTTCAGCAGTTTCCGGACACGACTGGGGCCTACACCGGGCGCATCAAGCAATGTCATCAGATCAAACGCGGACGCTGCCATATCTACCCCCTCCCGACATTGTCATCATTGCGGCACGTCTTTTCGCATGCAAGCCCGAAAATCTTGCGCGCGCCGGCCCTGAGAAGCAAAAGGCCACAATAATTCAT
>DATGZX010000295.1:0-5504 GCA_035296965.1 Gemmataceae bacterium
CGATTCGGGCAGGATCGCGCGAAGCGAATGGCGGATGACCTCAACCACCTAATGCAAAATGCCGGCATCGGCTACCGGTTCAAGTGGACGCTTTACGACAACGCCGATGAGCTTGGCCGTTACGTGGGAAAACACGGTTACGACTCGATCCTGGCCGTCTTGCCGGAAGGCTGGAGGAAACCGCACCGCGATGACAGTACCCACGAGAAGATCAAACAGCGGATTGATGTGCCTTCGCAGTGCATCCACCACGACCATACCCTGCCGGAAGCTTGGGTGAATCGCCCCCACAGAGACATGGTCCAGCAAGATCAAAAGCTGGCACGGCGCATTCAGCAGCGTTACGAGCTTTGCCTGTGGAACCTCCTCGCGAAGCTGCACTGGATTCCGTTCGCGCCTCTCGATGCGTTCAATTACAACGTCCACATTGGACTGGACGTTGGTGGTCGCCACAACACCCATGTGATGGCTTGCCTGGGCTACGGCTTTTCGTCACCCAAAGACTGTCTTCTATTCCGACCGGAAGAGATCGCGATCAACGTACAGAAAGCGGAGCCGATCCCGACCGAGTATCTGACGCGGGGGCTGCTTCAGTTAATCGAACAGGTTCATTCGGAACTCGTGGCACTCGGCGTTACTCCCGACCTAGAACGGCTGCTCTTATTCCGTGACGGAAAGCTCATGGGCGACGGCGACGATTGGAACGAAATTGATGCGATTCGCGCAGTCCTCAATCAATTGCGCGAGCGCGGCTGGGTCAGTGATCGGGCCGTGTGGACGGCCGTGGAGGTCATGAAGAACGCCGAAGAGTGGCGGATTCTGAGCGGAAACGACGGAGTGTGTAACCCACTCGTGGGGCAGTGCCTCTTTCCGTTCGACGATCAGTCAACGGGCCTCGTCTGCACGACCGGCCTGCCGTACTTGCCTCAAGGAACTGCTTGCCCGCTAAAAATCAAAGTCATTGACATTGCCGGAAACGCCGACCGTCAGCAGGTGGTACGTGATTTGGTGTGGGAAGCCGATATGTGCTTCACGAAACCCGACATCGGCATGAGCTTGCCTTGGGTGCTGCATGTGTCGGACGTGGGTGCACTGCAATCGGCACGCTCGTACCGGATCACGGGCATTACTCTGTGAGGTCGGCCAGCAGGCGACCGATGATCGCCCGTTCCCATTCTTCATACGCTGCATCGGTTGACCGGCTGCGGGTCAGCCACGCTGCGAGAATGACATCGGTGCCGAATTCGAGTGGTTCCCCCTGTCTTTCCCTGTCTTCAACAGAAGCGATTCTGGCAGGCGTGCAACACGGAAGTGATAGTGCCTCGCATGTCTGAATAGCTGAGGAGATGGCTCCGCTTAAGAGACGCGGGTTTGCACACGCGACATGCAGGTTAGTTCTCTCGTCCGCCGGCCCAGTCGATGACCATCGGTCCAGCAAGTTCTGGATCGCACCAGTGTAGTACGCCCATCCAAGCCGGCCAGCCGCGTCAATCAATGCCGTGGCACGGATGTCATAGGGTGGGTGGCTCTGCCCGAGTTGGTAGGGATTCAAGTCATCGGCCTCCATCACATCCTGGAGGGCTGCGAGGTAAGCCGGCCCACTGAGCCACAGCGATATCACGTCAACGGCGATCTCATGCGCCCAATTGTACTGATTGGAGGTCGGTGTCCAGTATCTCCTCACTTGTTCGGATGTGGCGTCCGCAACTTGCTTCGACGATCCGCGAATCCCAAACGTCTGTCTTTGGATCGATGCCAACACGGCGTCGAGTTCTTGAACGAATGCCGTGATGAAGGCGTCGCCGTCGCGAAACAGGATGTTGTGGCCAAGCTCATGGCAAAGGAAGGGATAATCGAGAAGATCGATATCATCAAGCGTGTCGTCGCCGGGCACGTGGATCACATTTATCACATGCACTGAATTTCTATCTGTCGATGGCATAGGAACGGACTCGTGCCCCCAGGTCAAGGAAGGTTTCGGCACGAGCATGCTGGAGAGGCGGGCGCTGCCTTGCGAGCACTCCGCTGCTAATGCGGCAATGAGCTGGGCGTCGAATCTAAAGCGATCTCCGAATGTGACGGGCGTGGACTCAAGGACGCGGGTGACGTAGGTAGCCAGCAGTTCGGCAGCATCAGATGAAGTGCTCTCTGATTGGATAGCTTGTTGTATTTCAGATATGGTCCCGGCAAGCAGACTGCCGACATCGACCAGTGGGGAGTTGTCGAATCGGCGCTGCACTTGGATTAAGAGTCGTGCAAGCTGGTCATATCGGTCCCGGTTACGCCGCGCCAAGAGGTGCTCCTTTACTACCGGTGTTCGATGATCGATCCCGACTCACGACGGACTCGCCTGGTTGTCTGGAAGAGTGAGGCGGACCGAAACCGGCAGCGAATTCGACAAGTTGGCAGAATTTGTTTACCAGTCTCAACTGCTCGATGGTCCTGCAAGGCGTTTCCAGAAGTTTTGGACTGGCGACTACCACTGCCAGACACTGCGCACGAGACAAAGCCACGTTGAGACGGTTGGCGCTGAATAGGAATTCGATGTCGCGGGGCAGGCATTCGGCATCCGACGTGGCCATCGAGACAAGAACGATCGGTGCTTCCTGGCCCTGGAATTTATCTACCGTCCCGACTCTGGCCCCGTCGGGCAGAACCGATCTCAAGTGGTTGACCTGCACGTTATAGGGGCTGACAACGAGGATGTCGTCGGCCGACATCACCCGAACTGATCCGTTCTTGTCCTCGAATTTCTGTCCCACTAGCTGCTCATAGTAAGACTTGATTACCCTGCCTTCCTCTTCGCTTTTCTGCGAGCAGCCTGAATGGATCACTGGCAGAAAATGAATCCCTGCGGTCGTGATGCCGTCGATCGGCGACTCGAAAATCAACCGGCGCTTTGCATTTGCGGAATCGGGGGCAAGTCGGCCTTCATAGAACGCCTCTGAAATAAACTGGCACACGGCCGGATGAAGCCGCCGAGTGTGGTTGAGGAAGATGCCCCGGTTCGGAGCGACCGTGGCTTGGTCGCCGAGCAGGAAGTCCAGAATCGACGAGCCAGCTTCTCCCGGATGGACGCCCTGAATGGGCTGGCCGAGCTGCATCTGGTCACCGACCAGTACGATGTTTCGAGCGGCAGTCCCCATTGCAACGACGTTCGCAACGGAAACCTGACCGGCCTCGTCGATGAAGAGGTAATCGAGATGCCTGTCGAATCGTTCATGAGCAAATAGCCAAGCGCTTCCCGCCAGCAAAGGGGCATTCAGGCTAATGTTTTCACTTTTCTCTTCGCTGTGGATAAAGCGCCCATCGTAGATCGACTCGGCATTTCCCATCGACGCTTTCTTGATACCCTGGAAGCGGACTCCGAGCTTTTCGGCCATGTCCTCGACCATGTCGAGCAGGTTGTGGATTGCCTTGTGCGAGTTGGCCGCGACCCCGACTTTCTTGCCACGGCGGATCAGCTCGACGATGACATGGGCGCTAGTGTGCGTCTTGCCAGCGCCGGGTGGTCCCTGGATGAACAGGTACGAATCGGTAAGGCCAGCCACGGCCGCGGTGGTTGCCGCGAGCAAGTCATCGCCGCCAGCAACGATCGGCTGCCCTTCACTATGGGCATGGATTCGAGGCAATGCTTTGCTTAGGATATCCCGGATTGCAGGGTAGCTGTTCTTCTCGGCAAGCACATCATCGGCAAAGCGATAAATCGCTTCTCGCAGGGCATCGCTGTTGATCGGCCCTCCCGGTCCGATATTGAGGTGCTCAGGCAACGGACCGCTTTTGACGCCCCGCTTGATACCAACGACCAGACTTGCCTCGTCGATTTGCTCGATAGTGCCAGCAGCCATCAGCGTGGCCACGTCAACAACTTGGTCGCCGGCCTTTCGCTTGGTTTCCTGGGGTGGGAACCGATACGTGTGGAGAAGGGATCTTTTCACCGGCTCGGGACGCCGTGTCAGCGTCAGGCTTGCAAGGCATTCCGTGTCGTCGAGCAATTCATCTTCGAATCGGTTTTGGCGGTCAAAGAACTCCCACCATTGCGGCCTTCCCTCGCGGGCGTGGAATTCGAGCAGGTCGGCAAGGTGACGGTGATAATCTTCTTCTCCGTCTGTCGCTGCTTCCATGAGCCGTCTTTGATAGTCGGCGTACCGCGCTTCGCGCTCCACGCGAGCCGCTTTCTTGTCGGCGGTGCCGTCGGCGTCGGTCGGTGCGGGCGGGCCGTCAAACCAGGCGATATCCCTTGCACGTTGCGTCAAGAGCCAGTCCCGGAGCTTGGCGGTTGAGATGCAATCGACCTCGTTATAGTCCACGATCTGTTGCAAGAGTTGGGGTTCGCCCGTCTCGCGCCAGCGGTTGTAAACGACGATGCTGTCGCCCGCGGTCGCTACTTCACCTTCGCGTTTTCCCATGTAGAAGGCTTCGAGGTTCTTGATCGAGTAGGCGGGTTCGGACACACGGATGGATTCGCGGACCACCATGTAGAGATCAACGAACTTCCTTCGGCGCAGTAGCTCGTCCAGCTGATGCTCAGCGACGGCGTATCGGCAAGCGAGTCGCTTTAGTGCAGTAGTTTCGTAGTGGTTGTAGTGGTAGACATAAGCCTCAGGATGAGTGGTCAAATGGCTGGACAGGAGGTCCATGAACTGGCCGAACGTGAGGCGCTCCTCCCCGTGGTTATGCGCCCACAGGGCCCTGAATGCCAGTTTCTCGTCCTTCCACGAGCACAAGCCGAATAAATACTCAAGGCCCTCCGGGTATAGCGGATCGCCCTCCATGTCGAAGAACAGGTCACCCAGATCAGGTCTTGGCAAGCGAGAGAAGCCGCGTCCTGGTTCGCATTCGATCAGTTCGTGTGCATTCTCGCCAGTCCGTCGTTTGTGTTCTTGGAGAGCGGCCTGAGATCGCAATCGTTCAAACACCTGCGGATTCAGGTCAGGGATGCGGGTTTCGGGGCGCAATGCGGCCAGCTGGGCGACCGTCTTTACCCCAGCCCGTTCCAATTTGGCTGCCTGAGTACGCTGGATATTGGCAACCAAGCTCAAGTGGTCATCCTTCTGCCATTGTGCGGCGCAGGTTTCCTTCCAGTGGCAGGTCGAGCAGTGCGAGCACGGCTCGGGATAGGAGTCAGACGGTGGTGATACAGCAAAGTCCTCAAGCCTATGCATGGCATGGCGCACATACGAGGCGAAGTCACTGACCAAAAAGCTGGCTTCGCTGCGATCGCCGAGAACGAGATGAGACCGCTCCGGCTGCGTCCCCTGTCGGATAACCAATAGACTTGAATAGACGCTCAGCTGAATAAGGTGCTTGACCTGGGGATGCCTGGCCAGCTTGGTGTCGCTTGCTTCGTAGCCAAATGCTCCCATGTTAGCGGCGGCCAAGAGTTGAGCCATTATCGCAGAGCCAGTTGAGCCATTCCGCGATCGGTCGATCGCGGCTTTGGCTCTCTCATCCCACATCAATTCATCCTTGGCGCGACGGAGTCACTGCACGTACGCTGACAT
>DATGZX010000296.1:0-2894 GCA_035296965.1 Gemmataceae bacterium
AGTGTCGGGGACGGGGCTGAGCAGGTTGGCGCAAGTGACGCGGTTTGTGTCCATGACAAAGGTTTTAGCGCCAGGCCCCCGCCCTGGACAGCTGTCGGGACGTTATTTTTGTAAAAGGGAATTCTTCACAGGCTCTCAGCACTGGACTGGGTGGCAGTTCGAGGCGAGAAAGACACACCTTTTGCAGCCGTGGGCATACCCAAGCCGATTCTGCACGTCGAGCTACCCAAGATGGCTAAGAACTATGATGCCGTGATCATCGATGGGCCGCCGCGCGTTTACAACGTGGCAAAAAGCGCTGTCATGGCCAGCGATGCCGTGCTCATCCCGGTGCTGCCGTCGCAGTTCGACGTCTGGGCCGCCGAGGAAACGGTGAAATTGCTGGAAGAGTGCGCCACCTACAACAAGCATCTCAAGGCCGCTTTCGTCATCAACCGCAAGATAACGAACACGGCTATCGGTCGGGATGTAGTCAAAGCCTTGAAACAGTACCCGCAACCGGTGCTCAAGACGACTATCTGCCAGCGAGTGGCGTTCGCCGAGAGCGCCCGCGGACGGACGGTATTGGAACTGGACGCCGACAGCGCGGCGAGCAACGAAATCCAGTTGCTGGCCAAGGAGGTCATGAAATTCGCGTCATGACCAGCAAACCCAAGAAAAAACAGGTTGATTTCAGCGTGCGGCCGAGGGCGAACAAGGAGCAGCTGCCTGCCACGGCTGATGAATGGGTGCAGGACGGCAACGAGCCGGAGAAGCCAGCCAAGCAGGAGGAGGGGCCGCAGAAGCGGCTTACCTTGAACCTGCCGGCCGAATTGCACACGGCCTTCAAAGGCCGCTGCGTCCGCGAAGGAGAAACGATCCAGGACAAGGTGCGGGTACTGATCGAGCGCGAGCTGGCCGCCACCCAGGACAAGCCAGACTCGGTCTGACGCCGCGGATGAGGTCGCCATGCTTTCCCGTACCGGACGGGATGAGAGGGGAGGCGGAGGTGACTTCACCATTCTGCCTTCCGCCCACCCGGTGCGCATTATCCTGGTTAACCCATGTGATTTCGTTTGATTCCCAACGCTTCCTGCTCTAATGTCCCGTTGGAATTCGCTGTTTCGTCGCCATCGGCATTGATTCGGCCCGGCGTCGAAAAGCGTTGAGAACGAACAAATAAACGGGGATAAAGCCCATGAACTTGCCCAAAGACGATCATCAACTCGGCCTTTCCGCCGGCGAGTTTGCGGACATACTGATTCACGAGCGACGCGACACCATGCAACCGTGGCTGCACAATGACGGCTACCTGAACTGAAGCAACGGGGCGACATGGCGGAGGAGATGACAAGGATGACACTGACTCCGCAACAGAGGCGGCTCCTCGACACGTCGGTTGCTATCCGCTCGGACCCGCCCGAACGCATCGACTTTCTGCACACAGTGCAATGCCAGATCGGAATTCCTTATCGCAATCCCGGCGACAGCGTGCGCGAATGGGACCGCAAGCAGGGCCACGCCTCGCTGCGCATCGAGGCCGGATCGGTCATTGACCCCGAAACCGGGAATTTCGTCCATGTAGGCCTGCCTTATGGCGAGAAGCCCAGGCTGGTACTCATCCACATGGCGACTGAAGCCGTCCGCACCGGCTCGCCAGTGGTTGACGTGGAAGAATCCATGACTGCGTTTGCCCGATCACTGGGTCTTGAAACCAACGGCCAGCAGCTCAAGTCACTCAAAGACCAGCTGGCCCGCCTGGCAGCCTCAACCGTCCGCATGGGGACTGTGGAGGAGGGGAGGGCGGTCCAGGTGAATACCCAGTTCGTCAGTGCCTTCGACCTGTGGTTCCCCAGGCAGGCCGACCAGCGCGTACTCTGGCCGTCGACGGTTCGCCTTAGCGAAGAGTATTTTCAAAGCCTCGGCCAGCACGCCGTGCCGCTTGACCACCGGGCGGTCGCGGCACTGGCGTCGTCGTCCATGGCCCTCGACATCTATGCCTGGCTGGCTCAGCGGCTGCACCGGGTCCCAACCGGGAAGCCCCAGTTTATCGCCTGGGATTCAATGCACGAGCAGTTCGGGCAGGGATTCGCCCGCATCCGCGATTTTCGCCGCAAGTTCCTCCAGACCCTACACCAGGTCGGCTCGGCATACCCGGCGGCGAAGCTTTCGACTGATGATGGCGGCCTCACCCTGTCGCACAGTCCGCCGCCCGTTGCGCCGCGGCTGAATGTCCCAAAACTGCTGTGACCGTGCTTAGTCACTCAACTGAAACTGGTCAACCCTCTGAAAACACTGGAAACCGCCACGGTAAGTTGGTCGCGCTCTAGGCCATTGGCAGCGGCCGCTCGATCACGAAGCAGGATGAGGGGAGGGAGGGGGCAGGTGTCCGGTAAGCGATTGAACGGCCAAGATGTAGCCACGGTAACTTGGTCGCGCTTTTCCGGGAGTGCCGGTTGGGACAACCGGCCGGAAGGAGGAAGTTATCCACGGTAACTTGGTCGCGGGGGCCACGGTAACTTGGTCGCGCCCCGTACAGAAAAGTGCGGATCACGCCACGGTAACTTGGTCGCCCAAACCTATAGTAATATTACCTATAGCTTACTTACCTGTAGTTTATCGCCGATTTTCTGTGGATAACCCGACCCTTCATCGAGGTGCCCGAAATCATTCAAGTGGCATTCAGGTAACCGAGAAGGACCACGCCCTCCCATTCGCACACAAATCAAACAGGAAGAGAATAAAGGGGAGGGAGCTACCTTTTGCACTCCAAGGATACGTTCACGCTTCTCTGGCCTCTTATGGAGCTTCTTTCCATACCTTGACCTTCCTGCATAGACAGCACTGCTGTCGGCGCAGCGCGCCGTGTTACTGTGCGGGAAGGTTATTCATGATGTATTTCAATCAACTCCGTC
>DATGZX010000297.1:0-13721 GCA_035296965.1 Gemmataceae bacterium
GCTCTCTCTTAAAACCTGCGAAGCAGCGAAATTACCTGGAAAACCTGTGGAAAAAGCCAATCGCTAGGCGGTGTCTTCGGCCAGGGTTCCTGTAAACTCCCGGGTAGCGCTTTTCGTGATAGTCTCAACCGGCTCCCCGAAGAATACGATCAAAACTTCAACCCACCTGTAAACAGCCCAGCTGTTTACAGGTGGGTTGGATAATGACGATAGCCTAAGTTGTAATCTGCACTCGCTGTGCACTCGGACGACTGCAGCCAATCTCCCACGTAGCAGATGAAAACGACGCCGGGGACCAACATGGGCAAGCTTGTCAATCCGTCGACGAGGATCTCCTTGGGTTTGAGGCCGCTGCCCGTGCGAAGGTTGGGGGAACAAGACCGACTGTGCCACTCGAACTGGCCCTGGGGGCGCGACCAGCATCTGGTTATACCGTGTAGCAGTTGACTGGGCTAAACCGCAAACGGTCGAGTAGAAAGCGCTGCGCCAGACGCTGGGCATTAGCAACGTCGTAGACGGAGAGTAATCCTGTGAGTTCACTTGCCTTGTGTGCCGAGGCGTAACTGCGCAGAAATCGCACGTCTGCTACTGCATCGACGACGTCAACCAGGCAGTCGCGCACTCTCCCGGAGGACCACTTTGCCTTCCGCACTATCGCGGTCTTACGGTTTTCATGTTTTTCGAGTTTCGTCTTGCCGCCGCGTAGATGCCAGAGCAGAGGCTCGGTAATATCAACGCCCTTCTTCTGCAATCGTTGTTCAAGCTCTTGTCGTCGTGCCGGCACCCAACATTTGTTCGCGAAAGATTGCTTCTTGGGCTCCATACCCATATCAAGTTGTTCGACTACCGCGTAGGCCGTGACAATCGCATAGGCGAATCGCGCCTGATCGAACGAGGAGGGCGACCGATGTCGGTGCGGGTATTCGCCAGGATGTAAGTCCATTAGCAGGTTCGCATGCAGCTTTTGGCTTAGCCTATACAGGGCCACGCCGAACGAAAGTTCTTGTCGTGTCGATGCTTTGGCAGCTAGACGACATGCTCTTGGGTAGCCTGCACTCTTTGTGGCCGATACGCCGACACTTTCAAGCCCATCTGCCTGCTCCGGCAGAGCGATGTAATCACCGCCCCAAAATTGTGGTTCACCGGCAAGCAGATCGTAACTGGCAATGATCAAGTCCAAAGCGGCCTGCGCCGCCTGCTGATTGCGGGCGTAGAGAACAATTTCGAGGTCGCGATCCGGAGAATGTTCCGAACGCCAGCGTTCGCTCATGCGTTCAATGCGTGCCTCCCACCCGCGTCCACGCACCGGCACGGCCATTTGCTCTTCTTTCATTGGGAGCAAACCCGTGTAATACCGAAGCCTTTTTCGCTCAGTTCTCATTTGTTCCTCCGCGCTAGGCTGCCCCTCTGCTGACATGCTGGGATTAAGCTGACGCGCCTACCTGTTCAATGATATTAGCGTCGCGGAAAGAGATGGATAAATAGCCGGGGCAGAGAGAGTGGGTTTGTGGGACCCGGGCGACGTTGCGCCATGAGGGCTTAAGGCACCTTCTGCAGCACTTCCTCGAAACGGGTTAGGCAAGGGAATGCCCGAGGAAAATACGCAGAAAACGGCAGACCGGCCTGCCCCGTCGGGCTGGGATAGCAATTTCACCCGGCTCTCCGAAAAGAGCATCAAAGCATCAACCCGCCGGTAAACAGGCGGCCTGTTTACTGGCGGGTTGGATAATGCAGATCACGTCAGTCGTAATATGCATGCGCGGCGCACTCAAAGCAATGTAGCGGTCTACCTGGGACCGTCCACTTCGGCGGGCGAGCAGCGAACCAGTCTGGTTGTCGTTGCGTCGTTACGACGACGATCAGTGTTCCGAGGCTAAAGCGTCAACTCTCGTTGCAGCACCTTCCACATCCTGCGCTGCTTGCGCCAGTCGAGGATTACGGCAAGCGGCTGAAGGTGATGCAAGTGGATCGGGTCACGGCCCTGTTGCACGCACGGCAGGAACAAGATCTGCTCCTGGATATCGGGCGCCAACTGCCTCAAGTTCATGATCTGCGAAATCCGTCCTCGGCTAACCTGCCCGAGGTTCGCCAACGCGACGTAATCGCGGACCGTGCCCGCGCGGAGGAACTGTTCGTAGCGTAGCGCCAGAGCCATGAGGCGCGCGACGCGCGGCACCCGGCCGGGCGAGCGCGTCGCCCTGTCGGCCGGGGAGGAAGGCTGCGGCACCGGCCCTGCCGGGAATGATTGCTGACCTGCCCGCCCGCGCCGGCGCAGAGGAAGAATACAGTCGATGGTATGTTGCGTCATCATGCGTTAGTATCCTTGTTTAGGGCTGTCTTTGCGGCCGCAAGGGATGGGAGGTGTCAGGACGCAGGATGATCGACACCTTGCCCTGCGCTCCGTCGTATTCGACGCGTTCAATATGGAGCTGCACGAGCTGGAGCTGGTCGGCTAGAGGAAGCGCTGGCGCCCGTCCCTTCGCGTTCGTCTGCGCGGGATCAAAGCCGAGGCTCTCGATCTGCGCCAATACAAAACGTTCGATGGGCTCTGCGGGGATCGCCTTCGACGGACAGCTCTGGCGGCCGTTCCGGTGGGCGCCGCAGCAGAGATAATAGCGGTAACACTTCTTGCCGCGGATGGCATGGGTGGGAGTCATGGCGCAGCCGCAAGGCCCACAGCGAAGAAGCCCTTGGAGCAAAGCGCCGAACTTGTTCCGCGCTTGCCCGCCTCCGGACCGGCGTTTGTCCCTGAGTTGGGCCTGCGCTTGTTGCCAAATGTCGGCAGTCACGATGGCTGGCTGCTCGCCGTCGTAGAGTTCGTGCTTATGGCGGACCTTGCCGATGTAGGCGACCCGGGTCAGCAGCCGGTGCAGATTGGTTTTGGTGAAGGGTCTGGCCCCTCGGGCCTCCCCGCGGCGGGTTCGCCAGCGCTTGGTCCGCCAGCGCCGACGCCTAAGCTCCCGAACCACCGGCAGCAACCCGCCCAGCTCCAGGTACAAGGCGAAGATCGCCCGGACGCGTACTGCCTCCTTCGAGTTAACGACCAGCCGCGTCTCGCGAAGGTCCAGGTCATAACCCAGCAAGGGCACTCCTCCCGACCACTTCCCCTTGCGGCGCATGGCAGCAACCTTGTCGCGCGTGCGCTCAGAGATAATCTCTCTTTCGAACTGGGCAAAGGAAAGCAAGACGTTCAGGACCAATCGTCCCATCGAGGTGGCCGTATTGAACTGCTGGGTCACGGAGACGAAGGCGACGCGCTGCTGGTCGAAGGTCTCCATCATCTTGGCGAAGTCGAGCAGCGATCGGCTCAAGCGATCGACTTTGTAAACGACGACGCAGTCGATCTTGCCCGCTTGGATGTCGTCCAGCAGGCGCTGCAAGGCGGGCCGGTCCATGTTCGCCCCGGTAAAGCCGCCATCGTCGTAGCGCTGGGGCAGGCAGAGCCAGCCCTCGTGGCACTGGCTGGCGATATAGGCTTCAGCTGCTTCGCGCTGGGCATCCAGGGAATTGAACTCCTGGTTGAGGCCCTCTTCGGTGGACTTCCGCGTATAGACGGCACAGCGGACGGTCTTGCTGGCCGCAACGTTCGATGCTGTGTTCATGATTCGACCTCCTTGCTGGGCAGGCGGAAGAAGAGGTAGCCGTTGCAATGCGAACCGGTAACGGCTTTGGCGACGGCAGACAGGGTCGGGTAGACCTCCCCGGCGCAGGCGAACCCGTGTTCCAGGACCTGGACTTGCAGGGTCTTTCCCTTGTAGAAACGCTTCAGGATAGTGCCGGGCGGCGGGATGCGAGTATCGGCGCGCAGCCGCAGGCTGTGCGTTTTCTCGCGTGTGCCAGGCGAGGCGTGCTTGGCCGTTCGAGGCGGCGTCAGGCGCAGGTCGGCATCCCGGGCCAGTTCCTCGGCGCGCTGGCGTGCGCGCTCGGAGAGATCGCCCTCCGCCCGGGCTTGCAGCCGCCAGGCAACGCGCTTGACCAGCCAGGCTTTGTTGCCGGACCGCGTCTCTTCGCCGAACAGGGCGGCGAACTTGAGGCGGAGTTGGCCGACGGTCATTCGCGTCAGCGCCGCCAGTTCTTGGACCAGGTTTGGGTGCATGTTGTGCTCCTCGCTGTTGAAGATTGGGGGAAGCGTGAACCCGACTGGACAGTGAGCACGGTTGCGGCGCCAGTCTCAAGGGAAAACCCGCTAAACGGGGAAAGATTCTTCGGGAGAAGAGAAGCTCTAGGGCGTGCCAGAGCGGCGTTCGCGTGGCGGTGGCACCGGCCACATCGGAACCAGGGAAGCTGGCGGGCACGCGGCGGGAGTAGGAAGACTGCCGTGTTGGCCCAGGGTTCGCCGACGTTGGCGTCTGTGGCGGCGGGTTACGGGAGGGTGAGGGGAAGCTCCCTCAACGCCGAAAGGCCCCGCGTGGGGGCCTTGGGCCGCCGAGGCAGGCTCGACTTCGTAGGCTCGGCTACGCCAGGGCAAATTTCCCGCGCTCGGTCTTTTGGAAGCGTGAGGCTTCCTTCTTGGTTTGGATCTCGCGCGTTAGGGCCGCGTACAGCGTGGCTGCGGGCGTTTTGCCCGCGGGACTGGTCCAGTAGCCCTTGACCGCCATGGCCGCGATAAGTTCCTGGCACGTCATCGACTGGCCGCTCTCGCTCAACACCCGCGCCGCCGCAGCTAGCGCGCTGAGCTTCTTGGCGGTCTCGGCTGCGCTGACCGGCCGCCGCTTCGGGGTGGCCTTACCGGCCTTGGGCTTCTGGCGCGCCTTGCTGGCCGAGGTCTTCCGGATGTTCTTGGTCGTCGCCATAATGAATCTCCTTGGGAAAAAAGGACACGGATACAGGCGCCGCGCCAACGCGGCGTCTCGACAGGGCAGCACCCTTACCTCGCGGAGCGGAGCCCGATCAAGCAGATTCTGAGCACATTGATCAGATTTCTTGCGCATGGGCGCTCCCTCGACTCATGGGCTACTTCGAGCCTTCGAGCCAGCCGTCGAAGACAGCGTGGCGCAGCCGGCCGTGGGGCGTCCATTCCTGAAAGCGCACCCGGCAATAGACGTCGGGCTCGACCCAGCAGGCCGTTTTGGGACAAGAAACCAGCGGCCGCGGTCGATGGCGTTGGGCCAGCCGCTGGGCCAGTTCGGTCTGCGTCTGAGCACTCAAACCCCGGTTGACCTGTCCCACGTAGCTGAGCGTCCCGGCGCGCACGGTGGCCACCAGCAAGCTGCGTACTCGTTTGCGCCCCGGCCGATAACCAACGATCACACAAGGCAGCACTTGGACAGGTTTGATCTTCTTCCATGCCGACGAGCGTTTGCCCGGCTGATACGGGCTGGTGAGGTGCTTGGCCATTACACCTTCATGTCCCTGGGCCACCACGCGGGCGAAGAAGTCGCGGCCTTGACCCACGATCCCGTCCGAGAAGGTCAGGAGCGGCTCCTTGAGCTCGGTCAACAGTTCGTGGAGCCGTGCCCGCCGCTCGCGGAGCGGCTCCTTCAGGAGGGACCGCCCTTCGTGAAAGAGCAGATCGAAGACGAGATAGCGGATCGGCAGACGCCGGCGAATGGTATCGAGGGGACTAGCGACCTGACGCTGGTGTCTTTGCAACAAAGCCGGGAAGTCCGCCCGGCCGCCTTGGAGCACCACCAATTCACCATCGACGACCGTGCCTGCCGGCAAGCGCCGCAGCGCGGACAATTCTGGGTAACGCTCGGTATAGTCGCTGCCGGTGCGGCCCCAGAGCCGCCAGCGGTCTTCGGCGACCGCGGCCAGGGCACGCACGCCGTCCCACTTCACCTCGAACAAGTAGTCCTCGGCATCGAAGGGCGCCGCCGAGGTTGCCAGCATCGGGTACAGGAGTTCGTTCATGCGCTCGCCCTCCGCGCGCGTGGCTTGCGGCCCTTGCCCGTCGCAGGCGTGCCGTTGTCTGCCGCCGTCACGCTCTGCTGCAAGGCATCGAGAAGTTGCAAGATCGCTGCCGGCTCTTCCGCCGCAGCGGACGGCGGCTGGTTGGCAACCTTGGCCTGCAGCAAGGCGGCCAATTCCTCGGCGCTCGTGTCTCGATACCGCGCCCAGTCGGCAGGACCGCTAGACAAAGCGATCAACTGGGCGGCCAGCGCGCGCTCCTCCGGAGTGGCCGCACTTGCTACTACATCGGCTTCCCAGGATGCAGCGAGACGGACCTGAGCGGGGTAGTGTAAGACATCCAAGGCCAGCACCTTCCCGGAGGGACGCACCAGGACCAACTGCCGGCCCCCTGACAACACCACGCGGCCGAGCGCGGCTTTGCCCGCTCGCCGGAGGGCGTCGACAAGCACGCCGTAGGGGTGCTGTGCTGCCGGTCCATCGGGCAAGAGGTACAGGCTGCGACCGGCGAAGAAGGTGGGATCGACCTCTGCCTGCGCGACAAACTGTTCCAAGACCAAGGCCTTGTCCCGCGCTGGCCGCAGCTTCTCCAGCTCTTCCGGCTCGACCACGACATGCTGACCGCGGGAATACTCGTAGCCACGGACGATGTCTGCCGACTCGACGGCGCCGTGGCGGGGGCATTGCTTCTGGTAGCCGATACGCTGGCCGCAACCTGCATGGAGCATATGACAAAACGACGAGGAGGAGCCGCTGCTGACGGCGGCGTAGGCTTTGACCGGGACGGCAACGAGGCTGACGCGCAACAGTCCCGACCAGCTCGAGCGGCCGCGAGAGGAGGGGGCGAAGGCAGCGCAGCCGTTTGTCGGTGGGCAGCCGTTCGAAGGGGAAGAGGTAGTTGACGGACGTCGCTTGGCGGACTGGATCATGGATGCTTCTCCTTTCACTGAAAGCGGGTCACGGGCAGCACACAACGATCCAGTTCACTACCTCGACGTTCGGACCAGTTCCAGGAGATTGTCGATAAAAATGAGAAAAAAGCAGAGAAGCTGCCGGGTCATTGCACTTCGGGGACCCGCTTGGCTCGCAACGCTACAAGGGCTTGGCGAAAGTCCTGGCCGCAGATCATGAGCTTCCGTGGCGGGATACCCAGGGCGAGGCCCCGCTGAATCGCGTGGAGGCCGGCTTCGCGGCATAGCGCCGCCAGCTCCGCCCCCGAAAAGCCCTCGGTCTGCTCGGCCAGGTATTCGCTGCGGCAGCCGCCCCGCGTTTTCATCTTGGCCAGGCAGACGCGCAGAATGGCGGCGCGCCCCTGCCGGTCCGGACATGGCACCTCGATGTGGTAGTCGAACCGTCCCGGCCGACGCACGGCCGGATCGATGGCCTCCAGGCGATTGGTAGTCGCGACGACCGAGACCCGTCCACGGGCTTCCAAACCGTCCAGGAGCACAAGCAGTTGCGATAGGAGCTGGACGGCATGCTGCTGGCTCTGGTCCTGGCGCCAGGGCGCGATGCTGTCCAGCTCATCGATGAGCACGACGCTCGGTGCCAGTTGCCTGGCGCGTTCGAACACACGACGCAGGTTCGCCTCGCTTTGGCCGACCCAGGGAGACAGGACTCCCGGACCGCTGATCAGCTCGAAGTGGGCGGCGCTTTCCGTAGCCACGGCTTTGGCCAGGAGGGTTTTCCCATTGCCTGGCGGCCCGTAGAGCAGGACGCCGCCGTGCGGTTCGACACCCAGTGCCTCAAAGTAGGCCGCGTGGCTGAGAGGCAGCTCCACGACATTCTTGATTTGCGCCAGGGCGGCATCCTGGCCGGCAACGCTTGTGTAGCGCACGTTCGGCACGTGTCGGACCGGGGGCGGGCCTTGTTGCCGACCAGGGGCGCCGTCCCCGAATACCAGCCCCCCGTGGCGCGAAGACTCTTTGGGCTTGATGCCGAGCGGCTTCTTCGGGTCGAACTCGGAGTATTTCACTTCGAAGGCGCTTGCTTTTCCCAGTTCGATGACGTCCGGGAGATCGTCCACGTCGGCGTGGACACGCTGCCAGCGGAAGGCGGGACAGAAGAGGCAGGCTTGAGCGCGCATTTGTTGTTCGAGGGCCACGCGTATGGCTGCCTTATCGACTCGGAAGGAATCACGCTGGGACGACAAGGCACCGGAGTCGCCGCGGTGCGCCGAGCCGTCGACGCGCCGGGAAACCCCTTTGCAGAAGCGGCAGCCGAAATAGGTCGCTTCGGTGCTGGGAGTATTCTTACCGGAGCAATAGCCTGGGCCATGTTGCAGCTTAAGGGCGTGGCAGGCCTCGACCTGGGCCAGCCCGCCCGAAAGCGTCCAATAGCGCACCGCATGACCGGCCACGCTGACGTTGGTTGAGCGCCATCCCGATACCAAGCGCATGAGCCGGCGGAGTTTTTCCCATGTTGCCGTGTGGGCTAATGACACCGTCGCCCTCACGGTATGGACGACCTCCTGACCTTCTCCCGTCCGCCGATAGCCGGCTATGGCACGGGCCAACCGCACGGCGTGGGCGTAAAGTGCGGACGACGACTTCGCAAACGTGATTTCAAGCGGCACACGCATGGGAATGCTCCAAGCTCCGGGTAGTTCTTCAGCCACGACGATCCAGTCCGTTACCTCGGAAGGGAGCCAAAGTCGAGGGTTTGGCTCTGAAGATGAGGCTGCGGCCGGCTAGCGCGGGCGCGCAGCCTGCTCGTCTGCCTCTGCAAGTTCGCTACTGGCGGCATGAGCCCTGGTGTAATAAGTTCTGCCTAACAGTGCCGCTGATGGACTCCACGTCCCGTCGAGAAATGCCGCACCGAAGCTTCCGCTACGGCGCTTGTGCATGTTTTGTGTTGACACCTCCCCGCTTGTAGCACTAATCTCGCTCGCGATGAGAACGACCTGCTCCGTAACATCACCGCCCAGAGAAGGCCCAGCGATGAGAACCCGTGCCCGCATCAGAGATCTACGAAGGGTCCCAGCCAGGGAGCCGCGCGAGGTTGCGGCAGCATCGCCCCTTGCCTTGCCCGCTGCCGGACAGATATAATGTTTGGAGTGAACCTTTTAGCACGGGAACCATGAACGGATACCTGACCAGTAACGAACTCTGTCGCTTGACCGGTCTGCCGATGGGCACCTTGAAACGCCTGCGCGCCGACGGCTGGCTGAAGGCCGCCAAGCCCGGCGGTCGAGGACGCGGCCATGCCGATCTCTGGTCCCTGCAGCAAGTGCTTGCCATTGCAGTCTCCCGCGGCTTACGCACGCGCGGCGTCTCCTTGGACCAAGCTGAGCAAGTGCTCCTGTACCTTTGGAATATGCCCGCCAAGTACATGGAGGTTCAGTTCCGCCGGGGGCAGACTTGTCTATTCCTGGCCGGGACCCAGGTGTTGCCGCGACTATTCACTCAGGCCAGCATCTTTGCCAATGAGCACATAGACTACGCTACGGCCGCGAGCGTCGGTATGCTGCCGGCCGCCGTGGACGTGCAACGCATTTGGGAACGCATCAGGTCTGAAGCGCGGAACCAGGAAGAGGCGAAGGTTCGTCACGGAACCAAGGAGAAGGTCGAATCATGAAGTCGGTGTCGCAGTTTATTGAGTTTCTGACGCAGTTTTGCTTGCTCGTCGGCAAACTGCCACCGCAGGGTGGCAAACCGACGGCAGTGTCTTGTGACAACTGCGGTGCTTGGTCGGGTCTCGTCGCCAATCGCGCGGGAATCCTGATGGGGACCTTCGAGCCTGACATCCTCAACGAGAACGGCATCGTGTCGATCAGTACCGTGCTGACCCATGCTGTCCTAATCGATGAGCGCAGGGTGTCTTTGAAGTGCATGGACTGCGGGTATGTGACGCGCTGGCGCAGGTGAGCGCACAATAACAATTAGGGCCGGGCGTGATGCCCGCCGCGGGATTTTGGCACCCCGCTGGTCCTCCTTTCGGGAGGACTGGCGGGGTTTTTTATTGTGTGGCAGCCGAAGCAGAATGAAACGCTACTCGGCTGCAACAAAGAAAGGAAGAGAACATGCTCGTCGAACTACGTAGCCTCTCCGAGATCAGACCCTATCCAGGCAATCCACGTGTCAACGATCAGGCGGTCGATGCCGTGGCGGCATCCATTCGCGAGTTCGGTTTCCGGCAGCCGATTGTCGTCGATGAGGCAGGCGTCATCATCGTCGGCCATACGCGCTACAAGGCCGCGCTGAAGTTGGGGCTGGAGAAAGTCCCCGTGCACGTGGCCGCAGGGCTTACGCCTGCGCAAGCCAAGGCCTACCGCATCGCCGATAACCAGAGCGCCACGCTGTCGCACTGGAACGACGACCTGCTGACCCAGGAGCTGCTGCAACTGCAGCAGATGGACTTCGATCTGAACCTCACCGGCTTCTCCTCCGAAGACCTGCTCCGGCTGCTGGAACCGTCCGGCACGCAGGGACTTGTCGACCCCGACGATATCCCCGCACCGCCCGATGAGGCCACCACCCGTCCTGGGGATCTCTGGCGCTTAGGCAGGCATCATTTGCTCTGCAGCGATAGTGCCAAGCCGGAGAACGTCGATCGGTTGCTAGACGGTGCCGCGGTGCATTTGCTCAACACTGACCCGCCCTACAACGTGAAGGTCGAGCCGCGAAGCAACAACGCCATCGCCGCCGGGTTGAGTTCGTTTCCGGGCACACAGCACCATCAAGCGCTCGACCTTGCGCGACACCCCGGCAAGGCCAAGCCGACGGGCAAGAAGCTCCGGCCAAAGGACAGGCCGCTGGCAAACGACTTTGTTACCGATGAAGAATTCGACCGTCTCCTCGACGCCTGGTTCGGCAACATGGCGCGCGTGCTGCAGCCGGGCGGCAGTTTTTACATCTGGGGCGGCTACGCAAACCTCGGCAACTACCCGCCGGCCCTCAAGGCGCACGGGCTGTATTTCTCGCAGGGGATCGTCTGGAACAAGCTCCATCCCGTGTTGACTCGGAAGGACTACATGGGGTGCTTCGAGCTTGCTTTCTATGGCTGGCGCGAGGGGGCGGGCCACAAATTCTACGGGCCGAACAACGCCCTGGACTTGTGGGAAGTGAAGAAAGTCAACCCGCAGAGCATGGTCCATCTCACCGAGAAGCCGGTGGAGCTGGCCTCGCGGGCAATGCAGTACTCGTCACAGCCGGGGGAGAACGTGCTCGATCTCTTTGGCGGCAGCGGCTCGACGTTGATTGCCGCGGAGCAGATCGGGAGGCGCGCGTTTCTGATGGAGTTGGATCCACTCTACTGCGACGTCATCGTCACCCGTTGGGAGCGCTTCACCGGCAAGAAAGCCGAACGAACTTCACCGGCCGGTCTCGAGCCGAAAGTCTCAGCCCCGCTGGCTGGCTGAGGAGGCGCCTGCGCATTCGGATCACACCTTTGCAGAAAGTGAGGAATCCATGGCATCGTCCTGGGACCGATTGCCGGATGAATCTGCCAAGGCCTTCGCCGCCTTCTGCGTCTACCGGGACTTTGGCCCGCGACGCAGTCTCGACGAAGCCAGTCGCAGCTATCACGGCACTCAGGACAGCGAACGAAGGTCAGGGGCCAGGGCTTCGGGAATCATCCGCCGCTGGGCCAAACGCTGGCACTGGCGCGCGCGGGCGCAGGCCTGGGACGAGGAACAGGAACAGGTCAAAGCAAGCCAGCGCACCGCTGCCGTCAAAGAAATGAACGACCGCTATGCCAAGGAAGCTCAGATGTTGCAAACCAAAGCGATCGAGCGTCTGCGCCAGCTCCGGCCGGATGAACTCAAGCCGCGCGATCTGCTGAATTATTTGATTGAGTCCGCCAAGCTGGAACGCTCGACATTGGGCGAGCCTACCGACCCAGTGCTCCAAGAACATGACCTCCCAAGCGTCAAGGAGCTAACCGATGAGGAACTGGCCACCATCATTAACCGAGGAAGAGGACGACTACTTCCGCCAAGCAGCCGAGGAACTATACCAGAGACGGATGGCCCGCCACAGCCTGTATGAATTTGTCCGGCAGGGCTGGCCGCTGGTTGAAGCAACTCCGTTCGTAGATAGCTGGCATATCGGCGCCCTCTGCGAACATTTGCAAGCAGTGACGTTAGGACAGATTCCAAAACTCCTGATCAACATCCCACCAGGCGCCGGCAAGAGCCTGCTCGCCTGCGTCTTCTGGCCCGCCTGGGAATGGGCCAACGATGCCACGGTACGCTGGTTCTTTGCTTCCTATGATTCTCGACTCAGTACCCGCGACTCCGTAAAATGTCGCGCCTTGCTCGGTAGCCGCTGGTATCAGACGCGCTGCGCTCGGCAGTTCCGGCTCACCGGAGATCAAAATCAGAAGACCTACTACGAAACCGACCAGGGTGGTTATCGGCTGGCCACCTCGGTCGAGGGTCACGGCACGGGAGAACACCCTGATCGCATCGTCTGCGACGATCCACACAACGTGCAGCGCGCCGAAAGTCCGGCCGAACGGCAGGCGGTGCTCGAGTGGTGGGACCTGACGATGAGCACGCGTGGCGTGGCCCGCAACGCCCGCCGTGTGTTGATCATGCAGCGCTTGCATGCCGGCGACCTATCTGCTCACGTCCTGGCGGAAGGCGGCTGGGAACATCTCTGTCTGCCCATGCGCTACGAACGCGGCCGCATGCAGGCGACCAGCCTGGGCTGGGACGACCCCAGGACTGAAGAGAGGCAGTTGCTCTGTCCTCGCCTCTTCGATGAAGAGAAAGTGCGCACCATGGAGAAATCCCTCGGCTCTTATGGCTCGGCAGGCCAACTCCAGCAGCAGCCGGTCCCGAGGGAAGGAGGCATGTTTCAGCACGACTGGTTCACCCAGATCGTCGCGGCGACACCGGCCCGTGTGGATCGCGTGCGCTACTGGGACCGGGCCGCTACCGCCGGCGGTGGCTGCTACACCTGTGGCGTGCTCTTGGCCCGAACCAGCGATGCCCGCTACTATGTCGAGGATGTGGTCCGAGGGCAGTGGAGTAGCTGGCAACGCGACCAGATCATGCTCCGTACCGCCCAGGCGGATTGGGCCAGGTACGGAGACATGCAGCCCGAAATTGTCGTCGAACGCGAGGGCGGGTCTTCAGGCAAGGACAGTGTCTGGGCGACGGCGAAACTGTTCGAAGGTTTTCCGATTCACACCCTCTTGCCCACTGGTAACAAGGAAGCTCGCGCGGAGCCGTTCGCCGCGCAGTGTGAGGCGGGAAACGTTTGCCTCGTCCGCGGTGCCTGGAACCAGGAGTACATCGACGAACTCTGTCTTTTCCCGATGAGCGCGTACGCCGACCAGGTCGACGCCAGTTCGGGTGCGTTCAACCGTTTGATCCAAACCGCACATACGGCGCGGATTCACGGCGAGCTGATCACCAGTGCCAATGGGCAATGGTCAGATTTTGATGAAGTCGAAGAATATGATATCGGCGGCATCAAGGTGGTATTCGATGACCGACCGAACAATGCCTGGTGGGTGCGGTGAGCAAAGGAATCGGCCGGCTTGCGTCCTATTTGCGTCCTAAATGCGTCCTATGTGCGGCCTCTCAAGAGCCCTGAATCCGGGTCCATCCAAGCGGGTGCTCGGCAGCCCGCTGCTCGCCTGTCCTGGATTGGGGCCACCCATGCCTGTTTGTGTGGGCCAAACGGAATTCACAAGCGCACGTTTGTATAGAAGACGAGTCTCCTCTCCGGCGCGCGCACCTCATGTCCCTATGTAACATGAAGGAACGAGGCCTCCGGCATTGCTGAGAGCCTGTGAAGAATTCCCTTTTACAAAAATAACGTCCCGACAGCTGTCCAGGGCGGGGGCCTGGCGCTAAAACCTTTGTCATGGACACAAACCGCGTCACTTGCGCCAACCTGCTCAGCCCCGTCCCCGACACT
>DATGZX010000298.1:0-241862 GCA_035296965.1 Gemmataceae bacterium
GCAACGCAGGAATCCTCACTTCCGCGGGTGTCGAGGTCTCGCTCTCGGCCGAAGCGACCGCTTGGCAATCATTCCGGGTGGCCAACTGGAGCCGGTCTATTCAGGGAACTCGGGATTGGTGGGCGGACCAACCATTTTCCAGCCGGCCTGCCATTCACGGCTCACACATTGCCTCAACCGTTTTGGAAGACTACGACCAAGCCATCGAATTCGCGCACTTCGCGTTGCTGAGCAACCCTGGAGATGTCTGCCTCTATAACAATCTTGCGTTTGCTCTCGCTCAACAAGGCAAAGTGAAGCGAGCAGCGACGGCGCTGAGCAGAATTGATAGGACAAGCGTTTCCGCCGCACAGTTAATTTACGTTTTGGCCACGGCTGGCCTCATCGAATTTCGCTCCGGACGTATCGAGGCGGGGAGGGCACTTTATCGCGAATCATTTGATGTGGCCCGAGCCTTCAATCTCGAGAGAGGAAAGCTTGCACTGGTTTACTTGGCGTTGGAGGAGTTGCGTTCCGGGCTCCCATCCGCCGAAGAATCTCGGCGCAAGGCCATTGATGCGGCATCGGGATTGACCGAGCTATGGTGTCAAGTCGTCGTCAGCCGCTTACGGTCGTATCCGTCGACGGTAGGTCATACGCTCTCCAGTTGAGACGACAGCTAGGGGCAATCCTTATCCAAAGACCTGCTTGATGGCCTGCTTCTGGGTTGAGGGGTACAGGTGTCGGTAACGGCGCCGCTGCTCTTCGGTTTGATGGCCGACGAAGTCGTCCACGATCCGCTGGTCTACACCACGGCTTGCCAGGGCACTGATAAAGCTGTGCCTCAGCACGTGGTAGCCTTTCAGGACTTTCCATTTCGTGTCTGCCAAAGTTCTGGCGAAGGCGTGCTGCGCCGCCTGGGGCGTCATCGGCTTCATGCCCGGTCCGAAGAGGAAAGGTTTTCCAACCCGCCCCGGCAGCCATTTCCTCAGCATGGCAAGAAGCGGACCGCTCAAGGGTACGCGGCGTGTTGTGCGAGTCCCCTTCACCCTCTTCTTCTCGCGGATGGTGATCGTCCCTCCCGCGAAGTCCACGTCCTCTGCTTTGGACCGGATCATTTCCGAGCGGCGCGCGCCGGTGTGGGCGATGGTCAAGAACATCGGGTATATCCAGGCCGAGACCTTGCGGTTTTTTACGTCGGCGAGCAATTCCTTGATCTGCACATCGGTTAGGTAAAGGCACTCCCACAGTTGCTCCGGGTCTCCCCCCGCGTCGATGCGGCGCTCGATCTCGGCCCAGGTCATGAAGGGCAGCTTTTCGTCGGCCTTGGGATAGACCAGGCCGCCATTTGGGAAATCCCCCTCCACCAGGTCCATCCGCTGCGCCCATCTCCACGCCGAACGAAGGGTATCGATCTCCTTCTTGACGGTGATGCCGGCGACATTCTTCTGCCGGCGGGTGACGTGCCGCTGCAGGTCAGGCAGCGTGAGGCTATTCATCGGGAAGCCTGGGCCGAGCGTCTGGGATAGGTGATTGAGGTGAATCCTGGCGGTGTAAAGGGTGCTTTCCTCGATGGCGCCGCCGCTGAAGGTCTTGAGATACGAATCGCTGAACTCGGAGAATTGGATCTGCTGTCCCCGCAACTTGCCCGGCCTGTCGAGGGGGCGTCCGTCGTGTTGCAGAAAAGTGCAGATATCCATGTCGGCGGGCACTTCGAGCAAGTCCTGCTTGATGCGCATCAGGAGGTAGTCGCACTTGGCGGCGGTGTTTTTGGCCTCGTCATCCCCTACCCTCCCAATGGTGAAAGTGTGCCGCCGGCCGTGGTACATGAATTGGCAGTACCAGGATTCGCCCTTTTTCTGCAGGGAAGCCATGGGTTGCTCCTTTCCAGGAGAGCAACGCCATTCTAACGCGACGGAGGCGTGTGCAGAAGATTTGCAGAAGTTTTTTTGCTAAGTTTTCGTAACTCTTTATTGCTCTGAGATTTACGAAATCTGGGGAACTAGGATTCGAACCTAGACAAGCAGATCCAGAGTCTGCTGTGCTACCGTTACACCATTCCCCACGAGATTCGGGCAACTTGGCTGACTTAACCCTTAGCATTTTAACTTGCTCGCCTACCCTGGCAAGCCAAGTTCGTCGTCCGACGAAGCTTACAGCGGGAAGAAGAGCGGTCGCGAGTCGATATTCCCTATGGTTTTCGGTCATCATTCCCATTCGGAGTGCCTATCCTATCGATGAGTCGAAAGTAGGGGCTCAAATCTCCTCGGCTACGATTCTCTGTCCGCCATGAGTGATCTAGAATTGAGCCGTCGCGACTTCGGGTGTCGCGGCCTTTGCGAACGAATGACAATCCGCAGCCCCACCAAGCCAAGGAGCTGTTGTATGGACGTCGCGCGATTCCGTGGGAAAGCCCGCCACGCTCGTCCGCTCGCGCGAGGAGGCCCAACATGGTTCTGTATAGCGCCACGGAGGCGACAAACGTTCGCATGTCGCAATTGGCTCCCGGGAGGCGTACTATCGGCGCACTTTCGGCGTACCTTCGACGCAGGAAACATGATGTGCCTTGCGCCCCTTTATGCACGCAAAAGGCGAAATAGCAGTGCTTTGCCGAGGGTGCACAAGCCCTTCGGCGAAGGTGTCTTAGCGACCTGCGGAGGCTTCGGGCTCCGACCACCAGTCCAGACAATCCGGCAGCCCGGTCGCGTCGCCCCGATAGAAGTAGGCGTAGACGGTCGTGGAAGTGTCGACGAGCGCGATCTCGCGACGGCTGAAGAGATGATCGACTTCCTCGAATTCATCGAGACGGTCAAGGGTGGCGGCGTCCACGTTCCAGATTTCGCCGCGTATCGATCGGCCGGCCTGAACTGCTTCAACCAGGCAGGGATGCGGACCGTGGTCGAGCAGGCGATAGCGGGGAAGAGTACGAGCTGCGCCGACGAATTCCTGGCCGGCGAGCATGGCGTGATTGCTGAAACCACGCTTGAGAGTGCCGTAAACGAAGAGGGCGGTCTTGCCCATCGTCATGCCGATTTACTTGCTGAGGCAGGGATGAAATGGCCTGTATCCGCCTTGCCGGGCACCCAGGCCTTGGTTGCATTCAGAATCGCTTCGCGAAACGATCCGGGGTTAGGCACGCCGCGAAGCCGCAGAGCAACCCGTCCCTTCGAGAGGATCTCCAGTGTCGCCGCCCGGAAAAAATCGCTATTGGCATCTTCCACGATGCGTACGTCGTCGATGTCCGCAAGTGCGACCTCCTGCGCGGGAGTCAGCTTCCAGCCGTGTTGGACCATGAGGCGCCGGTTGGTAAGGGTGTAGCGCCTTGCCATGCCCGGCAGTACCTTCATGAAGTAGGGCAACGCCATGATCAACCAGGCCAATGGCGCCAGCACGATCGTGCGCGTCAGGGCGCGCCCGAGGGTGGCAATGCCTGTGTGGGCGGCAACCGACGGCCAAACCACGCGAATCCTGGCCTCGTCCAACTGTGGAGGAGTCAAGCCGGTTACTGCCTGGTTGCGCCTGTCCGTCATCAAGGCCATTCCCTTCTCCGACTACGCAATCTATCCTGGTCCCGCCAACAGCAAGCCCACGCACCAGCAATCAACAACCCGCGTGCCCTTGTGCCCTTATAGTTACGGAGCCCGCGCGGATTGCCAAGAGCGCTCCCCGTGCGGCCGACGCGCCCGTCATGCCGAGGCAATGCGCAATTGAACCTTGCCCAGCCGGCCCGGCTGCGCCGCCTGGCACACTGCCGCCTGGATGTCCTCAAGGGGAAAGGATTTCCCAACTTCGGAGACCAGCACGCCCGCTTCCATCAATCGGCCGATCTGGCGAAAGAGCCTCAACATCGTCACCACATTTTGGGCTGGCACCCACTCCGACAGCCAGAATCCGGCAACGCTCTTTTGGCCAGTCATCAAAATGCGCGGGTGGAACGTGATGGGTTCGTCGGAGAGCGTGCCATAGATCAGCATGCGCCCGCCATAACCCAGGGCAGACAGCAGCGCCGAGCCGGTCGCACCCCCCACGGCGTCAATGGCAAAAGACGCACCTTTGCCATCGGTAATAGCCAGGGCCCGCTCCTCGATCGACTCGTCAGCCGTACAGATGACGGCGTCGCCGCCCGCCTGCAGAAGTTCCGTAGCCTGTTCCTTGCGGCGCACAACGTTGATCGTGCGGAAGCCGTACAGCCGGCCGAGGCGGATGACCATGCGTCCCAATGCGCTGCCCGCCGCCGTCTGGATCAGCCAGGCTCCGCGAGGAATCTTCAGCGCAGACCGTGTCATCACCAAAGCGCTTGCAGGGTTGACGAAGAAGGCCGCGGCCTGCTCGTCGGGAACGCCCGCGGGAACAGGTACAACCTGGCGAGCGGGCACCACTACCTGCTCTTGCCAGTTGCCCCCTTCGCGATTGAGCACAGCCACGCGCCTGCCAAGCCTGAGCCGGCCCAGAAGGCCTCCGCCGTTTGCCTCGACGACGCCGACGCCTTCGAACCCCGGTGTAGCGGGGAGCTTGGGCTTGCGACCGTACTGGCCCTGGATCGTCATCAGGTCGGAGGGATTGATCGGGCTTGCCAGCATGCGCACGCGGACCTGGCCTGGCCCCGGTTCGGGTGTTGGCACATCGCGGATTTGCAAGACCTCAGAAGGATCGCCAAAGCGGTCGAAGACTGCTGCTTTCATAACCGTCCTGTTGATTGGCCTCGACGTTCCGGTCGGTCCACGTGTTGCCACGCACATGGGCTCCGCGACCAGGCAGGTTCGCGCAGCGCCAGCCGGCACAGCATCATCCTACTCACGCGGGGAAATGCTGCCAGCATCCGTAGAGAGCACGGTGTGCAAAAAGCCCGGTTTTGCAGCTACAGCTGCACGGCCCCTTGGGTCGAGAATTGCAAAACCGCAGAAAAAAGGCAGGTTTCTGCCAAATTTATTCAAAAAAAGCGTGTTTTCTGCATAATATGCAATTGACAACCACGCACCCGATTCCTAACTTCCCACTTATCGTGGGCATTTTGGTTTGTCCAACTCGACTTCCTGGAGGGAATTCAATGGCCGACAACAAAGCATCCAAGCCCGCAACCAAGTCTGCACTTTATCAGTCGCTTGCGGAGGCGACCGGACTGTCGCGCAAGCAAATCGCGGCCGTCTTCGATGAACTAACCAAGTTCATCCGGCACGATGTAGGCAAGAAAGGCCCAGGAGTGGTTGCGTTGCCTGGCTTGCTGAAGATCAAGCGCGTCCAGAAGAAGGCCACGCCCGCGCGTCAGGGACGCAACCCGGCCACCGGCGAACCGATGACCATCAAGGCCAAACCGGCACGCGTGGTTGTGAAGGCTTATCCTTTGAAGAGTCTCAAGGAAATGGTCAAGTAGCGCTGCTGGTCGCGGCATCAGGCATTTGCAGTGCGTGCGGGATTTTCCCGCGCGCACTTTAATCTTCACCTTCCTCCTCCGTAGACTCCTTCCCAGCCTCGATGCCCTTCTGAAGGATCTCTTGGGCGCGTGGCAAATCGTCGCGGTGCACCCAGACCTCCGCCGTCAGACCAGGCACGTCGCCTATGCCGACATCGAGAAAGTCTCCCACCACGTTGCTCGTGATTCCTTCCGCTTCCAAGGCCTGTTGCCAGATATGCGCTTGCATCGGGTTCGCCGCATCTGCCAGCTTCACGACATCGTGTGGCGATCGGTTTTGCGTCATTAGTTTTCTCCTTCGCGATGTGGAGTCCAACGGCACACAAGCATAGTTTAGCACTTTGTGTGCCGAACGCGGCAGGTGCCAGCGGGCGGCCGTCGGACGATCAAAGCCTGCGGTCTCTGTGCACGGAGCGACACGGTCACGCTGATTAGCACGGATCATCCGCACGAAGAGACCATGCAGGCGTTCGCGCAACAGTTGCACCAAAGTCGTCGGTCTGGTCTTCCCGCGCAAATGTGGTTATCCTGGAAGCGAATACACTGAGTAGTGTCTCCTGGGTGCAGACCAGGGGCGGTCCAGGCGGAACGCCTTTCTCGATTATTCGAAGGCGAACGCAGTGACGATCGATCATGGTCTCATGAGCGAAAGCCCGACCACTCCGAACGGGGAAGCACACTCCGACTCCGTCCAGCTCCGGTCCGAGTCGCTCGAGCAACGCGTACGTCGGCTGGAAGACGTCATGGCGAGTCTGCAAGACACGCGGCACCTCGAAGACCGCGTGGTGGAGCGCGTTGCCAGTCGCATCAACCGGGAGCCGACGACTACCATCGTACAATCGACTCCCGCCATTGTTCATGCCGGAAGACAATTGCTTCCCGCGGCGCTCGGACTGTTCCGCGCAGGCGCCGACCAGGCCGAACAGCAGGCCGTCGACCGGCCGGAATCCCATCCAGCCCCTGCCGACAGGCAACCCTGGCTGCTGTTCGACGTCTATGCTGAAGCACGCACGATGGTGCATATGTACTTCGATCACCGCTACCACGTGTCCCGGCAGGCGCGCTGGATTCCGGCCATGTTGCTCATCGCCATTCTTACGTCGTGGATGTGGCTTTCCTGGTTATTCTTGCCTTTGGTTTATGTTTTGCCCACGATCATTAGCACAGCGATAATTTTTGTGATGGACAAGATCGTGAATCTCGTACTCGCATTCCTGGCATTGAAGATCCTGAGCCGCGAAGTAGTTCGTTATCGAAAGACTGTGGCAGGATCCTCCGCGACGCCGCAGCCCTGAGCGGCACGATCCACCATGGTATTGACCCCCTACCCTCGAAAATGCGCGGGAATCCCATGATCCGGCTTGGCGTCAACATCGATCATGTGGCAACGCTTCGGCAAGCACGAAGGGCGTTCGAACCCGACCCTGTAGCGGCCGCGGTCCTGGCGCTGCTTGGTGGAGCAGACGGCGTCACGATTCATCTCCGCGAAGACCGGCGTCATATTCAGGATCGCGACCTGCGCGTTCTTCGCCAGACCGTGACGCAAAGGTTGAATCTCGAATTGGCCGCCGTCCAAGAGATCTTGAACATTGCCCTGGAAGTCCGGCCAGACGAGGCCACCTTGGTTCCTGAGCGACGCGAAGAAGTTACGACAGAAGGAGGACTTGATGTCATCACCCACCAGAAAGCCGTGGGGCATGCCGTCAAGGAGCTGGCAGGGGCAGGAATCGAAGTGTCGCTCTTCGTCGATCCTGATCCGTTGCAGATTGAGAAGGCCAAGCTACTCGGTGCAAGAGCGGTGGAGATCCAGACGGCCCGCTACTCCGAAGCGCGCATGCGCGAAGATCGCGAGCGCGAGCTCGCCGCCCTGGAGCAGGCCTCGAGCACAGCCCGCGACCAAGGGCTCCATATCCACATGGGCCATGGCCTCAATTACGTCAACGTGGTGCCCGTCTGTCGCATCCTGGGCATAGAAGAATTGAACATTGGTCACAGCATCGTTTCCCGCGCCGTCCTTGTGGGCATGGAGCGCGCGGTTCGCGAGATGAAGGATGCGATCATGGCAGCTGAGCAAGCGCGCTCATGATTGTTTTCGATGCGCGGGATCGGGATAGTCGTCCGGAACGACCCAGCGCTCCAACCGCCGATCTTCGCGCAGCATGACGATGGGCGAAGGCACGCCCACGGGAAGCTGTACGAGCAGCTTGTGCAGATCGTCAATGCTTCCGGTAGCATGCTCCGCGAGCATTACGATGATGTCTCCCTCGGAAACTCCCGCCTGATCCGCAGGTCCCTCCCGCTCTACAGAGAGTACCTCGATTCCGGTCGCCAGACTCAGATTGAATTGACGGAGAAGATGCTTCGGGATGGGCACGCTTCGTCCATGGATACCGAGGTAGCCACGCACGACCCGGCCATGCTGGAGCAGCTGTGGCAAGATGTGCTTGGCCATGTTGATTGGGATGGCGAAGCAGATGCCCTGGGCTGGCTGGATGATCGCCGTGTTGATGCCGATGACGCGCCCCCGGCTATCGACAAGCGGTCCGCCGCTGTTCCCTGGATTCAATGCGGCATCGGTTTGAATAACGTTGTCCACCAGGTGGCCTGTGATACTGCGCAGCGTCCTGCCGAGCGCACTCACGACGCCGGCCGTCACGGTCGATTCGAAGCCATAGGGACTGCCTATTGCCACGACCAGTTGGCCGACGCGTAGGTTGGCCGAGTCCCCAAAAGCTGCGAAGGGCAAACCGGACGAGTTCGCTTGCACGACTGCCAGGTCGGTCCACGGGTCCGCCCCGACAACGCGGCCTTCGGACTCGCTGCCGTCGTTGAGACGAATGTGCACGGTACCGCCGCCCTGCACGACATGGTGGTTCGTGAGCAGGAAGCCATCTGGGGTAAAAAGAATGCCGGAGCCCGCTCCCTCTCCCCGGCCACGCTTGCTTCGCAAGTTTACCACGGCCGGCCGCAACTTTTCGGCTACCTGGACAACGACCTGGGAAAAGGCATCGAGGGCCTCCGCTTCGCTGGGGAAACGGCCCTGCGGCGCCGGCTCCTGCTCCCAGGGTGATCCGTTGGTTATGAAATGATGCCAGAACTTTGACATGGGATGTTCCCTCGCTGATGAACTTCTGATCCCATTCTAACTGTGCGGACAAGGGAGATGACGAACAGATTCGCCTCGGCGCGGAACAGTCATCTCGCTACAATTTCGCCGCTTTGCATCGGAACATCGGTAGGGCCATCGACTCCAACTGCCCTTGCCTCTTTTACACAAGCTCTGCCATTGGCCCATCTTCGGAACTAGGAGAACTTTCATGCGCTTTCTCTCGCGCCTCAGCCTGCTTATTGCGTGGCTTGGTCTCTCGGCAACGCCGTTGGCAGCCCAGCAGAGCAGTCCGGCCGTGGGCACCCCCAATGCCGCGGCAAAGGTGCCTACCGGGACGGCAGCAACGGTCAACGGTCAGCCCATCCTGGAAAAGGCCGTGCAGCGGGGCCTGAGACGGCAGCCGCCTGACAAGCAGGCGGAAGCGCGCAAGGAGATTCTTGAATTCCTGATAGACAACCTCCTCCTGGACCAGTACTTGCAGCAATTGCGCATTGAAGTGCCTGTGAAAGAATTAGATAGCCGAATGGCTCAGGTCCATGAAGAGATCAAGAACAGCGGACAGACCGTGGACAAGGTGATGCAAGAACTGATGCTCACCGAAGATGAACTACGGACCCAATTGACTGCCGAGTTGCGCTGGGAAAAGTACAGCAATGAGCAGGCTTCCGATAAGATCCTGCACCAGGTTTTTGAGACGAACCCTGAGATGTTCGATGGGACGACGGTCCGCGCCCGCCATATCCTGCTGACGCCGGTCGCCAAGACCGAAGAAAACGCCAAACAAGCCATCGCTCAGCTTCGTGGTTTCAAGCAGCAGATTGAAGAACAGGTAGCGCAGGAACTGGCCAAGCTTCCCGCAAACAGCGACGAAGCGGTCCGCGAGAAAGCTCGGAACCGGGCGCTCGAGGATGCTTTCGCCGCCATCGCCAGCAAGGAATCCGCTTGCCCTTCGAAGAAGCAAGGCGGGGACCTAGGCTGGTTCCCGCGGGCCGGAAGCATGGTCGAGCCCTTTGCCAAGGTTGCCTTCGACCTGAAGCCCCATCAACTGAGCGACGTGGTCGAAACGCAATTCGGCTACCATCTTATCCTGGCAACAGATCGCCGACCTGGACGACAAACCAAGTTTGAAGACGTGAAAGACGTCGTCAAGGAAATCTATTGCGATCGCTTGCGTGAATCGTTCTGTACGCAACTGGGACCAAGGGCGAAAATCGTAATCAACCCGCCACAGCCCTGATCGCAGCACTGCCAAATCGAGGTGCCTTGACAGGTGTGACTTTATGTCAAGCCGTCCGGACCTGACGGCAACGCGCGCATTTCATCCGGATCCGAGCTTGATCGCGCTCCTGGCGAGGCGCAAGGCGTTGGGAAAACAGCAGCGAGTTAATCAATTCGGGTGCCGCGGGTCGGGCTCATCCAGCAAAGCCGTCTGAAAATCACGGGTGCCCGCACTAAGCCAAATCATCTGGCCCACGCTTTTGCCCGCGGCGTATCAGCGCCACTAACCCATTCTCGCCGACGATTTTTCCGCGGAATGACTGCAAATGCACCAATTGGCAATCATCGTATCGCAACTTTCATCTTAGCATTGCTGACGCGCTAGGCGGCAACCTCTGGGACAGCAAGCCACGGACGAGCGGGCGCGGCCTGCCGTCCATCGCGTGTCCAGAGAAGACGGTTAGCGGTCATCCAGAGGAGCAAAGCCCCAAAAGTCGCCAGTCCAAAGTCGCGCGTCAGCTCCATCCCCGGCAAATCGGGAATCGCATTCGCGAGCAGATTCCCCCCGAAGAGGAGCCACCAACTTGCGTGGAGGCGGAGGGTTTGCTGTCCCTCCCAAGAATGGGCGAGAAACGCCATGACAAGCACTGTGGAAAGACTGAAGTAATGGAGATGGCAAACCGGGCTCAAAAGCAACATCACCAAAATGAGTGCGCCCAGGAACATCGCCTCCGAGTCCGAGGAACGTGGGCCGCGCAGGCCGGCGGCGGCAAGGGTCAAGACAGCCAGTCCGCCGCCAAGCAACCAGTGAGACATAAGCACGAAGGGACTTGCATGCGCCGGTCTCGTGGTACGATCCGGGTTGAGAATATTGTGGATGACTGCCACGAACGACTGGCTGTCCGTCGCGGTGATTTCAGTCAATTCCTTGGCTCGTGATTGATCGTCGCCATTGCTCATCACCGGCTGCCGCAAGGCCTTGTCCCATTCCTGATAGTAGGCGATGGTCCGTTCCGGCCCGAATAAGCAAGCTGGAATGACTCCAAGTCCCAGGACCAGGCCGGTCCCGCAGCTCACCAGGCAACGCCAATCTCGCCGCCAAACAGGGTAGGCGATCAGGAATGCAGGGATGATCTTCAGACAGATGGCGGCTGCGAGCCAGAGACCTGCTCGGCGATGCTGACCGCGCAGAACGGCCACGGCCATGCCTGCCAGCAACAAGAGGAGCAGAAGATTGACCTGGCCGCGCATGAAAGAGTGGCCGATGGGCGGAAGGCACAACAAGAATGGCCATATGCGCAGGGCCCACCAGCGCCGGCAACCGCGCGGCATGGTGCGCACGGCCGGGTCAGGCGAATTTTGCTCCAGCACACTCGCAAGCCCATGGATGGCCCAGAACAGGCAGAGCACGCTGAACGCGTACCAAATGCCGACACTGACCGCGAACGGCAACATGCCCGTTCGATCGTAGCCGGGTGGCGGATCGGCAAGCGGCATGAGCGCGATGGCAAAAAGCGGCGGATAGTGATAGTGCCAGCCGTTGTCGTCGGTGCTTTCGTAGAAGTTGGCGCCTGTCCGGACAGCCCAGGCAGCCCGCAGATACACGTCCAGGTCGGTCATCCGCCGGCTCATGAACGCCGAGCGTTTTTCGACGAGCGCACCGAACAAGATGAGTACCAGGATCAAGGCCACCACGCCTAGTCGCTCCAAGCGCGACGGGGTGCCATAACAGGTGCCGGGAGAGAGATGTAAGGGAACGGAGCCGGATGTTGGCACGGTCAAGTCCTTCCTTGGACGCTGCGGCAGTATCCGGCCTGCGACTGTCGGCCGGACGGCATGACTCCTCATTCTTTGGCTGCGCCCGCAAGCGGTCTGAATTTCCTGAGCGCAGCGAGGGTCCTTTCGAATTCCATCGGGAGCGGCGCGACGGCTTCGATTACCTTGTCGCTTCGTGGATGGCGGAAACGCAGTCGGCGGGCATGCAGCGCCTGCCTTGGCATCAGCACTTCGTCAGCTTCCGGATCGATACTGGGGTCAAGGTCGGAGAGCCGCAAACAATCCCGCCCTCCGTACGTCTTGTCCGCGAGTACCGGACAGCCGACACTTGCAAGGTGAACGCGGATCTGGTGCGTTCGGCCGGTGCGCGGATGGATGCGGCAGAAGCTGAAGCCGTGAAACCGCTCCATAACCTCGTAGTAGCTGCAGGCCTCTTTGCCCTCATCTTCGTCTTCCGCGACGGTCATTTTGACGCGATCATGTGGATGTCGAGCAATGCGCCCTTCGATGTAATCGCTGTCACGATCAAGCGTGCCGGCGGTGATTGCCATGTATTCCTTGAACACTTTCCGGTGCTCGAATTGATTGCTAAGACTGCGATGCGCCCCTTCATCCTTGGCCACCAGGATCACGCCGCTCGTATCGCGATCCAGCCGGTGCACAATGCCCGGCCGATAATCGCCGTTCACATGGCTCAACTCGCTGAAGCGGAATTGCAGGGCATTGACGAGCGTGCCGCTCCAGTGTCCCTTTGCCGGATGCACGACCATGTCCGCGGGTTTATTGATCACCGCGAGGAATTCGTCTTCGTAAAGAATATCGAGTGGAATGTCTTCCGGAACCGGTAACTCATGGGACGGCTCAGGCGGCCAGACGCGGATACGGTCACCATGCCGAACCTTGTAGCTCGCCTTGGCGGGGCTCTCGTTGACGATCACGCCCCCCGCATCGATTACCTTGCGGAGGGCCGACCGGCTCAAATCGGGAAACACACTCACCAGGTACTGATCGAGCCTGGTCCCTTCTATCTTGCACTTTGCCGTAAGATCGATGGCTTGGACGGCGGCTGAAATCGTTGGTGAAGAAGGTAGCATGGCGGCGTTCGGCCCTGGGCCGACCCAGAATTGGATCTACGGCCCCTTGGACTCCGGCAGTTTCAGTTCCGGGGAATCAAGTGGTTTGGATTCCTTCGCTCCCTTGGCCGCAGTTAGCGAAGTGAATTCTTCGTAGAACTTGGTGACCTCGGGAAGCTTCTCCGCAAGCAGCGCGACTCGTTGAGCAGCCTGCTTACCAAGGAAGCTTTCCGGGAATGCCGCAACTAGTTTCTTGTAATCTTCGATCGCGCGCTCGAGATCTTCCTTGATTTTGTCGGGCCCGTTCGTACCCACCAGAGATTCGCTCGCAGTCGCGACTCCCATCAGCGCCTCCTGCGCGAGTACCGGTGAGTCGGCGCACTGCTTGGATAGCCTCTCGTAAAGGTCGCGCGCACTCTTCAAATAGATAATCCCTTCGGCGCGTTGCGAGGAATTGAGCTTGGCCTGACCGTGCTGAATCGACAAGCGAGGGAAATCGAATCCCGCAGTTCTACCGGCAATTGTGTTCGGGGCCTCGTCATACAACCTCGATAGGCGCCCAGAGCCTAAGAGTGGATCCTGCTGGGCGGCGTCCACCTCGACCCATTTCGTCGAAGCGTCCACCTGTGCAGCGTAGCCGAAATATTGCCAGACCACGAAGGTCCCCACAGTCAGCACGATGAACACCCAGATCAGGGGCGAAGTAGCCCCATGGGACGACTTCATCCCTTGCAGAAAGCGGCCGAGATGATCGGCCAGCGCATTGGTGTGCAGCTGATGTCGTTGCTCCGCTTTCATGCGGTTTTAACTCCAGGGTGACGAGGAAGCTTCTGAGTGGTGGTCTTCTTGCCGTTTCCAGATCACAACTTACGTGATGATAGGAGGCTGAGCAATTCTGGTCAATCCGAATGGTACACAGGTCCGCAGTGCTAGGGACGGGACGGCAGCGTTGATAGCGGAGTGCTGGGCAGCCCTGGTTGGATTGCGAAGGCGAGCAGGACCGGTTATAAGCTCGATACGGTGGAAGGCATCCGTACCTCCTCAAAAGGATACCTCGATGAACTTGGCAGGCGACAGCGAAACGGCGCAAGGGTCGGAGAAACGGCGCCTGGCTGCCCTGCCGGGCGCTCGAGCGGCTCTTATCCTGTTGCTGAGCATCAATCTCTTCAACTACATAGATCGCCAGGTGTTAGCTGCAGTGCTGCCGCCCATCGAATCCGAGTTCTTTCCCCAAGGCGAGGGGCGAGACCCATATGCCGAAGCCAAACTGGGCTCACTGCAAACCGCTTTCATGGTTTCCTACATGCTCATCGCGCCGATTTTCGGCTGGATGGCAGATCGCACATCGCGCTGGTGGTTGATTGGGGTCGGAGTGATTCTGTGGAGCCTGGCCAGCGGCGGTTCGGGTTGGATACCCACTCATCTCGCAGGCTTGGCTACCCCGTTTGTTTTGCTACTTGTTACTCGCTGTTTCGTGGGCGTGGGCGAAGCCGCTTATGGACCCGCTGCGCCGACGATTATTTCGGACCTGTATCCGGTCGCAGTCCGGGGGAAGGTCCTCGCCTGGTTCTACGCGGCCATCCCGGTCGGTAGCGCACTCGGATTTGCTGTTGGTGGAATTTCCCTGAAGATCACTCCCGAATGGCGCTATGCTTTCTATGCCGTTGTCCCGCCCGGCTTGCTGCTCGGATTAGTATGCTTCTTCATGCGAGAACCTCCTCGAGGCCAAGCCGACATGAGCCATGAAACCCCGTCGAGAAAGGGACGCCTCAAGGATTGCGTGACATTTTTGAAGACCCCCTCGTACGTGCTCAACACCCTGGGAATGACGGCAATGACCTTTGCCCTCGGCGGCATGGCTTTTTGGATGCCGCGCTATATCCTGCTCGAAAAATCGGGCATTTCCGCCGACGCAGCTCCAGACGTCGTCGCAAGCAAATTAGGTGGAATCAATTTTACCTTCGGCATAATTGTTGTCGTCTCAGGGCTGGTAGCGACATTGCTAGGCGGCATCGCGGGCGACAGGCTTCGCGATCGCTTTCCTGGTTCCTATTTCTTGGTCTCGGGTTTCTCGATGATTATCGGTTTTCCTATGGTCCTCCTGGTGCTGACGATGCCTGAACCGTGGTGTTGGATCTTCATTTTCATTGCTTGCTTCTGTCTATTCTTTAATACGGGCCCGACAAACACGGCTCTTGCCAACGTCACACACCCTGCTATCCGATCCACTGCATTTGCACTGAACATTCTGGTGATTCACGCGCTCGGCGATGCGATTTCGCCTGCCGTCATTGGCTACATTGCCTCCGTATGGAACATGAACGCCGGACTGTTCGTTGTCAGTTTGGCGATTCTTGTCGGAGGGATTCTCTGGCTCTGGGGTGCGAAATACCTGGCACATGACACGGAACTGGCACCTACTCGATTGAGAGCGTGATGAAAAAGGGCTCGGGCCCCTGGAGAACCGAGAGACTTCGCCATCTCTAATCTAAGTTCGTGATTCGCAGATTTGAAGGGTTGGCGGAGATGATTGTCGACGGACGGAGAACAAAAGCGGCGGAAAAGCGTCGCAGTCCAAAGAAGCCACTTTTGGACTGCGGCGCTTTTCCGCCGCTTTTGTTTCCTCTCTTTTAACATGACGTTCTCGCCTGTCTTATCTCACCTTCGGCGCACCTGCTCCGCCCGGTCTTTCGCCTTTTGCAGTTCGAACAACAGCTCATCCATCACGCGCTCCCTGGGCATATTGGCAAAATGGCTTGAAGCAATAGGCGGACGAATCGACACGCCCACCGTACCTTCCCATGGCGCACACATCAGCGGAGCTAACCGAGGCAAGAGTTGCGTCCTCGGCCAGGCGGCGAATGCTCCAGCGATCCCGACGGGAATGATCGGCATATCGACGCGCTTGATCAGCAAGTGAATTCCAGGTCGGAGAGGCTGCAGTTTGCCGTCCGATGTACGCTGTCCTTCCGGGAAGATTAGAACCGCCTGGCCTTGCTGCAATTGTTCCAGAATCGCTTTGAGCCCCTCGCGCGCAAATCCCTCCTGATTGATGGGAATCGCGTTCAAGCTGTGCATGATCCATGCCAGGAATCTAGAGTCGAAGAGAGTCCGGCGCGCCAGGTAGACCAAGTGCCGCCGGGCTGCGAGGCCGATGGGAACTGTATCTATGAAACTCTGGTGATTGGCGATCAATAGGGCTGGACCGGTGCGCGGAACATATTGCTGGCCTTCCGTGCGCAGGCTGAAACCCAAGGTCATTGCCAACATGCTCATCCAGTAATTACCTTCGTACCAGAGGTGCGACGACCACTCTCGCATTGACTGAGATTCCGGAAGGAGTCTTTTAAGAGGTAGCCTGACGTTTGCGTACTTCCCGCTCCATTCGGTCCACGACTTCTTCCAAAGTCAGGCGCGTGCTGTCGAGAACGATGGCATCGTGGGCAGGAATCATTGGCGCGAGGTCGCGCGCAGCGTCTCGGCGATCGCGTTCATCCTGGGCGGAGAGCACTTCCTCGCAAGAAACTATTTCACCTCGAGCGGCCATGTCACGCTGCCGTCTGCGCGCCCGCTCCTTGGGATCGGCAACTAGAAAGAATTTACAGGCGGCATCTGGGAAGACAACGGTCCCCTGGTCACGCCCTTCGCAGACCATGTCGCGGCCGGTAGCGAACGCCCTTTGCAAACCGACCAGATGCCGGCGGACGGCGCGGCTATCTGCAACCGCGCCCGAAGCCTTGGTCACCTGGGCCGTCCGGATGGCAACCGTCACGTCCTCGCCGTTGAAGATGACGCGCCCGGGTTCAAGCTCCATGTGAATAGTGGTCAGTAGCTTCGCCAGCGAAGGCTCGCTACGCACATCAATTTGAGCTCGAAGAGCCGCCAGCGTCACGACGCGATACATCGCGCCTGTATCCAGAAACTCAAACCCGAGGAGGCGCGCGAGAGCCTTGGCCGCGCTGCTTTTGCCGGCCCCCGCAGGTCCATCGACAGTCACGATCATGGCAATTCTTCGGTTGACGGCCAACTGCTGCGCGCATGAAGAAGGCGAAACGGTAGTAGTATAACCGTCTCGCCTTGAAATTCAGCGCGTCCTCAATGGCTCGCCCGGTCAGGGCTGTGGATGGACCCACACTTGCATGACCTGATCCGCTGCCAGTATCCGGTTTCTTTGTGGTGTAATTCCCAGGACTTCGTAGGTGAAATTCCCGGCCGGGATCGGCTCGCTCATTCGTCGCTCAAAAGGGGCCAGATGGTATGTGCGCCGATTGACGACGATTGTCACGTCACCGGAAAAAGTGTTGACCAATTCCACATGACCTGTCGCTGCTGGCACGCCGGCATCGGTGGGCGAGAACCCAGAGATCCGGGTTTCCGCGGATGTACGGTTGCGGAGGGTGTCGACATCTTCACGCAGCTTGGCAATTTCCTGCTTCAGCTCGCCGATCTGTTTTTGAGCAGTAGTATTTCCGGAAGCGGCATTCCGGGACAGATCATCCATTTTTGTGCCAAGGGAGCTTAAGCTATCGAGCGATTTTCTCAGTTCTTCGAGCGACCTCTTCATCCCGTCGAGCTGCTTTTGAATGTCAGCCAGTTTCTCCGAATCAGTCGGCGGTCCAGAAGTCTCTGCAAGTGCGGGCCCTGTGGTCAGGATGCCCGCTAGAAGGGTTTGGAGGCCGATCATTTTCCAGGTGCGCATCATGGGTGTCTCTCCAAATTGTCGGGCCTGCAGAAAGCAGCAATCCTCGACGGCCGGCTCCATTTCACTAACCGGCAGGATTACGGTCTGCGACAAATGCAGGGGCTCCGGCAACCCTGGGGGTGATTTGGGAACTTCCGGCTTTACCAATCCTGGCCTTTCCGGTTCTTGGTTGCGGACTGCCGCCTGAGCCGCAGGGCTCTTGAGCGTGTCGGCGCTGGTGTTATTGAGATTAGAGTAGGAATCGCCGGCGGGCAAGACAAATCCGGAATGGTCAGCATGACCTGTAGGCGGATAGCTTGCCAGGATTGCCACCAGGGCGGCAAGCAAGATCATGCTCAGCACCAGCAATCCCGGACGCGCCGGCAGATTCATTCCAGGAAGGAGCAGGCGGCTTTCAGTAGCGCGGAGCCAACCTGCTAGCGATGATCTTAGGAGGGCCCGGCCCAACAGCCTTGCCAAGTCGCCGGGCCGGGCTCTCTGATTTGACATTGCTAGTTCTCTTCGTATTGGGCGATCCGGTTGACCGAATCTTCCGAGTCTTCCGCCGGGCTGTCAGGAAGCTGATACTGCATCAAAAATGCGTCTTCTCCGCTGTCTTCGTAGAAAGCGCGCAAGACGCGAACCGCCAGGAACCCCTGCGATCGGAAGAACAGTTGAGCGCACAAATTGGTTTCGCGGACTTCGAGCGTGATCCGCGTGCGCCGGTGGCTTGAGAGCTTACTGATCAGCTTGGCGACCATCTGCGATCCGACGCCGGTACGCCGGCAATTCGGGTGAACTGCAAAGTTCAAAATGTGCAATTTCGACTTGTGCAGTTCATAAATCATGAACCCTACGACTTTTTCCCCCTGCTCCGCGACCATGCCGATACAATTCCGCTGACGCAAACAGCGGAGAAAATCCTCTTCGGTCCAGGCGAAGTCAAAGCTCGCTTGCTCGGTCTGCAGGACTTCCGGCATATCGCGCCGAATCATCCAACGGATGTGCACGCGAACTTGTTCTTTTTCGGTTCGACCCGTGCTCATGAACGGACTCCTCCCCTCGCCCCCTGCGCGCAGAGCCCCCTCCGTGGGTGCGCTACGCTATCGCAATCATTCCGGTCGAATGGGCGGCGACGGGCTAGATTGGTGGGAATCTTTCGAAAGCAGGCCTCTGCCTCCCTCCCTGTCACCGCCGGATATTAGCAATGCTCCACCGCTGGCTCAAGGTCACTAAGCCCCGGCCAATCTCAAATGCCTGTGCACCAAGGGGATGGATAAGCGGGGGAATCCGTTCCCCTCGTCGCGGCCTTCGTGGCCGCGCCAATCAATGGCGGCGTGAAGAACTGAAGAATGTGAAGTCCAAAGCATAACCACCAAAGATTCGTTTGGCAAAAGGAATCTTGCAAAAAGTTTACTATTAACAGTTGTTTATCTGATAGTCCGTTGGTTCGGCAGTTCCCAAGCCGCTTGTGGTGGCAAATCACTCCTCAACTCGAAAGCGGCCGCGGTACTTGTCTGCCGGGTATTTGAGCGCATTTTTTGCGAGCTTTCCCGTGATCGCAGCGCTCAGGTCGATTCCCAATGTGTTGCAGATCGCCAAGAGATAACAGGCAACGTCGGCGATTTCGTCGGCGATCTCCCCTAGGCGAACTGGGTCTGACGCGACATTTCGCGAAGCCTCGTTATCAACCCAGAGAAAATGCTCCATCAGCTCTGCTGCCTCCACAGCCGCCCCCATGCTCAGGTTTTTGGGGCTGTGGAATTGCTCCCAGTTCCGCTCGGCAACGAAGGCCCTCATTGCTTCCTTGAGCGCGGCCAAGGTAGTCGTCGCGTCGGGCATGGTCAGTGTCTCAAAACGAAGAATATGCGCCCGATCTCCGTTGCCAACCGAGTCGCGGGCACCTGCCTCGCCCACTCGGCCTAGCAGTTTTCGACATCCTTGTACTACCGGAAGGCTCGCAACTATAGCGACCGCCCGACTCGTGTCAAGCACAAGACGTGAAGAAACGAAGAAGCGGGCTTCGGAATGCTCAGACGACAGCCTGGAGAGGCATGATCGAGGGCCCTTCCGGCTGCCAAGATTCCGGAAACGCTGTAATGGCGGTTGGCGTTTTTTGATGGAAGATGCTGTCGCTGGACAGCCAGTGGTGCGTCTCTCGATGAGATGCCGCGCCGCCTTATCCCACGGATTAAAGGGTGCATCACCAGCGCCCTTCTAGCTCGTTTCTTGACAGATCCCTCTATTCGAACATCGCAAACCCTTGCTAGCTCAATTCTTGAGTTCAGCGCACCCGCGGATGGTTCGACTGCATGGGCTCGATTTTTCCTGGCCTTCCAAGGATCAATATCCGGCTCTATTCTCGGCCGTTCTTAAGCGGATGGTCTCAGCCCGAGTTCTGTTCTCCCCAGCGGGCGTTTATGTTACTATCCCTGTCATCAGGAGACTTTCATCATGGGAGAGATCCGCAAACGCGATAAAGCTGAGGAAGGGATCAAGCTTATTTGCCGCAATAAACGAGCTTTCCATGAGTACACGGTCATGGATCGATTGGAATGCGGTATCGTTCTTACCGGCACGGAGGTGAAAAGCCTACGTGAGGGAAGCACTAGCCTCGAAGATGCTTATGCCAAGATTGATAACGGAGAAGTCTGGCTAATCGGAAGCGACATTCCCGAATATTCGATGGCGCATCGAATGAATCACAAGCCGAAGCGCCCAAGAAAGCTGCTCCTCCACCGCCGGGAAATCGCCAAGTTTGCGGGCAAAGCAACGGATCGCGGCTTCACCCTGGTGCCGCTGCGAATGTATTTCAAGGAAGGGCGAGCCAAGGTCGAGTTAGCAGTGGCTCGCGGCAAACAAGTGCACGACAAACGGCAATCGCAAAAAAAGGCGGAGGCCGAACGCGAAATCCGCCGTGCGCTAACGCGCAGGACGAGAGGTTGAATGCCGGCTGCTTCCGGTTTCAACCCACGCAGGACCAAGGACGGAACACTGCGTCCTCATTCAAGGTTCGTGGCTAGGGAAGGCTTGCATGCGGATCTGCCTGTACACGGAGACTGCCCTGCCCAAGTTGGGGGGCCAGGAATTGGTCGTCGACGCCTTAGCACGCCAATTCTTGGACCAGGGGCACCACGTGGTTGTCCTGGCTCCTCATCCTCGACGGCCCTTGCGTGCCGGTGATGCCGCCCTGCCTTATTCGGTTGTGCGCCATCCGCGCTTCTTCTCCACGCGTCGCCTGGTGCCCTGGTATCGGCGCTGGCTGCTCGAATTGTTCCGCATCCAGAAGTTCGACCTGTTGCACTGTCACGGCATCTATCCGCCGGGCTACCTCGCAGCGCTATGTCGCCAACAGCTCGGTGTACCCATCCTCATCACCAGCCACGGCGGCGACGTTCACGAGGGCAGCGTGCGACTATCTCGATCGATCGTCAGGCAACGCCACGTCGAGGCGCTGGAGGCCGCCGACGTGCTCGTCTCCATCAGCCGGCACACGGTCGAGGGATACAAACGCCTCTGCCGGCAACCGCGCCGAGTGGTGGCCATTCCGAATGGCGTCGACTGCGACGCGCTGGCCGTGGCCGCTTCGAGACCTGCCGACTTAAATGGCGCGATCGTTCCGGGAAACTACTTCTTTTTCCTTGGGCGCTTGAAGCAGCGCAAAGGTGTCGACATCCTGCTCGACGCTCTTGCCATCATCCACCCGAGAGATCGTGTGCAAGTCGTGATCGCAGGAGACGGAGAAGAACGGCAGGCTCTCGAGTCTCAAGCACAGCGGTTGGGCGTCGCGAACCACGTCCATTTCCTCGGCATGGTCTCGGGAGAGGCGAAGGCTTATCTCTTGCAAAACGCACTTTGTACGGTGGTTCCGTCGCGGGTGTGGGAGGCCTTCGGCCTTGTGGTGCTCGAGAGTTACGCCGCCGGAACCCCGGTGATAGGCACACGGATGCCCGGGCTGGAAGACCTGATTTATCCCGAGCAAACCGGGCTGGTCGTGCAACCAGACTCCGCTCAAGAGCTCGCGCAAGCGATACGCTGGGTCAGTGCCGATCCGGCTCGTTGCGCAGAGCTAGGCAGATGCGCTCATGATCTGGCCCAGGAATACAGCTGGGCGGTGATCGCGCGCCGGCACCTCGAGCTTTACCAGGAATTGACCACAACTACGCCGATTTGCCAGCCGGCATGACAGAGAAATGGCGGAGAATTTCCACGTCGGCACATTCGCGGGCATGAAAGACCTTGCATGCGACTAACGGCATTGGTGAAGAGACCTGAGCATGTTAGCTGCCGCTATCGATTAGCAGCCTACCGGGGGCTATTCGAGGAGGCGGGGCACCACCTCGAGGTGCGGCCCTGGCCAGCCGCCTGGCTTTCCCGGATCATGATGCGCCGCCATCTGGGTCCCGTGGACGCGGTAGTCATTCAACGCCGCCTCCTTCCAACTTGGCAGCTTCGGCTCATCCGCGGTGCGGTGGATCTGCTCCTCTACGATTTCGACGACGCCGTTTTCCTGCGCAACTCGTATGCGGCGCGCGGGCCGAACAGTGCCACTCGCGCCCAGCGCTTCGCCGCCGTGATGCAAAACGCGAATGCAGTCGTAGCCGGAAATTTATTCCTCCATGACCAGGCCCTCACCCACATCGACTCCGAGCGCGTGCACATCATCCCCACATGTATCGAGACGGAGCGCTATTCCCTGGCGGAGCATTCCAGGATGGGAGGTGATGTGCACCTCGTCTGGGTTGGATCTTCGAGCACATTGCGGGGATTGGAAAACGTCCAACCACTCCTGGAGAAGATCGGGCTGCGTTGGCCCACGATCCGTCTCAAACTTCTCAGCGACCGCTTCCTCAAACTGCGCCATCTCTCCGTCATCGAGTGCCCGTGGTCGGAAGCCTGCGAGACGGCGGCGCTGGCGGCTGCCGACATCGGCATCAGCTGGCTGCCGAACGATCTCTGGAGCCGAGGGAAATGCGGCCTGAAAGTGTTGCAATACATGGCGGCGGGATTGCCGGTCGTCGCCAATCCAGTGGGCGTGCAAGGCGACATGGTCCGTCACGGCGAAACCGGATTCCTGGCCAATACGGACGAGGAATGGCTCGAAGCAATTGGTCGGCTTGCCCGCGACCCTGTCCTGCGGCAATGCATGGGACGGGCTGGCCGACGACGTGTCGAGGCCCACTTCAGCGTGGGGACCGGATTCGCCTCTTGGCTCAGTCTCCTGGGTCGGCTCGCCCAGCACGGGGATGTGGCTAAAGCGGAGGGCGGATGGAACTGACGGCAGGAGACTTCCGATGGCAAATCTCACCGGAATGCCGGGAGCGTCTCATCGGCCCGGAAGGCCTACGCCTTCAGGAATGGCTGGAGTCGGGCCAGGCATCGATCGTCAAGCATGGCCCGCACCGCACTGTCTACCGCGTCAACCTGTCCGGCTTTCATTTCCATCTCAAACACCATCGCCTGCCCAACCTGAGAGCCTGGTTGCGGCAGCTGGTGCGCCCGCCCAAGGCGCGGATGGAATACGAACGGGCCCTGGCCCTCACTGCACGGGGCATTCCGACAATAATTCCGCTGGGATTAGGAGAGGAATGCGCGCGCCCCGGTCCGGGCGACAGCTTTCTGATCACCCAGACTTTAGCCGATGCCGAGCCGCTGACAACGTTCATTCTCACGACCCTGCCGCGGTTCGACCGGCTCCGGCAGGCACTCATTCGCCAGCACCTGGCGCGAGAGCTGGCGAAGCTTCTCGCGCAAATTCATGACGCTGGAATCGTGCATCATGATTTGCACGCCGGCAACATTCTGGTGTGCGGCGAGACCACCGGCTGCGTGCGACTCTACTTGATCGATCTTCATGCCGTGCACGTCGGGCGGCCTCTGGGCTGGCGCTCCAGCCGAGAAAACCTGATCATGTTCAACCGCTGGTTCCTGACGCGCGCTTCGCGTGCAGATCGGCTGCGCTTCTGGCGGAGCTACTGTCGCTTGCGCGGGCGGCAAGGCGGTTTGCAGATGGACTCGACCGGCGCGGCGGCGCCGGGGTGGAAGCAGGTGCTGGATCGCCTGGCATGCGACTTGGAACAGAGAACGTGGACGTCCGCAGTTTCCTTTTGGCGCAATCGAGATCGGCGTTGCCGGGCCAGCAATCGTTATTACAAGCGCGTTCGAGGGCCGGCAGGTTTCTCCACCACAGTTGGTTATGCGGTTCGCGATCTTGATACGACAGCGCTGGAGAAACTGCTCAAGGATCCGGATGAGCCATTTCGCCGGCCGGCCTCCCCATTGCTAAAAGACTCGCCCAGTTCCACGGTCGCCGAGTTCGACGTGCTGGTGAACGGCACCATACGCCGCGTAGTCTACAAACGCTTTCGCATCAAAAGCTGGACGGTTCCTTGGATGTCGCTCGTTCGGCCCTCCAAGGCAACCCGATCCTGGGTCTTGGGACAGGGCCTTTGTGAACGAGGCCTCCCCACGGCGCGGCCCCTGGCGATCTTGCAGCGCCGGCGCGTGGGCCTTGATTGCGAAGGGTATCTGCTCACCGAAAAAATCGAAAATGCCGTGGACCTGCACGATTTCCTCGAGTACCTGCGCCAGCTGGAGCCAACCAGGCGTCGACATGTTCTTCGAAGCCGAATTGACCAGTTGGCCCAACTCATCCAGCTCCTCCATCTGCATCAACTTGGGCATCGTGACCTGAAGGCCGCCAATATCCTTCTCACGGGGAATGATTGTCCAGAGGGATCGCCCAGTGGCAGCGACACCGAGCCCCGGTACTGGCTGATCGACCTGGTAGGCGTTACCAGGCACTGTAGCATGTCGCGCCGACGACGAGTGCAAAACCTCTCGCGCATTAATGCCAGCTTTCATGCCGATGGCTCGGTTACCATGACCGATCGGCTCCGCTTTTTGCGCCGGTACTTGCAATGGGGCGTGCATGGCCGGGGAGGTTGGAAAACGTGGTGGCGGGAAATCAAGCAGGCGACTTTGGATAAGGTCAACCGCAACCTGCTTACCGGGCGCCCCTTGGCGTAACAACCCGACTCGTCTGGCTAAATCCTGGCAGCCACGTACAATCTCTGTCCTCCTGCCATTGTGTAAAGATGCTGGAGAAGTCGGACGAAGAGGATTGCATGACAGGATTTCCGCGTAGCCCCCGCTGGATGTTCGCTATCAGCCTGGCCGTATGCCTCTCCACCGGCTGCCACTTGCTCAACTTGGCACCTTCGTCTCCCGAGAAGGTCGAGAAGCCTGTCGTCATCGCGCCGCCCGGGAAGCATTCTTTCAGGCTTTCGCAGTACGTCTTTTATTCAAATTTCGACTTGCCGCGCACCCAGCTGCTCTTCCAGGAATTGGCCGATCTTCGTGAGCAGGTGTACAAGGAACTCTGCCTGCCGAACGCCAACACGATCATCCAGGTCTACATTTTCGAAGATCGCTCGCACTATGATCAGTTCATGCACGCGCGCTATCCCAACTTGCCTAAGCGGCGGGCTTTCTTTGTGGCGCAGCCGCCGACGATTGGCACTGTCGAAGACCTCTTGGTTTACACCTACTGGGGTGATCGCATCCGCGAGGATCTTCGGCATGAATTGACGCACGCCTTGTTGCATAGCGTGTTGCGCGATGTTCCCCTCTGGCTCGACGAGGGCTTGGCTGAGTATTTCGAGGTGCCACCTGAGGCACACGGTATCAATCCACGTCATCTCGAGATGCTGGAATCGAGCCAGGATGGACCGTTCAAGCCCGATCTCGCTCATCTCGAAGACTTGAATCAGGTCCAGCAGATGACTCCTACCGAGTACCGGGAGGCATGGGCCTGGGTCCATCTCATGTTGTGCGATCGGGCGGAAGGCAAAGCCGTGCTGACGGCATATCTCCAGCAGCTACGCGCAAACGCTGTTCCGGGGCCCCTGCAGCCGCGGTTGGCAGAAGTCTACCCTCACCTTGATGACACCTTGAACAAGCACCTGGCCAAGCTTCAGGCAAGCATCTCTGCGACGCCTACTGTCCAGCGCTAGTCTCAAGCGAAACTGGTGGCTCGGGAACTGGGCGGTTCCCCCCCTACTTCGAATCGCTCAGGGAACCGGGCCGCCGCGCCGAAATCCGAATAGAAGCGACAGCACGAAGAGAATGAGAAAGACCACGAAGACGATTCTTGCGGCCATTTACGCGGTCCCTACCACAAGGCCAAAGCCAAAAAAGGCGGCAATGATCGAGGTCGCGAGAATAACCAGTGCCCAGCGCAGCATGTGTGTCCTCCTTCAGCGTTTGGTTCAAACTGCCGATGTCCATCTCGTTCAGCCAATGCAGAATGATCGCCGCGAAATAGGTAGCGGAGACGTTGGACCGTTGACCTGGCGCCAGGCCGTAACCCCCATCCAGGTTCCGGCAACGCGCCACAAACGCTCGACAAAGCTCGATGTCCGGCTTCTTCTTCAGCATCACGAACGCGCGCACGACCCGGTAACTCGATTCGAGATCGGAACCCTGATTCCCCTCCTTGCCGAACCCACCGTCGCTGCGCTGCCCTGCCAATAACGACCGGACAACAGCGTCTGTGTCCTGAATCTTGCCCCCCAACCGCAATACAGCTACGACGGCGCCCCCGGTCGCACGCGCGACACCCTCGTCCTTGCCATACGTGCCGTCGGGGTTGTGCATTCGAGCGATCTGCTCCAGCCAGGCGCGTGCCTGAGGGCTGCTCGCACCGATAGATTCCAGCGCCGCTGCTGCGATCCGAATCTCCTCAAAAGTTCTGACCTCGTCGGTCAGATAACGCATGCCCGCCGCAGTGTATTCTTTCGCAGGCAGCTTGAGTTCAGCCACTGCCATCAGTCCCGCGGAAGTCGTTCCGACATCTTGCTGGCCCCCAGGTCGATCGGCAAATCCCCCACTCTTCGGATCGAAGCAGCTTCGAACGAACGCCTCGCAGGCAAGCTTGTCCCGAGGCGCTCCGCCGAAATACTTCAAGGCTCGAAGTCCAGCGGTAGTGGCGCGCACGCTCGCTGGTGTGGCTGCTGCATTGTTACTGGCCGCAGGGGCGGGCAAGAAGCCGCTGGTCTGCACCTGCAGGCCTCGGATGAAGGCAACCGTTGACCTCTTCTCTTCAGGAGTTTGGCACCTGGCTGGAGCCAAGTAAGCAATCGTTGCCAGAAGAACCAAGCACTTGCGGTTCATCGAAATGCACTCCTCTGCCTGAGGTCCGTTGCCCTCGGGTGCAAGGGCCATCTTGTTCGCGAATTTTTGGGCCACGCAAATGGAGGAAACAAAAGCGGCGGAAAAGGGCCCCACTCCAAACGTGACTTCTTTGGACTGCGGCGCTTTTCCGCCGCTTTTGTTTCCCTATCATACAAAGTTCGCTTTTGCGTGCTGCCGAAGCCGCCTATTTTATCCAGAATTCGATCCCGAAAACTTTAGTCGCTCTCGGCTTCGAGGCTAAAAGTCATATAGACACGTGCTCTTTTTTTTGGCATATCCCCGTCCTTCTCGCTTCTTCACTACCGAGGGAACATCCTCCGGGCCCGTTGAGGCTCCGGATGATGGACCGTTTTGAGTCCGGGAGGTAATCATGCGCGGGCTCGCGACGTGCGTGCTGGCAATTGCCCTGGGCGCTGGAATCTGTGCTTCATCGCTGCATGCAGCCGATGACGACGACACGGACAGCGCCAAGGCCAAACCGTCTCCCAGTCCGCTCGGGTTTCACTGGGATCCCGTGTTTGCCCATGCGGTGGGCATGGACCAGAATCCTACGCCGCAAAAGAAGCCGCCGGACAAAACGCCAAAGCCAGCGGCGAAGAAAACTGATACCGCTCATAAACTGGTGTCGGTGGCCGAGCAAACGGCCGCCTTGCGTGCGCGAGAAGAAGCCGCTTTGTTACGGCGCCTCGCAGTATGCGACAAGCTAAAGGAGATTGCGCTTCGCACGAACGACAACGACCTGCTCCGCCATGCCGAGGAATTGGACGAGCGCGCACGGATGACTTACTCCCTACACACAGCAATGCTGAAAAATGTCAATGTGGCAACGAACATGGACGAACAGATTCTGGAGCGGCACCTGGGGACGCCGGCTGCAGCCAAAGGAAGCCTCGAAGAAGCGGCTGTTTATACAGCTAGCGGCACAGACCAAACCGGTCGTGCGGTCGTCCGGGAGGAAAACCGATGAGGATTGTTTGCCATTTCCTGCTCTGTGGCGTCGTGGCCACAGCAGGGTGCATGAGCTTTCCCGTTCTCAGGCCGGAGCAGAAGCCTGCGTCTTCTGCAACGGTTACGGTGCCCGAGCCGCCGCGACCTGTGATCACACCTGAACAGGTTAACGATGGCAACGCACGCGACATGGCAGGGGCCCTGGTTGAAGAACTTGATCATGACGCGCCGCCCAAGATGCCGACCGCGCCAGTAAAGGTCGCGAACCCCGACAAAGGCACGAACGACAGATAGAATGCAGAATGGCGAGGAGCGAAACGGGCAGTGTCCGCTGCAAATCTGCAGCGGACACTGCCCGTTCTTGTTTGCTCGAACTGTCTACTGCCGGGCAAGCTTGTGAAATTCCTCACGTAATTGCCGGGTGATCGGTCCGGGTTTGCCGCTGCCGATCAGTCGCCCGTCACACTTGACCACGGGCACGACCTCGGCCCCTGTGCCTGTCAAAAAGCATTCATCAGCCGTGTACACGTCGTAACGGCTCAGGGTGGTCTCCACAACTGCCAGCCCGGCCGCGCGTGCCAATTCCATGACGGCCCCCCGCGTGATCCCCTCGAGAATTCCTGCAGCGGGTGTCGGCGTGGAAAGCTTCTTGTCACGGACGAGAAAAATGTTATCGCCCGTGCACTCCGCCACTTCCCCATTGTGGTTCAGCATCAAGGCTTCAAGGCAACCGGCTTGCACGGCCTCAATTTGCGCGAGGATGTTGTTCAAATAATTGAGAGACTTGATCCGTGGATTGAGCGCGTTGGGATGATTGCGGATCGTGCTCACCGTGACGATTTCCATGCCGTTTTCGTAAACCTCAGGCGGATACATGGCGATGTCGTCGACGATGATGATGATTTGAGGATCGGACGCCTTCCGCGGATCGAGTCCCAGGTAGCCTGCCCCGCGGGTGACGAGGGCGCGAATGTAGCCGTTCCGTTTGGCGTTGGCGGCAACGGTCGACACGATCGCTTCGGCCATCTGCTGGCGGCTCATCGGGATTTCCAGCCGGATCGCCCGTGCGCTGTCGAACAGCCTGCGCACATGCTCGGTCAGGCGGAACACCTTACCCTCGTAAACGCGAATGCCTTCGAAGACCCCGTCGCCGTAAAGCAGACCGTGATCGTAGACGCTGATCTTGGCGTCCGCCTTGTCGAATAATTTGCCGTTGATGTAGATTTTGGGAGTCATCAGGTTGTCGAAAGTTGCTTGGCTGTGGGCAAGGGACGGCGGATGATCCTCCCTTCGCCCCGTCAGGAATCAAACGCCACAAAGAGCGGCAGGAGGGGTAGGTCCTTCCACACGCCCAGCCACAAGCCGAACGACCCTATCGGTCTCGGCGATGATGTCGAGATTGTGCGTCACCATGATGATAGTCAGGCCCTCCTCGCGGTTCAAGTCGCGCAGCAAGCGGACAATGTCGCCGCCCGTGCCTGCGTCAAGATTCCCCGTGGGTTCGTCTGCAAGGAGGATCTTTGGGCGATTGATCAAGGCGCGGGCGATGGCCGCGCGCTGCATCTCGCCTCCGGACAATTCCCGGGGGCGGTGACTCAAACGATGCCCGAGGCCCACCCGCTCCAGCAGCTCTGCGGCGCGGCGCCGCAAGGCCCGTCGTTGCCCAAGCCAGCCCCACAAGGAATGGGCAATCATCTGGGGCATGAGCACGTTTTCCAGCGTGCTCAACTCGGGGAGCAGGTGATAGAACTGAAAGATAAACCCGAACGTCTGGTTGCGCAGCAGATCGCGCCGTTGCGATGGGAGGTTGTCGATGCGCTCGCCTTGCAGATGGATGGACCCTTCATCGGGGCGATCCAGTGTGCCCAGCAGGTGCAGCAAGGTGCTCTTGCCGGAGCCTGAAACGCCCGCGACGCTGAGAAATTCGCCTGGGTATAAGTCCAAATCGAGGCCGCGAAGGACGGGGACCGCGACCGCGTCCTTGTGGTAGGTCTTGTGGAGATTGCTGGCACTTAGCAGCGGGACATCATCAAACATGGCTGCCTCCGACATAAGCGACTCACTTTCGCGAAATCCGTTTCAGACGAAAACGTGAAACCACGAAATCGGCTATTCGCTGTTCCCAACACGTTTCCTCACTCATAGCGTAATGCCTTGACCGGATGGAGCATGGCTGCGCGCAAGGCCGGCAAAACGCTGAACAAGACCGCGATGCCGACGGCCCCCAGGTTGACAAGGACGACGCTCCAAAAACCGACGTCGGTCGGGATTTGATCGAAGTAGTAGATCCTGCGATTGAAGATCTCTTGGCCCGTGCTTCGGGTGATGAGTTGCTCAATCTGGTTGAGATAGGTTGTTATCGTCAAGCCCAGGCCCGTGCCAAGGGCAGCGCCGACGATGCCGAGCAGGAGCCCATACCCAAGAAAGATTCTCATTACGCCGCTGTTCGATGCACCCAGCGATTTGAGGATGCCGATGTCGCGCGTCTTCTCGACCACGATCATCGCGAAGATCGCCAGGATGCCGAATCCGGCTACGCCAATAATGAGGAACAGGAGCACGTTCAGAATGCCTCTTTCAATCGAGATGGCCGCGAGGAGCGGGCCCTGCTTGTCTTCCCAGGTCTGCACCTGATAACCTGCCTCGCCAGGGAACATTTGTTTTAATTCATCGACGACTGCTTGGTGATCGTCGTATTTCTTCAACTTGATCAGAATGTTGTTGGCGCGATTTTCCATCGTGCGCAGGCGCTGCAGCCAATCAAGAGGCACATAAACATAATTCGAGTCGCACTCGCTCATTTCGGATTTGAACTCATCGGCGACGACGACTCTGTCGTAGACGGCCGCCAGTTTTTGTCCGCTCAATGTCACGATGGTCAACTCATCGCCTACCTGCAGAACAGGAATGTCCTTGTTGGGATTGCTTGCTGTGGCGGTGCTGGAGCGATAATTGGCGATGGAATAGCCGACGATGACGCCCGTCGGAATTTTCTCCTCCTCCGCAGGCGGCACGGGAGGTGGTGGCCCGCCGGGAGGACCCAGCGCGAGCGGCAAGGGTAACGATGGCACAGCCGGGTATCTGCTGTCATGCCAGGCCCTAGCCTCCGGACTTAACTCGAAGTCGGGGTTCTCACGCTTCTGGGGATCGAGCAAGAACTCGGAAAAACCGCCTAGCTCTGCCCGCGCCTGGGGTTCGATCCCGATCAGGCGCACGGCGCGAGGGATCTTTTCGCCATGGTAGGTAATCTCTACGAGCCCCAGGACTTCAATGCTGGGGGTCATCGCCTCGATTTTGTCGCCGATCGGCGAGTTCCGGATCCTCTCCATCTTTTCCTCGGGATCGGCAAAGCCTTCGTTGTAGTAGGATTCAACGAGCACATCTGAGAGAAGGCCGTGGAGCCTTTGTTTCAGCTTCGTGCTGAAGCCGCTCATCACGCTGTTGACGAGGATCAGGGTGGCGACTCCGAGCATGACGCTGACGATGCAGACCATCGCCAGGTAACGAGTGCGAAGATACCGCCAGCAGAGCAAGTACTTGTACATGGGACCTGGTCCTTAGTCCTTGGAACGTAGTCCTTACCCCTTAGTCTTTTGCCGCAGTCGGTCGCAAGAGCGGGAAGAGAATGACATCGCGAATCGATTGGGTGTTCGTCAGCAGCATGACCAGGCGATCGATCCCAATCCCCAGGCCGCCGGCCGGCGGCATGCCGTAACGAAGCGCCCGCACAAAGTCTTCGTCCATCCTGGCCATCGAATCCTCTTCCGGCAGCCCTGCCAGTTGCAGGCGAAAGGTCTCTTCCTGAGTCACGGGGTCATTCAGTTCGGTGTAGGCATTACCAATCTCCATACCCAAAACGTAGGGCTCGAAACGTTCGGCCACTGCAGGGTTGTCGCGCTTTCGCTTGGTTAGCGGGCATAGCGACGCGGGATAGTCGTACACGAAGATGGGTCCGGTGAGCTTGTGCTCGACCCTTTCCTCAAACAACTGGTGCACCACCACATCCGGATGCTTGTTGGCCGTCGCGATGCCCGCCTGCCCTGCCACGTGCCGCACCGCCTCGGTGTCAAACCTGGACACGCCGACGTGCTTTTCGAACAGTTCCGCGTAGGTGGCGCGCTGCCAAGGCGGAGCGTAATCGACCACATGCTCGCCATAGGGCAGTTGCAACCCTTGGCCGAGCGATTCGACACAGGCAACGACGAGGCCTTCCGTCAGGTCCATCATCGAGCGATAATCGCCATAGGCCTGGTATACCTCCAGCATGGTGAATTCAGGATTGTGCTTCGGGCTGATCCCTTCGTTGCGGAATACCCTGCCGACCTCATAAACCTTCTCGATGCCGCCGACAAGAAGACGTTTCAGATGGAGTTCGAGGGCGATACGCAAGTACAGATCGATATCGAGGGCGTTGTGATGCGTGATGAACGGACGTGCGGCGGCGCCGCCGGCCACGGCGTGCAGCGTCGGCGTCTCGACTTCGGAAAATCCCTGGGCATCCAGGTAATTGCGAATGCAGCGGACGATCTTGATGCGTTTCTGGATCCGATCCAGTACCTCGGGGTTGTAGATCATGTCGAGGTAGCGGTGCCGCAATCGAAATTCGACATCCTGCATGCCGCTGTGCTTGTCGGGATGCGGCAAGAGCGACTTACCCAGCGGGTGGAGCTTGTCGGCGAAAATGGTCAGCTCGCCGGTGCGCGTCGCACCGAACTCGCCATCAACGCCTAGAAGGTCACCCAGGTCGACCAGTTGCGCGAAGGCCCAACTGTCTCCTATCTGCTTCTGGCCAATGTGAACCTGAATGCGGTCAGTGGAGTCCCGAATGTCCAGGAAATGGCTTCTGCCCATGTCCCGGCGCAGGACAATCCGCCCTGCGGCGCGCACCCTGGGACGCGGCGTCTGGTTTGTCGGCAGCGCCCGAATGGCTGAAATGGGCTGGGAGCCTTCAAACCTGCCGCCCCAGGGGTCCAACCCGAGTTCCTTCGTCTGGCGCAACTTGTCGGCACGGCTTGCCTCAAATACATCTGGAGCGTCTGACACGGTCGTTTGGCTTTCGTGCTGAAGGTAATTGCAAGGTGATGCGTCCCGATGAGTTAGTGGATTCTAGTCAGTAGGTAGTTTGTGTCAATTGCAGTGACTTCTTACGCGACGTGCAGCCCGGCGCCCGGATGGCTTACAGGAGATGACGACGCACACTTCCTCAAATTCCAAGGTGGCCCGATCTTGCGGACGCTTCCCAGTTTGCTGTTATAATAGTGTAGCGATTCATGGCCGATTCCGGCTTCTGCATAGGAAATATTACGATGCTTCACCCATCTCCTATCCGCTGGCCAGGAAGATCCCTCCATTTGTGTCTCGCACTGCTGCTCGGGGCTTCCCTTATAGGCAGCGGGGGGCTTGTTGGCCAGACTAGTCCGAAGGCGATCAAGCCTGCGCAAAAGAAGAGCGACGACCCAAGTCTCGACAATAATAAGAAGAAGGAAGAAGAAGAGGAACCGGTCAAGGGCCGCCACAACGTGCCGCCTCCCCGCGTCGGAGACGAAGAAGTTGACACCAAGCCTGCGCGGCCGGCAGCCATAGCCAACCTGGAGCGTGAGGCTAATAGGACCAGTCATCCGGTTTTGCACGCCCTGTACGCCCAGCTGGCCAAGCCGCACGACCTGATCACCATGGCCAGCGGCCAACCTTGGCGCATCGCCCCTCTTCCTCAACTCATTGGTCCCAAGACTCCGCCGTCACAAGTGATCAATGTTCGAAAGTTCAACGACAAGGGGGGCCTCGGCAAGGAGGTGCAATTCAATCGAGATGAAATCCGCCGCTACCAACCATACGAACGCCTGGGACTGGAAAAAGTGGAGGAATTCCTGGCCAAGAAACTCCATGAGCTCCCCGATTCGAGCGATCGATACCTTTCACGTCCCGACACTCTGAGGGCAGCCGATAAAGTGCTCGTCGCGCTCATCGGTTCCCACGAGTCGGCTCGCGAACGAGGGTTGCGCGAGGGTGATGACTGGGAAAGTGTCAAAAATAGCCTTCGTTCGAAGCTCCAGGAAGTGCGTCTGGAGCAACTGAGCCTTCTGACCTCGGCCCAGAAATGGGAAGCCGCCTTTGACTTCGCGCTGCGCCTAGCTGAGGACTACCCCAAGGCAGAAAAGGTTCATCTGGAAATCGTTCGTCTCCTGGCAACTCAGGCCGAACAAGCGCTTCAGGACGACAACTATCGCGAAGCGCGCAAGCGGCTATTGCTGCTGCAGGCGCAGTTTCCCGATAGCCCGGCGTTAGTTTCCGTGCGTCAGCGATTACACGACAAGGCAGAGGTGCTGAAGCAAGAGGCCGTGAAACTTGCGGCCAAAGGTGACAAAGCTGGGATCGAGCTAGCCTTGGCGAAGCTCCGGGTGGCCGAGGAAATTGATCCCAAGTTGCAAGGGCTCCACGAACTCTTCACCAAGCTTCGTTTCGGCAGCTCCCCACCGCTCCTTGTCGGGGTTGCCGAGCTTCCTCAGCAGATGTCACCCGCATTGGCCTTCACCGACTCCGAGAAACAGGCGGTCGAACTTATGTTCGAGAGCCTCGTCAGACTGACTGAAGGCGATGCGGGCCCGCGGTACGTACCTGAACTGGCTGCGGAGCTGCCCCGGCAGACTCACCTGGGTCGCGAGTTTTCGTTGAAACAGAATGCTTACTGGTCGAACGGGGACAGGGTGACCGCGACCGATGTTCGCCACACGATTAGCCTTCTGAGCGATTCCAACTGGAAGGGTCGCATTCCGGAATGGGCCAAGCTGATGGGGCCAGGGACCATCGACGAGGATAATTTCCGTATTCGTCTGACCCTACTTCAAGGATACATTGACCCGCTCTCCTTGATGGGATTTAAGATCCTGCCCGAAAAAATCCAGCGGGCAGACGATCCCGAATTTGCGACAAAACCCATCGGCAGTGGGCCCTACTTTTTCAAGAACTTGGATGGAGAATACGCTGTATTCACGGCAAATTCGGGTTACGAGTTGCGTTCGCCTGAAGCGCCCCTCCCCACCATCCGCGAGATCCGGTTTTTCCACAGTAAAGATCCTGCCCGCGATTTTCAGAATGGCCGCTTGCACTTGTTGCTAGACCTGCCCACGCACCGCCTCAAGGAGCTCCGGAGTTTGCGTGATGTGACCTTGAAAACGATGACCAATCGGCGGATTTACTTTCTAGCGGTGAATCATCGCCACAAGGCTTTGGAAAGCGTGGATTTGCGAAGGGCCATTGCGCACGCGATCAATCGGGAAGATATTCTGAACAAGTTTTTCAGGGACGGGACGGCGCATCACAAGCCGCTCAGCGGCCCCTACCCTCCAAAATCGTGGGCGTGCGACAAAAACATCAAGGCGGATCCTTTCGACCAGACCCTGGCGAAGTCGCTGCTTATGGCAAGGGTCAACATGGGGCGAGGTGCGCCTGGTAAGCTCACACTGAAGTACCCCAAGGTCGGCGAGGATGACGACCCGACTATTGCCAGCGCGTGCGCCGCGATCCATGATCAGTTGCACGAGGTTGGCATCGAGGTAGAGTTACAGCCGCGCACGCCGCACGAGTTACGGCACGACGTAGAAGTTTTGCACGATTACGACTTGGCGTACTACCACTACGATTATCCTGATGAAAGCTACTGTCTTTGGCCGCTCTTCGACAACGGCGCCGTAGGCCAAGGGGAAGGAAATTACCTCGGCTATCAGAACGACAGCAATCTACAAAGCCTTCTCCATTCTGCGATGAATCACCGGCAGCTTGCCAAGGTGCAAGAGGTAGCGCACCAGATTCACATACTGATGTATGAGCGAATGCCGTTCATTCCCCTCTGGCAACTAGATACGCATCTTGCTATCCATGACAATTTGAAGATTCCCGGTTTGACCGACGAGTCGGCATCGACCAGTTCCATCGATCCCTTGCTCATCTTCGACAACGCTCAGAGATGGCGATTGACGAATCCTTAGCCGAGCGGAGAACTGATAGCAACGGCAGGCGCATGGCGAGCCCAGCGCACTTGCCATTTTTACGGCATAGATTATTATGCAGTGAACGTGGTGGGCGTAGCTCAGTTGGTTAGAGCGCCAGACTGTGGCTCTGGATGTCGGGGGTTCGAATCCCCTCGCTCACCCCTTCCTCGGAACCCTGAAAAACCGCAAAACTGGCGTGTTTTTCAGGGTTTTTTGGTTGCGTCTTAATTCCCTTTTCCGTCTCAACTTGTCTCCCAAGATCGCACCCAGACTCCGTGTCTGGGCCAAGGTTTGGGCCAAGGTTTTTTTTCGCTTGCGCGGCCGGGGGGCGTGCGCCCTCGGTTCCCGTGGCGGCCAGGGCCTTGTCTTCCCGGCCGGTCGGAATTGTCGGCGGCAAGGCGTCGACGGCCGCGGTCAGGTCGAATAGCCCAGCATGGGCATAGCGTCCCAAGGTCAGGGTAACGGTTGAATGCCGGGCCAGGGTTTGTGCTGTCTTAGGTGATGCTCCGGTTTGAACCAGGCGGCTTATATACGTGTGCCGGAACGCGTGGAAGTCGATTACACGGTCTGAACTATCGCGGTAAACCAGGAAGCCACCTTGGGCCATTGCATCGCGTTGGCGGGCATCGTGTAACGATTGCAGCCGGGCACTGCGGGCGGCCTCAAGATCGCGGCGAAGCATTTTGGCCGCTCTCTCGGGCCAGGTTCCCGGCCAAACCGAAGAGCCGGCCGGCTTCTCGGCCAGGTAGCCGCGCAACATTTCGGCTAGGTCCGCGGCTATCGGCTGGACCGCTTGCTTGCGGTTCTTCGCATAGGCGGCCTCTACACTCACAACCGGCGGGGTCGCTTCCAGGTCGAAAGCTTCCGGGGTCAAACTGGCCAACTCCGAAACCCGGAAACCCGTGCCGGCGGCCGTCGCATACAGGGCAAAGCGATCGCGCCCGCTCAAGTCACGGAATGCCCGGCGGCTGTTTAAGGTCGTTTCGAGCAACCATTGCAACTCTTCGGGCGTAAAGTCCCGGCGGGCATGGCGAATGTCCGTGGCCGCGTTCGCAAGTTTGGACATGCCGGCCAGCTGGTCCGTCGCAATTCGCCGATCTTTCCAAAGCCAGCGCGTGAAGCTTTTCAGGGCCACAAGGTAGTAATTCGCCGTCGCGATGCTCTTGCCTTGCGTCCGAATATCGTGAAGGAAACCGACAATGGCCGATGGCTGAAAGTCAGCCGCGCGGACGAAACGGCAGGCGTCCAAGCAGGCTTGAATCCGGGAATTCGTCAAGTCCACGTGCGGAAGGACGTTCCCCTTGGCAACCATGTACGCGCGGAAATCGGCCAGATGTTCGGCCAGCGGTGTCTTGGCGTGAACGTCCGTTGCATCGACGACGCCAGAGTCAACGCGAATCCCGCGGCGTTCTAGCTCGGCGGCCTTAGTTTCGGTTGCTTTCTTGTCGCGATGGCCCTTAACTTTGTGCCGTTCGCCGTCCGGGGTGTAGTAGCGGATATGCCAGGTTTTTGACTTGCGGCGGACCGCTCCAGGAAACCCGCTTCGCACGCGCTTGCCGGTTGCGGGGTCAACGTAGTAGACAGGTCGAAAAACTTCGGCCATCGGCGGCCTTCCTTTCTTGCACGGCCGGCCGGCGCCCGGGGTGCAAGTCCCGAGCAACCGGACCGGCCAAAGGATTACGCGATTACGCTTGCTCTCTCCAGAACGCGGGAAACTTGCACTTGATTCCACGGCTTGCCGCGGCGGGTAGTGTGTCCCTCGGCGTTCAGTTTGTCGGCAATCGAACGCAAGGAAAGCCCCTCGGCCTTCCAGCCGTCCAGCTTTGGCAAAAGATCGGCATAGGCTTCCTCGGCCGCTTTCGTCCGGGCTTTGGCGGCGGCAACGGTGCCGATCTTGGCGCCGGCCAGGCGGGCCTCTTCGTGGCCTTGCCAGTGGCCAGGGCGGGCCGATCCAAGTTTCATCCCGCGTGCCTTGGCAGCGGCCAAGGCGGCTTTCGTCCGGTCGCTAATCGCCTTGGCCTCGGCCTCGGCGACGGCGGCCAGAATGTGCAGGGTCAAGCGGTTGGCGGCCGGATTGTCGCAAGCAGTGAATTCAACCCCGCTATTCATCACCTTGGCCAGGAATTCCACGTTGCGGGCCAGGCGGTCCAGCTTGGCCACTACGAGCGGGCTCTTGCTCCGCTTGCCATGACTGAGCGCCCGGTTTAGTTGCGGCCGGTCTGCAAGCTTGCCGGTTTCAACCTCGGTGTACCATGCGCCAACTCGGGCGCCGATATGCCGAGCATAGGCTTCCACTGCAGCCTTTTGCCCTTCAAGACCCAACCCTGACTCACCTTGCTTCTTTGTGCTCACTCGCAAGTAGCCGATGATTTCCGTTGCCATGATCCACCCCTTGTAAGTCGTTTTCAGCTAACAAGGAGAATGTAACATTATCCTTAACGAACGTCAAGGGTAGAGTTACATATTCTTTGACCCTTTTCCCGGCTTCAAGCGGAGCAATCTTTCTAGGGCTTCGGCACGTTCGCGGGCTTTTTGGCGGTTGGCCTTTGAGACCTTTGCATCCTCGGCAACGGATCGGTGCAAGGCGATGATTTCCCTTTGATCCGCCTTGGGTAGTAAGGCCAGGCGCTCGGCCTCTTCGCGGTGCTCCTGTTCCCGTTTATCGCTCATTGTTCGCTTCCCAAAGTGTCTTGCTCTGGTTCGCCGCAGAATTCCTCGAAAGATCGATTGGCCCAGTCCCATTCGCGCCAGTGCAGAAGGAGAAAGGCCCAGTGTGATGCCATGCTCTCGGCCAAGGTCACGAGAACCATACCGTCGGTGGTTCGTCCGGCCACTTGATCGGCGGCCACGTCTTGCAGGGTTCCCGCATCCTCACCCAACACGTAGCGCGTTAGCCAATCGCGGGCCCGTGCGTCGCCGTCCTTGGCTTGTGCTAGGGCCTTCTGGCAGACTTCCCGCCAATCAGCCAACGTCACAGTTTCCCCAAGGGCGGCCAGGTAATCGCGTTCGATCGCGCGTCGCGGCCGGCCAGGTCCGCCGGTGTTGCCCACGGCAAAGGTGCCATCGCCATTTCGTCCGCTCATGCCGTTTTCCCGCCGTCTAAACGGCCCTTTTCCTTGACTGTCAAAAAACTGGCCGAAACCCATCCTTTGCCAACGAATTGCATTATCGTGTTTCTGCCGGAACTAGGGCAAGTACCGATACTCGTTAGCTTTCATGGCCCGTTGGCTTCCCTGGCTCACCAACTCTAAGACCCCCTCGACGCAGAGCAACCGGAGCCAACGCCATGCGGTAGTGTACTCGACTCCAAGGAGTCGGCCGCAAGTCCTGCAATCGAGAAAAAAGGCGTTCGTGCCGGCCAGGCGTTGTAGCTCACGACAAAGCCCAATAAGTTGCCGAACTCTGGGATCGGGGTAGCGCAAGGCGACGGCCGGGGGCGTGGAACGTGCAGCTCGCGTCAACAGTTGCGCCAAGGGCCCATCCCCAGCCGGGAATTTCACGGCATCCCATGCCCGGTAAAAGTCGATGAGCGAGTCTTCCAGCGGTTTGGTCCCGATGAGCGGTAGCGCCAGCTTGTGCCACTGTTCGACATACGGGCGTAACTGGCCGGGTTTGGCATGCTCAAGATGCGGCAGCGCCTTCAATTCGCGGGCGAACTCGAAAAGCCTTCGATTCCGCTCACCAAGACGGACGGGCAAGGTTCTTTTTATTGCATCTGCAACACAGTCAGCGCAGTCATTAGTCGCCGCGGCCTGTCGCTTCAGTCCCTCTACCTCAGTAATGGCAGAGTCATCTGAGTGTTCTGAGTCTACTGCGCTGTCTGTGTTGCACGGAGTGCAAAGTCCAGCGTCGAGGGGATCGATTACTGGCAATGGTCCACTGGGCAAGGGTATGGTCCACTCATAGAGACACCCCGTCGGGTGTCGAGAGGGGGGAAGTAAGCAGTAGTGAGCGGAGTCACCACGATATTCGCCGTCAGCCAACTTGTGGAACTCTTCGGGCCCGCGGAAGTAGACATGGTAGCCGCGCCCTGTCTTCACAGTTGGAAGGAGTTTGGCCAATTCCGGGTGAGCACTCCCCCAACGAAGGTAAGAAGCATTGATGTCAAAGTCTCGAATAGCCAGGCCGCCGGAAATGGGGCCAGTGATGACGGCGATTCCCAGCGCCCGTGGGTTCGAAAACAACTGACGTAGCGTGTCCTCATCAGCTGGCTCTGTTTGAAACCGTTTCCAACGGCATGTTGCAAGTTTTTTGTTGTCCGTCGGAATTACGGACCATCCCCTTTGTTGGTACTCCAAGGCGGTGTCAAGTAATGGTGAATTGCGAGCGCGGTTGTGCTTTGGGCCCTGCCCTCTTATACTCACGCTTAGGACTCCTGAAAGCTGGCCCCCTGCCGGGCTTCCAACCCGGTCCTCCCGATTACGAGTCGGGCGTGCGAGCCAGTACACTACAGGGGGCATGCACTCCGCGGCCGGCTCACTTGGGCCGGCCGCCGCTTCACTCCATTTCAGATAACTGCCTTTGCGAATCGTCTATTGGTCTGCTCTCGGATTGCCTGCCAGGTCCGGGCGTCCGGCGCACCGGACTTGACCCAAGCGAGTAGCTCTTCACGGTCAAAGCGGAGCGCCCGGCCCAATCGGATCGGCCGAGGTCCCCATTTGCCCGCCGCTCGCAGGCGGTGCAAATGTGCGCGTGAGATGCCGAGCATTCTGGCGGCTTCGGTATCGGGCACGAGCAATGGAGCGGGCAGGCTACTCGACATGGGCGGCCTCCCGACCTTGACTGCATTTGCTCTTGGCCTTTCGCTCGGCAACTCTGAGCAGAATCCGTAGTAGCGCAGCCTGACGAAGTGATTCCGCCAGCCAATGACGCACGGTTCCAGGATCTGGGATCTGGTCGAGAAGTGCTGCGGGTGTGGGTTGTCGATCCGGCATTGTTTTGGTCCTCCGAGGTACGGACCAACTATGCCAGCGCAGAATCTCAGGGCGTTTACAGGTCGCTTACTTGAAGGGATTACCGTGGGATTTTGTGGACGTGATATTGCTTCGTTGCCAATCGCCAAGGAAAGTCATTGGGCATCGCGTTGTTAAATCGGTTCACGGCCGTGGCGATTGCTGACTCGCTAACAGGGTCCGGCCACGGTTTCCCCGGCCCTTGCAACTCTTCATAGCTCGCGGAGTCGCGAGCCCAGAAGTAATTCAATAGCTGCCAAGGCAACCTCGATTTGGCAGAACCGATTTGAAGCCTGTCGGTTTTCCACCTGAGCCAGTGTGGGGGCTCGGGTCCGTCGGGTTTGTCGTTGACCACCGATGCACGAAGGTTTTGAAGGTTTTGAAGATCGATAGCTTGGTTGCTGAGCGTGCGCAGTGCTCCGCGCAAGGCCGTCTTACTTCGACGGCCAGGGCGGGGCAAGATTCGCTGGTCTATGAGGGGCGCGGTCAAAATACGCGCTTTATCCAAATTCCTGAGTAGCCTTATCAGCCAGGGTAATGCTGCTTGCATGCCAGCCGCTTCAATCAGTTCCCGAGTATACTGGTAAACGCCCTCCATTTGATTCCAGAGTTGAACCCTATCTTCAGCCGTTCTTACTTCGGGAATCCCAGACCATATGAGCGCGCCTTCAGCCGCATCGAGAAAAGTGCCAAGCGCGATGCGTAGTTTAAAAAGATCTAGTTTCGGAGGTATTTCGTAGGCAGACACGCTTTGCACTCACTAACCGGGCCAGTCGGCAGGCCGCACCGTGAGTGCCGAGTGCTGGACCTGCCGACCGCTTTCAGCCATCTGCCTGGCCGGACCGATGGCTACCCTTGTTCGTTATTCTATCCAGGGGCCAGCGCCACCCCAGCGAATTGTCTTTACCGGCTCCCCTAGCGACTCTAATAATGACGTCTGCCCCATTCGACCCGATTTGGGAGGTTGGCGATGCGCCTGAAGTGCCAGAAATGCGGATCCCGGCTCGTGGTCCCCGAGGAAAAGGCTCACCTAGGAATCAACTGCCCTGACTGCGGCGCTAGCCTCTCGCCGGGCCCAGCCACAATCCAATTAAGCCGTCGATCCGGCCCACTTGTTCTGGTAATGACCGCGCTGATTTCGTTCGCAGCGGGGATGGTGTTCGTCCTTGTTCTCATCCAAGCTCGAGACTTCAGGGCAAAGACGGTCACTCAGCCCTCACCCGCCGCGCCGCCAGCTGTTGAAGAAATGGCAGAGAACGCCGGCCTAAAGGATGAGAAGCCAGACTTAGTAACACCAGCCAATATGCTCTGGCGGTTCTATGAAAATGCCGTCATCGGCGACACGCAATACAAGGGAAAGCTGATTCAAACCTATCAGGCAGCGAACGGGATTGAAGGAGACGGGCACGGTGGTTACGTTCTTTGCCTCCAGACCATGCAGGTCGGTTTGGCGCCTGGGCGATTAGAGTACGGCGTTGTTTGCCATATTGATGCAAACGACAAAGCCGAGTTTACCAAAGTCGCCAAAGGGTTCGACGTGACGGTTATTGGTCGTTGCGTCGGTAGGAAGGAGGATCGGACCAAGTTTGGCGGGTATGTGGTAGTACTTGAGCATTGCCGCTATTCACCCGAACAGCTTCACCTTGAAAGTGCGCCTCGCCGTTGAGCATTCTAACCAAACTTGACCGTGCTGTTGTTCGGGGCCATTGCTTCTGCCAGGGCCAAAATTGCGGCGCGGACGTTTGCGGGCAGGCTCGGCCAGGCGTCCATCAGCCAAGCCAAGTCGGAGTCATCTTGCGAATCACGGGCCAAGGTTTGGGCCAAGGGTTTGGGGCCGTTCTCCTTAACCTGATTGCTGGCTCTGGCTTTCCGGCTGGTGACCTCCAGACTGTGGCTCTGGATGTCGGGGGTTCGAATCCCCTCGCTCACCCTCGTCTCTTGCTGTTCTTGGATCCTCTACCCTGCCGCGACGCAGCCTCTATACACGATAGATTGCATCTGACAGCACCAGTTCGGGCAGACTGGCGCACGATCAAATCACAGAGCCCGCACAGCCGCCGGATGTTTTGACTGTCTTCCAAAATGGGCGTATGCTCTCGATGTCCAAGTCATCATTGCAAGCGTGGCCTTTTGATGAGAGCGGTGCCCCGTGAACTTGGCTTCATCGTGCTATGAATTAGTTCAGACGGCGCTCATCGCGGCACGCAACACGCAAACTGAAATGATACGTCTCCAGGCCAACCATTTCGACCGCATGGCGGTAAACGATGCGATCGGCCATCTGGAGCTGGCACTCGAAGAACTGAGCTGCTTTTGCCAGAAAACGCCCAAGGCACCGTGGGACGCGAGGCGCGGGAGGCAAGGCTCGCGCATCATCGAAATCAACGGTCCTCCGGATTGCACGACAACTCCCTGAGCACGTTTAGCGCCTCCGCTCCTCGGCAAGTTCCTAATCGGGACTGGTCATTCCCTCCATCCTTTGCTATTCTTCTTCTTTTGCAGGATAAGGGCGTTGCCGATCGGAAAGGGACCACTCATGGGCGCACGGCGGATACGCAGAGAACAACGTCGAGTTGACATGAAGAACTCGCGATATCGAAACGGGCTTCGCAAGACGAAGGAACGCGCCCGGCGGGATAGCCGCATGCTGGAGACTGTGAAGAAAGGCAAGCTCCCGTACGCCCCGGTCGTGATGAGCTGGCTCAGCACGAAGTTGGGCAAGCGTTCTGCTTTAATCACGCAGGGTGACGTGGAAACCCTCATGGCCTGAAGGAGCCTTCATCAGGTTCTTCAGGAGACTCGCTCCTGCGCCCCGCCGGCAAATGATCCGCGCAATAATGATAGAAACGCGGAAACAGAGGGACGCGTCCCCACATTCGGTGCCAGCCCCACCCTTCGGCAATTGCCGGTCGGTAACAAAACGTGCAGCGCACCGCCGTGCCGTCCGGCAGGATTGCAGTTTCGCGCAGCCGGCCTTCTTGATGGGCTTCGACGTCCCCAGGTGAAATGCCCCGCTGGCGCAGCTCATCCTCGATGATGTCCAGGGCTGCTGCCTCCATACCGGCGCGATAGACGGTGACTCGATCGAGAAGGTCCTCGGTGGTTGCTACACGCACATTCTCTCGAACACGCTTCAGATTTAGCTTCATCTGGATCCTCCTTGTTGGCCATGCCGTCGCTCAGGTAGGCATCGGTCTCCCTGTTCATTGTAAATCTATCTCCGCTGGCTCGCACTCGTGTTTCGCTTGATGGCCCGCTTCGTGTTCGGTTACACTGCGACGCTTGAGAAATACATGGCCGCCCTGGGCAAAAAGTTTGGAGAAGAGATTACCGTGGAGGAATGACCGTGGGATTGGAAGCGCTGTGTATTGCATGGAAAGGCCGGCAAACTTCGGAAGGAAAGGCACAGCTTGAAACTGAGTTCTTGCAGTTTCGAGGGAGCTTCCGTCTGAAAATCCCTCTGGCGGACATCCAGCGAGTGCAAGCTGTCTCTGGGCAGCTTACCCTTTCCACTACCGAGGGCGTGGTTACGCTCGATCTTGGTGCCGTCGCGGCCAAATGGGCCGATAAAATCCTCCATCCTCCTACGCGCGCGGACAAGCTCGGCATCAAGTCTGGAGTCCATGTCGTGATCCTCGGCATGTCAGACAAGGCGTTTCTGGATGAAGTCGCCGTTAGAACCGACGCAGTCTCGGTGAGGCTCAGCAAGGATGCTGATTTGGTGTTCCTGGCGGTAGAACGAAGAAATGAATTGAGCAAACTGGACCGTGTACGAGGTGCCCTCAAGTGCAACGGTGCGATCTGGATCGTCTATCCCAAGGGGGTCAAAACGATAACTGAATCTGAGGTATTGCGTGCCGGCAGGGATGCCGGGCTCGTTGATGTCAAGGTCGCGCGATTCTCAGCTACTCATACTGCTCACAAGTTTGTCATCCCCGTGTCCCAACGCCGCCCCTCCAGCGGGCACTAGCGACCCTTGCTTGAGACCTTCCCTCCCAACGGCCTGCAGCAGCCGCACACCCTTGAGCTGCACCAGCAACCTGGCCCGTTGTTGGCAAGACAGGTTGAAGTTCACCACATTTCGCAGACGAGACGTTTACTCTGGGCAAAGCGCGGGTTGTTGGCATGGATTTCTTTGGGAACCGGACGACCTGCTGCAACGTCGTAGAAGAGGAGTAACTCCTCCCACCACGGAACGGTCTGCGCGTTTGGAAAGCTTTATCAGCATTCATGCCTCAGCGATGCTGACCTCACTGCCGTCGGTATGATTGTGTTTGACAAGATCTCGAAATGCCTTCTACGATAAGATTAGCACCAACGAACTGATGTCTACGTCAGCTCTCCGGGCATGGCACGATCCGGAGATACCGGCCTGAAGGGGGTAGTCATGAAAGCCTGTGCATTCAAACGGAGCTCGCCTCCGGCCAAGGGGCATTGCTGGGCCTGGCCAGTCGGGATACTGTCCGCCGTCTTGCTCGTCGCGCCTGCCTTTTCTGTCCAGGTGAGCGACCAGAAGTCCGCAAAGGCCCCTACCATCAGGAAAAGCACGCCGGCACTTGGCGGTTCGAGTGACGGTGAAATCATCCAGGGCATCAATTCCAAGTTGGCTGAAAAATGGAAGGAGAACAAGCTAACTCCTTCAAGCCACGTGTCGGACCATGAGTTTATCCGACGGGCGTCCCTCGACATCATTGGCCGCATTGCGACCCCGAAGGAGATCAGCGACTTTCTGAAGGACCCTGAAGCTACACGCCGTGCTCGCTTGATCGATCGCCTGCTAAACACCAAAGAATATGCGAGCAATTGGGCAAATATCTGGACCGTGCTCTTGATGACGCGCAGCGGTGCGACCGAAGGGGCCACACGCATTTACCACGAGCAGATGCATCAATGGCTGGAGGATGAATTCACGACCAACAAGTCCTGGAAGGAAATCACGATCAACCTCCTCGCCGCTACCGGCAAGACCAATGAGAATGGTGCAGTAAACTACGTCCTCTCGCAGCTCGGCGAGCCGGTCGCACCGGACACTAATGAAGGCATGTACACGATGGTGCCGATTACTTCGCGGACCACTCGACTCTTTCTCGGAGTTCAGACGCAGTGCACACAGTGTCACGACCACCCTTTCAACCCCGGCAAACAGCAAAACTTCTGGGGAATCAACGCGTTCTTTCGCCAGGTCTCTGCACCCAAGGGCCGGCCGGACACCACAGCCCGAGCGATGGCCAGACCGCTTGAGCTCACGGATAATCTCCAGCTGAACCCGACCGGTGTAATTTTCTACGAGACCCGCAAAGGCCTCGTTTTGCCATCCAAGCCGGTTTTTTTCCTCGACAAGTTCAAGCTACCTGACCCGGGAACAAACCGTCGACAAGAACTTGCTCGGCTGATCACTCAAAACCCGAGTTTCGGCAAGGCCTATGTGAATCGGATGTGGCTGCACTTCTTCGGCCGGTCCTTCACGAACCCAGTGGACGACTTCGGCGAGCACAATGAACCTAGCGTACCTGAGCTACTGGATGAACTGTCCTCCGAATTTGTTCACTATGGCTACGATTCCAAGCGATTGATCCGCTGGATCTGTAACAGTGATGCTTACAACTTGAGCACCGTGGCCAATAAGTCCAACGAGAAGAGCGACGTGGAACCGCTCTTCGGCCGCATGCTCCTCAAAGCCTTGACGCCCGAACAGTTGTTCGAATCTTTGATTGTGGCTACGCAAGCCGAAATGTTCGAATCAAAGGACAACCGGAAAAAACTTCGCGAGAAATGGATGAAGGACCTCACGGCCAATTTTGGGGACGATGAAGGGAACGAGGTCACGTTCAACGGCACGGTCGTCCAGGCGCTTATGATGATGAACGGCAGCGACCTCAACGGTGCCATTTCAAGCAAGGAAAAGGGGACGGTTGCACTGACCTACGTGACGAAAAAGACCCCGAAGGCGATCATGGATCACCTGTATTTGACCGCCTTGAATCGCCTGCCGACGCCGAACGAATCGGAAAGGATCCTGCGCATCGTGCGCAGTGCACCCGTGAAGTCGAAGGACGGTTTGAGCATGTGGCAGGACCTATTCTGGGCCCTGCTCAATAGCAACGAGTTCGTTTTGAATCACTGATCTGTCGCGAGAAGAACTTGCCGGCAACTGCCTTGGGCTATATTCCAGCGGCCCCTTGCTTTCCGTCAGCCCTTGCAATGGGCCGCTCGCTACCGCAGTGGCTGAACCGCCAGCACAATCATGTAGTGCGTCCGCAGGTCCCCGCGATAACCTAGCTGGCCATAGAGCTGAACTTGTCTCTCTAGGAACGGCTCCAAATTCAATCCTGGGCTCGCAGAGACGTAGAGTGGCGCCTGGCCCGTGCCCAACCAGAGTCCATACGTGGCCTTGGCGTCGATCGTGAAAGAAGGTCGGTACAACTTTCCTGGACCGTACCACTGCGGCGCATTGGCTTGTTGCGAAGGCGGCGGGCTTGCGGCCTGTACGACAGCAGCGGGCGGCTGCAGTCTTACCGTATGACCAGGATCCGCGACGTAGCAGTATTGCGACGTGCCCGGCGCGCCGTTCGAATACGAGGGCGGTTGAGTGTAGGTCATCGTGGGAGCGGGGATCAACCGGCCATCCATATTGTTGCCGACCTGGGGATAATTCGTCTGAGTGGAGAGCTGCGGAGAGGATTGGCTGGTACCGGCTGCGCCGCGGCTCCGCTGTCGAAGTTGATCGCTGCGATTGAGGCACTGCATGGCTAGGCTGTGATTCGTCAGGCTCACCTGGCCGGCCAATTGCTCGTAGAGCTGCGCCGCCTTTAGATCGTTGCCGCTCCTCTCGGCCGCCTCTGCTTCTACTAACAGTGGATTCTTGTCGCTGAAGAGGCTGTTCGGCGGCGGCGAGCTCGGCTTGCTATACGACGGCGGCACGTTCGTCGCCTGGTTCGAACCCACTTGCTGGCTGACCTGGGCCGGCGCGATGGCTGATTTCTCGATATAGCGCACCTCCTGGGGAGGTGGTTTTATCGGGAGCAAAGTTTCGGCACCGACCTCGGCTTGGCCAATCACGGACAGCAAGGTCCCTCTGTTGACACTGGTCTTTGTCACGCTGGGTCGTTCGTTTGCGGGCCTCAGCCTGCTGCCCACCCAAATCTGCACTCCGTCCACCTGAACGGTCGCCGTGTTGCCCAGTGTAGTTACATAATGGGCATCGACCCAGCTGTACGAACCAGCGGGGGGAGTGATCGCGAGCCAATCACTTCCGTCGGAGCCGACCACATGAACCGTGTCGCCTTTGTGGATTACCTCGGTCGCATAATAATTGGCGCTCGGGCCGCTGCGCACCTGAGCGTCTGCGGTCGTGATCATTGCATCGTACCCAGCGAATTGCGCGCGGGCCTGCCAAGAACTGGCGAGCAAGATAATCGCGGCGCTGAGCACTCTGGTAGTTTGCATCGAATCCTCCGTCCCACAGCCGGTCCGCGTAAAAACTTCAGCGCGACTTCTTCTCTTTCCTCATTCGGCTCGCCTTCGACTCCAAAATGAAGCTTTGCGAGTGTAACGACCGGGAAATGCAGCGCAGGTCGGGGCGAGCGCACGGCCGCGGCATTTATAACGAAGGGCAAAGCTGATACAAGTCCAGCCTCCGATGGGAATAGGCGAGTCGGGCTAGTCAGGGGGAAAAGACCGACGGCCCCAACTGCGGAGATCCGGTAAGACTGGAAGCGTGGCTCATGTGTTTCGGTCTTCTTCGAGCCGAGTCCAAAGAGATAGAGTTTTATTTGAATTCTTTTTTCCCCAAAGCTAGAATGCTTCCCAGGTTATCCTGATTCATCATGGTCCCGAAATCTTCACGTTGGCGAGAAGCACCATGGCCTCATTCACGCTTGCCTGCCCCAACTGCAAGTCTGTACTCGTCGTTCCCGCGAAGGTGCCCGCAGGGCAGAAAGTCAAATGCCCCAAGTGCGCAACCGTCTTTGCCGTCCCCGGAGACGACGATCAATTCACTAGCCGCACGAAGCGTTCCAATCAGCCCCCGCCGATCCAATCACGGTTCGGCGAAGGCCGAGCGGAGCCGATTGAAGACGACGAGGATTACGACGTTGACACCCCCCGGCGTGTTCGCAGGTCGACGCACAGGGTGACGGCCGACGAAGACGACGATTTCATAGAAGACCGGCCGAGGCGCTCTTTTTCAAGATCGCGTCAAGGACAAAACAACCAAGTGCTGCTGATCGGTGTGATTGTCGGTGTCGCGGCGGTGATCGTGCTGACGGGAGTGGGAATTGCAGCAGGTATCTGGTTCCGTTCCAGCCGAGCTGCCAGCCAGCAAACTTTGGCTGCACAGCAAGGGGCCCGGGAGCAAGATGTCGCCCGAGCACCGGCAGGCGCCGGCCCAAACGTGGCCAATCCTCTCCCCGCAGCGCCTCAACAAGTGGATCCTCCAAATCCACCCGCGATCGGAGATGCGCCGCGACAGCGGCAGGAGCCACCGCCTGTGCCCATCATGCCTCCACAGTTTCTCGGCCAGCCGCCGCCCAGCTTCGACATCTCGAAACGGTACCGTGAAAACGAGATCATTACGATCAACATTCAAGGCATTCCAGACGAGCGCTCTCGCAAATATATCCTCGAGCGCTTGCCCGCACTGATCGGCACTAGATACCTGATGTCGTCTCGCGTTTCAGGTGACGTGACCGTGGTAGTTTTGGCTCCTGTCAACAACCCGGAAGCCTTTGCCAGGAAAATTGATTTTGGCACCGTCAGTAGTGTGAAGGGCCGAATAATCAAAGTGACGGCGAAGAAACTCGACATTCCCTCAGCCGATGCTGACGCCATAACGCAGGCATTGTTTGATCTGAAATCGCCGAACCTGTTTACGCGCAAGGCGGCTTTGGACCGCTTGGCTATTGCTGATGCGGACAATCGCCGAGATGAGGTGCTCAAGGCAGTACAAGCCCTGCTAAGCGACTCCGATGTCTTCACGCGTCAGAAGGCCATCGGAGTTTATGCCAAGTGGGGCGGCAAGGACAGTGTACCGACCTTGCTGAAATTGCTACGTCACCCCGATCCGCACACGCGCAGGGCAACCATGGAAGCGCTTGCTAACCTCAAAGACGAACGAGCGGTCGAACCCATTGCCGAGCGGCTAACTGAGGGCCTGGACCGCCACGACGCCAGCAAGGCTTTGCAGGCACTGGGCTCAACGGCGGAGTTAACCGTGTTGAAATACCTTGGCAGTCCGGACTTCCCAACGCGTCTGGAAGCGTGCAAGATCCTGAAGGTGATCGGCACGAAGGCGAGCGTTCGGCCGCTGCAGGCGGTGGCACTCAACCGCAACGACTTCGTTGTCGCGCAGGCCGCCCAGGAAGCCCTGATTGCTATTAGCACGAGGCCATGAAAACCTGCATGCGACGTGAGCGTTTCGAGCGGCAGCGCGCGTGCGGCTCTTGCGGCGGCGTGAAAGTTTTGGCACCGCTGCAATCGCTCCCACAACTATGAACAGCACGTAGCAAGGGGCGTCCGCGAACGCGGGCTGTCCTGGAGATCCCGTCATTCCGGATTCCGTCAGGATTCTAAAAAATCCGTCCGGCAGTACAAGACTCCGACAAATCTCCCGCCTTAGGCAAAGAGTTCCATTCTCCGTTGACATCCTTAGGCCGTGAGCTAGTTTTGAGTCGGCGTCGATCAGAAGTCAGAGCCCATCCTAGGTGATTGGCGGGCTGAACCCTCTTCTTTTTTCGTTTCGGATGCGCCCATGCAACTCCGTCCTCTGTTCCCAACTCGCATCTCGAAGCGCGAGCTTGAGATTGTCCTGCTGGCGTTCGTGATCGTCTCCGCCTATTTCGTGCAGACACTTGTGCCCCACAAGTTGATCGTCATGAACCTGTTCTATTTGCCGACCGTCGTGGCCGCCTATTATCTGGGAAAGCGAATCGGCGGCTTGATTGCGCTTCTTAGTTTTCTACTCATCTCGATCTATGCGCTGCTGCAGCCGCAAGCCTTTCTCTTTCAGGGCACTGCTATCTTGCTGGCATTTGACATCCTGATTTGGGGTGCGTTCCTGGGCTTGACGGGGCTGATTGTCGGCAGCCTTGGAGAGCGACTTCAAGCACAAGTGCACGAATTGAAATCCGCTTATATTGGCGTCCTGCAAATCCTTACGAAGTTCCTCGAGTCGGCTGACCATTACACCAAGAGCCATTCCGTCCGTGTAGCTGAGCTGAGCACCGCCATCGCCGTCGAGATGGGGCTGGGAGACGAGGAAGTCGAAAACATCCGGGCCGGCGCATTATTGCATGACGTGGGCAAGACCGAGGCGATCAAATTGGTGAAGCAAGCCTCTTCTCTCTCTGATGCAGAGCGCTTCCAGTTGGCAACCCATACCAAGATGGGAGCCGAGCTGGTTCGCTCCGTCGGGTCCATCCTGAATGAGACCGTACCCATTATTCTTTATCACCACCACCATTACGCCGGCAAGGAACATCAAGAAGGTCCGCTCGGCAGCGACATTCCGTTAGGTGCCCGCATCGTCGCTGTCGCTGACTCGTATGACGCGATCGTCACCGACCGCCCATATCGAAAGGGTCGCGCTCCCTGGCAGGCTGTTCGCGAACTCGAAGCCTGCGCGGGGACCCAGTTCGACCCAGCCGTAATCCAGGCATTCAAAAACATCCTGCCGCGCGATGTCGTGGAACCCGAGCGCGAATTGGATGAGCTGCGCTCCATTCCCGCCAGTGAGCTTGCCTCCCGGTAAGGTAGCAGTCCTAGAAACGACCATTGCATCTGCCTGTTACATCATTAGCGCCAACTCCACGGACGCTCACTCCAAGTGGGCAATGAAACGCAACTCGTTTGCAGCTTTCGATTTGCCACACGCCGCACTCTCTCGGCTCACCGCATTGAGCAGGCTGCTTTACTCAAGTTCTCCAATTGTTACAGCCGATACAACAGGAAGGAACGGTCCAGTCGAAGAATGTCTACTCGATTATCAGCGGCGAATTGCTGCGCGGACCGGTCGGCGGCTTCATCTTGCGCCCCACTCACTCGATCACGGAGAGAACGGCAATGGCATGGAGGGCTTTGCTCACCGGCCTGGCTATGGTGGTCGCCGCCGGACTTGGCTGTCAGCGAGAAGTCTTTTTAAGCGAGTGCGACTTCCGCGACGCTCACGGGCGCGGCATCCCTACTAACCTGGCATGCGATACCGACCTTTCGACGCTGCCGCCGCGCGGCACTGTGGCTGCTCCGACCACGGTGGACGAAACGCAGCGCGAAGCTCGTTATATCTCCCTGCGCGAAGCAATTGCGATCGCATTAGAAAACGGTACCGTCGGCGTGCAGAATCCCGCGACGCCGGGCGTTGTCGTTGACACGCTGGGAGGTTTCGCAGGGACGACCGTGCAAATTGCCGATGCGATTCGCGTACTGGCTATCGACCCGGCAACGGTAGCGAACAATATCGAGACCTCACTATCCAAGTTCGATCCTTTTTGGTCGACCTCGACGATGTACAACCGCGTGGTCACTCCGCTGGGAGTCACGCCTACGACCTTCCTCCCCACGGGAACACTCCTACCGAGCGTGTCGGCCGATACGGTCAATTTCACCACAGGCTTGGAAAAGCCACTTCCTTCAGGCGGCGTGGCGGGCATTACGTTCGGGCTCAGCTCCGCGTGGAACACGCCGACCAGTGTCATCAATCCCGCTGTAGTGCCAAGCCTTCAGTTCCAGTTCGAGCAACCTCTCCTCCAAGGCTTCGGGGTCGAGATCAACCAGCTCCGCGACGGCCACCCCGGCAGCCTCATCAACCCCTTCGCCACGGGTACTACGGGAGAGGGCATTCTGATCACGCGCATTCGGCGGGACGAACAGCGAGCCGAGTTCGAGCGCAATCTCAATTACCTTTTGCTCAACGTGGAGGCCGCTTACTGGAACCTGTACGGCGCTTATTACCAGCTCTACAGCCATGAAGACGCCATGCGCTATGCTTTCGAATCGTGGCGGATCACGAAGACCCTCTTCGAGGGCGGCCGAGCTGCGGAACAGGACATGGAGCAGACGCGCGTGCAGTACGAGCTATTCCGCTCCCAGCGGCTGACGGCCCTGGGGCAAGTCCTGGAAAGTGAGCGACAGTTGAGAGGGCTGCTGGGCCTGAAGATGGAGGACGGGTACCGGCTCGTACCCACGGACACCCCGACGCTGGTGCCCTTTCAGCCTGATTGGCATACGGCCCTGGACGAAGCCCTGGCTCGGCGACCCGAACTGACAATCGCCAGGCAAGATTTGAAATATCGTCAGCTTGACCTTATCCGGCAGAAGAACACGCTCCTGCCAGACTTGCGTTTCGTGGCCACGGACACACTTCACTCCGTAGGCTCGCAACTGGATGGCGGACCTGTGCCGGCCAATGCCTTTCACGATCTTGTATCCGATCCATTCAATAATTTCTCGCTGGGTTTGGTGATGAACGTCCCATTAGGCCACCGGGCGGCCAATGTTGCAGTGCGTAACGCTCAGCTCAATCTGCAACGCAGCTATCTGAGTCTCCTCACGGAGGAGGATAAGGCAGAGCGCTTCCTGGGGCTGAGCTATCGGCAAATCTTCGAATTTCAGCGGCAGATTCAAATCAACCAGGCGGAATTGCGTGCCGCGACCGTCCAACTGGAGAAGAAATTCGCCAAAATTCAGAAGGGTCTCGCACCGGCGTTCGGTGCGGACCTTATCCTGGCAGAGCAAAGCTGGAGCACTGCAGCCTCAAACCTCTACACGGCCATCGTCCAGTACAACAACGCCCTGGCGACATTGGACTTTGCAAAGGGCACGATCATGGAGCGGGACAATGTATTCATCGGCGACGGACCGCTGCCCAGGTGCGCCCAGGTTCGCGCCGTCGAGCACGAGCGCGAGCGCACCAAGGCGCTGGTGCTGGCCGAACGTACGGCGGCTGGCAGCCCGGGCTCCCGCCAAGATGGGTCGTGGATGAGCGGCCAAGCGTTGCCGCATTTGCCCGTGGATTCGGTCATGCCGGTACCCGCTCTGCCCGAAACCCAGTTGCCCGTGCCGGAACCGAGCCAAGGTCAGGCCGGCAATCCAGCGGCCCCAACTGGCCAGAGTCCCATGCTTCGCCAGGATGGTCCAGGAGCTGGCCGGTAGGGCGTTTCGCAGTGTCTTCGTCCAAAGACCCTGCTTGCAATCGGGAGTTTCCATGAAATCTTCATGCAGGCAAAACCAAGCGAGAAGATATCAGCGATCCGCGGCCCGGGCCTGCCTCGCAGCTAGCCTAGCTTCGGTCTTCATGTTCTTCTCGGAATCGAATGCGCGGGCCCAAGACCCTCTGCCCCGGCCGACCAGCGCAACTCAGCCGTACGCCTTGCCGGACCCGCAACGTGTATTCCGGCTGGAAAGCGAGGCTCAGCTCCGGGAGCGCATGGCCCGCGAAAGCGGGCTCGGGATAAATGCCCTGGGGCTGAAGTACGACATAGCCTTTCCCAGATACCCTGCTGTCCCGGCGCCGGAACCGATTGTCCGCCGCTGGGCGCCGCTCACGGAAACCGTGGAAGTACCCTTCGTTGCCTATCGGCGGCTTTACTTCGAGCAGCTCAATTTTGAGCGCTACGGCTGGGACCTGGGTGTTTTGAGTCCGTTCCTGTCGCAGGCCGCCTTCTACTTCGACCTGGTCACGCTTCCATACCACGCCGGGATCGACCCTCTCCGGAGATACGACTGCAACGCAGGTTATTGCTTGCCTGGCGACCCGGTGCCCCTGCTGCTGTATCCGCCACAATGGAGTTGGAGCGGCGCTTTGAGCGAGGCGGCGGTTGTCGGGTTGGGCTTTGTCTTCTTCCCCTAGCAAAAACCCCGACACCGCGAATTCTCAAACTTCATCTCCTCGAAACTGAAGTCCACCGAGCCAAACTGTTCCTCCGGGAGCGGTTCCCGTTCGACAGCGACTGTTGCACTGTAAGGTTTCGATTGATCTGGGCCAATTAACCATCAAGTTGCGGCTTGAGCGAGTTGCCTGCTTGCTCAACATGATGCGATATTGCTCCCGCCGTAACCGTAGGATCTACGGGTCAAGATCTCGCCTGCCTTAAACCCTATTGCTGCAGATCGATACAGGAGAGAAAGAGTGGCTGGCCTAAGGCCGAGGCGAGCAGATAGAATAGATGCAATTGGAAGCAGCAGATTTCGGGCAGGAGATATCCATGTTCAGGTTCATAAAAATTCTGGTCATCTTCGTTGTGATCGGCATCGCCGGCACATCCCTCTTGTGGTACGTGCGGGCTCAGCAGGAAAATAAGCCCAGGTTCCGCACCACCGTTGCGGAGCGAGGCGAACTTTTGGCGACGATCAACGCGACCGGCACGATCGAACCGGAAGAGGTCATCGATATCGGAGCGCAAGTCGCCGGCATGATCACGAAGTTCGGACAGGATCCCAAGAACACGAGTGCGGTCATCGACTACGGCTCCGAGGTTGAAAAGGGAACCGTTCTGGTCCAGATCGACGAGTCGCTCTACAAGGCGACGGTCGAGCAGGCCCAAGCAAACGTCAATCAGGCCCAAGCAAACGTGAACCTGGCCAAGGCCAATTTGCTGTCCATGAAATCCAAGTTGGTACAGACCAAGCGTGATTGGGACCGTGTACAAAAGCTAGGACCCACGAAGGCGCTCTCCGACCAGGATTACGACACGGCAAAGAATGCCTGGGAAACTGCAGATGCCGTTGTTCCTGGAGGGGAGGCATCCTTGGAGGCGGCCCTCAAGGCTGTGGAGGTTGCCAAGGCCACACTCAAAACCGCCAAAATCAACCTCGACTACTGCACGATCCGATCTCCGGTTAAGGGTGTCATCATCGATCGCAGGATAAATATCGGCCAGACAGTTGTGTCCAGCTTGAGCGCGCCGAGCCTGTTCTTGCTTGCCAAGGACCTGAGAAGACTCCAGGTCTGGGCGTCGGTCAACGAGGCCGACATCGGCCATTTGCACACGGGCCAGACGGTGACTTTTGGCGTAGACGCCTTTCCGGGCCAGAGATTCAAGGGAGTCGTGCTGCAGATCCGGCTCAATGCGACGATGACCCAGAACGTGATCACTTACACCGTGGTTGTCAGCACCGACAATTCCAAGGGCACGTTGCTGCCATATATGACTGCGAATGTAAACTTTGAAATCGATCGTAAGCCGAACGCCCTGCGGGTGCCCAACGCCGCCCTGCGCTGGCAGCCTTCTCCACAACAGGTTGTGCCGGAAATGCGGGTGGAGTATGCGAAAGCGCAACGAGCCGCGGCTGGCGCCCCCGGCGCAAAAGCCCCTGACGCCGGCAAAAAAGACTCCCACGAGCGCGGCCGCGTTTGGGTGCAGGAGGGGGCGTTCGTAAAACCCTTGAAAGTCCGTATCGGCCTCAGCGACGGTGCCATGACAGAGATTGTGGACGGCGAATTGCAGGAGGGCATGCCCGTGGTAATTGGCGAGCTCCACGAGGAAGCCGCAGCCACCACCAGCAACCCCTTCACGCCGCAGATGTTCCGCAACAAGGGAAACTAGTACGCCCCCGGTTCGCTTCCGGCCTAGATCCGGAATATGTTTCGCAGGAGAGACAACGGCCATGAAGAAGTTCTACCGGACCCTCAAGATGGCGATTCACGCGCTGCGCCGCAATATCATGCGCTCGGCTTTGACGACCCTTGGCATCGTGATCGGCGTCTCCGCGGTAATCGCCATGATGGAGATCGGCCAAGGTTCGTCCACGGCTGTCAAGAAGACCATCGCCAACATGGGCGCGGACATGCTCCTTGTGCAGCCTGGGACAGCTTCCAGCGGAGGCGTCACGTTCGGCAGCGGCAGCGTTATGACACTCACGCCCGACGACGCTGACGCCATTCTCCGCGAGTGCTCTTCAGTGATTAACGTGGCGCCCGTCGTTCGTGCCCGAACGCAGGTGGTCTATGGCAACCGCAACTGGGTGCCGCTCTATATCTACGGGACAACCCCCAGTTTTCTGGATGTGCGCGATTGGCAAGACCTGGCGGCGGGAGAATCTTTCACCGACCGCGAAGTACGCAACGGCAGCAAGGTCTGCCTGATCGGACAGACGTTGGTGAAGGAATTGTTCCAAGGCGAGCAACCGGTTGGCAAGGAAGTGCGCGTTCAGAACGTGACTTTCAAAGTCATCGGTGTGCTCAACCGCAAGGGCGCCAACATGATGGGACTCGATCAGGATGACATCCTCCTCGCCCCCTGGACGACCATCAAGTATCGAGTGGCCGGGACTTCGGCGACGACCGCCAATCAAAGCGCGAGTGCCGCCGCTGCATCGGCATCGAGTTCGAGTGCCAACACCGCCCCCCAGTTGGCCGTGACCACACTAAACCAACTCTATCCGAACCTGGACATGTCCTATCTCTATGACCAGCAGTCGCAGTACCAGGCCGCCGACACACCTCAGCCGATCCGCTTTGCAAACGTCGATCAAATCCTGACGCGGGCCGCCAACAGTCAGGAGATTCCTGAGGCAATCCGGCAGCTCACCGGTTTGCTGCATGAACGCCACCATATCCGGGCAGGCCAACCGGACGATTTCAACGTGCGTGACATGGCGGAGATGACCAAGGCCCTAGCTTCTACGTCCCAGCTCATGGCGGCCTTACTCTTGGCCGTGGCATTGATCTCCCTGGTGGTCGGCGGTGTCGGCATCATGAACATCATGCTCGTCTCCGTGACAGAGCGCACACGCGAGATCGGCCTGCGCATGGCTGTCGGCGCCCGGGCCAAGGACATCCTGCGGCAGTTTCTGGTAGAAGCGGTCGTACTGTGCCTTCTCGGTGGTGCAACTGGCATCGTACTCGGCCGTCTTGGCAGCGTCCTGGTGCGCCTGTTTCTCAACTGGCCGACCGAGCCCTCGCTGCCGGCGATCATCGCCTCCGTGGCTGTTTCTGCCATGGTCGGGCTTATCTTCGGCTATTACCCGGCCTGGAAAGCGTCTCGCTTGGATCCCATCGAGGCTCTGCGCTACGAGTAGCAGGGGCCTTCCCACAGGCCAAGAGGTTCATTGCTGGATGTGCTCTCTCTCCCAATCAATACATGTTCCACCCGCAAGGACCCTCCTTTCTGGAACTCGCCAAGCAAGCGCTCTCTTCCACGGAAAAGGGGTATGACCTGCTGGCCCCGAAGTTCGATTACACGCCATTTCGCACGCCGGACTTTATTCTAGAGGAGGCAGCCACACGATTGGCCCCGTTGGCGCCATTCCATTCAGGTCTGGATTTGTGCTGCGGCACCGGAGCAGGCTTGCAGGTCATTCGGCGATTGTGCGACCGAGTTATCGGCGTCGACATCAGCACAGGAATGCTGGAGATCTGCAAGCAGCACATGCAGGAAGCGCCTGGTTCTTCAGCCTGGGAACTTGTGCGCGCCAATGCGCTGGCCTTACCTTTTGACGCGGAATTCGACGTCGTAGTCTGCTTCGGGGCTCTGGGTCACATTCTTCGCCGCGATCAGCCGCGTTTTGTCCGCGAGGTCGTACGCGTGCTGAGACCAGGCGGCCGTTTTGTCTTCCTAACCTCGCTCAGGCCTTCGTTGTGGTCAGCTCGTTACTGGTTGGCCCGTTTCTTCAACGCCGCAATGCACGTGCGCAATTGCCTTCTTCCGCCGCCATTCGTCATGTTCTATTTGACTTTTCTGTTGCCAGACGCCCTGCAGTTGCTCGAACGGCAGGGCTTTCAGGCTGACATTCGAGAACTCGAGATTTCAAAGCGATATCGAGAACTGCGTCTTGTGATTGCGACTCGACAAAGTGACCTCTCCACCGTTCCGTCAAGGGATATTTGAGAGGTGGCACTCCGGCTCCCGGCAATTGTGGATCGGGCATTGCTTGCCCATTAGAGTCCCTCGACGCTCGTCCTGTTCTCCGTGCGGTACCTGGACATGGGCCGGAGCCGAGTGCTAGCCGGGACCAGCAAGACCGCAATGATTCCCGTAAGGAAGACGCCGTCGAACGCCCCCGCACCTCCAATCGACGCGACCGGGGCACCCAATCCACGGATCTTGTCGAAATTCAGAAGGTCGGCCCCAATCAGCGTTCCCAGGCTACCCGAGATGTATGCCAATGGGGCAGCACGCTCCCAATCCAAAAGCAGCGCTGCCCCCGCCGAGACAAGTGGCGGAATAAAAATCGGCACACTGATCCCCACGCCTTTGATCGGTTGAGCGAGCCAATGCACGATCAAGGTTACGATGGCGATCCCGATGAATCCTCGGCCATACAGGCTGTTCTTTATCATCAGATAGATGGACAGCAGCGTCGGGATGACGGCCCCTCCGACATTCACGGCGACGATCGTACGTGGCCAATCTTCAACCGATGGGATGACGTATTGAACTCCGTAATAGTAAACCACCCGATCCGATTCCACGTGCTCGGGCGGCAGCTCAACCACCGGGATATTGATCGAACTACCAAATAGCGACAGTAAGAGCAGGCCGAATACATAGCGCCGGCTGATCCCCATCCTTTCGTAGGCATAAGAGAGAAGGTGGAATTCGACGAGGGCGATGACGATAAGCAGAAAGATTCCCAGGATCACCAAGAAGGGCGCGGAAAGCGGGAAGTAATGCAGGCTGGAGAATCTCATCCTAGACCTATGTTCTGCTTCGCAAGAAGGTCGTGCGGCACCCTCGCAGCGGCTGCCCGACTCTCTCTGTCACTTCTTTGGAATCCGATGTGGCGGCACCGGTTCTCTGCTTTGCACCGGTTCCGTGGAACGACTGCATCCCAGCAGGCCGCTTGCCAGGACGGCAAGCAACAGCACACGCACAACCTCGCGGCTCATTACCGGGCTTCCTTGGCTTGAGATGAGGCCCCCAGCGCGTGGGCCTTTTCAAGGCAGATCGAACACCTCACCGCCGGCTCGCGTTGCCATCGCCGGCATGATATTGTCAAAATCGTAAGTCATGAAGTGTACAGAACCGTCAGCATAAACGAAGTTGGCTCCGCCCGGGTGCCAGCTCCAGTAGTGGAACTGATCACATTCTTCGTTCACGGTGCCCGTCGAATCCTTGATGCTGTTCGGCGGCACGAAGTGATAGGGACCCGGAGGGCAGATGTCCAGATTGGGGTAGCCATTGTGCTGGGAATTGATTTCCCGGACGCCCAGCACCACGTCTGCGGAGCCACGCTGCTCGTCGCCCGGCGGCAGACCATAGCCATATTGCCCGCAACCGGAAAACCAGGCGCCATAATGGAGCTGCTTCGAGTTCGCCCTCTCGCCTACCAAGAGTGTATTGCTGGTGCCGTCGACAATGTCCGCAATGCGGATCGCGCGATTGCTCGCAAGCGTACCGTCATTGGTCGTGTAGTTAAGGCCGCTTATGCCTTGATAGTCAGTAAATCCCTGGATGAGCGGCGAGTCCTCGAGTCCGAAGATTTGCGATTGCATGGGGTAGATTTCGGAGGGGCAGACGTAGATGGGGATGATTGCGGCAATTGCAGGATTCTGCGGAAGCTGCGGAAGTCCCCAGGGATAGCCGCCCCAGGGGCTCCAGCTGGCATAGCCGGGCGTGCCGTACGGGAGCGGGAAAGGCCAAACGACCGGATTCGACACGTTGTCTGTGAACTCGAGCGCCTGGCGGTAAAGGTTTTCTTGTTCTATGTAAGGAAGGATCTTCGCCAGCCAACTCCAATGCCAGTTTCGGGAGAATTGGTTGTTGCTCCCAGCCGGAAAAGTCTTCTCGACATCATGATAAAGGTGTAAGGCGAGGCCAATTTGCTTGAGGTTGTTCGCGCATTTGATCCGATTGGCCGCTTCGCGCGCCTTCTGGACGGCTGGCAAAAGCAAACCCATCAAAATTGCCACGATGGCAATGACGGTTAACAGCTCAATCAAAGTGAATGCGGCTCGTCGAAATGAAACCACCATAGATTGGCTCTCCTTCCTTGGGGTGTGTGCGCCCCCCGATTCGCCAGGAATGATATCACGCCTCTTCACAAAAAGCGAAAAAAATCAAGAATTGGCAGGGGGGCCAGGAACTGCGGGCTCGATCAGCGCGATTCTCCGCTACCGGAAGTGGCTGAGCCGCGCTCGTGAGTCAACCGGCAGGATCTTTGAAGAATGCGGAAAGTCATGCCCCGTAGGGCGTCACTCTTTGTGGAGGAAGAACCGCTGCAAATCGGCCAATTTGTCGGTATTGATGAGGTCTACACCGGTTGCCTGCAATTCTTTCCAGACCTCGACGCGCTCGGGGGTGGCCCAGAAACGGAGCTTGCGGCCGTGTTGGTGCGCCTTGCGGACAAATTCGAGGAGCTTGGCGCGGTCGTTGGCCGGGATTGGTCCCGCGCCGCGCCAGTGGAACAAGAATCCCCAATTCCCGCTGATCCACGGCATCAGATCGGCCGGCACCTCCGAATCGAGATCGGTCGTTCGTCCATCGATGCCTGCGTAACGCACTTCCTGCGCGGCCATCACTTCCTGGGCACGGTTGCCGCTCACGACGGCGGTGATCCCCTTCTGCTCGAATTTGCCGTGGCGCGTCACGGACAGAATGTCGGCGTAGCGGGCAAGAACCTTGTCCAGGGCAGCGTAGGTAGCCTTCGCCTCCGTCTTGACGTCGATCAGGAGGTAAGCGAATGGACCGTTGCGATACAGGCGGCCCTGATTGCTCCGAATGCGTTCGCGTAGCGGATCGAGATAGAGTTTCTCGAGGGTACGTTCAGGACGCAGATCCTTGCTAGTGTGGCCCACGAGCAGTTGATCCTTGATCAGAAAGACGTCGGCCTCGACGCTGCAAAACCCGTGGTCGAGCGCATCGAAGAGAGGCCGCTTGTGCTCGTAGTCGTTATGGGCGTGCGCATGCTCAAGCGGCACGACCGCGGAGCCGTGCGCTGCGTCGACTGCGCGTGCGATACTCACCAGGCCATCGGTGTCAATGGCGAAAAGCGCGGCCATCGTCGCGAGCAGGGGAGCCGCGAATCCAACCGAACGCGGCATGATTCGTTGTTCGGGCCAACTTCCAACTAGGCTTGTACGAGATGCTTGAAGGAGTTGGATCATATTCCAGCAGGCTCCCAGCTCGGGCAGCGTTGTGAAGGCAATGTTAGCAAGGCATGGAGGAATGTAATCCGTCCATGCGTTGCTGTCAACAATTCGGAGAACTCTGAACCCGGCCGCTCACGGGGCTCGGCTCGCCGGCGAGCCGAGCCCCGTGAGCGGCCGGGTTCTACAAACACCCTCGGTGCTTTCTTCCCGGTATCTCGCCTTGACAGCAGAGACCTTTCTCGCGATAAGGTCGGCCCCTCAGCTCGATATTCCGTCATGATTTCCAAAGTGTGCAGAGCGGCAGGATGGGTAACATGTGGCGAAAAGTGTGCGCCGGATGGGTCACAACCGCGACCATCATGTTGACGACCGGCTGCATGACCGGGCCTATCCTGGATAACCCGGCTCTCATTCGACCCGACCCCAAGGTGAATGTCGAGAATCCCGTCTGGATGCCTAGCGATCCCAATAATTACGGGAAAGTCTTCGAAAACGTTCTCGACATCATGACGGATTATTTTGAAGTCTCTTATTCAAACCGCTATGGCGGGGTAATCGAGACCTTCCCGCGCATTTCCCCAGGCTTTGAACAGATTTGGAAGCCCGGCAGCCCAGACGCGTATCAGCGTTTGGAAGCGACTCTGCAGACGATCCGCCATCGCGGATCCGTGCTCATCATGCCTGCGGAGGATGGCGGATTCTTCGTGCAAGTTACCATCTACAAGGAACTGGAAGACCTTTCGCAGCCAATCCGGGCTTCGGCCGGCGCTGCGGCCTTCCGAAGTGATTTCACGGTGGAGCGCCAATTTGAAGTGATCGATCCCACCGTTTTCGAATCGAATTGGATTCCGCGAGGCCGGGACACTGAAATGGAGCAGGCAATACTGCAGCGGCTAAGGAAATGCATGTGATGATCAGGCGCGCCGCGAATTTCAGAAATTCATCTCTCGCCTTCTTCCACCTTCAACGGCAGCTTTACCGTAAATGTCGAGCCCTTGCCCACGACGCTTTCCACGCGAATCCGTCCATGGTGTTGCTCGATGATCTGGCGACAGACACTCAGGCCGAGACCGCTACCCCCGTGGCCATGTTCGTCGGGCTCCTTGGTAGTGTAGAAGGGCTCGAATATCAGGCGTAGCTGCTCGGGTGGAATTCCCACGCCCGTGTCGGAGACACGGATCTCTGCCATCTGGGTTTGGCGGTTCTCGCGGATGTCGATGCTGAGTCTGCCGCCGCGTGGCATCGCCTGTCGGGCATTGATGATAAGGTTGAGAAGGATCTGTTCGATTTGTCCGGCGACTACCGGGACGCGCACGCCTCCGTGGAATTTCCGATCGACCTGCACGTGGTGTTTGCTCAGGTCTTTCTCCGTCAGAATCAGCACTTCTTCGACCAGCTTGGAGATATCGGCTATCTCACGATGTGCCGCGCTATTGCGGGCAAAACCAAGCATGCTGCTGACGATAGTGGCTGCTCGTTGGCTTCCTTTCAGGATTTTCTCCAGCGCTTCCACGCGTGCAGCCTCGCTGCTCGAGGAGCGCAGACCCAGTTTGGCATAGTTGATGATAGTCGTGAGGATGTTGTTGAATTCGTGCGCGACGCTGGAAGCCAGCTCGCCCATCGTGCTGAGGCGTTGCGCCTGTAGAAGCTGCTGTCGGAGTTCGGCCTCCGTGCTCTGAACCATCACGTCCTCGCCGATCATCTCGTTGCCTCCCAGGTTTCGAGCCTGTGGGATGCTCTGGGTTTTGCCAGGCAGGCGACAGTGGAGGGACGGGATAAACTACCCTCCCAATGGGCCGGCCGCGGCAGGTGGGTTGTGAGAATTCTTGTCTGAAAATGGTATCGGTTGCGGTCAATGGCCCTCTTCATCGGAACTCCTTGTATTTCAAGCTATTGAGTCTAGCCAATCGGGGCAGCGACCGCAGGCTGCGCGAGACCGGGCAAGGAATCGAGCGACAAAGGGAGCAGAAATGAGAGCGACGAGACAAACCGTAATGCCAACCGCGCAATGGGCCGGCCGCCAATTCCAGCCGGACTTTTCTCGCTTACCATCGGCCGACTAAAACTGCGAGTCTGAAAGAACCCGGGTAAGAGGGCGGAGCTGCGCCGCGTTGGACGAGGCTGCCTGTTGCGCGTAATGTAATTTAGCTGAACGGCATGGTGGTAGCTCTCCTGCTACCAGGCATTGCGGGGATCGCAGCGCATGGCAGATATTCTTCTCCGGGGCAATAGCATCACGCTAGCGCAGGCAGTCAAGGCAGCAGGCCTGGCCGATTCGGGAGGGCAGGCGAAGCACATCGTCCGCCAGGGCCAGGTCAAGGTCAACGACCTTGTCGAGAACCAGCCGGGCAGAAAGCTTTTTGCGGGGGATATTTTTCGCCTGGACGACGGTGAAGCGTGGACGGTTTGTGCCGGCGAGCCGCGAGGCGAACATGGATGACGCGGCAACATCTGCGACGCAAGGCCCTCGAATCATCGATAGACTTCAGCCTACCTGGCGCATCGTTCTGATGCTGGCTCTGCCCGTACTAGCCCAACAATATCTGGTCTTATCGGTCGGGCTCTCCGATCGCTTCCTGGCTGGACGTCTCCAAACGCTGTCGCCGCAGGAGCAAGCCGAGGCAACGGCAAGCGACCTCCTGGCGCTGGGGCTCTGCGCTGGGGGCCACGCAACCGGATGTTGGACGGGAGCCCTGGCTGCGGAGGCGCCCTGGGAGATCTCTCGGCAGATTCGGGCGCGCCACGTGGCGTATCAGGCGGCCCAAACCACGGCCATCTACCTGGCGTGGTTGATCAGCAGCTACACCGTGCTGGTGAGCGTGGGCAGTACCGCCCTGGTGGCACGATTCACGGGTGCCGGGGATGGTTGGGCTGCCATCCGGGTCACCAATCAATCGATCCTGCTGGCCGTCGCTCTGGGTTTACTCGGTACGGTTGCGGGTGTGTACGGATTGGATAACATGGTGCGACTGCTCAACCTGCATGGCGATGCGGCAGTCTTCGCCGCCAATTACTTGCGGCCCATACTTTTGCTGGTCGTATTTCAGGTCATTGAATCGGCTGGCATTGCCTGTCTCATCGGCGCCGGCGATACCCGAACGGGCTTTTGGATCCTGGGCGGCGTGGCACTCCTGAACCTGCCGTTGGCGTGGGGACTATTCCGCGGGTTCGGACCGCTCCCGGAGCTTCGCTTTGTAGGCATTGCCTGGGGCACAGCAATCAGTCACACGCTGGGCGGCCTTGCCGCATTGGCTGTGCTGATACACGGCCGGGCAGGTCTGCGCCTTCGCAAGGAGTTCTTGCACCCGAATTGGGGCCTCATCTGGCGTATTCTGCGCATCAGCATCCCCGCGGGCATCGACAGCATGACCCTGATGATAGGGCATCTCTGGTTCTTGAGCATTGTCAACCAATTGGGGGAGACCGCAAGCAGCGCTCACGGCATTGCTTTGGGATGGGAATCGACCAGTTTCGTGTGTGGCGTCGCCTTCGGGACCGCGGCAATGACACTCGTGGGTCAAAACCTGGGCGCCGGCAGACCGACCCGGGCGGCGCACAGCGGCTGGGTAGCGTTCGGTCTCGGCTGCGGCATGATGTGCGCCATGGGAATGGTTTTCTTTGTCCTGGCTCCTCAGATGTTCCGGCTCTTCTGTCCTTATCCCGAGCAGCAGCCCGTGATCGCAGCAGGCATCCCTGTGCTCCGACTGGAGGCCTTCGCCGAACCTGGCCTGGCGAGCGTCATCATCTTTCTGAGCGCCTTGCGCGGGGCCGGAGATACGCGGGTCCCGGTACTCTTCAATTGCATTGGGCTCCTGGCCATCCGCGTTCCGTTCGCCTATATCCTCACCGCGAAGCACCTGGATCTGGGCGCCCTGGGCACATGGCCGGGATTCGACATGGGGTTATTTGGTGCCTGGTTGGCGATGGCTGCCGACTTGCTCGTTCGAGGCCTATTCTTTCTTCATCGGTTTGCAGGCGGCCGCTGGCAGCGGATCAAGGTGTGACCGGATATTTCAGCCGCCGCGAATGCAAGTTTGTCAATCTGCCAAAGCAGCGATCGCAGAGGCCTGGTCGGGCATGAAGTGGAAATAATCCATAAGATGGCATGCCTGGAAAACGCCAATGGTTTCAGGCGAAGCCTCGCACAATTTGAGATGGCCGCCGCGCTCGAGCAGATGGCGGCGGATCATGACGAGCTTTGCCAGGAACACGCTGTAGAGGCATTCGATCTCCCCTGGCCCCAGATGGATGACCAGCTTGCGGCATCCTTGCCCATCGATCAAGCTGAGGAGTTCATCAGCCATCTCCAGGATGTCGGCTTCTTCCATGTGCCGGCGGCGCAACCGCACGCACGAAACGTCTCCTTGCCGCTCCACTGCGATGTGCTGTAAAGCGTGTTCCATAAGCCGGTCCCCGCCGAGGTGAACACTATTCGCAATCTTCGCCCCGTAACCTGCCCCATCTTACTCTCGGCTAGTTTATCACACCCACGCGCGGGGCCAAGTAGTGTTTGGATCTACCCGCCCATCTCCAACAGATTCAGGAGAATTCAGGGAAGTAAGTGTAACGGGATACGTTGGCCTTTGAAGAAAAGGCGTTCGGGCGCGGGCACAGAATTCATGTCCAGGCCCACCTCGGGTTCAGGTTCTCCCAACACGACGCCGTCGGCCACCTCCAAGGCTCGCACCAGCACTCTGCGGGCGAGCAGCGCGGGCGCATGTCCCTTCAGACTGACCGAGGCATAGCGGCATGAAGTGCCGATGACATGCCTGGGTCGTTTCGGATCTGCCCCCTCCACGAGCACGTCAAGCTGCCTGCCGACGAGACTTTGGAAGTAATTTGTTGCCATCTTGCGCTGGATTACTTGCAATTGATCCTTGCGTCGAGCGATAACGGCCGGCGGTACGCGCTGGGGCAGCTCCGCAGCAGGCGTTCCCCGGCGCGGGCTGAACGAGAAAATGTGGATCTTCGAAAAGCCGACTTCTTCCGCCACCTGACACGTGGCGGCAAAATCGGCATCGGTTTCCCCTGGGAATCCGACGATGATGTCGGTCGTAAATGCAGGATGATCCAGGGCCGCACGCAATCGACGACAGCGCTCCAGGAACGACGCGACCCGGTAGCGGCGTTTCATTAGGCTGAGGATCCGGTCAGATCCGCTCTGCAAGCAGAGGTGCAGATGCGGACAAATCCGAGGCGACCGGGCAAGTGCCTCGACCAGCTCGCCGCGCACCTCGGCAGCTTCCAAACTGCTAAGCCGGACACGAAAGCTGCCAGGCAACTCATCCATACGCTTGATCAAGTGCCAGAGGCGACACCACTCATTCTTTGGCTTGCCGCGGCTAAGATCGATCCCATAATGGCCAAGGTGGATGCCGGTCAGAACAATTTCCTGGCAGCCGGCGTCCGCAAGGCGCTGCACCTCCTCAGTGATCTCGTCGAGAGGCCGGCTCCGCATCGTCGGGCGCACTTGCGGGATGACGCAGTAGGTGCAATTGAGAAGGCAGCCGTCTTGCACCTTCACGAATGCGCGTCGATGGCCGTCAAACCGCGAGATCCCGCGCTGCAGCTGAGTGACACCGAACGAACGCAGCTCCTCGACCAACCGGTTCTTGTCGGTGATCACCTTAGTAACGCCTGGCAAGCGCGAAACAACCTCCGGCTCGCGCGTCGCATAACAACCCATGACGACAATGGCGGCGTTGGGATTCGCCAAAGCCAGGCGCCTGACAAGTTGCCGGCCCTTGGCATCGGCCTCGTGTGTCACGGTGCAGGTGTTGACAACGCACAAATCGGCAGTTTCTCCGTCACCGGCTTCGCGGTAGCCGTTCGTCTCGAGCAACTCCTTGACATACTGGGTCTCGTACTGATTGACTTTGCATCCCAAGGTCACGAGACGACAGGTGCGCGTTGGATTCATTTTGCTCTGGGAATAACGAGGTAAGCTCGGATAACCTCACTCTTACGGGGTAGCCAATACGATCCGTCGTGCCACGCAGGACGACCATTTCCTTCGCCAATGCTTTGCGACGCAGGGCATTAGGGAACGACTTGCTATAATAGCTTGCTCAAGCGCCTGCGCATTTGTGGAGACCCATGATGACGGCCATGACATTGACGGAGAAGATCCTCGCTCGCCACGCGGGGCGGAATTGTGTGCGGCCCGGCGATAACGTATGGATCGATGTCGATATCCTCATGACGCACGACGTTTGTGGTCCGGCCACGATCGGCATTTTCAAGAAGCAATTTGGCGCCACGGCTGAGGTCTGGGACAAGGAGAAGGTGGTCATCATCCCTGATCATTACATATTCACCGCCGACAAGATGGCCAACCGCAACGTAGACGTACTGCGTCAATTCGTGTCGGAACAGGGGCTAAGATATTTTTACGACGTGGGCACGCCACAATACAAGGGGGTCTGCCATATCGCTCTACCCGAAGAAGGCCATACGCGGCCCGGCGAAGTACTGCTTGGCACAGATAGCCATACGTGCACGGCCGGTGCATTTGGCGAATTTGCCACGGGGATCGGGAACACCGACGCCGGTTTCGTCATGGGGACGGGGAAACTCTGGTTCAAGGTTCCCGAGACCATGCGTTTCGTCTTCCACGGCAAGCTCCCACCCTACCTGATGGCGAAGGACCTGATCCTGGCCGTTATCGGCGACATTGGTTGCGACGGCGCGACCTATCGAGCGATGGAATTCGACGGCGACGGCCTGTACGCACTCAACATCGAAGAGCGCATGACTTTGTGCAACATGGTCATCGAGGCCGGCGGCAAGAATGGGGTAATTGCTCCCGATCGCGTAACGCTCGATTATGTCAACGATCGCAACAAGAGCCGCAAGCCATTCATTCCTGTGAAAAGCGATGACGGTGCCCGCTTTTGCTTCGAAAAGGTCTACGATGTTTCCAAGCTCGAGCCGGTGGTCGCCAAGCCGCACAGCCCCGACAACCGCGCGACCGTTTCCGAGATCAAGGGAACCAAACTTGATCGCGCGTACATTGGTTCCTGCACGGGCGGCAAGCTAACTGATTTCCGTGCCGCCGCTCGGATCTTGAAGGGAAAGTCGGTGTGCATAGACACCTTCGTCGTGCCCGCTACCAGCGAGATCATGGAGGGGCTTCGCAAGGAGCGATTGAATGGGCAAACACTGGAAGAAGTTTTCCTGAGCGCGGGCGCCAAGATCGGCCCCCCTTCGTGTGCCGCGTGCCTGGGCGGACCAAGCGACACTTTTGGCCGGCTGAACAGCTCCCTCAGCTGCATCAGTACTACAAATCGCAACTTCCCGGGCCGCATGGGGCACAAGGAAGCACGCGTCTTCTTGGCCAGCCCCCTCACCGTCGCCGCCAGCGCAGTAAAGGGAGTTATTACGGATCCCAGAGAATGTTTGGAGCAATAAATAGAAGCGAGAGTAGCAAGGAACGTCACTGCTAAGATTCTGCTGGCTACGTGGCGGAATGCCTTAATTCTGTCTACTGTCTGCTGTCTACTTAACTTATGATGCAACCCACCGTCACAGGCAAAGCATATGTTCTGGGTGACAACGTCGACACGGACCAGATCATTCCGGCCCAGTATCTAACGTTCAATCCCGCGATTCCGGAAGAGTATAGGATGTTTGGGAAGTACGCGCTCAGCAGCGTGCCGCCGGCTCAGGCGGGGTTGCCCAAGGGCCACGTCCCGTTTCATGGCGAAGACGAGTTCATCAGCCCTTACGGCATCATTGTTGCCGGCAAGAATTTTGGTTGCGGCTCATCCCGGGAACATGCACCGATTGCACTCCACGCCGCCGGGATCAAGGCCGTAATTGCGGAGTTCTACGCGCGCATTTTTTTTCGAAATTCTGTCAATGGTGGGTACCTGCCGCCCTTCGAATGCGGCGAGCGCTTGTGCGAGAAGGTGTGCACAGGCGACGACCTGCGCATTGACTTGATTAACTGCCACTTGAGCAATCTGACCACGGGCGAGGAATGGAAATTGAAACCCCTAGGCGAAGTGGCTCCCATCTTGGAGGCCGGCGGGCTTTTCGAGTACGCCCGGCGAGCAGGAATGCTGAAGTCCTAGGTGGCCTGCCCTCGGCTGGGATCTCAGACTATGGTTGCTTGTCGCCCGGTTCTGCACCGTGAATACCAGGTCGCCCGAGCCGGTGTTGCCTGCCGCATCCTTGACCCGCAGCACGACGACGTACGTCCCAGGTTTCAGCACATCTGTCTTGAAGCGAAACGATTCCGTCTTGCTGTCAAAGATTCCGTCGCTGGGGAAGACGTTTACCCATTTCTTGCCATTCACCGAGAAGGATGCCGAGGTCAAGCGGACCTCCGGATCGGATGCGGTCGCTTCGATTATGGCTTGATCTCCCTCCATGCCTGCCGTCTTGAGCTTAACTTTCGGCGGCTCGTGGGCGACGACAAAAGAGCTGCTCAGTCGCTCGCCGGTGAGGGCATCCTCGGCAGGATTATCCCGGCGGTCGCTCGCCACCACCTTCAATTGATAAATACCGGAAGGCGTGGTCGTCGTATCCCACTCGAAATCCGTTCGGTCCAGGTCGCCTTCCAGTTCCACCCAGTTCTTCCAGCCCTCTTTACGGACGAAGAGCGAATAACTGAGTTCGTCCTCGTTTGGATCGGTTGCAGTCCATTTAAAGCGAAGCTTCTTGGGGTTTTCGAGATTCGCGGCGTCGAGATCAGGAACCTGGATTGCTGTCACCTCGGGAGCCTGGTTGGCATTCATGTAGCGCAGGGTCAGGCGATGCAGAGTGGGCGTCCCCAGTGGGTCCTCTGTGGTCAGAGTCGCACGGTACTGCAAAAACCGGGCTGCGGGGGCGCGGATGATTGCTTGTTCACAGTCGGTCTCTTCGCGGCTCCAATTGCTCCAGGTCTCGTCGGGCTCGGGCGTGTTGCCGCTGCGCAGGGCAACGGTGACAGCGGTGCCTGCGGGTGTATCTGCTTTCCACCGTAGAGCACCCCATTTACTGATGAGCTTGGCATCGAGCACCTCGGAAACCACTGTTCCAGAGCCGACATACTTTTCTTGAAGGACGTAGAGTTTGCCTGGATCGCCGGTGCCGATCACGATGGAGCCGTCGTGGCGGCGGAACAGGCAGTGAATTTGGCCATGATCTAGGCGAGCGATCTCACTCCGCTCCTTCGTTCCCTCGTTGATCTCGAAGAGTTGTCCTTCCATGCCGGTGCCGACAAAGAGATGGCCATCCTGCCGCAAGAGGCTGAGCAGCAGTGCCTTTTCACGAAAGATCTCGCGGACGGTGCCGTCGGCCGCGATCTGGTAGAGCGAGTTCTCGCCTGTTCCAGGAGACGAGGGCGCTGGAGCGGAGGCGCTTTTTTCCGAGGAATCTCCATGGTTGGACAAAGTTGAAGATGATCCAGAGGCGGCTGGTTCATCTTCACCAGTTTTGGTCCTCGTTCTAGTGTTGAAAAGCGTCGAAGACGAGAAGCCGGGAGTAGAGGGCTGATACGACCTGCTGCCAGAGGAAGACGCAGAGCCACTGCCGCGGCGGCGTGTGGGAGCGCTCGTGCCTGCGTAGACGCCCTCGGCGGTCACGAGCAGGCTCCGCACTTCCGACTGGGGCGTGCTATAGAGGACGGAGCCTTTTCCCTGTGCGTCGATCCGGTAAACCAGACCGTTCTTGTCTGTTCCCGCGTAGAGCAGGCCATTGGCCCCCATCGCCAGCGCCAGAATGTGTTCCTGCTTTGTGGCGTAGAAAATCCTCGACTTTCCATCAGGGCTGATCTCGATGATTCGGCCTTTTGGTCCTGTCCCGCCGTATACTGCCTGTCCGCGGGCATCGACTGCCAGGCTCCAGATGTACTTTTCCGAGGTTTTGCATAGCACTTCGCCTCTGCCGTTGGGAGCAATCTTCAAGACCAGTCCGCTTGGGCCGGTACCGGCGTAAATCGTGCCGTCGGCAGCAAGCGCCAGGCACAGGATCTGGCTATCCTCGCTGGTGAACGCGAGAGAGACTTTGCCATCCGGCGAAACCTTGTAGATCTTCCCTTCGTCTCCCGTCGCCACAAACAGGTTGCCGGCTCGATCCTCGACAACGTCCCATACGTGAGTTGCCTCGAGCGAAGCCAGCGGCTTGAGTTCGCGCGACAGGCGTACGGCCCCTTCGTTGCTGAGGACGGCATGCTTCAGACTCGCCTTTTCGTAATTGGCAGGAGCATGGTGATACCAGACTTTGACCTTGGCAGCTTGCACGACAGCTGGGAAGCAGATGGCGACCGCCACGGCGGCGAATATCTGAGAAGATCGGGACATCGTCAAGAGTCCTCGCAATTTCGCAACGGTGAGGGGCCAAGCCCTCGTTCAATTCACTCACCTTGCATGAGAAAGGGGGAATTACTGCTCCAGGAGTTTTTTGTTTTTGGTGACGGTAAAACGAGCCGACTCGGAGCCTTGCACGACCCATGGCGTCGTTTGCCGGCCGACGAGCGCTCCTCCCATGGGCTGGGCCCCGGTGCGTCGGCTGTTTCCCAGGATCTGCACCATGCTCGGCGGCAGGTTCGGCAGGGACTTGCCGTCGAGGGCCACGCCAATGGCGTTGACGGGCACACGCACCACCAGGTTCGTCCGCTTCGCCTCCGTCTGCACGCGCAGAGCCTCGAAAATCTGGTTCAACTCGCGAGGATTACTCAGGTTCGGGTTGTCGCGCATCACAAATCGTGCATTGGTCAGGTCATCGCATACGACAGCCGAGTAATCCCCTTCGGGGAGGTCGGCCGGTAATTTCAAGGTCACCGGCAAGCGTTGGCGCAATTCCTTGTAAGGCCGCAAGAATACCGTCGCATGCAACGTATCGCCCGGTGAATAAGTATCCGAGCCGAGTTCGATAGCTTCGATTTCGGCCGTGCGCCTGCCGTTGCGGATGTGCGTGTCGCATTCGATCCGGTTAATGCGGATTGGCTTGTAGGAATTGTACATCAGCAGGTTGACCACACCGGCGATCTGCATGTACAGCGCTTGAGGAGCACGGCCGCCGGAGAAGGTCGAGCCGGAGAATGTATCCTTGATCACCACGGGCTCGTGGCCTTCGACTTCGATGCGCGCCTGCAAATCCGCAGTGAGTTCTTCGGGCAATTCACCTCCCATGTCCACCGAGTTGGTCAAGGCAGTGTAAACCAATGTTCCCAGCAAAGAGCGTTGTCTGGCGATTTGAACATTGAATGTCTTGGCGCGCTCGCCCGGGCAGCAGCTGACAGTCATGCTGACCGGCAACATATCGGGGCGCCGTCCCAACCAGCCCGCGATGCAAGTGCTGACGTCCGCGTTGATCACTCCAACTGTCCGGAGAGGCGAGCCCATCTTGAAGCTGACGCTTTGGCGAGGGTAAATGGTATGAATGTAGGCGGTCATGAGTGGGAATTCGCAATTCCCCAGGCCGAAGAAGGGATGGCCCCACCCATAGACGCGGTCGCCTTCGATGTGCGTCACCGTGCCGATGCCGGAGAGGTCAAAATCTCCCGTGATCATGGCCACGGCAAGTGGGCCGCCCGGTTGCAACGGCGTGTTCTTCTCTTGCTCGATTACCCCAGCCCCGGCTGCGCCGCCCTGCATCGGCACGAGACCAATGCTCCTGCAGCGCTCGCGGAGGAGCGAAAGACTATGCGCCGTGATGCCGCTAGCGGCCAGGGGCGTTCGCAGGGGGACCATGCATAAATCGTCTGCGGCGACGGGTTCCGGCGTGTCGCAGTCCTCCGAAACGGTTACGGTCTCGAAGCGCTTGCCTTCAGCGTTGATTGGAGTGCGGAGACCTACCCGCACAGGCTTGGCTTGCTCGCCCAGGTCACGGCGTTCATAGGCCTCAACGAAGCTGTGCATCTGACTGAAGGGAGTCACCCCCGCAATGGGCTCTTTCCCAAAGGGCCATGCATAGGCAACCGCCCCGAGCAAGCGATTATCGATGTAAACCGGGCTGCCACTCATGCCGGCGATGATGCCGGTCTTATCAAGGTTCAAGCCTGACAGCCTGCAGAGAACCATGTCCCGCCCGGGACTCGTGTTCTTGAGCACGCCGAGTACCTCTGCATCAAAGATCTCGATCTTGGTGCCCTTCATGACGGTCCGGCCCTGGCCCTTCATGCCAGTCCGGATTTCATCCACGTTCCAAAAACCTTCGGGCTTGGGACCAGCCAAGGATGTCGAGGAAGGCATAAGGAAAAGGCCAGTGATCAGGGCTGGGAGAAGAGAAAAGGAAGGCAGTAGAAACCAGATGCGGATCTTCATTGGCTGGCCTCCAAAGTAGGCGGAGGAAAGGTCCTTACCCGCAGTTCGAGATAAACCGCACCTGGAAGGTCCACGGTCGCCGCGCTGCTTCCGTGGGGGTAATCTGCGATGAACAAGCACGCTGACACGTGGGAGAGACGCGCCGACAACGCAGCGGCAAAGGGGGGAAAACTCAAATCGGATGCGGCTCGCGTCCAAATGGGGAACTATAACCCCGAGCGCCGATTCAGCACAAGTGCAATTCCTCTCCGCGCCCGTTCCGGCTTGCGCGCCATTCGCTCTCTTTACACAAATACATGTAGAACAGTTGATTGAAGTTTACACCATTTCGCTCCGAGACTTCAAGGAGGCTTTTGGTTCTAACAGACAGAGTGTGTGGAATTCGGTCGTTAGGAATGGGTTACTTGCCAAGGGGGCTGGCCGCAGAGCAATACGTTCGTCGACCTTGATGCGGCCAGCCCTACTTTGCAGACGACGCGGGTCTGGCGAACACGAGTTGGACTCTGCTAGATTACGGTGCGTAATTCGGCAGTATTTGTGGGGCACGTTTTCAACGTGCCGGCCGGCGTCTGGGCACGTTACAAACGTGCCCCACAAACCCCATCAGCCGATTCACGCACGGCCATATAGATCAAGACCTCGCACTTCGCCGGGCTGTCCTTTGGTCAATTTTTCCATAAAATGCGATAAATTGCTTGCAGGGCGGTGGCCCATGTGGTGCAATGTTCCGCGTCGGGGACGGTTCTCCCGACGCGCAGGTCTTTTTCTCATGGAGGGACAGCACATGTCCAGAGTCGTAATGCCTCCTATGCCTCAACCGGCTACGTCGCCGGTGAAAATCCCGCACGAGAAGATCGCCATGCGGGCCTACGAGAGATGGTGCAAGCGCGGCCAACCGCACGGCACCGATGTGCAAGACTGGGTGGAAGCTGAAGCAGAATTGCGGGCTGAGATTCTGCGGCCCGGCTCTACGCCGAACCGGCGCTAGTTGCTTAGGACCTATGTGTCTCCTAGCCCTCGCCGTTGCCCGGCGAGGGCTTTTCATTGGTACTCCCCGTTCATGACTTTGAGGCTTGAATACCTCCCCACTACCGATTCACCTCTGAGCCGCCTCGACCCGCGCTGGAAGCTGGCCGGCCTGCTCCTGAGCATATTTGTCATCGCCGTTCTAACCACGATTCAGGCCTCTTTGCTGGCGCTCGGCGGAGCCGTGTTGCTCGCCGCGCTGAGCAGATTGCCGCTCGGTTGGTACCTAGCTCGGCTTGCTGCACTGGCCGGGGTCCTTTCAGTCTTCGTGGTGCTTCTGCCGTTCATGCTGCATCGCGGTGATCCGGAATGGACATTGGGTCCCGTGACCTTCTCCTGGTACGGTCTGCGCGTCGCCCTGCTTCTCTGCCTGAAAGCGCTCGCAATCGTCACCCTCACCCTGGTACTGCTGGCCACGGCCCCTCTGAACGCAAACCTGAAGGCCGCTTACGCACTGCGCGTGCCACGTCTTTTTGTGCAGGTTGCTTTGCTGACCTACCGCTACGTCTTTGTCATGTTCGCGGAGTTGAGCCGACTGCGCGTTGCTTTGCGAGTTCGTGGGTATCGCAATCGAGCGACGCGGCATAGCTATCGCACTGTGGGGCATGTCAGCGGCGCTCTCCTCGTGCGCGGCCTCGAACGGGCCGAGCGCGTCAGCCACGCGATGCGCTGTCGAGGCTTCGACGGCCAGTTTCGCTCGCTGGACGCATTCAAGACCACTAGCTCTGATGTGGTTTTCTTTCTCGTGCTCATCCTTGGCTTCGGTGCCTTGTGCTTGTGGGACTTCTACAAAGGCTGAAAGGCACACCGGTGCAGAAGGATCCCGCCATACGCGTTCACGAACTGATGTTCGCCTATCCTGGGGGCGAAGTCGCCCTTGCGAACGTATCGTTCGAGGTCGCGTCGGGAGAGAGCATCGGGATCATCGGTCCTAACGGCGCGGGGAAAACAACCCTCTTCCTCTGTCTGAGCGGCGTTTTGCCGGTGAAAAGGGGAGTGGTTCAATTGACCGGCCTCGACCCCGCCGATGCGGCAGCCCGTCGGCTCTTGCCGACCAAGGTTGGCATCGTTTTTCAGAACAGCGACGACCAGCTCTTCAATCCGACCGTTTTCGACGACGTGGCGTTTGGACCTCTTAATCTCGGGCTTCCGGCCGAAGAAGTTCACACGCGCGTTGCCGAGTCTCTCGCGCGCGTCGGTCTAACCGGCTATGAGCAAAAGGTTCCGTTACATTTGTCCGCCGGTGAAAAACGGCGGGCTGCCCTAGCCGGCGTCCTGGCCATGCGACCCGAAATCCTGCTGCTGGATGAGCCATCGACCCATCTGGACCCGCGCAGCCGGCGCGAGTTCATCGGCCTGGTGAACGGCCTGCATGTCACCAAGGTGATTTCCGCTCACGACTTGGAAATGATCCGTGAAACTTGTCAACGAATCCTGCTGCTCGATCGCGGACGAATCATTGCGGATGGTCCGACGAGGCAAATCCTGGCGAATCCTGAACTTATGAATGCACATGGGTTGGAAGTGCCGCACAGCCTTACACATCATGCGGACAAGCATCACCCAAGCTAAGCCTGCAAACTGGGCCCAGTACTCTGTCACGTCTGAATTGCTGACTCCATAGCTGCAGCGTTACTCGGGGCAACCGCCTGCGCACGGAACGACAACGCCGTCGCGGGAGGAATGCCAGTGCACTAACTCCTCTTTGACATGGATGTCTGGGGCATGCGAGGCAGAGCATTGTGAACCGGTTCCGTCCCAGGCAGCGCCTTGGCCCGAAGGAAAAAGATGTCATCCTGAAGCACCACGCCGGGAGGCCCAACGTATCCGATAAAGGCTCCCCTTTACCCGGCGCCCACCTGGCTCCCCAGCACGGGCGATCTGAGTCGTGAACTCGAACCCTTCAGCGGAAAGCGTTTCGCGCAATGAATAGGAAGGGATACGATCCTGGTCGGTGAGTAAGCAGATCCCGTCCGGCAGCAGCACATGCTTGACCAGATTAACCAGCGGCTCGACATTGCGTAATTCGTAGATCAAGTCCGACGCCAACAGCACGGGCACGCGCAAGTCCGCTGGAGGGAAGCGCCAGTCCATCTGCAAAGTACGAAAATCGTCGAAACCATTGATTCTCGCATTGTCAGCCGCGAAGCGGAGCGCTGTGGCGTCGTAGTCGCTGAACGTGACGCGCAAGCCTTTGGAAAGAGCTACAACACCCGGCAAACCCAGGCCGCAGCCAATTTCCAGGGCCTCCAAGCCTGCGGGCCACGTTTCCCGATGGATGACCTTGGCAAGCATTCGTGCCGCGGGCCAGAGGTCTGCCCAGTACGGCATGTATTCGTCCTTCGCATGAGCATCATGTACGAAAGGGTGATCCAGAAGGCGGTCCGTTTCGGTGGGATGATCGATGAAAAAAGTCTGGCCTTCGACGACGACGTGCTCGCGGACGGTTGGTCCGAGAGCCTCCAGCGGCGTTTCGGGCAGCGGCTGGTACCCAGTCGGTTGTTCGGCGTTCATGGTCTCCTGCAGTGGGGGCAAACCCACAATGTCTCCTTCTGCTAGCGAACCTGTTATCTACAGCGTCCCTATACAGTTTATCAATTCGCCCTGCGTCAGAGGACGGTCTACGGGGAACAGACAGTAACAAGCCGGCGACCCCACGGCATCCAGTATAATCTGCCAGTCGTTCGGCACCAAATAGCCCTCCGCACACGCAATGTGGCCAGTGATCATGAAATCTGCATCGACTTTGTGCAAAAAATGGGCAGCATTCTCCCGACTCGTGTCACGTCCCCAGAGAAGGGCATGAATGGATCCGCCGCGGCGGAGATCGTTCGCACCGGAGGAATCTCGTGCCAGCGCTGCCGGATCGAACCGGGCGAGTTGCCCGGCGGACGGCAAGCTGTGACTAAGAAAAACCCGGTTCGGCGTTTGGATGGCGATCGGGACGCTCGCAAACAGTTCTCCGTAAGCCTCATAGATCTGCCGAGCTTGAGGCCCGTAGGCCGTCGCCACGCCTTCCCGAAAGAGCGCATTGAGCTCATCATCCGCTTTGGCAATCGCTTGCCGAGTCCACTGCGACAACTCGTGGTTCCCAAGCAGCACGTGTACCTGCAAAGGATACTGGCATTTTAGCGCCGCCAATAGGTCTACCAGCTGGTGCGATTTATCGCCGCCTGCCGGATAGCGATGGGGACCGTGAACCAGCTCCTGCACGACCAGGTGCCGCCGTGGATTCATCTGTAATTGCGCCCTTTCCAGTAGCAGCCGGAAATTCTCCACGTTTCCGTGCAAATCGCCAACCACGAGGACCTCAGATGCCTCCTGCAAATGGACGAAGCGTCCGCGGCGAGACGGCGTCTGCTGGAAGGCGCGCGTGGCTTGCTTGATAGTTCGCAGAACGCGGAGCGGATCGGGCATAGTTCAATCAGGCCTGGCTGGGATCAAGATCGTCCGCAGTGTAGAGCACACGGCCTTCCATCCCCCCGGCCACCTCGAGGATTTGGCCGGTCACGTGTCCGGAAAGTTGACCGGAAGCCAAGTACAGTGTAGCCATGGCGACGTCGAAAGGTCTTGCGACCTTGCGAAGCGGGATCGTTTGCATGGCCTTGCGGATGCGCGCGGGATCCTCCGCGAATGAGCGCGCCATCGGCGTGAGCGTCCAGCCCGGGCAGACCACATTGATTCTGCCGCGCGGCGCCAGTCGCGCTAACTCATTCTTCGAACTGCGGGCTAAGCCGTAGACCAGCGCTGCCTTGGCTGCGGCGTAATCGGCATGGCCGGCTTCGCCAAAGATCGCCGCGGTTGAGCCGACGAGAACAGCGGCCGGGTCGGGAATGCCATGTCTTGTAATGCCGCGAAAGAATTCACGAAGGCACAAGAACACCGAGGTCAGATTGGAGGCGAGGGTGCGATTCCACTGCTCCAGGGTCATGCGTTCGAGTGGGACGTCTTCCGGCGACCATACTCCCGCATTGGCGATCAGGATTTCAATGGGCCCGGCGGCATTCTCCGCATGTTCGAATAGTCCCTCCACGTCCCTCTCGCACGTCAAATCCGCTCCAATCGGAAAACACCCGCTACCTAGTTCTTGAGCGAGCGCTCGTGCAGGGTCGCCATGCTCCTTGAAGTGCAGGATGCAGCGCGCTCCCTCCTTTGCAAAGGCACGCGCTACCTCTTGCCCGATGCCCCCAGAAGCGCCCGTTACGAGCACGACACGATTGGAAAGGCCGGTGTCCATATAATAAGGATAGCCTCAGATGCGGGTCGCTGGATGGTGGTGTAAGTAATTGACCCTTGCCGCCTGTTTCGATTTTGCTGAGAATTTCTAATGTGGCCTGAATAGAGAGATGCGCAAGCCGAGCAAACTCCCGAGAAGAAAGCGAGTGGGCAATCCGGAGAAGGCCCACAGAATTGCGTGCCAGTCAGCACATGGAGTGCTATCCTAAAATTGACGGTTTGTTTGGACTAGACGGCGACAGAGAGGCAAGGCAGCCTCCCTTCTTCATCCTGATGGCTTTTTCCCAAGCCACAGCGAGACTCTTGTAATGGACCTTGCGAAGACTTTCAAAGTCGAAAGCGTTTCCCGGTTGCACCCGACGCCGCCCTTGCGGATCAGGCCCGACCAGACCATTGCCGAAGCAGTTAAGCTGATGCGCGAAGAGCGCGTGGGGTGTCTGCTGGTTTGTGACAAGGGTAAAATGGTAGGCATCTTCACGGAGCGGGACCTTCTACGCCGCGTATTGGCCCCTGGGAAGCCCTTGACCCTTGCCGTTTCCGAGTGTATGACCCGCAATCCCGTTGCTGTTCATCCTAAAGAACCGATCGGCTTGGCCGTTCGCCGCATGGAGGAAGGCGGCTATCGCCACCTGCCAGTCGTCAATGAAGCCGACGAACTGGTCGGTGTACTTTCAGTGAGACAGATTGTGCATTACTTGGTAGAGCATTTTCCCACGACAGTCTATAACTTGCCCCCAAACCCAGGCGTCGTGCAGCAAGATCGCGAAGGTGCTTGATCGTGGATTTTTGATTTTCGATTCCTGGAACCGCCCTTGCTGCTCGCAGAGTCCGTGATGGCAAATCGGATCGCAAGCCAAGAATCGAAATAAAGAGGATCTCATGACTGTTTCCAATCCCGTCATCGATAAAAAAACAGCTCCCAAACATGTTCAGCAGAAACTTGAGTCCGCAACCATACGATTTGCAGGAGATTCCGGCGACGGCATGCAGCTGGCCGGTACGCAGTTCACCAACGCGTCCGCAATCCTTGGCAACGACATCAGCACCCTGCCCGACTTTCCCGCGGAGATTCGCGCCCCGGCCGGGACTCTCGCTGGGGTTTCCGGCTTTCAGGTTCATTTCAGCAGCCAAATCATCCACACGCCGGGCGACCGACTCAATGCGCTCGTTGCCATGAACCCTGCAGCCCTTAAGACCAACTTGAGGGACCTCGAATCCGGCGGCATCCTGATCGTCAACTCGGATGCGTTCACGACCAACGACCTGCACAAGGCGGGTTACAAAGTCAATCCCTTGGATGACGGCTCGCTCAAAGATTACCGGGTTTTTCGCGTGCCGATCAATACGCTCAACCGCGAGGCGGTATCCGAGGTGAAGTTGACCCCGCGCGAGGCCGATCGCTGCAAGAATTTTTTTGCTCTCGGTCTCGTCTACTGGCTGTACGAGCGGCCGCTGGAACCGACGTTGCGCTACATTCGCGACAAGTTCTCCAAGAATGCGGCGGTACTGGAAGCAAACACGCGTACCTTGAAGGCCGGCTACAACCTGGGCGAGACCACCGAAGCTTTGCCCGTGCACTACATCGTGCCGCCAGCGGCAATCAAGCCGGGCCGATACCGCAAGATTACGGGCAACGAGGCGATTGCCATAGGTCTAGTGTCTGCGGCAACGCTGATGAACAAATCGATCGTCTACGCGAGTTACCCAATCACTCCGGCAAGCGACATACTCCACAATCTCTCAGAAATGAAGCGCTTCGGCGTGCGCACGGTTCAGGCCGAGGATGAGATCGCAGCCATGGGCATGGCGATCGGGGCTGCGTTCGGCGGCGCGCTGGGAGTGACGGCAACGAGTGGGCCAGGCATCTGCCTCAAGTCGGAAGCGATGGGACTTGCCGTCATGACCGAGATGCCGGCGATCATAATCGACGTTCAGCGTGGCGGACCCAGCACAGGGCTGCCCACCAAGACGGAGCAGGCCGACCTGCTGCAGGTAATGTTCGGGCGGAACGGCGAGTGCCCACTCGCCATTGTAGCGCCCTGTTCACCGGCGGATTGCTTCAACATGGTTTTTGAAGCCGTGCGCCTGGCGGTTGGATTCATGACTCCCGTGGTCGTGCTTTCCGACGGCTACCTCGCCAATGGCGCGGAGCCCTGGCTGATTCCAAACGTCGCAGACTTGCCGAAGATTACGGTGAAGCATCCTACCCACTCAAACGGCAACGGAGACGGCCACTTCCAGCCCTACAAGAGAGATGAACGGCTCGTTCGGCAATGGGCCATCCCTGGTACTCCCGGGTTGGAGCACCGTATTGGCGGGTTGGAAAAGGAAGATGGTAGCGGCAATGTCAACTATGACCCGGCCAACCACGAGCATATGGTGCGAACTCGGGCGAAGAAGATCGCCAACATCGCAGACGAGATCCCGCTCCTGGAGGTTAACGGACCCGAGCAGGGCGACTTGCTGGTGATCGGCTGGGGCGGCACTTATGGGGCCATTGTCTCCGCCGTGCAGCGGGCCCAGCGCAAGGGCTACAAAGTCGCTCAGGCCCATCTCCGCTATCTGAACCCGATGCCGAGAAACACGGGTGAAGTGCTCAAACGCTACAAGAAAGTACTGATTCCGGAGCTGAATGCCGGCCAACTTCGTATGCTCTTGCGTGCGGAATTCTTGGTCGATGCCATCGGGTTGAACAAGATTCAGGGCCGGCCGTTCCTCGTGAGCGAGATTGAAGATAAAATCGCCGCGGTTTTGTCGTGAAAGCTGGCACACCGCAACGGAGCGGAGTGCTGGCATAGAATAACAGGAGAGAGCGAGAACCATTGGGAGCGCTTGCTTTCATCAAGATCATCCGGCCTTCATCCGCGGTGCCCCCACTCCTTGGAAGAGGACGATTATGTCTACGCTGACATCCCTGCCTACCTTGACAGCAAAAGATCTGGCCAGTGACCAGGACGTGAGATGGTGCCCCGGCTGCGGCGACTATTCCATCCTCGCGCAGATGAAGAAAGTGCTGGCTGGCCTTGGCATTCCGCGAGAAAAGTTCGTGTGCATTTCCGGAATCGGCTGCTCGAGCCGCTTTCCCTACTATCTGGAGACCTACGGCTTCCACAGCATCCACGGCCGGGCGCCTACCGTGGCGACTGGGCTGAAGGTCTGCCGTCCGGATCTGCAGGTGTGGGTAATCACCGGTGACGGCGACGGCTTGTCGATCGGCGGCAACCACCTGGTCCACGCCATTCGGCGCAACGTCGACATCAAGATCATCCTTTTCAACAACGAGATCTACGGCCTGACCAAAGGGCAATACTCACCCACTTCGCGAACGGGCACGCGAACCAAGTCAAGCCCCCTTGGCTCAATCGACAATCCGCTGCGGCCACTCTCGATCGCCATCGGCGCGGAAGCAACCTTTGTCGCTCGCACTATCGATGTCGACATCAATCACCTGACCGAGACCCTCCGCCGCGCTGCCGCGCACAAGGGTACTGCATTTGTCGAGGTGTACCAGAACTGCAAGATATTTAACGACGGCGTTTTTGAGTACGCCACGGACAAAGGGATCAAGGCAGACAACACGCTTTATCTGGAACACGGCAAGCCACTCATCTTCGGGAAAGATCGCAACAAGGGAATCCGTCTGCATGGGCTTGATCCAGAAATCGTGTCAATTGGAAGTGGCATCACGGTCGATGACTTACTCATCCACGACGAGAAAGCCGAAGAGCCGAGCCTGGCGTATTTGCTAAGCAGGATGGTCTATCCGCGCTTCCCCGAGTGCGTCGGGGTCTTCCGGTGCGTGCAGCATCCAAGCTACGATGAGTTGCTCAACAAACAACTTGAGGACGTGATTCGCTCCAAGGGTCGCGGCAAGCTCGAAGACCTGTTCAGTAGCGAAGACACCTGGGTTGTAGAACCGAAATAGCGCTTTGCCGGGGGTTGATCGCCCTTGGTATTCGGTCGAGGGCGACGACTTCACGGACCTCGGACAACGGTATGATCTGTCCCCACTGCGGTCAAGATAACCTGCCTGGCAGCGAGCAATGTAGCAACTGCTGCATGGATTTGACGCAACTCGACCGGCCCACAGCAAATAATCGGATCGAGCGCAGCTTGATGGAGGATGCCGTCAGCGTGCTGCATCCAAAGAAGCCCTTCACGGTCCGACCCACTGCCACCATTCGCGACTCAATCCAGATGATGCTCGCGAAGGACATCGGCGTACTGTTGGTTGTCAATGAGGCCAACAAGCTCCTCGGCATTTTCAGCGAGCGCGACCTCTTGCGCCGAGTGGCAGGCCTGCACGACAACTACGCGGACAAACCCGTGCAAGAGTTCATGACGGCAAACCCGGAAACCGTTTCAGCGAACGACACCCTGGCCTTCGCCTTGCACAAGATGGACGTCGGCGGCTATCGGCATATGCCCGTGGTCCAGGATGGCCTGGCCACGGGCGTCGTTTCTGTTCGCGACATGCTGCGGCACATCACCCGCCTCTGCCAATAATCCTCGTCGTTTTCGTTGCAAGCTGCCAGGCGGGCCTAAAGGTGCAGTTCCACGATGTCTTTGTCGTGGAGGATATGATCGCGCTTGACCGTTTGGCCGTCGAAAACACCGGTTCCCCAGATGCGCGCCGACCTGAGCCCTTCGACAAAATCCCGGTGCACCAACCCTGCCATTTCCACAAGGGTACTGCCCACAGGGCAAGTAAAGGGCGATTCAAGATCGGGTGGCTTCCCCGGCTGCTTGGTGTAGACACGGATGACATTGAGAAAACGAAAGAGAGCGGGGCGCAGCTCTTCCAAGCCTGTTCCGTGTTCGGCCGAAATCGTCTCGATCGAGAAGCGCTGACCGAACATCTCGCGGGCGATTTCCAGACGGTCACTGGCCCCCGGCACGTCAATCTTATTAGCTACCAGGAGCGTCTTGGCATGGTGGATGGTAGGATCCTCCGAAACCGCCGGCCGAACCCCTACCAATTCAGTCTTGGTCTCGGCCAGACGTGTCAGCACGGTCTCGAGAGCAAACGGTCCATCGTCGTCGCCAAGATCGAGCAGCAACAGGCATGCGTCTGCCGATCGCACCATGCTGGACACGTAGCTCTCCAGAAAGTCTGCTGTGATGGGGGGCGTATCGATCAGCTGAATGCGCACGTCCTGCCAATCCATCATACCGGCATGTGGCTCCCTGGTGGTGAAGGGATAAGGGGCCACCTCGGGTGTCGCCCGCGTGAGTCGAGTCAACAATCGACTCTTGCCCACGTTCGGAGAGCCCGCGATGACATACTGGCCTGCTCCCTGCTTGGGGATCTTGTGGCTAACGCTGGCTTTCTTGGGATTCTTACGCTCGTGCTCCGCTTCCTTGCGCGTTTCGCTAATCTTCGTCTTGAGATCGGCCTGCAGCTTTTCGCTGGCTTTGTGCTTGGGCAGAAGCGAGAACATTCTCTTGAGGCAATCCAGGCGCTCCTCAGCGGTCTGTGCTCTCTTATATTCTGCTTCTGCTTCCAGGTACTGAGGGGTGAGATTGGCAGCCATCGTCGGTTATTGCTCTTTTCTGCCCGATTAGCGTCCATCAAAGGCAGGCACAGGTAGCGGATGGACCGGTCGCGGGGCCGATCCTTTTCCTTTCACGTTCTAGACATTATACTGCTGGCTGTCTTTACTTATCCTTGCTGCCCTCAAGACTACAGAGTGCAATTATTCGAACCCAGGGAAAAGGTCCAATGCTCGATTTGTACGACAAGATTCAGGAGGCGAAACGTGTCATTCAGGGCGAGTGGTCGGGACGCCCGCAAGTCGGCCTCATCCTGGGGACCGGGTTGGGCGGGCTTGCCGAGGACATCAAAGCCGAAGTTCGCTTGCCTTATGAGAAGATCCCACATTTCCCGCAATCGACAGTCCAGTCCCATGCTGGTCGCTTCGTCTGCGGGCAATTGGCAGGAAGGAGTGTCGTTGCCATGGAAGGCCGGTTTCATTTTTACGAAGGTTACTCGCTCGCGCAGATCACGCTGCCGGTACGTGTCATGCGCGCCCTCGGCTGCGAAGTGCTCGTCGTCAGCAACGCTTGCGGAGCGATGAATCCACAGTTCGGCAAGGCCGATCTCATGGTCATTGAGGACCATATCAACCTGATCGGCGACAACCCGCTCATCGGAAAAAACGACGAACGGCTGGGCCCGCGGTTTCCCGATATGTGTTGCCCCTACGATCGTGAGCTCATTGCTCTGACGCAGAAAATCGCCCTGGAAGAGAGAATCGTTTGTCACAAAGGCGTCTTTGTCGCCGTGTCGGGCCCAAACCTGGAAACCCGCGCGGAGTACCGCTTTCTCAGGGGCATCGGCGCAGACGTAGTCGGCATGTCCACTGTGCCGGAGGTCATTGTCGGCGTACATAGTGGGATGCGGAATCTGGGCCTGTCGGTTGTGACGGACATTTGCCTTCCGGATGCTCTGGAGCCGGTCGTCCTGGAAGACATCCTGGCAACGGCGGCAATCGCTGAGAAAAAGCTGCGCGTGCTCGTACGCCGACTGATTGGCGAGATGACTGTTTGAGAGCGGAACAAGCCGAGAAGAATCACCTCATGCAAAGCCTGCCAGGATTCCCCGCCAGCCTAGAGTCAGCTGGACCGGTGCACCATCGATCTCTGCACTGGGCGGTCCTGATCTTCGCCATGTGTTTCCCGGCGGGGATGACGTGGGTCTACTTCGTCGCCTTGGCGCCTCCGATTGGCTCCACGCCGGGATACGGCGCGCTGGCCGTCTATGTTCTCAGCAAGGTCGTGCAATTCGGCTCTCCCCTGGTGTACGTCTGGATCTTTGAGCGCCGGCGACTTTCTCCTTCTCTGCCGAACTTTGCCGGTCTGGCTCCGGGGCTGGGCTTCGGACTCCTCGCAGGGGCAGCCATCCTTCTCCTTTATTTCGGAGCCCTCCGAGGGACCCACTATCTTGCTCAGATGCCGGCCAATCTCGAACTGAAGCTGGGAAGCTTCCATGCTACTACGCCCTTTCGGTACATCCTGCTGGCGGTGTTTCTATCCGTGGCGCACTCCTTGATGGAGGAGTACTACTGGCGCTGGTTTGTTTTCGGCGAATTGCGCCGCGAAATGCGCTCCGCTGCTGCCATTCTCCTATCAAGCTTGGCCTTTATGTTCCATCACGTAATCGTCATGGCCGTGTACATGCCAAACCGATTCTGGACAGGGGCACTGCCTTTGTCGATGGGGGTCGCGGTGGGAGGTGCTGCGTGGGCATGGCTTTACGCCCGAACGGGCTCCATCTATTCGTGCTGGCTCAGTCACCTGATCATCGATGCCGCGCTGATGGTCGTGGGGTACGACCTGGCCTTTGTGCATCGGGCGTGATGCGGGCCGGATATGAGCGCATCAGAAAACCCGCCCTCCGAGGAGAACGGGTTCATTTTGGATCTATTCCTTCGCTTCTTCGTCCTCATCTAGTAAGAACTCGCCCGGATCGAAGTTTACGGGGCGCTGAGCCTGTTGTTGCCTGGGCCGTTCCAGCCCGGCCTTCTCCAGAAGCGGCTGATCCATGACATTCTCGTCTTCGATCTCCTCGAGGGTCTGGCGACCGGCGAGCAATTGGTATTCGATGGTAAACTTGCGCTTGGCAATCGTGATAACGTCGCCGGGGTGCAGATATCGAGCAAGAACACGGTTGCCGTTGACCTTGATTCCGTTGGTGCTGCCTCGATCCCGAATGTGCCAGTAGCCATCACGGAATGTCAACTCGCAATGGACGCCTGAGACATTTGGAAACCGCAGCGGAATATCGCAAGATTCTCGTCGTCCGACGGTCAAGCAATCGCGCACCAGTGGGATGGGGTCTCCACCCAGGAGCGGCACTAGCTGTCCATGAACCTCAAGACTCATCGCCTGCCTCTCGACCAATGCGCCAAGCGAAACTGTTCCGGTGTGAGAGGTATTTCGAACCGTTCGATGGGCACGAAACCCAGTCAAACTTACTTCATTATAATAAACGAGGCTGGGGCGGGGGAAAGAGACATTTTCAAAAAACTGGCGAGCGCGCCGGTAATTGGTCGACTGAGGGGTTGGTACGCGTCGAACATCTCCCCAATTCGAGAAGGACTATACATGTCGTCAGGAACGAGCATGCCTGCCGGATTTGAGGCGCAACGGCGCTATTACACTTTTAGCCGATTTCTGCGTGAGCGCTTCGGCACAAAAGTGTATCGCGTAACCGTCGATGGCGGCTTCACTTGCCCGAATGTGGACGGCACGGTCGCGATCGGCGGCTGCGTCTATTGCGATAATCGAAGTTTCAGTCCCAACCGGCGCTTGCCACGCACATCAATTCGCGATCAGGTACAACGCGGCGTGAAACTGCTGGAAGATCGCTATGGAGCGCACCAGTTCCTGGCATACTTTCAAGCGGCGACGAATACTTACGCTCCGCTCGACAAACTCCGCCGGCTCTACGATGAGGCGCTGGAGCATCCGCAGATTGTCGGCCTGGTGGTGGGCACCAGACCGGATTGCGTGCCGGAGCCGGTCCTTGATCTGCTGCAAGGCTATGCCCGCGACCGCTACGTTTCCGTGGAATTGGGGCTACAAAGCATCCACGACCGGTCCATGGACTGGATGAATCGGGGGCATCACTTCGACTCGTTTCTGGATGCCGTGCGCCGCTGCCAGGGCCGAGACCTCACGCTTTCCAGCCATGTCATCCTGGGGTTGCCAGGAGAAACGCATGACGACATGCTAGCCACGGCAGAAACCCTGGCCCGCTTGCCAGTCCACGCCGTGAAGATCCATAACTTGTACGTCGTTCGCGACACGCCCATGGAAGCAATGTACCAGGCGGGCGAGGTGCGCATGTTCAACCGAGACGAGTATGTGGCGATTGTTTGCGACTTCTTAGAGCGGTTGCCGCCCAGCATGGTCATTGATCGCCTGAGCGGCGACGCGCCGCCCGATTATCTCGTGGCGCCGCAGTGGTGCCTGGACAAGCCTGCTCTGTTGCGAGCCATTCACGAGGAGCTGGAACGCCGAGACAGCTGGCAGGGGAAGAAGTGCAAGCTCGTCGGCGACGGCATGTCCCCTGCAGGCGAGCGGGGGTTGCAGCTTTCGTGATCGAGCTGCTTGTATTCTCCCCGCTCGCCGGCTTATGTTCCGTCTCAGCGGCCGTACCAGTAGCTCGGGTAATATCCAGCCGGCTGCGTGCTGGTGTTCAGGAATTGGCTCGGTGCCTGATATCCCGGTGCTGCCGCGGCTGGCGCGGACGATTGAGGCCAGTACGGGTAGACCGGAGCCGGCGTCTGGAAGTTGTTGTCGTAGACCCAACCGGGATAGGTGGAGGGCGCGGTCATATACCCTGACCCACCATAGGGCCAGTACAGATACCAGGGGCCCGGCACCACGCCGCTGCACTCGTTGAAGCCGCCAGACCCGCCGCATCCCGGCGCGCATGCCGGCGCACAGCCGCACGGTTCGCACCAGGCTTTGAAGAAGCCGCTGGCGCAGATCTTAAGACGAAACCCACCTTGAAGGTTCAGGCAGCCATCCGCCGCAGCCTGTTGCGGATAGAGGGCAAGTGCCGGCAGTCCCAAAAGGGCTGCCCAAATGAGCTTGTTCATGACACCCCTTCTCTTTCGGTTCCAATCGCCCGAGTCGCAGCGCCCCACGAGCGCGTTTTGAGTTCGGGCAACTAACCATTACCCACGCTCAGCATCCCAGCCAGCAGAAATACACCTCCCGGCATGCTCATCGTAAGCTGACGGGTGTTTTCCGCCGCACCGCAGAGTAATGAGGAGATTATCTCGCGATTGATTAAAGGCGCACGCGCAAGTCAACCGGTGCCCGCGGAATAACCATCACGAGTAGAACTGGACATGAACGAAAGGGGCCGATATCAACCATCCTTAACGGACATGCGCCAGCGCACTGAGATCTTCCGGCATCTTCGGCGACCTACTCGAACTCGATGCGCAATTGAGCCAACTCGCCGGCAGCAAACTCAAAAAGAACGGCATCGCCCTGGATTGATGCCTCGGAGACCGAGGCTCCATGGCCGTCGACGAAGAATGCTCTGCGGGGATTGCGAGCGCAGCGCATCTCCGCCTGCCCTCCATGGTTATTGCATTCCAGCAAGCGCGCCTCAACGGCGTCGGCTCCGTCCGCAGCAGGTCGAAGGCTGGACAGTAGGAGATTGGGGGAATCGAGATGAAAAAGCCAGCCCGTTGCTCCCACGTGAGGCGGTCCCTTGACGGTGGCGACGAAAGGGACTGGCGTCACCATTCCCAGAGCTGTCTGCATGGGGTATTCCCGGTCCACTCCTAGGCCAAGCTCGAAAGCCTGTGTGTTTTCCCCCTCCGGAACAAGGAGAACGTCGAGCATGCGTCCCCCATGCCTTTGATGGAACGGCAGCCCTCCTGGAAAGATGACAGTGCTTTGCCTTGCCGAACGAATCTCCAGGTAGTCCGGTGTCTCCGGCCTGGTCTGGCTGGTGACGCTGGCTGGGCCGCCCACCCCACGCAGCAAGCTTGCGCGCTCATCGCCCCAGGCAAAGCGTGCTCCGAAATAGGCATGCCAGGGATAGCCCTGAGGTGGAATCTGAGGAATGATCTCCAAGCGCAGTTCCAGGACCGGCCGACCTAGCCAGGCGCGGAAACGTTGGCGAAACCGTGCAATCACCTGCTCGCGATCGTCAAGGATCTCCCCCTCACTGACGATCTCTCCTAGAGCTGGCCCGCTCGAAACTACTTTCACCGCCGTGGCCCTCATCGTGCTGCCCGGATTGAAAACGAGCTGCTGGCCGAGGCGGTTGACGCGCGTGCGATGGTCTCGGAGTGCTCTTAAGCCGCCAGTGACGGGATCGATCTCGGCTTCAAAGAACTCGTTTCGGACGTTGCGAGCATCTGCGAGCCGCATGCGTCCGGGAGCGGGGGCAGCGCCCGGAGTGCCGGTTCGTGGCACCCACGCAAAGCCGAGTGCCGGAACTTCGATGACCAGTTTCCCCTTCCCACCATCAACCTGGCAGGCCTTGAGTGGCCCCGCTGGAGCTAACGCATCTGCGACACCGTCCAGTTCCAAAGCCACGCGCCGAGTGAAACTGCACGGATTGAGTACCAAGTAGCCGGGATTGTTATCCTGTGCCCGCGCCAGAAGACGCTCTGCCAACGCTTGGCTGATCTCCATTTCGAGACCTGCCAACTCGGAAGTGCAACTCTCGGCACCAACTTCAACGAGATTTTCCGCGCTTGCCAAGCGGCCTTCGACATCGAGACGATCGGTGCGTCCTGCCAGTCCTCGGTGCACGGCTGCCAGTGTCCAGGCAGTGTCGATCCTACGCCGGAGGCGGAGATGTTGCGTGAACCATGCGATAGGATGCTCGACGTGGGCATCGCTTCGCTCGCTCAAGTAATCGCCATGAAATTCGTCCGCGGATGCCGGTGACACGTACTCCCCGGCCAACACTTCATCGAAGTAGCGAGTCATCGTCGTCCATTGGCCGAGCACGGGGCCAAACCGGCACAATTCCAGGAAATCTTCGTACCAGGGCGCGGCGGGTTTGGCCGTGTGCAACAGCGCGATTGTCGCTGCGTGATCCTGTGCGATCGTTTTATGCAGATAATGCGCCCAGTGAAAATAGACCTGCGGGTTGTCAACCTCATGCGGAGAACGCGTAAATGCCTCCACCTGCTTCCCGTCCGGGGCGGACCAGTTGATGACGGTAGCGCGATAGGTCGGCAGCACTGATTCGTCAAAGGGAAGCAGGATCACCTTGCGCAGGCCGACCCGATGCAGCAAGAGAGGAAGCTGAGGATGAAACGCAAACCGCCTCCGGGCGAAGACCTGAATTTCGGAGTCGAGCAATTTTTTGTAAGTGTCCAGGCCCCTGCGTAAATTCCACAGCTGCGACTCGATCGGGAGCAGGGCATCTTCGCGCTCGAGGTAGGGACCGCCGCAGATGTCGACCAGCCCATCGCGAAGCCGTCCGCGCACGGAGGCCAACAGGTCGGGATTTGCCTGGCCGAGTTTCTCCAGCAGTGATCCGCAGGCAATCACGTTCAACGGGATCTCTCGTTTGGACCATGCGGGAAAGGGATCTGCTAGTCGATGTTCACTCAACAGGCAGAGATCGAGAAGGTAGATACTGACCGGATAGAGGACCTCCCGCGCGGCAAGAAGCCGGTCGGCCGCCGACTGCAAAGGCTTGCGGAAAGCCTCGGGATCCGTGTCAGACAGAAGAGCAAGCGATTGTTGGACATCGGACCAGAGATCGCCGACAGCCAGCACGTTTTCGTGCTCCATCGCCTCGAAAAGGGTCTCAATCACGCGGTAGCCAAACCCAATTCCAAAAAAGGGCCCGGCCTTTGCCCACTCCAATTCAAGGAGCGCGGTCGCGCCGGAACCACCTGGGAGTTCAGAGCGCAGGGCTTCGTGCAGATTGTTCAGGGTCGTCGCCCGATCCCCAGTCGCCCGGAAGGAGATGGCGCCCGCCTTTCGAACGCGTTCCTCCCAATCGTCCGGAAGGACGAGCGGCGGGCTTTCCGGCAAGGCGTAGATGATGCCTGCGACGGGCTGCTCGTGATCATAGGGCGAGGCAATCTGTGGCGGGCCCGCGGCACCTTGCAAGGCTGCGGGATGCCAGAGCACAGAATAGCCGTTCAGCAAGGCTGCGACTTCGTCGCTACTTAGCATGAGCGGGTTTTGAGCCGGAAATCGGTAGGGGCTCAAGACGATCAATTCACGCGGATTCATGCAGTGGATCTATGAGGCTGCACCTGTAAAATCAACTAGCTCAGGCCAGCGCTTGCGGGGAGGAATCGTGAGCGCGAACGGATACTGTCCGTCACAAAGTCGGGCAAATTGTCGATGTGCCTGCCTTTTCGATATAGTGACCAACGAAGGCCTTTGGAAAAGGACGACCACGAATGCCCCGCCGTACTCTGAAGGTGCAGGATGTCGAAGAAACAGAAGCATCGGCCAGCGTCGATTCCCACGCTCGATGTTCTGAAAACGCGCATGGAGAGGGCCATCCAGGAGGGCCGATACCAGCAAGCCCTGGAACTTTCCAAACAACTCTGCAAGCAGGACCCGACGCCAGCATCCAATGACTTGTTGCGAGAAGCTTCTCTGGGACGGGCGCAACAACTGCGCCGACTGGGCAGCACTCGAGACGCGCGGACCCTTTTGGACCGGGCCCTGGAACTGAGCGGACAGGACCCGGCCCTGCTAGGAAGGATCGCTGAAGAGCTAGCCTTGGCTGGCGATGTCCGTCGGGCGTTGGCTCTGGCAAAGGAGCTTCCTGGGTCGTCGCTGACGGCTCGTCTCTACAGCCTCGCGGCAGATCAGGCAATCTCTAGAGGCGCAAACGGCAAGGAAATTCTGCCCCAGGAAATGCACGCTCCATTCGCTCTTGTTGTGGCCGCTTTCGGTCAGATTGAAGCAGGCCAGGATGACGAAGCACGAGAAATCCTGCAAGGGATCGGCTTGCAATCGCCGTTCCTGGAGTGGCGCGTGTTTCTGCGTGGTCTGTCCGCCTATTATCAGGGCGATCGGGCACGGGCCCTGGACAATTGGCAGCGCCTGGATCCAGAGCGGCTCCCCGCGAAGCTGACCGCAGCTTTCCGGTTCCAGATCGACCCGGTTTTTCGCCAGGCTCAACTGCCGGCGACGCAGGCGGCTTTGCAGAAGAAAGTGGATCGCCTACAGACATCCGGGTTTGTGGTGCCCTTGCGGAATCTCCAGGCAGTGCTTGTGGACCCAGAGCAACTGCCGCAGGCATTTCGGCTCACGGAGCAATTCTACCAGGCCTTCCGACAGCAACACCCGATCCTTGCGGTTCGACTGGCCGCCTGTTTTTACTGGGCAGTCATCAATGGCGGCACACCGGAGGACGCCGTCCGGTTGTTCCGGGTCTTTGGCCCCCCTGCGGACGACCCTCAGTTTTTGCGCCTGCGAGCGCTGGTCTTCGAGCACATAGGTGAGCTTCAAAAAGCGCACGACTCCTGGCGGAAGTATCAAGAATCCCTGGCAGAGAACCCTTCCGCATGGCCCAAAGAGCAGGTTGATCGCGTTCGGGCCCTGATCTGGTGCAGGATGGGCGACTACGCCGCCAATGTCCCCGACCCGGACGAGATTCCAAACTTGCCGGACTTCCTTCGCAATCACCCAGAGCGACCTAGGCCGTTGCGCCCTTCAGCAGCGGAGTGTTACGAGCACAGCTTGGAACTGGCCCCGGACCGGCTGGAAACGCATGAATCGCTAGTCCAGTATCACGTGGATAGGCAGGACGACCCGAAAGCCGCGCGCGTGGCAGACAGACTGCTCGAGCGATTTCCCGACCACGCCCTCACACTCCAGCAATTGGGAGACATCCGCCTTAGGCGCCAGGAGTACGCCGAGGCCGTGAGGTTATACCTCCGGGCCTTGAAGGCCAAGCCCCTCGACCGCGGCCTCCGACATCAGATCAGCTACGCGCATTTGTGTGACGCCCGCAGCCTTGCCGAAGCGGGTAGTTTCGATGAAGCCCGTGCTGGTTACCAGGCTGCACTCACCTACGGTGACGGACAGGATAGAGCTTCGGCGCTATGTAAGTGGGCAGCTTGCGAGTTCAAGGCCGGAAGCAAGCCGCGCGCAGAGGAGTTGCTTAAAGAGGCAGAGGCGCTAGCGGGCGATCCGCTCCCTATTGCCTATAGCATGCTCATCGAGGCGACCCGGCTCCGGCTGCCTCAGGCATTGAAGACGCGGTTCAATAAGCAATTCAACGCTGGTCTTGCCGATCCTGTTTCCGCGCATGCCGCGGTGGCCATCGCGTTGACCGCAGCCACACATTGCCGTGCAGAGGTAACTTACCGTGGCCAAAAAACGCACGAAAAAAAGGTCCTTGCGTACCTGGAACAAGCCCTGAAAGTCCAACTTCCGGCCGCAGAGCTTAAGGAAATCAGCACTGCGCTGTTAAGCATGCGAGCCCTGGCTCTTTTGCGAAAATTCACAAATCGAGGACGGAGTGCGTTCCCAGGCAATCCTCATTTTCCGCTTCTAGAGGCGGAGAGCTATTTCACTCAAGGTCCTTTCCAGTGTCCTGTCTGGAAAGTGCGCCCCTTACTCGACCGGGCTACAAAGTTGGCCAAGGAATTGCCCGAAGGCGCCGAGCGAAAGGACATGTTGGAACTTATCGAGCACCGCCGACTGATGCTCGGCGGGGACGGAATGTTCAGCGGCTTTCCTGGCATGGAAATGCTGAATGAAATCTTCGGCACCCTGCCTGACCACGGGGATTTGGATTTCGATGACGACGATTGAGAAACCGCAACATCTTCCGCAGGCCGGGAAATCCGCGAACTATGCGCAGCATGCAAGCCGAGCCGGGTCGAGAGTCTGGCCTGAAATTCATGTGGCGAGCGCTGACCCACAAGAACTTCAGGCTATTCTTTGTCGGCCAGGGGATCTCCCTGATCGGCACTTGGATGACACGCGTGGCCACAAGTTGGCTCGTCTTCAAATTGAGCGAGCCTTCCATGGCAGCATTCGTGCTGGGGGCCGTCGGTTTCGCGGGCCAGATTCCTACGTTTTTGATGGCGCCGGTTGCAGGTGTGCTGGTTGACCGCTCAAATCGCCATCAGCTGGTTGTAATCACTCAGATCCTTTCCATGATTCAGTCCTTCAGCTTGGCCTGGGTGGTGTCAGTCGGGAATGCAAATGACCGCGTAATCTGGGCAATTGTTTTCCTCAATGTTTTTCAGGGACTCGTCAATGCCTTTGACATGCCGGCCCGCCAGGCCTTTCTGACGGAGATGGTGACCCGCAAGGAGGACCTTGCCAATGCGATCGCGCTTAATTCATCTCTCGTAAACAGCGCCCGGCTGCTCGGACCGTCCATTGCCGGCGTGCTTATTGCCCTGGTAGGCGAGGTGTGGTGTTTTTTGATCGATGGGTTTAGTTACATGGCAGTGATCGCGGCCTTGCTGGCGATGACAGTGGCACCGCGAGAAATTCAGGCACATCAAAAACGAATTTGGCACAGCCTGAAGGAGGGCTTGGCCTACGCCTTTGGCTTCCCGCCCATCCGGGCCATCCTTATCCAGCTGGCGCTCGTGAGCCTGATGGGAATGTCGTACACAGTCCTCATGCCTATTTTTGCCGACCAAATTCGTACGAATTCGCCTTCTGTCCTGGGCTTGCTCATGGCCGCCTCGGGGGTCGGGGCATTGATTGGTGCCCTGTACCTGGCCGCGCGGAACACGGTGCTCGGACTAGGCCGGGTGATCGTGGTGGCGACCATCCTTTTCGGGGCGGCGCTCCTCGGCTTCGCAAATTCGCGAATCTTATGGATTTCCATGGTTCTGATGCTTGTGAGCGGGTTCGGCATGATGGTGCAAATGGCCGCCTGTAACACCGTCCTGCAGACCATCGTGCAAGAGGACAAACGGGGGAGAGTCATGAGCCTCTACACCATGGCGTTCATGGGAATGACACCATTTGGCAGCTTGCTGGCGGGCGGACTGGCTAGCCTGCTGGGCGCGCCCGCCGCGGTGATGGTCGGCGGCACGGCTTGTATCCTGGGAGGGCTGTGGTTTGCCGCCAGGCTCCGCGAATTGCGCGTGCTAATCCGTCCCATTTATGCGCGAATGGGCATTTTGCCCGAGCTGGCTGCAGGCATTGATGCCGCGACGCGACTGTCAGTGCCGGCGGAGGAATAGCGTGAAGCCGGTCGCCGTTTGTAGTAAAAAGTGACTGGAACCCTTACGAGGAGCAAAGATCCATGGCCGACCCCTACCAGGAATTGGGCCTTTCAGCTGCTAGCGACGACAATGCCATCCGTCGCCGCTACCTCGAGCTGGTGCGTGAGTTTCCGCCCGAGCGGTACCCAGAGAAGTTTGCTGCCATTCGAGCCGCTTATGAAAGCTTGCGCGACCTGGATACAAGGCTGCGCTATCGCCTCTTCGAGGCAGGTAGGAACGAGAGCATCGAAGCGATCATTGAGGAATTAACATGCCGGACCCCGCAACAACGGATGTCTCTGGAAACAATGCTGGCGGCGTCGATCAAGCCTTGACTCCCGATGTCATCGAGACAGCTCTCGGGGAGTTCCGGACCTGGTTGCAATCGCTGCCATCCAGCTCACTGCCAACTTCGGGTGAGGAACCGGAGACCATCGATCTGCATACGATCGTCTCCCAATTCGTGGCACTGCGCCACGAGGTGAACCTGCAGACCAAGGGGGCCAGGACACAGCAGGAACAGTATGGCACAACCCTGGAACAGCTTGGCAGAGCCCTCGATTTGCTCGAGAAGAAGCAGACTGAGGCTCGCCGGGAAAGCGAGCATTCTCAGCGGGAGTCCCTGCGCCCTCTGTTGAAGGTACTTGTCGATGTCTACGATGCGCTGTCCCTGGGAAATCGCGAGGCGCAACGGGTCCAGGAGGCCATTCTGTCTTCTCTCCAGCAGATGGCGTTGGCGGCGTCAGCGTCGTTGAAGATTCCGCAGGACCTGAGTCGGCCGTGCCGGATCAAGGCATCTTTGTGGGTAAGGTGGTTCGGCAGCGGCGCTTCTGCTGAAGAAGAGGCTGCGGCTGAGGAGGAGAGGTCGGCCCGCGCGAGAGCGCAGCAGCAGGAGCAGCTCGGTCAGGCAGCTGCCCAAGTTAGCCAACTACTCAGCTCACTGGTCACCGGTTATAGAATGAGTTTGGAGCGCATCGCGCGCGCGCTGGCCCAGCAGGGCCTCGAGACTATACATTGCGTGGGATTGCCGTTCGATCCCGAAACCATGGAAGCAGTAGCGATTGCGGCCGACAGCGGCCGGCCGCCGGGAGAAGTGATCCAGGAAGTCCGTCGTGGCTATCATTGGGGCGGACGGGTGTTCCGATATGCCCAGGTGAGCGTTGTCAAGGCCTGACGTGTCTGACCCGGAATCCACCACCGGAGGTCTTCGCCGCACGGATCAGATTAGTACCCGATTGGCTCTGGAAATCGCAATTCGAGACTCGTAATTTTCGGAAAGGAATCATTTCATGGCTCCCCCGATTGTGGGCATCGACCTGGGGACGACTAATAGCGAAGTCGCAGTGATCAGGGAGAAGAAGCCATACGTTTTCGAAGAAGATGGCGACCCTATCCTGCCTTCATTCGTAGGCTTGTCTGAAGATGGCCGGTTGCTGGTCGGTAAGGCTGCCAAGAACCAGTGGGTTCTGGCCCCCGAGCGCACCATAAAGTCCATCAAGCGAAAGATGGGCCAAGACGTCAAGGTGATGCTGGGCGTTCACGAATATCGCCCGCAAGAGATCTCCGCAATGATCTTGCGTACGCTCCGCGAGCGGGCCTCGCAGCAGCTTGGCGAACCCGTACAGCGTGCCGCCATCACTGTGCCGGCCTATTTCAACGACGCTCAGCGCCAGGCCACGCGCGAAGCAGGGGAATTGGCTGGCCTGGACGTCGTTCGTATCCTTAATGAGCCCACTGCCGCCTCCCTCACCTATGACGCCAGCCACCACGAATTGCGGCGCATGCTGGTGTATGACTTGGGCGGCGGCACCTTCGACGTATCGATCGTCCAGGCCCAGGAAGGAGTGGTCGAGGTCCTGGCCAGCCACGGCGACACCCAGCTGGGCGGTGACGATTTCGACGATCTGCTGCTGAAGTTTGTCTGCGACCGTTTCCAGGAAGGGCATGACTTCGACCTGCGCAGCAACCTCATCTCCAAAGCCCGTGTGCTGCGCGCTGTCGAAGCTGCCAAACGACTTCTTTCCTATCACCCCTTTGCTCGCATTGAAGAGGAATTCATTGCCGAGAAAAATGGCCAGGCGCTGCATCTGAATATGGAAGTCAGCCGGGAAGAGTACGAGAACATGATTCGACCGCTCGTGGATCGGACCATGGAGTGCGTGCAGCGGGCGTTGGATGATTCCCATCTGACCGCTTCAGCTATAGATAAGGTTGTTTTGGTCGGCGGCAGCACTCGGACGCCGCTCGTCAGCCGGCTCCTCGAGGAGCGTTTGGCGCAGCCCCCTCATCAGGAGGTGAACCCGGACCTCTGTGTTGCCATGGGCGCCGCCATCCAGGCGGCCATCATCGAGGGAGCCGATGTCGGGGCCGTGCTTGTGGACATCACGCCGCACTCCCTGGGCATTCGCTGTCTGGACGAATTCCAGGGCTTCGATTTTCCATTCAGATTTGCCCCAATTATTTGCCGGAACACGGCATTGCCCGCTTCGCGGAGCGAGGTTTTTCACACGGTCCATGATAACCAGACGGAAGTGGACATCGACGTCTACCAAGGCGAAAGCGACGACATTCGCCACAATCATGAAGTGGGAAAGTTTCGCATCGAAGGCCTGGCTCGGGTTGCTGCGGGAAACCAAATCGTCGTGCAGCTTGACCTGAACCTCGACGGGATGCTCAAGGTCTCGGCACGCGAGCGCGCTACGGGACTCCAGAAGCAGATAACCATCGAGAACGCTCTGGCACGGTTCGAGCGGGAAGAAATCGGCTCCGCGCGGTCGCGGCTGGAGGAGCTCTGGGAGGATTCGCTGGACCCGGACATCGAGACGAACGGCCTCGAAGAGGAATTGCTGCCTGTCCTTACGCCGGGCCCGCGGGAAGGCCAGCGCGAAGCGGTGCAGGCACGGGCTCTGCTGGAAAAGGCCGAGCGCATTTGCCAAAAAGCCCAGCCGGAGGACCGGAAGGAGCTGGAACGCTTGATGGGAGAGCTTCGTGTGGCCCTCACGGATCGGCAATGGGAAAGAGTGACCGCCTCGAGCAATCAATTAGCGGACATTTTGTTCTACCTGGAAGAAGCCTAAAGAACCCTCCGTCGAAAAGCCGCGCACCTGCCACGAAGGGTCAACCGCAAGTTCCGTACCTCATAGACCTATGCGTTGTCCTGTCTGTCGGGTTAACAATGACCAGGGGCCGCAGTGCCGGCGCTGCCGGGCCGACTTGTCGCTCCTATTTGCCTTGGAGAGGCAGCGCGCGCATGCGCTGGCTGCTGCCTACCGGTGTGTCTGCCAGCGCCGCTGGAAATCCGCACTAGCTATCACGGACGGAGTGGGGGCGCAGCGGCGGGATCAAGAATCCCTTAGGTTGCTCGCAATGATTTCACTCTTGAAGGGCGATTTCGCCCGCGCCTGGCAATCCTATCTAGCTGTCCGTCGAATCTGATCGACGCACCGCTTTCCATCCACGTGACTCCCAGGCGATGTTGGTAGATTCCCTCGTTGCTTGATATAAGGAAGTCGGGGAAGCTGTTCTGGCCGAGGGTGATCCACTTATGCCGCCGATCGACGACACGGTCGAAACCATTTTGATCGTTGACGATGAGGAGTCCGTTCGGAAGACATTCCGCGAGTGGCTTGATGGCGCGGGTCTGGATTGCCGCATCCTTGCGGCAGCGGACGCTGAGGCAGCCCTGGTGCAGGCGAACGAACTCGCCCCGGACCTGGCCATTCTGGATTGGAACCTGGGTGCCGGCAACGACGGGCTTCGACTCCTTGAAGATTTGTACCTTTTCAATCCCAATATCATCGCGATCATGATCACGGGGTTCGCGCACCAGGCGACTCCGCTCGATGCCATGCGCATGGGCGTGCGCGACTACCTCGACAAGAACCAGGATCTCGACCGTGGCACGTTCTTGACCGCGGTCTATCGCCAACTCGAACGTATCCGACCCGCAAAGCGCGAGCAGCGGCTGCATCGCAGCCTTGTGGCTTTTCGCGAGGCGGTGGAGAAGGTGCTGCCCCTGGTGCAATCTGCCTCTGCCCTCAACGACCCCGTTCCGCTGCCGGATGCAATTCGAACTCTGATGCGCTTCCTCCTGGATTCGACAGGAGCCCGAGACGGCGTGCTGTTGATCCGCAGTCACGATGCCGAGCGCCACCCCGCAGAGGATTATCGCGCCTACACGGCTGCAGGCGACGCGATTCCGGCGGAGTTGGTGCCGTTTGCGCGTTCCATTGCCGGTACTGTGGTTAGCTTGCAAGAGCCTTATGCCATGAACGGGCTCGATCAAATGACCGTGACGGGCTCGATGGAGCTGCAACCTTTTGAGCACGGGCGTCAGTCGCTGCTTGCCGCCCCAATGGCAGTAGCACCGGGAATTCAGGCAGTGCTCGAGCTATTCGACAAGAAGACTGCGGACAAGGCCCATGTGGAATTCAGCAAAGAGGATCACCGGCTCATCGCTGCCGCGGCAGATTTCGGGACCGAAATGCTACGCCAGGCCTTGGCCGAGCGGCAAACCCGGCAAATCCTTTTCGACGCCGTGGCCGCTGCGTTGGGAGCGAGCGACACGGTGGCTCAGTCGCTGGAAGGCAATGCGCGAAAGCGCCAGGAACAGCCGCCTCCCACGGCAGTGCTGGAACAGCTCCGCAAAGGGTTGGGTGCCAATCCTGCGTCAGCGGTGGAGGCGGATGAAACCTTACGCCTGGTTGAAGCGATTCGTGTCCTTGCACTGCGCCATGGGCCGGCAGCAGTCAGTCATTGCATCCGATTGGTGGAGAGCCTGCGCGACCTGCTCGATAGCGCCACCGGAGCAGGAGACCCCCGGTTGTGAGCAACGCCCCGTTTCCGCAGCCAGAGCGCGACGTGTTCGAAGAAGTTTTCGCACTGTTGACTCCCGAGCGGCTCCTTGGCGATCCGCGCGCGACCGGCGAAGGGGTCAGGGTTTGCGTCGTCGATAGCGGCGTCGAGCAAGCCGTTCTCCAGGCACGAGCGCATGAGCGCGGCCAGGAGATTCACATCATCGAAGGTGGCATATTCACCCCAGATAAGGCCGACCCTTTGTCCTACACGGGCCATCAGAGCAGCCATCATGGGACAACCGTCGCCGACATCATTCTGAGCCTGGCGCCTCGCGTTCGCCTTTATTCAGCCGACGTCTTTGGGCCGCAAGGAAGCTGTGAAGTGGAAGTGGTATTGCGGGCCTTGCATTGGGCTATCAACGTATGGAAGTGCAAGATTATCAACCTGTCGCTGGGAGTGCCGGAAAATCGCCTCCAGCAAGTCCAGCGCCGCTATCAGTTCCTGCGAGCTATCGAGGAAGGCTACTACAAGGATGTCCTCATCTTCGCGGCCGCACACAATGATCATCCCATCATGCGCAGTTACCCAGCAGCATTCGCTCCGCCCCTCATTTCCGTGGACAAGGAAAATTTCAACAACCCGCTGCAGTTCGCATACCACCTAAAGGACCAGATCGAATTCCAGGCGAATAGCAGGGGCCATTTTGGACCGTTCGCGCAGGAGCCTGCGACCAGCTGGGCGGCTCCTCATCTCGCCGGCATCGCGGCCCGCATTCTCTCCTTGCGGCCAGATATGAAACCATTCGAGATCAAGACAGTGCTGTACTGGCTTAGCCGCCACTATCAGAAGGGTGCGGAAGGGAGCCCGTAGCGCTGGTAGGTTTATCCTGCAGGCTCGATGTGCGCAGTTCGTCCCATCTGCTATCCAAGCATCTCTTGAACGACCGTGCCTTCCACTAAAGGGAGCGGCCGGCCGGTGCGATCGATGATGGGGGTATGCGGGTCGATGCCCATCAGGTGGTAGAGCGTGGCAAGGACATCCTTGGGTGAAACCGGATGATCGACGACCGTGCCGGCGATCTTGTCGGTTTTTCCCACAATGCGGCCTCGCGCAATGCCGCCGCCGGCGAAGAGGCAGCTATAAGCCTGCGACCAGTGATCGCGGCCGCCGCCGGTCACGTTTTGAATCTTGGGCGTCCGGCCATGCTCGCTGACGCAAAGAACCAGCGTCTCATCGAGCAAGCCTCGGGCATCGAGGTCAGCGATCAATCCCGCCCAGGCCATGTCGAGCCCAGGAAGGAGCTCGTTTTTCATGCGCGGGTAGTGGTCCCAGTGGGTATCCCAGCCCGAGCCCGCTAGGCCGTATTCATCCCAGAACACAGTAACAAAACGGGAGCCGGCTTCTACCAACCGCCGGGCGGCCAAGCAAGATTGGCCGAAGAGCGTCATGCCATACGTCTCACGCAGAGCCAACGGCTCACGGCCGAGATCGAGGGCTGTTCGGACCTTGTCCGACGAGATCATTGCATGCGCCATCTCGCGATAGCGGTCCAGATTACGCCCAGTAGAGCAATGTCCCAGATCCCGGCGCGCCTCATCGAATTGTTCCACCAGGCTGCGGCGCTGATTGAGTCGATCCAGCGTCATGTCTACAGGCAGTTGAGTCGAGGCGGCTAACTCGAATCTGCTCTCCGGCGTGATGCCAAGATACGGTTCCTGGACGTCGACGCGTTGGTTCTGGAGGGTCTTGATCACGCTCCGGGTCGCTTTACCACGGAATTCGGTCCACACCGGGTTGAACGCCCCGCCCAGGAAGGCCGCGTATGGGCCCGCACGAGGCACTTCGCCTACGCGCTGACTGCTAAAGGGAAACGGCAGGGCGATATTGTTGGGAACACCCGGCGCGTTCGGGATCCCTTCCCTCTTACGAAGCACGTGATCGACCACCGAGCCGACGAAGGGCCAGTGCCGCGCATCGCGCGGGCTCAGCTCCATAGCCACCTCAATCTGCGGGATGCCAGTAAGGGCATAGGCTACCCCGTGGATTGGGTAGGGGTGCGTCATCGACCGCACGACCGTACAACGGTCCATGACTTTCGCCAGGTTCGGCAGAAGTTCGCAGACGTCAAGTCCCGGAAGGGCAGAGCGAATTGATTTCAGCTCTCCGCGGATGCCGACTGGTGCGTTTGGCTTGGGATCGACGGTTTCGAGTTGGCTGGGTGAGCCATACAGGTGGATCAGGATGCAAGACTTCGCGCGGCCAAATTGATTCCGATTTGCTCGGACAGCCTCCCGCGCCTGCAGATCGGACAACCGCAGAAAATCACTCAGGCCTAGACCAAAGAACCCCAGTGCCCCAGCCTGCAACATTTCTCGGCGGGACCAGCCGCTGCAGAGTTTCCGAGGCGAGCCGAGAATTTGAAGCATATCCGGTTTTTCCTAACCACCTGCCCGGAGGCGGCTGGAAGGCAGGTCCAACGGCTTGGAGGGTCTTCAAACGGCAGGGGAGTACTTCCCCTTCGCAGAACGGATGTTATCCTAGCCTGCCAAGCCTCGGCCGGGCAAGCAGAATCTCGGTTCGGGAATTCCAAAAGCTACTGCTGTTAATCCCGAAACGAGAGCCTCCTGCCTTTCACGAAGGCGCTGCAAACTCGATTTACGCTAACTATTGCCTCCTCAAGTCCTGATTTTGGTTTCTGGCCACGTAGCCAGAATGCTTGGGAATATGTACATCGGTACACATGACATTTGTCATGTGCAACTGCCATTCGTTCAAGCTTTCGGACGGGACGTAACCTATTTCAGAATATAATCTTGCAGATTTCTATCTCTGTCAGACAAGGTGTCTGCCTATCCCCCTTTTACATGACATAACATGACATTTCTCATTTTTGGATTTGCTTTGGATTTCTCTCTGGCCTCGTTCTCGGGTCCCAAAAGTTAGCCTTCGAGAGGCACCGGTGGCCCCTACAGTTCTTTTCACTTCTCGGAATGGGCTGGCCGCGCTGGGTTGACACTTGCGGGAACTGTCTGGGGCTTGTTGGAGCGCGCGACGTCCGTCCTGCCAATGCCGTACAGGAAGTGCTGCGTGCGCACAACGAGCATGCCGTTCGAGATAGCAGGCGTGGCCATGCAAACGTCGCGCATCTGGTTGGTCGCAACCACTTCGTGTCCAGTCCCGGACTTGACGACGCGAATCTCGCCTTCTTCGCTCGTGAGATAGAGGTAGCCGTCTGCCGCGATGGGCGAGGCCGTGTAGCCACCCTTGCCGGCCATGCGCTGCTGAAAGATTTGTTTGCCCGTTTTGGCCTCATAGCAGGTGAGCAGGCCGCTGTTGGCGCAGGTATAAAGGTGGTCGCCATACACGATAGGCGTCGGCATGTACGGACCGCCGCGTTTCTTGCTCCAGGCTAGAAATTCGTTGGAGTCTTTGCCTTCTTTCAGCGAAATGTCCCCCGTCGCGCCCGGCCGAATCGCATAGATCGGTTGGATCGGGCTATAACCGCTCGTCACAAAGATGAGGCCGTTCCCAGCGATGGGGGTGGGTACCGTGATCTCTGCATTGCGCGATAGACGCCACAGCTCCTTGCCGGTCATCGGGTCGTAGCCGCGCACGAATTTCGTTGCGTTGGTGACCAGCTGCGCGCGATCCTTTCCTTCAATGACCGTGGGTGTGCCCCAGGAGGGGATCTCTTCGCGGGGCGTCTGCCAAACCTGATGGCCGTCTTCCACGTTGTAGGCGGCGAGGAAAGAATTCTTACCAACGTCGCACTGCACAATGACCAGGTTCTTGTAAATGATGGGGGAGCTGCCAAAACCCCATTGGTAGTCGGCATCGTAGAACCATCCCGCGTCGAGCGTGCCCAGGTCGCGCTTCCAGAGGAGCTTGCCCTGGAAGTCGTAACAGTAAAGGCCCTCCGAGGCGAAGCAAGCAACAACGTGCTTGCCATCTGTTGCCGGCGTCGGGTTCGCGTGCGTCGATTTCATGTGCCGTTTGACCTTGGGCACACCCTGGTGGGCTGTCTGTTCCCATAGGACCTTTCCCGTCTTCCTGTCGAGGCCGTAAACACGCCAGGTGTGAACGGAAGAATCGTTCACGGAATCGACATTGCCATACTGGCCTACCTTCAAGGCAGCCTTGGAGTCGCCACTCACGGCGGTGGTAAGAAAAATGTGGTCTCCCCAAACGCTGGGGCATGAGTGCCCGAAGCCAGGTATGCTTGTCTTCCACTGGATGTTCTTGGATTTCTCAACATCCCAGGTAAGCGGCGGATGTTGGCCGTCGGCCACGCCTGAGGCATTCGGCCCCCGGAAGGAGGGCCAATTTTGCGGCGAGGTGACGACCGCCACAGCGTCGTCGATGATGATGATAGGTTTGACTGGCTTTGGCGGAAGAATTGCTGCAGCAACCGCTTCAATGCGTTTGAATTTTACCTCATTGGTTGATCCCTTCGCCACGAAGCCGGTGACCTTTTCGCCGTCGCGCAGAAAGGAGTACGTTAGCGATTCGTTTCCATTCGGATGGAAAGTCGTGCGGTCGATCGCCTTCAAGGTGGCAATGGTCCGCCCCTCGAAATCCAGACTGAGTTTATCGTTTTTCAACACCACCTTGATTCGTTGACCCTGGGTTTCGTAGGTGCCCGCGTAGCTACTAAGCACATCGATGGGAATCTGAAAGTCTGGTTTGGGCGGCCCAGGTTTCGCTCCCGCCTTTTTGAGAACCTCTTCCAGGTCCGGATGCTTGGCAGGTACGGAAGCCAAGGCCGCATTCAGGGCGTCCTCCTTGATTTTGCCCTTGGCCAGGATGGCGCGCACCACATCGGTCTGCCCTTGTCTTACCGCGCTGCTGAAGAGACCTTGCGCCCCAACCGCGTCGGCTTCCACAAGAAGCTTGATCACTTCCCAGCGATCGCGCATCTGAGCCCATGCCAGCGGGGTGAAGTTGTAGAATTTATCCTTTACATTGACATCGGCCTTGTGCTGCAGAAGAACCTTGACGACCTCGGCGTGTCCTTTGTCCGCCGCGAAATGCAGAGCCGTGACGCCGTAAGCGGTCTTGGCGTTGACGTCCGCGCCCTTGGCGAGAACAGTTTCCACGGCCTTGGCGTCGCCTTTCTTGGCCGCCGCCCAAAGGTCGTCCTGTGCGTCTCGACCAAGCGCAGGGAAAGCGAGAAACAACGCCAGCAGGCATGATCCCATTGCTCGTTTCAACATGCATTCACTCCCGCATACTCATCTCGTTGCGCTGAACCATTCACGTTTCGCACCGAATGTTCCCGTGTTTGAATACCTCGCGGTGCCAAGAAATGTTTCCAGGGAGCTGCTTCCCAGTAGGGCGGAGTAACATCCCAAGTTATCCTAAAACCCGTCGCAGGAATAGCTGTGTGCGCGGCGTTTGCGGCCGATCGATGACCTGGCTGGGCGGCCCTTCTTCGACTATCTTGCCCTCGGCCAGGACGATGACGCGGTCGGCTGCCCGGCGTGCGAAGCCAATCTCGTGTGTCACCATTACCAGCGTCATGCCCTCGCGTTTCAGGTCTTCGAGTACTTCGAGCACCTCATTCTTCAGCTCGGGGTCGAGAGAGCTGGTGATTTCATCGCATAAGAGGCCACGCGGCTCCATCGCGAGCGCCCGCGCAATCGCCACGCGCTGTTTCTGTCCCCCTGACAGCTGCCGTGGATAGGCATCGGCGCGATCTCCCAGACCGACGCGCTTGAGCAGACTCAAGCCGCGCTCCCGTGCGGCGGACTTGCTCAGCTTCAATACATGGACCGGCGCCTCCATCACATTCTCCAAAGCAGTGAAATGCGGGAACAATTGAAAGTCCTGGAAAATCATGCCCAGCAACCGGCATACTTGCTGTGAATCGTTGCCGTTGCCACGACTCGCCGCGGTGGAACGCAGGACATGCCGGCCGATCTGGATTTCGCCGCCGTCGATGGTGGTCAAGCCATTGAGGCAACGCAGGAGCGTCGATTTGCCACCGCCGCTTGGGCCGATGAGGGCCACGGTTTCACCGGCGTTCACCGTCAGGCTCACCCCGTCCAGCACGAGGCGGTCGCCAAAGCGCTTGGTGAGGTTGGCAACGTTGATCTGCATATCTTCGTTCCTGTTCATCCTTCGAGATCCTTGCTCCATCGTTTTTCCAGGTAACGCGACACGTAGCCGAGTGGCACCGACATGATCAGGTACAAGGCGGCCGTGGCCAAACCAATCTCCAAATACTTCAGGCTCGATTTCGACAGGATCTGATACTCCTTGCTCAACTCGACCACCGTGATGATGCTGACGATGCTGGTATCTTTGAACAGTCCCACGAAATCGTTGGTCATGGGCGGGAGGATCACCCGGATCGCCTGCGGCAGGATAATGCGACGGAATGTGAGAGCACGCGACATCCCAAGTGAGGCGGCTGCCTCCCACTGCCCGATTGGCAACGTACCGATGCCGGAGCGATAGATCTCGGATTCGTAAGCAGCATAGTTCAAACCGAGACCCAGGATCGCCGCTTGCAAAGGGTCCAAATTCAATGCCAGGGGTAATTTGAGATTTTCGGCAACCACGGGCAAGCCGTAGTAGAGGAAGTAGAGCAGCAGCAAAACCGGGATGCCGCGGAAGAACTCCACGTAAAGCAAACCGAGCCAGCGCAGTGGGGCCGGCCCGTAAAGTCGGATGAGGGCAATCGGCAATCCCAGCAGAACCGCAAGCAGCATGCTCGCGACGGTTATGAAGACTGTGAGCCCTGCCCCCTTGAGCAACAATGGCAAGTAAAGGGAGAAGCGCCATTCGCTCTCCGCGTCCGCCGCAATCAGCTTGCTGCTATCGTGGAGCAATTGGGGTTGTTCATCGTCCCACAGGCCCCACTTCTCATCGATGCGCCGCAACTCGCCGCTTTGCAGAAGGCGTTCCAGGGCCCCATCCAGTTGATTTGCAAGCGCATCGTTTCTGGGATTCAGGGCGATCGCGTAGTATCCGGGCTCGATGGGTGGGCCGGCGAATCTGAGCTTGGGATCGTCCTTCGCATAGTAGAGGGCGATCGGCAGATCGAGCAAAACCCCGTCGATCCGCCCGAGAGCGAGATCTCCGTAGGGTTCAACCTGTCCCGAATAGATCTTCTTGTTGAGGCCAAGCTTGTCGAGCAGGCGCTGCGCAGCGGTGTCCGCGAGGGTGCCGATGGTTAGGTCCTGGCGGGCCCGGCATTCCTCGAGGCTTGTGAACCTGCGCTCGCCTGCGCGGGTGACGAATTGAAGTTTGTAAATGTAATAGGGCCGGGTGAAACGCACCTTTTTCTTGCGGTCCGGGGTAATTTCCAGCCCGTTCATGGCAAAGTCGAAGTCGCCACGTTCCAATCCGCTGAAGATACTTTCAAATTCGTATTGCTTGAATTGAATGCGCCGGCCCAGCTCGCGCTCCAGAGCTGCAGCGATGTCGACTTCGTAACCAATGTTCTTTTGAGGATCCTTGGGGTCTTTGAAGATGTAGGGGGCGCCTCCCTCCGCGTCCGCAGCCCAGAGGAGCGGCCTTTCCTCTGCTGTCGCTTTGGCGGATGGCAGTCCGCCGATCGGGATGGCGGCAAGGGTGGCGGCGATTACCAGCAACCATGATTTCGGCATCTCACTTACACCCCCTTTCGTAAAGAACCTCCTGTTTTGCATTTACCGAACATAAGCACAAATGACGAAGGACGCCAGGATTGGTTCACCCCTTTTTGTGTATTTCTTTCCTCTGACCCGGATCAATCGACTTTGAAAATCCTGCCGGGTGTCGTAGCATCTCAGGTGCACTTGCATACCAAGCGTTCCAAATTCGAGGGACTCCTTGATGCGCCGCGCCAGCCTCTGTCTCATGTCGATGTTTGCCCTCTGGGCCCTGGATGGCATGCCGGCAACGAGTGGTGGGGAACTTTGCCAATCCGGTCTTGTAGGGCAAGCTGCCAGCTTGAGCCACGTTTCCGCGCCGCACATGCCGTTTGGGATCGACAAGCGCGTTCTCTGGACGACTTCGCACGTCGTCGGCTCCCCCGACCCTCCACCACCATATCGCATCGAGCGCTCTTTTCCACGGCTCAAGTTCGAGCAGCCGTTATATATCATGAAAGAGCCTGGATCGGACTATCTCTTTGTCATCCAGCGCTACGGCAAGATCGCGCGCTTTCGGAACAACCAGGATGCCGACAAGGCACCGCTTTTTCTCGATACGGGCCGGGAGACCTATGCCATGGCCTTCCACCCACTTTATGCAAAAAACGGGTACTTCTATGTTTTTCTGAACGGCACCTGGAACAAGACTCAGAGAAACCGGATTGTCCGCTACCAGGTCGATCGTCGACATCCGGAGCGCTGCGATCCAAAGACCGAGTTTCTTCTGGTCGAATGGGACTCAACAGGTCATGACGGCGGCTGTCTAGCCTTTGGACCTGACGGGAAGCTCTACATCTCGGTCGGAGACTCGACCAGCGGCTCCGACCCCCTCGAGACCGGCCAGGACCTCAGCGATTTGCTCGCCTCCATGATCCGCATTGATGTCGATCATCCCGATCCTGGGAAGCCATACGGCATTCCCAAGGATAACCCATTCGTCCACATGGCGGGGGCTCGCCCGGAAATCTGGGCTTACGGCCTGCGCAATCCCTGGCGTTTCACCTTCGATCCGGAAACGGGCGATTTGTGGCTGGGCGACGTCGGTCAGGATCTCTGGGAGATGATCCACCTGATCAAGCGCGGCGGCAACTACGGTTGGAGCGTCATGGAAGGCAGCCATCCCTTTCAATTGCATCGGAAGCGAGGGCCGACACCCATTGTGCCGCCCATCGTTGAGCATCCCCACTCCGATTTTCGTTCGATCATCGGCGGGTTCGTTTACCACGGCTCACGCCTCAAGGAACTCCGCGGCGCCTACATCTACGGGGACCACGAAACGGGCAAGATCTGGGGACTCCGTTACGACGGCAAGAAGGTCACCTGGCACAAGGAGCTTGCGCAGACGACCATCAAAATCGTCGCGTTCGGGGAGGACCGCCAGGGAGAGCTGTACGTCGTCCCGCTGAGCGGCGAGATTTTCCACCTGGAGCCTGCCCCACCCGCCATCACCGACACTAAATTTCCAACCCGTCTGAGCGAGACCGGATTGTTCACATCAGTGAAGGACCACCAGCCCGCTCCAGGGTTGATACCCTACTCGGTAAATTCCCCACTTTGGTCCGATAACGCCCACAAGGATCGCTACCTGGCGCTGCCTGGCGACGCGCAAATCGAGTTCAACTCTTACGAAAGCTGGGACTTCCCCGACGGGGCTGTCATGGTGAAAACATTTTCACTCGATACGCAGGTTGGCGATCCCTCGTCCCGGCGCCGCATCGAGACCAGGCTCCTGACCCGGCAACAGGGGCAGTGGCACGGCTATACCTATCTCTGGAACGACGCCCAAACCGACGCGGAATTGGTTCAGGCGACAGGAACGGATCGGGTTTTCACCATTCGAGATTCGAACGTCTCGGGTGGCGAGCACCAGCAAAGCTGGCATTATCCAAGCCGTGCGGAGTGCATGGTGTGCCACTCTCGGGCTGCCAAATTTGTGCTGGGGCTCAGCACTCCGCAATTGAATAGGGACCACAACTACGGAGGAGTCGTCGCGAACCAATTGCGAACGCTGGAGCACCTGGGGCTGTTTACTTCCAGGTTAGTACTTCCGCCGGAGGAACACCGGCGGCTTGTCGACCCCTACGACCAAACCGCAACCCTTGATGAACGGGTCCGTTCCTATTTGCACGCCAACTGCTCCCATTGCCATGTCACCGACGGCGGCGGCAACGCCCGCATGCAACTGCGTTACCCGACGCCTGCGGAGGAAATGAACACGATAAATGTGCGGCCGCAGCACGAGAGCTTCGGTATTGCGGACGCCCGTCTGATTGCCGCAGGCGACCCCGAGCGCTCGATCCTTTACCAGCGCATCAGCCGGCTGGCGCCGGGACGTATGCCGCCGCTCAGCTCAACTGTTGTGGATGCACGTGGACTACAGCTCTTTCGGGACTGGATCAAGCAGCTCAAGACCAAACCTGATATGGTCAAGGAAGGTGGGCGCTAGCATCCTTGCACCACTGCGTGCACACGGTCGGAGCTGGTTATGGATAAGCCACTTGTCCTTGCCGAAGTCGTCGACCACGTCGCCATTTTGACGCTCAACCATCCCGAAAAGCGCAACGCTCTCTCTCGGGCGATGCTCACCGCGCTCGGGCGCGAATTAGCCCGACTTGCCGGGGAGCATAATGTCCACGTCGTCATTCTGCGGGCCAATGGTCCGGTGTTCAGCTCCGGTCATGATTTACGGGAGCTGGTGGACGGTGCCGAAGACGACTACGCATCACTGTTCGTACTGTGCACCGAGGTCATGGAAGCCATCCGCAAATTGCCACAGCCCGTGATCGCCCAGGTGCACGGCATCGCGACCGCAGCGGGCTGCCAGCTGGTAGCCAGTTGCGATCTGGTCGTCGCATCCGAAGACGCCGCGTTTGCCACGCCAGGAGTCAAGATTGGCCTGTTTTGCACCACGCCGGCCGTCGCTCTGGTCCGTGCCGTCGCGCCCAAGAAGGCGATGGAGATGTTGCTCACCGGGATGCCGATCAAGGCTGCCGAAGCAGAAAGAATTGGCCTGATAAACCGAGTCGTTCCCGTTGGTCGATTGGACGAAGAGACCATGCGTCTGGCTCAGCAAATAGCCAATGCCAGCGCTTACACGGTTTCGCTGGGGAAGGCAGCGTTCTACGAGCAGCTCCCACTCGATTACCCCGAGGCTTATGCAGTCGCTCAAAAGTCCATGGTTGAGAATGCGCTCGCCCGAGACGCCCAGGAGGGCATGAAGGCGTTTCTGGAGAAACGTGCTCCCACGTGGCAGAATTAAGCGATGCTGGAGGCAAAGTCCTCCGCCTCAACAGCCTTCCGGTTGGCTCAGTGATAAGACGTCAACTGAATGATCTCCCATCCGCTTGTTCTCAGTTCTCGGAAGCCGCATAATGTGAGAAACTATCGTGGGAAGGAGAAAACGATGTCCACAGTTCTTCCTGCACCGCCCGAATTTTGGACCGCAGTCGAGGTCGCGAAGCGATTCGGCCCGCTTCCCATGAAGCGACTACGTTTGAATCCAAATCTCCACCTCCCCGCCACAGAACAAGACGTGCTGTCCCTTTATGCGGAGGAGAAGCGCCTCTACGAACTTGTGGATGGACTTTTGGTGGAGAAAGTCATGGGGCTCCGCGAATCATGCCTGGCCATGGTCCTTATCCAGCATCTGCGCAATTACCTGGCCGGACGCAATCTCGGCACTGTGGCAGGTGAAGCGGGAATGATGCGCCTCGCACCGGGACTCGTCCGGATTCCTGATGTTTCCTATATCTCGTGGGATCGGCTGCCGAACCGGCAACTTCCCCGCGAGCCATTGCCGAGCCTGGTTCCAGATCTGGCCGTCGAGGTGCTGAGCTCGAGTAACACTGAACAAGAGATGTTACGGAAGATCCAAGATTACTTCGCGGCGGGCGCCGAATTAGTGTGGTTGGTCCATCCGGATCATCGGACCGTGGAAGTATATACGAGTCCCCAGGAGGTTACCCTTCTCGGGATTGGGCAGACCTTGAGCGGCGGGTCGCTCCTACCCAATTTCTTTTTGCCCTTGAAGGATTTGTTCGCCGAACTCAATCCGCAATAGCCCCGCTCATTCCCATCAATGATTGAACAAAAACGCTGGGCTGTTGATCAGCGCCCAGGCAAGGTCTTGAGCGCCCAGGAGTCGCTTGTCGCCAGGCAAGGGATACCTGGCCTGTTCCTGTTGCAGCCGCATCCACTCGGCGTCAGTTGAGCGATAATAGCTGGCCAGCTCGGTCCGTTGCTGGGCCGTGCGTTTCTCGGATGCGATGGCAATAATTTTCGCGACGGCATCCGGCAAGCCATCGATCGACATCGGCGCCTCCGCGGTGGTAGCCGAGAGGCGGAATCTGCCGATATTGTGCTCCTTGCCGAAATAACGCTGGTCGAGGGTTAACGTGAGCGTGGTCCCTTTGTTGATGGTCGCAGGGTCCTTCACTTCAAAGATGGCGACATGCCGTTTGCCGAACTCAGGCAAAACCGCCCAGCCGGTCTTGGGATCGCCGTCGATAGATGCCGCCACGGGCCAACCGTCTTGCGAGAAATCTGCGATTGCCTTGCGAAGGAGAATGCTCTTGGTGTTGGTTGGTTCCGCCTTTGGTGCCGCGGTCACTCGGAATTCATTCAAGACAAAGTTGCCGTTGGGTGCCCGGCCAGGCCCTTGAGAAGGCAAATGCGAATCGGGCAAAACTTCCAGTCGGAACCCTGTGATCTTGTCGAGGATGGTGTCGGTCGTAATCGAGTAGACCTCAGGGAAAGCGTTTTTGCCGCTGGCCAGCAACGATCCATCGGACTGCTTGGTCAGCACGGCCCCGCCCTTCGATTTTGCGCTGCTCGGCTCCAGGACGGTCCATTGCGGAAGCTTTAGCGCTTTCTCCCAGGCTGCTTGCTTGCCAGGGATTTGCTTCTCATAAGCTGCTAGTGCTGTAGCCCGCCGATTGTGCTCGTCAAGTTGTCGGAGGTACTCGTCGGTATCCGCTCCGAGAGCCTTAAGGCCGGCCGCGACCTCGTCCTTGGTTGGTGCACGACACAAGATGGAGAGGAACAATTCCTCGACGAGTTTTGTGTCGTCCTTCTCGGTCGCAACCAGCCGGGAAATTCGGTTGCCCGGGTCCTTGATCGCGTCCGCGACCACAGGGCCATTAATGAGGTTGAGGACGGGTCCAAGCATCATCCCCGAGGAGCGCTCGCATTCGCAAGAGCTCTCTCGTGGCGGCCTGCCAAAGAGGTCCAGGAAGCCGCTGGGGACCTCGACCTTCGAATCGATCTGCTGCACCGCCCGCAGACCGGCGGGCATTCCCCCCAGCCGTTCTACAGTTCCTGTTGCTCGGTGTAGGGTATCGTAGATCACCTCGGCAGGCAGGCGTCGCGCCAGCGCGTGCGAGTAATTGATGTCGTCGTCCTGGTTCCAACGGCTGGTAGCGATCGACTGCTGGTAAACGCGCGACTTGCAAATCGTACGTACGAGTTCCTGCACGTTGTAACCGCTCTTCACGAACTCCTCGCTCATGCGGTCCAGCAGTTTGGGATTGGTGGGCGGGTTGCCGGCCCGGATATCGTCGATCGGCTCGATCAGGCCGACGCCCATCAGATAACTCCAGATGCGGTTCACATAACTCTTGGCGAAATACTGATTATCCTTGGAAGCAATCCAGTTGGCGAGCTGCTCGCGGCGGCTGGCGTTGGCAGGTGACGAACCCGCGTGCTTGTAGGGGAACTCCGGTGCAGCCAACGCGCCGGTCCGCTCGTTCTTGACCTCGCCTATTTTCTTGTCATAAACGATCTCGACCAGCGCGGTTGCTTGCTCGACATCGGTGCCGCCCACTTTTTGGTTCTTGAATTTAGGATCGTCCTTGCGGGCCACTTGCGCGAAGTAGGCCGAGAGGTGATAGTACTGGTCCTGGGTCCAGCGCTCGAACGGATGGTCGTGGCACTTGTTGCAGTTGAAGCGCACCGCCAGGAACAGCTGAGTGGTATTTTCCATCGTTCCTTGCGGATCGCGCAGAATCTTGAAGTAGGCAGCCGGCGGATTTTCCAGCGTCGAGCCGGACGCCGTCAGAATGCTCAGCACAAACTTGTCGTAGGGCATGTTGCTGGAGACGGCATGCTCAATCCAGCCGCGCAGCGCCATGGCTCCTTTTTCGCCCAGGAACTTGCGATTGACCTGGAGGAGGTCTGCCCACTTGTTGGTCCAGTATTCGACGTAGTCGGCGCTGCCGATCAGCTTGTCCACGACCTCGTCGCGCTTCGCCTTCGCTGGCCGGCGGTCAGCGAGAAAGGACCGTATTTCCTGCGTTTGGGGGGGCAATCCGGTCAGGTCGAGGTGGATCCGGCGCAAAAAGTCGGCATCGTCGCAGAGGTCGCTCGGCAGCACCTTGACCAGCTTCAGCTTTTCATCAACCAGCTGATCGATGTAGCCAAACTCGGGCACTTCTTTCCAGGCGAATCCACTGCGGTCGCCCATGACGATCAGCGTCGTCGCCGTGTAGTTGCCCTCGTAGCGGGCCAGCATCGTCGCTTCGCCGCGGCGCAGCGCGCTAACTAACCCCTGCTTGTTGACGGTCGCAATTTCCTGATTGCTTGTTTCGATAAATGCTTCGGCACTGACGTCCCGCATTGAGCCATCGCTGTAGGTAGCCAGGACAGCCATCTGCTGATTCATTCCCGGCAGCGGCATGATGGGCGCTTTCGGGAAAATATCGATGCTCGCCACCCGCGGACTTTTCAAATCGAGCTTGACGCCGTCGGCGATCCAGGCATGGAGCAGTTCATAGAAAGGTTCGCCAGGTTTGATAAGCATGCTGCCCTGGTGCGGGACCGCTCCGGTGGGCTTTAGCAGCATGAGGCTGCGCTCCGGTGCGGCGCGATTGAAACGCCTCCCCTCCAGGTCATCCGTCAGAGCTTGATAGTCCGCAAGCGGGTCGTAGCCGCGTAGCGACAGCTTGAATCCATTCTTGCCTTTTTGGGCTCCATGGCAGGTGCCTGCATTGCAGCCAATCTTGGACATCGCCGGCATGACGTCACGAACGAAGCTAACTTCGTACTTGTCCTTTTGCCCGGTGATGGTGAAGGGAATATTTGCGGTCTGGCCGGCGAGCGTGCACTTCAAAATTCCTTTGCCGTCCGCGACCGGGCGGACAAGACCGGTGGGCGATAGAGTGATGAGGCTGGTGGGTCGTTCAATCTTGGCAAGGCGCGTGACGTCGATGCGTTCGCCGCTGGCGAGCTGACCCGTCAGGAGGAGCTGGCGATAGTCGTAGGGAGTTTTCAGTTCGAGGCTCGCCGGCTGAGCCTCTATGCGAACGATGCTGGCCCCCGCGGGAATCTTCTCCTGAGCGGAAATGTTCGTTGCCGCGCCGACTCCCACGCCTGCGATGGCCATCAAAAACGCAAACCGGTGGAGAGAATGGTGGTTCATGTATTTTCTCAGGTTCGCTTTGGCTGCAATGGGTCCAATCAGCCGAACGCCAGCAATGGTTCTCCCCTCGCCCCGGTACTCCGGGGAGAGGGGCGGGGGTGAGGGGTCTTGGCCGGGGATCGTTCGTCCCCCTCACTCCCAACCCCTCTCCCCCGAAGCGGGGGAGAGGGGAGATCCTTTTCTGCCGTTCACCTCACTTCTTTCCTGGGCCGGCGCTCGCCACAGTGGCGCTCAGAGTAACCGGCAGGAGTTCTCGGATCAGCTTGCCCGTCGACGGATCGTTGAAACGCACTACGCCGTCAAAACCTGCGGAGGCGACTTCCTTGCCGTCGGGGCGATAGGCTAAAGCGTACACGCCCCCCTTCTGTCCCGCAAACTTGGATACCAGCTTGGCGTCGGCCTCCTGGTAAACGCGTACCTCGCCGCGGCCCTCAAAACTACTGCCAGCAACGACGCGCGAGCCGTCCACATTGAAGCGGACCTTGAAAATCCTGCCCGGCAGGCCTTCGAAGGCACGCACGAGATTGAAGTCGTCGCCGATGACTCGCTTCTTCTCACGATACATCTTGTAGATCTTGGGCACACCGTCCGAACCGCCGATGAGCAGTTCGTCCTTCTTGGGATGGCGCGCCACGGATTGTAGTCCCCCCTTTAAGGCGCCGGGCGTGATACTCGTGATGTTATCGACGAAGCGTTGCGTGGGCACCTCGGTCAACTTCATGGACATATCTCGGCTCACAGAGACCAGGTGCGACGCGTCGGTCGAGAATACGGTCTCGAGCACCCAATCGCTGTGTGCCCCCTGGTAGAGCACCTGCTTGCCGCTTTGCGCGTCGATGGCACGCAGCGTGTTGTCCGCACATCCGAAGGCAACCTTGCTGCCGTCCGGGGACCAGCTGGCACCGTAAACCGTGTCGAAGGTTACAGGCAGTGACAGCCGGAGCTTCCTCTTGGCCACGTCCCAAATCTGCACTTCGCCGAAGCGTCCCGGATCGCCTCCCGTGGCGGCCAGAGACTTCCCATCCGGCGAGAATGCCAGAGATTGAACTCGCTCCGAGACGCCAATCAGGCGAGCCAGCAACCCGGAGCCGTCTGCCTTGTGCAGGAGAATTTCATGGTAACCGGCAATTGCCAGAATCTGGCCGTCGGGTGAATAATCGATGGAGGTAATCACCGGCGGCATGGCATAGGTCGGCGGGTGCTCGGCATCGACCACCTGCCGGGCCAAGGGCGGGGAGTCGTCCCTGGCGCCTTGAGCAATCCAGTCCTTGATGAGGCTCACGTCGTGCCCGAGCAGAGGGTCTCTTCCCTTGGGCATTGCCGGAGGCTTGCCGTTTTTCGCGACAATTTGGGCCAGGAGTTTGCTCTCATGCGGCTTTCCCGAAACGACGCCATCTTCGCCGCTGTTGCCCTTGTCGAAAAGGGCTGCGTAGCTTGTCATCACGTAGCCCCCCATGGACTTGGCCGGCTGATGGCAGCCCTGACAGTGCTGCTGCAAGATCGGGCGGACCTGGCGATAGTAACTGACCTCGACTGGCTCCCTCGAGTCTTTCTGAGCGGGCGGAGCGCCGAAGAGAGCGGTTACGCCAACCGAGAGAAACGTGAAGCCAAGTGCAATGTGTCGAAAGGCGTTCATCGCAAGATCCTCAACAAGCGGCGGCCGGCTAGGGGGAAGAATAGGCCTTCACTCACGCATGCGCGTTAGCGCAAAGTCGTCTTCGTCGGAATCAAAAAGTCTTCGTCCCCGGAAGGACTACCGTTCTGGCGGCGTCGCCCATCAGTGGGAAGCAGCCGTTGGGAGGCGGGCTCTCGCAGCAGGTAACAAAGCAATCTTGGCAAATCGGGGCGCGACTTGCAAGCATTCTTCGGGCACTGGCGGCTTTCGACGCGCCGGGCTCACCAACTTCATGATTGACGATCCGCAAAGCCACAGGTTATATTACTACTGAAATGGTATCCGGGTGCGAAAGAGTTATGCGGTCATCCGCCCATCCGGTGCCGGTACGCCTGCCTCGTTACCTGCCTGCGTTTCGATTCACAACAAATAGAGGGAATGGTCATGCTTGTAATTCCCGGTGGTATCAGCAAAGACACTTGCGACGGCATCACTCGCCGTGAGTTGTTGCGCGTCGGCGGTTCCGCGATGCTGGGCATTAGTCTGGCCAATATCCTTGGGTTGCAAAAAGCTGCGGCGAGCGAAGGGCTTACGGGAGGCGTCGGTTGGGGGAAGGCGAAGAGCGTCATCCTCCTCTACCTCCAGGGTGGCCCCAGCCATCTGGATTTGTGGGACCCTAAGGACAACGTGCCGGATAAGGTTCGAAGCGTCTTCAAGGCGATCGATACAAAGGTCCCAGGCATCAAGGTCACCGAGATCCTTCCCAAGTTTGCTCAGGTACTGGATAAGGTAACGCTCATTCGTTCGATGAGCTACACACCGGTCGGGCTCTTCAACCACACGGCCGCCATTTACCAAATGCTCACCGGCTACACAGCTGATAAGGTCAGCCCCTCAGGCCAGCTCGAGCCCCCCAGCCCCAAGGATTTTCCCAATATCGGCTCCAACATCATCCGGCTGAAACCGCCGGAGGTGCCGATGCTGCCTTTCGTGATGATGCCTCGCCCGCTGCAAGAGAGCGGCGTGGTCGGCAAGGCGGGTACTGCGGGCTTCCTCGGCCGGGCGTACGATCCCTACTACCTGTACCCGCCGGGCGACGACATGGACATGACGAAGATGGATCACATCAACATCGACGATCTCCGCCTTCGCGACGAGGTTTCCTCACCACGGCTGGAACGGCGCGCCAAGCTGCGCGATGTGATCTCGGCCGGCATGCCCGCACTGGAGAAGGCCACCAAGAAATACGACCTCGACGAGTATTACAGCAAGGCACTGGGGCTGGTGATTTCCGGCCGAGCGCGGAACGCATTCGACCTGAGCAAGGAAACTCCGGCGATGCGCGAGCGTTATGGCCGCAACACCTTCGGCCAAAGCTGCCTGCTCGCCCGACGCTTGATCGAGGCCGGCACGAGGTTTGTCGAGGTCAACTGGCCCAAGGTTGCCAATTCGGACAACCATTCGTGGGACACGCACACCGGACTCACCCACCGCCTGAAGCATCAGGCCGCTCCGATGTTCGATGGAGCGCTGTCCGCCTTGATTGCGGACCTGGATGAGCGTGGACTGCTCAAGGAAACGCTGGTTGTGGCAGTGGGCGAGTTTGGTCGCAGCCCGCAGCGTGGTGTGAGCACTTCCGGCAACGAGAACAACGACGACGGCCGCGATCATTGGCCATACTGCTATACCGCGTGCGTTGCGGGCGCAGGCGCAAAGCGAGGCTTCGTTTACGGCAAATCCGACAAGACGGCCTCGGCACCCCTGGAAAACCCCGTGCATCCCTTGGAACTGCTGGCGACCATCTACCACAGCGTCGGCATCAATCCAAGCACGATCGTTTACAATCACTTGAATCAGCCGCGCGAGCTGGTCAAAGGCGAGGTCATTACGAATATCTTGGCTTAAGCTGATCCTTGCTGCTAACATTCCAGGCGGTGGCCTTGGTTCCTTGACCGGCCACCGCTTTTTTACGCGCATCGCGAAAGAATAGGCACTCGCGATGGCGCGCGAAATCAGTGTCTCGTAGGACCTATGGGGCCTATGGGACTTATAGGCTCCCTTTTCGCTCTACTCGGGGGAGGGGGGATTACGAGAGCATTCCTTCGTGGAGACCTGAATCATGCTTCGGCGAATCCTGGTCCTGTGCGTGTGGGCAGGCGCGATCGTGGGACTACCGTCGGCACGTGCCGAACTCCAGGTAGGCGCTGCGACACGCATCATCACGCCCAATCCGCTTCTGCCGGTCTCGGGCGGCATGGGGATACCTCAGCCTGCGAAAGAAAAGCGCGGTGAATTGACCGCGCGCGCCATCGTCTTTCGGAAAGGGGAGGTCTCGGTTGGCGTCGTGGCACTTGATTCGCTTGGCTTCCCATCAGCGCTCGGAGATCGGGTCCGCGCCAAGGTGAAGCGAATCCCTGCGAACAACATCCTCATCGCCTCGACGCACACGCATAGTGCACCGGATTGTTACGGTTTTCCGGACGGCAAGGGCGGCCACACCGGCGATTTGAAGTACATGGACTTCGTCTGCGATAAGGCCGCCGAAGCCCTCAATGCTGCCATCGATCAGTTGCAGCCCGCCTCGCTCAAAATTGCCACAGGCGAAGCCAAGGGCAAGATCGCTTATAACTATTACGCGCCAGATCTCTATGATCGCCGGATGAGCGTTATCCAGGCGGTCGGCCCCCAGGGAAAAACGATTGCGACATTGGTGAACTATGCGATCCATCCGGAAGTGCTTGGCAATAGCATTGGCATCCTCAGTCCCGACCTAATCGGCCCTCTGTGCCAGAAAATCGAAGCGCAAACCGGCGGCGCGGCGATCTTCCTCAATGGCGCGCAGGGAGGCATGATCACGGCCGACAACCGCGACCTGAATCAGCCAAAGGACCCGCTACGCGGCTACTGGAACGATTCACGCAGCTGGGAAGAGTGCCTGCGCATCGGCCGCTTGATGGCCGACGAAGCGTTGCGTATCGTCAAGGATGCCGGTGAACAACCCGATCCAACGCTATTCTGCGACTCCATGAGCGTACGTTTTCCGGTCGATTCGTTGCTCATGTGGGCCGTCGTCGTCGGCTCGCCTCTGAAGTATGCCCATAACGATGATCAGTCCATCAACGCGCGCATCAACGTGGTGAACATCGGCAACGCCCAGATCGTGACCATCCCCGGTGAGGCGCTGCCAAACATCGGCTTCTATCTCAAGCGCAAGATGCACGGCAAGCACAACCTCTTGTTCGGCCTGACGAACGATGCATTTGGATATATCCTCACGAAGGTTGATTTCCAGAGCTTTCCACGGTACGAGTACGTTTCGCGGACTTCGCTGGGCGAAATGACCGGTGAGATTCTGATTGACAAGGCACTGGAGCTGGTCAATAAATCGCCGCGGCCGGACTAGGGCTTTGTCAGAGTTTGTTCGGCTGCCGGAATGGCTCATCAAACCATTTGGACGGCTGGTCGATTCCGTCCCGTGGAAAGTGGGCCGAAGCGCTGATTGGATCGGTCTCGTTCGCTGCTGTCGCCACCTAAATCAGCGTGCGCGAATCAGCAGCAGGGGATTGAACTGGGGTGCCATGCTTTCTCGGCCCAAGGCGGGGCCGAACCCAGCCATTTCTCCGTGCCGGGGCCGCGAAAGCATGTCGTACCCCAACGCAAGGGGACGGTTCGCCGACTGCTCCATGCTTTCGGGCCTCGCCTCCTGGGAATCTTTGGCCATAGGTTGGGCCCGAAAGCATGGCACCCAAGAATGTGTTTGCTGCAAGATCACGCATGGTCATTTAGCAGCACGGCGTCGGCATTCAACGTCGACAAAGTCATTGGGACCGGAAGTGAGGTCGCTTTCTCGGAAGGATTACTCCAAACCATGGGGTGGATCAAGATGAAGTTCGTTCACGCCGCGCTGTTCGCTGTGGGTTTGGTCGGCGTCGATGCTGGTTGGCTCACCTTCCAGGCAATGGCTGCGGACCCCAATGCCGCGTTTTCTGGAAGTGTCGCCGCCCGGCAGGCCGCCGCGGAGGGCCCTGAGAAGGGAGCCACCATGAAATCCGACCTGGAGAAGTTGCAGGGCGCTTGGAGCGTAAGCACCCTGGAAATCGACGGTAGGAAGATGGCGGAAAACATCTTCGCAGGATCCAAGATCGTTTTGAATGGGCGCAAGTTCACCACGATTTCAATGGGAGCGACTTACAAAGGCACTTTCAAGATCGACGCCGCGAGTACCCCAAAAACGCTGGATCTGAATTTCACGGAGGGCCCGGAAAAAGGTAATACTTCTCTGGGTATCTACGAACTCGACGGCGCTACGTGGAAAATCTGTCTCACCGTCAGCAGCAAGGTGCGTCCCAAGGAGTTTGCCACCAGGGCCGGCAGCGGCCACGCTCTGGAGACTCTCAAGCGCGACAAGAACGAGAAGAGCACGAATCCACTCGACAAAGCCCGCGGCAAAGATCCGGTTGCCGAGTCCCGCAACGATCCCGCACCGGCATCGACTCCAGACGAACGTGATGGCCGTGGCCACAAACCACCTGATAAGGAGATGGCCCGGCTGGAAGGCGAATGGTCGATGGTATCGGGTGAAATCAACGGCCAGGCGCTTCCCAAGGAGTTTCTGAAGACCAGTAAGCGGGTGGTCAAGAGTCACGAAACCACCGTGATTATCGGCGGCCAAGTCTTCCTCAAGGCCACGTTCACGGTCAACGCATCGAAGAAACCGATGACCATCGATTACGTGCTGACCGGGGGTCCGATGAAGGACAAGACGCAGCTCGGCATCTACGAATGGGACGGCGACCAGGTTCGCTTTTGCTTCTCGGCGCCGGGAAAAGATCGGCCGACGGAATTCACGGCAAAAGCCGGGAGCGAGCGAACCTGCAGCCTGTGGAAACGAGCCAAGCCTTGAAGAGAAATGTTCGCCCTGAACCAGTACCAAGTCGCAGAAAGGCGTCCGCCCAGTTTCTAAAGGATGCCCGGCTGGGCGACCTTGATGCCCTTCAAGGCCATTTTCAATGCATCGGCATTCGGCGCCGCTTGCAAGGCGACAGACTCGTCCAGGTCACCTCGGTGAACGAGCTGGCGAAGGCTTTCGTTAAAGTCGATCATCCCTTCTAGATAGCCGATGCGGATGGCGTCGGGCAGCTTCTTGTCTTCCCCCTTGATGATCAGGTCCCGGACTGTCGGATTCAGCAGCATAATCTCGTTGGTGGGCACGCGCGAAACACCGGGTCTGATCGAAGGGAGGAGTTTCTGACAAACGATGGCCTTGAGGTTGAAGGCCAGGCTTTGGCGCATGGCTTGATGCATGTCTGCGGGGAAGAGATCGAGAATGCGGCCAATCGTGCTGGGCGCACTCGAAGCATGGATTGTGCAAAAGACAAGATGACCCGTTTCCGCAGCGTTGAGCCCGGCCTCGAACGTCTCGCGATCGCGCATTTCGCCAACCAGGATGACGTCGGGGTCCTGTCGCACGGCATGTTTGAGCGCGATGTGCCAGTCGCGCACGTCGATGCCGACCTCGCGTTGGTTGATGAGTGCTTTCTTGCTGATGAACAGGTACTCGATCGGATCCTCAATCGTGAGGATATGAACCGATTCACGTTCGTTGATGTACTCCAGCATGGCGGCCAGGGTGGTGCTTTTGCCGCTGCCGGTCACGCCGGCCAAAATCACCATGCCCTGATCGTACTGACAGAGGCGTTCGAGCACGGCCGGCAGGCGCAGCTTCTCGAAGGTAGGGATGTTGGCGTTGACGCGGCGCGCCACCAGGCCAAGCTGCCCGCGCTGCTTGAAGAGATTGACGCGAAAGCGCCCTTCGCCGTGTGCCAGAACGTGCGCGAAATCGGCGCCGCCGGCGTCGTCCAACTGGCTCCGCGACCTCTCCGAGAGGATTGGCTGCATTAAATGCTCCAGCTCGGCAGGTTCGAGGACCTGCGTTCCGAGGGGGCGCATCAGGTTTTGAAACCGCATCATGGGCGCCATGCCCGCGGCCACGTGCAGATCGGAGCCTTCGTACTTGACCACGGCGCGGAAGAGTTTGTTGATTTCCGGCTCGCCCTCGACGCCTGCGAATTGCCTCCAATGCGCAACAGTTGGCGGGAGCTCAGCAGCTTGGCTGCCGGCCTTGCCGTCGGCCGGACTGCCATCCTGGTCTTCGCTCTCGGCAGCGCCCGCCGGAGGACTCTGTACGGGGACGGTGACCCGATCTTCCACCTGTGCTGGGCTCTGTTCCTCCTCCGTCCTCAGGAACACGCGCAACCCCTTGGCCACGGCGGCGACGTTCTTGGGCCGGTTTGCCGGCACGCCATCCGTCATCGAGTCGATGATGTCGGCCAGAAGAACAGGCACCTCGGGGTCCGCCTGGCGCACTTGCTCGTTAGCCCGTCCGCCGCGCGAGGTTGGTTCGTGGCCGATTACCGTCCGGTAGAGGAGCACACCCAGGCGCAAGATATCTTCCTCCGGTCGCACGGGCCTCTCCAATTCGGTTTCACCCGTGCGTTCCAGTTGGCGTGGTTGGCTCTCGGCCGTTCGCTCCGGGCCAATGCCCAGGGCGGAGCTATCGAAGAAATGTCGAGGAAAGCCGGCGTTCGCAATCCGCACGGTCCGGGCTCCACCGGCCGCCTTGTCGGTGCTGGCAAATGCCAAATCTTCCGCCCGCAAGTCGCCGAGGCGGACGCCCTGGTGATGCAAGGCCTGCAAGGCATCGACGACGAGTGCGAAGACTCGGGCCGCCAGACCATAATTCAATCTGCCTCGTCTTTTGAGAACCTCTTCCAACGATTCGCCTGGCACGTATTCGCTGACGACGTAATCGACGCCATGCGCTTGCCCGAGGTCGAGCACATGAGCGACGCCGGCATGCTGCACGTTCATCAGGCGTTGCACCAGGCCCCGGAGCTTCTCATAAAATGCTTGTTCTCTGGCGAACTGGGGTGACACGATCTGCACGCGCACAGGCCGATCGAGAGGATCCGCCGCCAGCAGGTCACCCGCTTGCGCGCCGGTCCTCAGCATGTCAGTGATGCGATATTGATTCAAAATGAGTCGATCGGACTTGCCGCGGGAAAGGGCCGAGATGGCAAACTCCGTCAGGTAATTATTGACGCGCAGCCATTCGCAGAAGCGCGCCGGATCCGCGGCATCCTTGCGCCCGGCCCGGAGCCAGCGGCCTCTCATGGCCGCGACCTCTTCCGCGGACACCAGTTTCAGCTTCTCGATCTGGCCAAAGAGATCTTCTACTGTGAGTTGCATTGCCATTCTCCCAGTTCCATGCCCAACTCAGCACAGCGTACGTCCGGCATCTTGGTGTTGCAAGGAAATCCCTCTCGGCGCGAGTTCGTGCCGGAGATAAGAGGACGGCGCCTGGTCCTCTTCGAAGCCTGGAAAATGGATTTTAATTCTTCAATCGCGTCGACGTTTTTCGGATGTGACGATGGCGAACACCGTCGCTGCGAGAACGCACGCGAACGCGGCTGCCCCGGCAGAGAGCCGCACAAACCCTTCTGTTTCATGCATCAGCGGATCGAGGCTGTCCTCATCCCGACCCAAGGGAAGCACGTGCGATTGCCTGCAAGCCACAAGATACAGCGGCAAGGGAATCATGAGAATGACTCCCACAACGCGGGCGGCGGCCCCTCGAACCGTGCGCTGCGGCGTCAACGGCACCTTACCGATAAGGAAGGCCAGCATCCCAAGGACGAACAGAGTCGCTTCGAGGATGAAATAACCCATGAATCTACCCAAAGGCACGTCGCTGCCGGGAGAAGCACGTCTCAATTGGAGAATACTGCCGCTTGCCTCCTCAGCCAGGGCATCCGATTCATTGCGCTGGCGCTGATCGGACCTCGACGATAGGCAAGCCGTGTTTTTCTGCCCAGGTCTCCCACTCGGATGCCGTGCGTGTTTGGAACACTGCTCGTAGTTGCTCACAATCGGGGGAGCTGAGGATTAGCAACCGCTGGAGCTGGTCCCAAAAATGCGGCTCCAGGGTCGCGACGGCGATCCAGCCTTCTCTGGCAGGATAGAGGTTGTACCCCGGGAAACCGCCTCCCAGAACTCCGCCGGCGGTGGTCAACCCATGACGCAATGCTTGTTCGATGCCAGTTTCAGAGAGGCGCACCTCCATGTACTGGGCCTCCCGCCCACGTTCGCGTGCAAGGATCAGCGCCAGAGCGGCCGTCGCGGCCATCTGTGCGCCAGCCCAATCTGCCATCAACGCCCGCGGGAGATGCGGCGGCGTGAGCAAGCCGAGTTCGGCCTGATAAGTCAGGTCGTGCCCCGGAAATTCTTCCCGCGGCGGGCCATAGCCCACAAGTGCGACCTGGCAGAGCCGCGGATAACTGGCATGCAGCTCAGGCCAGGAAAGCTCCAAGCGCCTTAGCCCCGAGAGGCGGCTCGCCGTGATGAGCAGGTCGGATTGCCCCAGCCAGGTCGTCAGCCGGTTGTGGCTGGCCTGGTCCTTCAAATTCAAGGGAACGACTTCGACACCGCGATGCAGTTCCTGGTACCAGGCGGGTGCGCCGCGCGCCAAAGGATCGCCTTCCAACGGCTCAACCTTCACCACGGCGGCCCCAAGCCGGACCAGCTGAGCGACGGCCAGCGGACCGGGGAGATTGATGGCCAGCGTGAGAACGCGCATATTGTCGAGCGGTTGCATGAAACCTTCTCATGCTGGACGATGCGCTCAAGGTTCGAAGTTCGCGTCTTCCAGCTTTTCAAATATCTTCACGTCCGTGATTTCCATTTCCCCAAAAGGTTTGCCGTCCCGGCGGACTACCACTTTCGTTGGACGTTTTATGCCGCCAAAATCCTTGTAATTGTCGAGGATCTTTTCCTGAAGTACTTCTTGCATGCTTTTGACATCCAGGGCCTTGTCTTCGATTTTGACAAGAAACCCGCTGGCCTTGTCGAAATACAAGCTGACGTCGCGATGTCCTCGCGAGGAGATTTTTATTCCGAGCGCGTCACGATCGTTCACCTTGGTTTCTCCAAGGGGCGCCAGTTTGTAGCCCCTCTCCCGAAGTACGATCAGACTGGCGACTCCGTCAGCATAAACCTGTTCCTTCAGTTCCTCCTTGAGCTTATCGTTCAGCGGAACATCGACCCCGTTCTGACGGATTGTGACTCGGTCCCCATTCACTGCCTGGATAATGGTGAGCTTCATGCCATTAACATCCATCTCCATGACGCTCTTGAATTTGCCGGGGAGCTCGGAAAACCCTTCAACGCCGACTTGAATTTCATCTGGCAGGTATACTGCGCCCTTGCCCTTCATCTGCACGCCCTTGTACTTCTCGATCATGCGAGCGCCGCCGTGAACCTGAAGAGCCCGCTCAATAACGGCCCGCGGTTCGAACTGGGCCAACGTCCTGCCGCTTGAGAGCAGCAAGAGAAAAAGAGCAAGAGAATTGATTGCCGTTCTACGCACGAAACACCTCCATATGTCCAAACTGTGGAAAAGACCTCTCCTTCAGATCCTCCGTGTCGATGAGCTGGCTGCGGCAGACCCTGTCCAGGATGACAATGACTACCCAATGCTACGTTTCCTTCGGGTTTACGCAAGTGGATGTTGAAGAGAGATCGCTCTTCTACGGGGGCGGAGTCGTTTTGTCGCATGAAAGGCGGAGGCTGACGCGCGAAGCAAGCAGGCGGATCTCCACTTTTGATTTGCGTGATCCTCGGCCATCGGAGATAATCCAACGTACAGCTTTCCACTCGTAAGAGTTCTTCTCCTGCGGAGGGATGCCGCATGCCACCACCCATCGACAGGGTCGATCCAGCCAAGGCGTGGTTGCCTTGGGAGCCCGATGCTGGTCAACCCTGGAACCTGAAATGGGCGGCGCATCTCTACCGGCGGGCCGGCTTTGGAGCCAGCCTTGCCGAATTGCGAGGGGCGGTCCAGCACGGCTATCACGCCACCCTCGTTCGAGTGTTTGAGGGGCCAGCCCAGCCGGCTTCGCTTGATTTTATCAAGCTCGGCGAGCGCATGGCCGGTCGCAATGAGCCCCAGGAACTGCGGGCCTGGTGGCTGTACTGCATCCTCAACGGTCCGGTCCCGCTCCTCGAAAAACTGACCCTGTTCTGGCACAACCATTTCGCGACCAGCATCGCCAAGGTGCAGCGCACCGATTTGATGTTTAATCAGAACAAGCTCATTCGCCAGCACGCCCTGGGCAAGTTCCGGCCTTTCCTCGGCGACATGAGTCGCGATCCGGCAATGCTCGTCTGGCTCGATTCGAACAGCAACGTGAAGGGCAAGCCGAACGAAAACTATGCGCGCGAATTGATGGAGCTGTTCAGCCTGGGCGTCGGCCACTATACGGAAAAGGACATTCGCGAGGCAGCACGCGCATTCACCGGCTGGCATACCGACGACGATAAGTTTGATTTCAATGCCGTGCTGCACGACGACGGCCCCAAAACCGTTCTGAGCCGGCTAGGCAACTGGAATGGCGACGACGTGGTGCGCATCGTTCTCGATCAACCCGCCGCGGCGCATTTCCTGGTTCGCAAGCTCTATCGCTATCTTATCAGCGAAAGTGTGCCTCCCCCGCCTGTCCTGCTGGAGCCGCTTGCCGACTCTTTTCGGAAGAGCGACTACGATGTTGGCCTCTTGGTGAAGACCATGCTCAGCTCCCGTCACTTCTTTTCCAGCCACGCCTATAGGCACAGGATCAAGTGCCCGGTGGAATATGTAGTTGATGTCGTGCGCAATCTCGTTCCCAACTCGGAGCTCCAGGTTGCTCTTGCTCCCCTGGCCGCTCACCTGGAAGAGATGGGCCAGCAACTGTTCGCGCCGCCCAATGTCAAAGGCTGGGAAGGCGGCAGGAACTGGCTGAACACCGCCACCGTCCTGGCAAGACACAATTTCGCACAGATGACTCTCACCGGCAACCTTGGGTTCGACCCTCTGCAGGCCTTCCGCGCCGAAAAGCTATCAGAGCCGGGTAGGATCGTGCAGTTTCTGGCTGAGCAGTTCCTGGACGGCGAAATTGGGGCAGAGCAACGCAAGAAATTGCAAGCCTACCTTGGAGATGGCAAGCTCCAAGGGACCGCGCGGGAACAGCGCGTGAAAGAAACCATGCATGCGTTCATGACCATGCCGGAGTATCAATTAGCCTGAAGGGTTGTCAACAAAGCAAGGAAGCTCTTGTTCTCTAAACTAGTTCATTCCTGCGTCAGCCAATGGAGGTAGTTATGTTCAACCGTCGGCAGTTCTTGACCAGCTCGCTCAAGGGATCGTCCTTGCTGGCGCTTGGGTCGCTCGTACCCGACTTCGTGGCGAACACGGCGCAGGCGGCCGAGGCAGGAAAGGATACCGTCCTCGTCATCATCGAGCTGTCGGGAGGCAATGACGGCCTGAACACCGTCATTCCCTTTGCGGACGACCTCTACCACCAGGCCAGGCCAACTCTTGCCTTTAAAAAGGAACAGGTCTTACGCGTGAATGACACGATAGGCCTTCATCCCTCGCTACGCGGCCTCCAGCAGATGTTGCACAAGGAAGAGCTGGCGATCGTGCAAGGCGTGGGCTATCCCAACCCCGATCGTTCGCACTTCGAAGCGATGGATATCTGGCAATCTGCTGACCCGAAACGCCAGATGAATAGCGGCTGGATTGGCAGGAGCGTTCCGGACTTGCAAGACAAGCGCGGCAACGTGCCGGTCATGCAAATTGGTCCGAATCGGCTGCCGTTGGCGCTACAGGGAGGCCCTGGGGGCGTCGTCAGCATCAACAACGAGCATCCCTATCAGCTCGAACTGGGAACGAAGGACAAGGCCAAGCAGAAAACGCGGAAGCGCCTCCTGGAAGATCTTGCCGGCACACCCCAGGTGGATAACAGCAATGCCCTACTGCAGTTCGTGCGCAGACGCCAGGTCCAGACTTATTCGACGCTCGAACGCTTGGAAGAAGCGCTGCAGGTGCCTAATCAGCAAGAGGGACAATTTGCCTTCAGTTCTCTGTCGCAAAAGATGAAGCTGATCGGCCGGCTGATCGAAAAGGGCTTCGGCACCCGGGTTTTCTACGTGAACCTGGATGGCTTCGACACACACTCCAAGCAGGCCGACACTCAGTCGGGGTTGCTTCGGGAATTGGGAGACGCCATTTCGTTTCTGTTTAACGACTTGCAGCGCACGGACCATGCCAAGCGCGTGCTGGTAATGACGTTCTCCGAATTCGGCCGCCGTGTGCAGGAAAACGGCAGCAAGGGGACCGACCACGGGGCCGCGTCGTGCATGTTCGTTGCCGGCCCGGCTGTCCAGGGCGGGCCACTGGGCAAGCACCCAAGCCTGAAGGACCTGGACGCGGGCGATCTCAAACACCAGGTTGATTTCCGTTCCGTCTACGCCACCCTCCTGGATCAATGGCTCGGCTGCGACAGCAAAACGGTGCTGGGCGGCACGTTTGATCACGTGAAGCTCGTAAAAGGCAAGGTATAGCCGGGGAACTCCCGTTGAAGAAAGGGCCAATCCATGAAAACACCATCGCGCCAGGGTTTCACTCTGTTTCAACTGATTGTCGTGTTGGCGCTCTTGGCAATCCTGTTCGGGATGCTTCTGCCGCTCATCGCGAAGGCCCGGCAGGCTGCAGAAAAAGCCGCTGCGTTCAACAATCTCAAACAAATTGCCTTGGCGTGTCATAACTATCACGATGTGAATACCAGTTTTCCCCCAGGCAACGACGCCAGCAATTTCTCCGCGGCTGCTTACCTGCTACCTTATCTCGAACAGAATAACTTCTTCAAACAAATTGACTTCAAGAAACCGCTGACGGACGTGGTGAATGTGCCGGCCCGCAAGACAAATATTCCCGTATTTCTTAGCCCGCGTGATCCCCTGCCTGTTCCCGGGGGTGCATTTGGCCCGACGAATTATCTGTTCAACGCAGGCTCTCAGCCCGCATTGGCTGGGAACGACGGCATTTTCTACCAGGACTCGAAGACGAAGATTCAGGACATCACCGATGGTACAAGCAATACGTTGCTGGCGGGAGAGACGCTACGCGGCGATGGCGGTTCCAAGGCGGTTACGGTCGAGCGCCAGTACGTTCTGCTTGGCAAGGACGCCATCAAGAACGTTCAGGAAGAAACTGGCGTGGACGATTTCAAGGCGAACAAGCACATTGCTGGGGACCGCGGTGCGAGTTGGATGGATGGGCGCTTCTTGCAAGGCACCTTCACGGCGATACTCCTACCAAACGATGTGCAGCCGGACGTGAGTTGTGGCGGGCTAGGCGGCGTTTCAGCACTGCGCAGTCTGGAAGAAGACGTCGTCGTTGCCATGTGCGACGGCAGCGTCCGGCCCGTCAAGACAAAGAAACTGACCAAGGACATGTGGAAGGCCCTGAGCACGCGGAACGGCGGTGAGGCCGTCTCGGTTGATTTTTGAAAGAAGCAACCACGCCCCATATCGGCATACAGCATTAAGGTGGTAAGAAGAGAAGCGCTATCCGTTCCCCTATTGCTTGCGTTTTGTCCTCGCAAATTCGATGACAGTTTCCACCTGCTCTTCCGTCTCAATGGAACCCGGCCGAAGCTTGCGAATGCGCGCGATTGCGCTAGTCGCGTTCATGCCCTGGTGCACGAAATAGGCGCCGATTACAACACCCGTGCGGCCCAGGCCGGCTCCACAATGGACTGCAACGCCCATCTTATTGGCGTTGGCGCGCTCGATGGCTGAAACACACCTTTCGAGCTGTTCTAGAGTTGGAGGTTCCATGTCGACCACCGGAACATGAACCAGCAGCAGGCCAGAAGCCTCTATCCATTCTCGTCGCGGATGGTCCTCGGTAAGGGAGATCAAGACCTCAATTCCTTGTTTACGCATCCAATCCAGGTCTTCTTGGGATTCGGGTTGCGCCAGTGCTGCGACCAGCGGTTTTTCGATCCAGGAGAAACCGTACGGCTGAGGCATGGTAGCGCATCGCTCATCCAGAAGGTGGCTCATTCACTGGTGCATCATAGCACGGGTGAGGAATTGGCAATCTGTCTCGTTTCACCAGTCAGTTGGGTATTCTTGGTCGAGTAGCCTCGGGTTCGGCCGCGTTGCTCAATCGCGGAGCGGCTTTTGCTGAAAGCGAGCACGCAACTGGTTGGCCTGCTCCCACACCTTCGGCTCCATTCTCAGGAAATCGATCAAGTTGCCCGTCGAGATCCCGAGAGCCGCAGCGGCGTCACTGACGCGCGCCCCGACGGCCTGCAGCGCATCAAGCACCACGCCCGCTGCGGGCCAGAAACGCGGATCCTTCCGGCTTAGATCCAAACGGCTCTGCTGTGCAATGGCCGCGCAATAGCCCTCGTAGGCGATCAAACCATCCGGCCCAAGGCGCTCGGGCGGCAACTCATCGCGAAGTTTCAGATAAAACGCCTGCCGCAGCCGCCGCAGCGCCCGGGCGCGATTCTCATGCTGCGAACGGCTTTCTTCCGCGATCACGATCAACCCACTTGGCGGATGCCTTATCCTCACCGCGGAAGAGGTCTTGTTGCGTTTCTGGCCTCCAGGACCGCTTGCACGGTAAGTGTCCACGGCACACTGAGCGAGTAATTGCTGGTCCGTCAAATCTGTCCAGGTATTCCGGCGGTTCGCTCCCATGATATACGTGATCCGCGACCAAGGGCAGCAGAAAACCTAGGGAGTTGGTCATCCAAACGGCAGAGTCGTTGGAAGGAAAAAGCGCTGGACTCTTAAACCCCGCGGGCCTTCGGATCCCAAATATACTTGTGAAGCTGCAACTGCATTCGGACGTGCAGTGGCGATGCCAGAAGCCAGTTTGCCAGCTCGACTGGTTGGACCAGGCCGAACGCTGGACTTAAAATCACGATGAACCGCCGCTCAAGATCGTGGCTTTGAACGATTTCTGCCGCCCAGTCGAAATCGCGACGTGAAGCGATCACCAACTTGATTTGATCGGTAGGTTTAAGCTGCTCCAGATTGGCCCAGCGATTGCCCTCGGATTCGCCGCTGTCGGGGCATTTTAGATCCATAATAATGTGGACGCGCGCATCAACTCTGCTCACGTCATGAGCCCCGCTGGTCTCGAGCAGCACAGTGAATCTGCGCTCCACTAGCTCCGTCATTAGTGGGAGCACTTCCTCCTGCAGGAGCGGCTCGCCTCCGGTGACTTCCACAAGAGGGCACCTGAGAGATTCGACCTGATGCACTACTTCGTCGAGCGTGCACGCGCTGCCCTGGGCAAAAGCATGAGGAGTATCGCACCAGGTGCAGCGTGCATCGCACACAGCCAGCCGCACGAACGTGCAGGGCAGCCCGGCGAACGTCGATTCGCCCTGGATGCTTTTGTAGATTTCATGGATCAGCAGCTGCCCCGGCAGCTTGCCGTGCAACAGTGCGAGCCGATGCTGATTGGATAGCGTTACAGGCGTCATGGGGAATTGCATATCCCTCATTGGTTCTTACTTCGCCCGGCAAACTTATTGTAGCGATCTCGTAAAGCGCAGGGCGCTGGCGGCGAAAGCTTTGCGAGAGCCTGGCAACCATGCCATCAGGATTTTGGCTTGTGCGCAACCTGCTCGACTTCGCGGAAGACGCGAATCAGGTTACCGCCCAGGATCTTGAGGATATCCTCCTTGCTGTAGCCGCGGTTGAGTAATTCCTGAGTGATATACGGGTAAGTCGATACGTCGTCGAGCTGCTCGGGGAGCGTGCTCACCCCGTCAAAGTCGGAACCCAGGCCGACATGATCGACGCCGGCGATCATGACGATGTGGTCGATATGGTCAACGACGGTGTGCACGCTGCCGCGCGGGATCGGGTGTTCCCTGTACCATTCTTTGAGGGCGACATGGAATTCCTCGTCCTTGGGGTATTTGACGCGCAGATCACGCGCCACCTGAAACATGCCCTTCATCATTTGTGCGGCTTGCGGGTCGACGAATCCGGAGAAGAAGTTGACCATCACGACGCCGTCGTTCTTTGCCAGAAGGCGCAGCACATCATCCGGCACGTTGCGCGGGTGCTGAGCCACGGCGTAAGCCGACGAGTGCGAGGCGATGATCGGCGCCCGTGTCACGCGCAGCGTATGTTTCATGGTTTCCGCGGAAACATGTGAAATGTCCACGAGCATGCCGAGCCGATTCATTTCCTGAACGACCTGTTCGCCAAACTCGGTGAGACCGTGATGCTTGGGCTCGTCGGTAGCGGAGTCGGCCCAGGCCAGGTTTTCGGAGTGAGTGAGCGTCATGTAGCGTGCTCCCAGTGCGTAGAGCATGCGCAGCACGCCTAGCGAATTGTCGATCGAGTGCCCGCCCTCCAGTCCGATCAGCGACGCGATCTTGCCCTGCTTATGGATGCGCAAGATATCATCGACTGAGTAGGCCATCTCAAAGGTGTCCGGGTAGGCTCGCACCATGCGCTGGATCACGTCGATCTGTTCGAGCGTCTGGCGGACCGAGCTACCATCCTTCATCGACTCGGCGGGCACGAAGGCTGACCAGAACTGGGCGCCGACGCCTCCCTGCCGTAGCCGGGGGATGTCTGTATGCAGACTCTTCTGTGGCCGAGAGATGTCGATTTGCGTGAAAGACAAGTCTTTCTTCTCGCGAAACTGCCAGGGCAAGTCGTTGTGGCCATCGATGACCAGTGCCTCGCGATGGATGCGCAGGGCTTCCTCGGTTAACTTCACCGGCTGCCGCCGCGGGGAACCCGGGCCGTTCTTTGCCTTGTCGTCGTTGTCTGCACGTCCGCTGCTGTGGCCCTCGGCCAACAGTACAAAAAGAAAGGCAAGGGCAAACGAAGTCAAAAACAGGACAGGTTTCATCTGAGGTCTCCCGAAGCGCCGTGCGCGGCCCGCCTTGTGGCCTTTAGGCTTATGGGTAGCAATAGCGTGCGGAGCGGCAATGTTGGTCTTCCCTGGTACGCCGAAAGTAGGTCGAAAGTACGCTGAAAACGGGCCTCGGCAAATTGGCTTTCCGCTATAAAAGAGCAAGAGCGATGGCTCTCGTTGTACGGCGCGTCTTTCTGAATCCTGGAGTTGGTAATGCGAAAACTGTCCTTGTGCGGCTTCTTGCTGGTTGGTGGTATATTCGGCTCTTGCGAGATTTCCAAGTCGACGATGACAGCCAGCGACATGGAGGCCGCCGCCTGCATCAAGCCCTTGCCCGCCTATATCCCTCCTCGCGGCTACGTATGCTACCGAGCGACTGGACCCATCACGATCGACGGAAGGCTGAACGAGGAGTCGTGGCAGCAAGTTCCCTGGACAGAGGACTTTGTTGACATCGAGGGGGACGCCAAGGCGCGCCCGCGATTCCGCACCCGCGCAAAGATGCTCTGGGACGATCACTACTACTATGTAGCGGCCGAACTGGAGGAGCCGCATGTCTGGGCCACTCATACGCAGCATGACTCCGTGATCTTCGAGGACAACGATTTCGAAATCTTCATCGACCCCAACGGCGACAGCCATGAATACTACGAGATCGAAATGAATGCTCTCAATACCGAATGGGACCTTTTGCTGCCTCGTCCCTACAAGGATGGCGGGAAAGCCGTCAACTCGTGGGAAATCCCAGGCCTCAAAACCGCTGTTCATGTAAACGGCACGCTCAACGACCCTCAGGATACCGACAAAGGCTGGACGGTGGAGATTGCATTTCCCTGGAAGGTCCTTGGAGAACTTGCCTATCGCCCCGCGCCGCCGCACGACGGCGATCAGTGGCGCGTCAATTTCTCGCGTGTGGAATGGCAGCATGAAATCGTCGATGGCAAGTACCGGAAGGTGGCAGGGACCAAGGAGGATAACTGGGTCTGGTCGCCGCAGGGCGTTATCGACATGCATCGGCCCGAAACCTGGGGATATGTCCAGTTTTCCACTGCCAAGCCCGGCACTGTGAAGTTTCGCCCTGACCCTGCCGGCCCGGTTCGCTTCCTGCTGCACCAAATCTACTATGCTCAACGGGATTATTTCGAAAAGCACCAGCACTGGGCGAAAACTTTGGAGGAGCTTGGCCAAGCCGGGCACAAACCTGACGTGACGACGAAGCCGATCCTCCTCGAGACGACGCAAAGCGGTTACGAAGCCACGGCGGAGATCAAGCTGGCCAGCGGAGCTTCCCAGCGCTGGCACATTCGCCAGGATGCGCGCATTTGGGCGGAATAAATTAAAGGCCGGTCGGAACCAAGTAGCTTGTTCGGGCCTTCCGATGTTTCACGCAGCGCGGTGGCGTTCTCTGATTACATTCTGGCTTTCCAACAACGCGCGGAGGGTGAATGGTCCCTTCCACGAGTGTTTCAGTGGTCTTGCCATGACTGCCTAAATCACATCGAGGTTTGCTTTACCGCCAGAATGAAGCCCGTTTACGCCGGCCGCCTCGATCTCCGCTGCACCGCGCGTAAGCGTGGAAGTTGACCCTTTTTCCGCATGCGCAGGATCTCTGACAGAAGCCTTTCGCCGGAGAATTGTTTGTGCGTGAACTTGTTTACCTGCCTCGTCAGTTCCCGAAGAGCCTTTGGCGATTGCCCAAGCTGGTCCGCAGAAGTTTCCATTTTTTGATAGACGCGCAGCAGAACCGCGCGATGCTCTTCCGTTAACGGCTCAAAGCTTGAGCGTATGGCACGAATGACTTCCTCAAGGTGAGCTAGCGGGTAAGCGGGATAGCTGGACAACCCAGGGGGCAGCTTGATGGATGGAGGACCATTGAGGACCAGAAAGATGGGCTTGTTCCATGCGGCTGCAGCCCCTATCTCAACCATTCCCATTGGGGGTATCGGAGCGTCCGCCGAAACAATCACGATCAGCGCGCGACTCTCCGCCAAGGCTTCCCAGATGGCTTGGCTGCTGTCTCGAACAGGCTCCATGGCATCAGCACGAAAGGTTTCCAGCCCCGCGGCCTTCAGGCTGGCGGCAATCTCGCGGGCGATCCGGCTGTCCAATGCGGAGTGCGATAAGAAAACGTCGCACGTGTCTTTCACTTTCCCCGCCATGTTTCCACTCGACTTAAATCCAGAAAACGAGTTCGGCCGCAGTGGGTCAAGAGTAGAGAGCGGGGCCGAGGACTGCAAGGAAAATATGCTTCGCCCGCTTTCCTCTGGAGTTTCCGCAGTTGCAACATTTGTGCGATTCTGCAAACTTGGTGGAGGTCACTCAGTAACTCAGAGGCAAGTAACGCACAAGTCACATGGGCGCGACTCCCTACGAATTCGAGAGTCTGATCAGCGATCCCTTGCATGGCTACATCACGTTCACGGCCGCGCATGGGAGCGACGTCGTTGCCGAGCAGTCTCTGGTCGATCACCCGTGGGTGCAGCGGCTGCGGCGCATCCACCAGTTACAGAGCGCGTGGTGGGTTTATCCCACTGCGGAGCACACGCGTTTTCAGCATGTCCTGGGAGCCATGCACCTGGCGGGTCGGGCCGCGGCTCACCTGTATCCCTCCCTCTGTCATGCCTGCGGGGCGGAATCGATGCCTTCGCGTGCCTATGTTGAAAGCCTGGCGCGCATCGCTGCCCTGCTCCATGACGTGGGTCATGGGCCATACGGCCATTTCTTCGACGATCACTACCTCGACCAATTTGGCCTCACGCACGAAGACCTGGGACGGCACATTATCCTTGGGGACCTTTCCCCACTCATCCGCGGCATCCGCGGCAATCCGCACGGCGAATTGGCCTCCCAGGAAACCTTGCAGCCGGAGCAGGTCGCCTTCTTGATCAAGCGGCCCAGCGAAGCGACGGAAAGTGTGCCAACCTGGTTGCGTCTGCTGCGCACCCTGTTTTGCGGCGTCTACACCGTAGACAACATGGATTTCGTGCTGCGCGACAGCTACATGGCCGGTCATGGACCGCGGGCGTTCGACCTGGACCGTCTGCTCCACTACAGCTTCTTTACTCCGCAGGGGCTCACCCTGCATGCGAAGGGGTTGGCAGCCCTGGTGCACTTCATGGAGGTGCGTGGCGAATTATTTCGCAGTCTCTATTTCCATCGCACTGTCCGGGCCATCGATCTGACTTTGGCCGATCTTTTTCGTCCCACCATGAAACGTCTGCTGCCGGGCAACCCCCTTGACCATCTGGATCGCTATCTGCGGCTGACGGAATGGTCTCTCCTTGTCGACGTGGAGCGCTGGCGCGACGATCCAGACCCTGAAACGCGGAAACTTGGCGATGCATGGCAGGCGGTGCTGCAAAGGCGGTTGGAATGGAAAATGGCTTGCGAGCGAACGATCCGCTTTGATCAGGGACAGTCGGAAGGGACGAGCATTTTCACAGATGCCGAATTGGTCGAGCGCCGCATCCGAGCACGCTTACCCGCGGCATTGGAGAATCTACCGTTCCGAGCGGACGTTGCCCGCCATTATCATCGCCCCATTAGTCCTGCGGCCCTGCGGCAAAACTTCGTTTATGAGCAGGCTACGGGCCAGGTCCGAAGCCTTGCTGAACATGAGCTGTTTGCTCGGCTTCCGGTCAGTTTCTCGCTCTGCAGGCTCTACGCACGAGATCATGCGCACGACGCAGAACTGGCCATGGCCCTGGACAGGCTCCTGGCAGCTTCGGGGGACGACAAGACCAATATGTGAGCCTGTTGCTTTCCTTCCAATAAGTTCCACGCTACTCTGGAGTTGCGGTTGCCGCGCCCTTACGGTTTACCTATCATGCTTCAAGTAAGTCAAGAACGTGGTGCAGAGGACTCTGACCCGAGGAATTATCTGGCACTTCGTTTCCTGCGAATTGTCCTTGTACACGCAGGTTGGTGGTCAGACCGAATCTTCACCGCGAATCAACGGAGATTGGATAATGGTACTTCGACCTCGCACCAAGAAGGCGCGACGCAGCCGGTATAGCCGTTGCCCCAAGTGCAATAAACAGATCCGTCTTCACCAGGTGCGCTGCCGCACCTGCCACCTGTTGCTACGCAAATGAGCTAGCAATTCGCCGAAGGCCCGGCTTCCTTGCATTGAGCCCGCCCTTCAGCCATAATTGGGCGAACTCTCCTGGTAGTGCCACCCGAGATTTCTTTTATGTGCACCCCGAATGAATCGGCGGAAGACATTTTCGGGCCAGACGGCCGCTTGCGCCTGGGGCTGTTGTCGGAATCTGCACTGACGGCGCTTCTTGAATCGCTCTCGCAGGCGCGCCAGACATTATGGGATAGCGTGCGCAGCCCGCATGTTTTCATGGGGCTGTTGGCCGCCCCGGATGCCGGGGTGCGGAACTGGGGGGAGCGGCTGGACGAGGATTTGGCTCACATCCTGGGCCAGTTTCAAGAGCTGTTCCGCCAGGAATCGGGCGAGGACGACGCCGTATTGATCCTCAATCGGGAGTTCCTCTCGGACAACGTCATCCGCCTCCTCCGCGACGCGCACACGCGCGCCATTGAAAACCACCGCGACCTGATCACACCGATGGATTTGCTCATCACCATGCTAACTGCCCCGAACAGCATTGTGGCAGAATGCTTCGAGCGCATTGGGGTGACTGCAGCAAAACTGACAGAATTAGCTGTTATCGCCGAACACCAAGCGCGGCCCGACTAACCTACTCCTTACATCCTTCCTAACCGTCATTTCCGGTACTTCCCGGCTGTCATTCTCTTCCCACAGAAGTGTCTGCCTCTGGGTTGCTCATCAAGCACTCGCTTACAATCAGAGGTTGTCTGTGTCATGCGTCATTGCCGCGAGGCAGAGTTGCCCTGCACATGCAGACCCTTTGGTGGGAAGAGAGGCGAATCATGAAGATCCGATCGACAAGATGGTTGGTGGGGATAACCGCCAGCCTAGCTGCCATCCAGGGTTGCCAGCACTGCGGCAGCCGCCCTGCCTGTCCGCCACCTGTGCCACCTCCACCCCCGGCTCCCTCGATCGCGCCGCACGTTCCACCTCCGGGCGTTCCAACGCAGCCCTATCAGCCTCCTTCCCAGCCGATCCTGCAACCTCCGGTTGCGCCGCCACCCAACCCTGCTGAGGTGAGGCAATACGGGCCGCCGGCTCCTGTTTCTGCGCAGCCCTCCTGGCGAGCCCAAGGTGGTGGTACGCCCGGTTATTCTGACACGGGGGACTCCTACCGCAGTGGGGTTCGCTTGCAGACCCCCGACTTTAATGCGCCCCTTCCAGTAAAACCGGCGGTGGTTGAGGAGCGGCCTGTAACCCCTTCCTTACCGGTCGGCATTCCCCAGTTTGCATACGCCAAGGACCAGGTAGCGTCCGGCCTGAAACCATTCTTCGAGGGCCTCGATTGGCTCAAAGAAAATAATTTCCGCGCGGCGCTCCACATTCGTCAGCCGGGCAAGGATGAATCCGCGGAGCGCCGACAGGTCGAGCAGCGAGGCCTCCGATTTCTGAGTCTGGAGGTATCCCCGCAGACTCTCTCCAAAACCACGATCGAAGACTTCAATCACATTGTTGCTGATCCAAGCAACTTGCCTCTCTTCGTTTACGACAACGACGGCGCGCTGGCTGGGGGACTCTGGTACCTTCACTTTCGCATGATCGATCACGCCAGCGATCAAGCTGCTCGCCAGAAGGCCGCCCGGCTTGGTTTGCCCGACGATCAAAACGGCGACCACAAATTGATCTGGCTGGCAATTCAGAAACTCCTGGCTGACCAAGCTCGGTAGGCTGGCTGGCTTTGTCATCGTTCTTCTGAGATAGAGCCTGAACATCTGCGGATTTGGCCGCTGAACCTGTGCCAGATTCCCGAAGTCAGTAGTCGTCCACGTTCTCCCGCCACGTCCACGCGCTGCCTCGCTACGATTATCCCTCGACGCCAGCCCCATCATTCAGTGAAATAGATACGGCTTAGGTTGAACCTGGGCTGATGAAAACCGCTGATAGGACCGCCATTTTCGGCTAGTGTTCTTGTCTTGGAGTGTTGCGCCTTTTCCCCTCTCCCCTGTACTCGGGGGAGAGGGGGCAGGGGTGAGGGGGTTAGCATCCTTCGCTAGAGCGTGCAGTTGTTGCAAGGACTATGTCCCCCTCGCCCCCGACCCCTCTCCCCCGAGTACAGGGGAGAGGGGAGAGCGAGCGCGACGCTTTTCAGATGGAAGAACGTCGTGGTTGTCATCAGCTCAGGTTGAACCTGGACCTGCGTGCAAGCATCTCTTTGACAGGGTTTTGTCGGCCGTAATCACAGGGGGAAACCGTCATGGCCAGTTCCAAGCCGCCGGGATCGTCCATGCCTGCTTTGGGACAAAGCACACCACTCGTACCGCCTCTCTACCAGTCATCTGTGTACACGATTCCCGACCTCGACGCGCTAGACCAAATTGTCAACGGGGAGCGGCCCGGGTTCATCTACGCGCGCGACGCACATCCCAACGCTCGCTACCTGGCGGATCAGTTGGCCGAACTCGAAGCAGCGTCGTGGTCGGTAGTCTGCGGCTCGGGGATGGCCGCGATCACCGCCGCGCTTTTGGCCGTGGTGGAGCAAGGGGACAGAATTGTAGCGAGCAACAGCCTCTATGGCCGGACCACGCAGTTGCTCGACCGTGAGCTGACTCGCTTCGGCGTGCAAACGACATTTGTCGATGCGCGGGACGAGAGACAGGTGCGATCCGCCCTCGATAAACCCGCCAAGGTACTGCTGATCGAAACCGTGTCGAATCCCCTGCTGAATCTCGCGGATGTGCCCGCGCTCGCGGAACTGGTGCACGATCGAGGTTGCCTCCTGGCGGTCGATAATACATTCGCGACACCCGTGCTGTGCCGGCCGCTTGAGCATGGCGCCGACTTTGTCGTGGAGAGCTTGACCAAGATGATCGGCGGCCACAGCGACGTGACCCTGGGCGTTGTTTGTGGCACCAGGGATCATCTCACCCAGGTCAACCAGGTCGTCTGCATCTGGGGATTTGCGTCGAATCCATTCGATTGCTGGCTGGCGAGCCGCGGTCTGTCAACGCTACCGCTGCGCATGCGGGCGGCGTCCGCAAATGCCGCTGCACTGGCAGAATGGCTAGGCGGTGAACGCAGCATCAATCGGGTCATCTATCCCGGTCGGCCTGAGCACCCTGATCACGAAATCGCTTGCCGCCTGCTTTCCGGCGGCTTCGGGAACATGGTGGCGTTCGAGCTGGAAGGCGGCCGCGACGCTGTCAACCGCTTCATGCGCAAGGCCAAAGGCATACCTTTTAGCCCGTCCTTGGGCAACACGACGACTACGTGCAGCCATCCCGGCACGACTTCGCACCGCTACGTCAGCCCCGCCGAGAAGAAAAGGCAGGGAATCAGCGATGGGCTCATCCGTCTCTCTGTAGGTGTGGAGGATCTGCAGCAGATTCAGGGAGAAATGTCGAAGGGCCTCGCGTGATTTGCTGAACGATGCGTCCGTCTGTTGTACGCTGCGTAACTGATGCAGCAAGGCGGATAACTCCCCTCTCACTTGTACTCAAGGGAGAGGGGTCGGGGGTGAGGGTTTTAGACTCCTGAAGGTTCACTGAACCCCTCACCCCAACCCCTCTCCCCTGAGAGCCTGCTGAAAAAGGGGTCTGACCCCTTCCCCGAATGGCGATAAATCCCCAAGAAAGTGGGAAATCAAGAAGCTTCGTAGGGGGTCAGACCCCTTTTTCAGCAGGCTCCCCTGAGTACAGGGGCGAGGGGCCAAGGATGAAATTAGGCGCATCTCCGGTTGCGCGAAGCGCGCTGAACTGGTTAAGCGTAGCCTGGGGCGCCTGAACAAAATGGATACGGATTCCAGTTTGTTCACGCGCTCCCCGGTGATTCGCGGTTAGACGAATCGCGAAGCTTCTGCTACCTATTTTTCGCTCAGATTCTTGAATTTGATGTCCTTGAACGTTACTTCCATTGCCCGAAACCCAGCGTGTAACTGCCAGGCGAAGATGCCCTCGTCGGCCATTTCAGGGAAATCGTCGTCCACCGTGGTGGCGTCGTTCAATTTGATGGTCACGTGCTTCCCGACGCATTTGATGTAGTAATCGTTGAATTCCGTCTCCTTCAGGACCTTTTTGACGAGGGCGACAGGAGCCGCCTTCATCATGCGGCCTGGATCGCGCTCGCCATAGAGGCTGCCCCAGTATACCTGGCCGATATCGGCCTGTGGCCCGGCGACGGCAAAATGCTCCTTGTCGGCGATCCTGCTGCGGATTTGCAGCCCGCTGTTGCCTTTGCCATCTTTCAGACGGATCTGGAAGCTGATCTCGAAATCCTTGTACTTCTTCTTGCTGCACAAGAAGGTATTGAATTTCAATCCCTCGGCAGGAGCGGCCCCGATGATCGCACCGTCCTTGACGGTCCAGTATTCCGTGAGCCCTTCCCAACCGTCGAGATCCTTGCCGTTGAAGAAGCCGCCCTTTGTCGCATCGTCGCCATGGGCATTGGTGCCGGCCCAGATTCCCAGGCCACAGATCAGAGCTAGAGCGATGACAGCGCTACGCATTACATACCTCCGGTTGTATCGTATTGAGTAAGGTTAGCGAGTTTCGTTGCCGGCTACGGACGCCGACGCCAAAGTCGCGGTTTGACCGGTCGTTGGCATTTCGTTGGCAGGCGCGGGCACGAGGGTTCCTTCGAAGGCCTCCGCGGTCGCGCCAGGCTCGTTGGGAGTGCTTACACCGGGCGCTGACCATTCTTCCTCGTGAAGGAGTTCCAGGGCTCCCGACCGGAGCTGGGCCTGGCTGAATCCGAGAGGCTCGAGTCTTCGGAAAAGGTTGGCCAATTCGGCGCGGAGATAATCTTTTGGGTCGGCCGGTGCCGGGCCGAAGCGTTCCCGTCCCCGGTTGCCGTTGCGTGGATGTCGATGGAGCTTCCCGCGATTGACATGTTCCAACAGGACGCTCTCCGCATGTGGCAAAGCATAGGCAGGAAGCTTCCGGCGCAGCTCGACCCAGGCGAGCGGTCCACCACGCAGCGCGGTGTGCAGCAAGTCACCCACGTGTTCAGACATGGGACGGTCCCAGAAGCGATCGTGTTGACTGCGATACCTGGGATACTGGTACAAAAGGTTAGCAGCCACTTGCCGGTTCACATAGTCAGCCAATTGCTCCAGGCTCATCTTCCGAAGAGATGCAGGCAGGCGCGCCCGCAATTTGGGTAGCGTCAGCGGCTCCGTGCTAGCTGACAGGACAACTTGCAGCACATTGGTCAAATCTGATTCCGGTGTGGCTTCCATGGGGGCCCGGTCCATCGATTGCGTCATGACAGTTTCCTTCCTTTGGATGTGGGGAGACACGCCTTGGCGTGCCGGCTCCGAGGGACGCACCAAACCACTCCCCTAGCGAGTTATCCTGCACTGCCCGAGGCAGTTTTGCAATCGTTTTATTGAAGGCGCTGTCCGACCGACTGCTCAGGGTCTTATTGTACGATGCGCAACTCACGCAGCAAGGCAGATAACTCCCCTCTCCCTTGTACTCAAGGGAGAGGGGTCGGGGGTGAGGGTTTTAGACTCCTGAAGGTTTGCCGAACCCCTCACCCCAACCCTTCTCCCCTGAGTACAGGGGCGAGGGGCCAAGAGGGGGGCTTGTTGCATTACTTGCGCAGCACTCAATAACTTGGCAAGGTTGTGTCTGTGGGCTGCTCCTGCTCCTCAGCTGGCACACGCAACCATATCTCCTTGAAATCTTCGGGTTGCTCGGCGGTGATGCGCCGCTCGCGCGTCAACTCCAGGACGGCCAGAAAGAGGCCGACCAGCCGGCTCCGAGTGAACGGCGGTGTGAAGAGAGAGGAGAAGGCAACGCATTCTTCCTGTTGCAATCGCCGCAGGACGTCTTCCATGTGCACATGCAGCGGAGTCTGGTCCACGACAATCTGCTGCGGCTGCAGGGCCAATGTCTCGCGCATGAGCCTGCCGAAGGCGCTCACCAGGTCCCAAAGCTCCACGCGGCGCAGGGGCTGTTCATTCAGGCTTGGCTCGGCGGGCAGCTCGGTCGGACTGCGCGAAAGCCGGCTCAACTGGCGTTCGGCCTGAGCCTCCAGTAACACTGCCGCATCCTTGAATCTCTTGTATTCCATGAGTTGCCGCACCAACTCCTGACGCGGGTCCTCTTCATCCTCGGTCGCCTCGTCCGAGCGCGGCAGCAGCATCTTGCTTTTGATTTCCATGAGCGTGGCCGCCATGACCAGAAAATCCCCAGCTCTTTCAACATCCAAGATTTCAATCATGCCCAAATATTGGATGAATTGTTCAGCGACGCGCGCGATCGGAATGTCGCAGATGTCGACCTCCTGCCGCCGCACGAGGTAGAGCAGCAGATCCAGCGGGCCGCGGAAAACTTCGAGATCGACTTGGTAATCCATACCGGTTCGAGGGACGCGCAGAACAACAGAGGGTTTCCCGTACTTGCAAGCCATTCGCTTGACTGCGACCCAAGGGGAAACGCATCAACAGCAGACGCCCAGCATCGCGCTTGTCGACGCGATCCCCTTTGCTTGGATCATCGTCAAACGATAAATGCTCAGGATAAGGTCGGGAATGCACCTCGCCAAAGGCTCATCAACACCTGGACCATTGTTGCCAAGATGGGACTAGCGACAAGTCCAACTGGTGGGAATTGTCAAGTTTGGCATGGGGACAGCAAAGCCCGGAGCGTCATCCTCTGGTCGAACGCGGTCTATCCGCGACGCTCTGGGACCGGATCCAGCCGCCAGCGCTCTCAGTGCTGGTCACCCGAGAAATGCGGCGTATAAGAGCTCTTGGTAGGGGATTCCTTCAAGCCGCTGCTTGGGCTGATGGCTCCTCGAACGCCCAGTGATTCGGGATGCCTGGCGAGCTTGTCGGCAAACACTTCGAAGTCTTTCAAAATCGTGTCCATGCGTGGGAACAGGTTTGCCAGCATGCACGAGGCCGCATTGAGATTGTTGTACAGCGCGGGATCCGTAAGGAAGCGCTGGAAGGAGCCATCCCCTTGGTTCAACACTCGCAATAGCCCGAGCACGTCCTGCATGACCATGTTCAGCTTGCCGGTGCTCTCGTCGAGGTTTTTCATGATGGCGTTCGTGTGCTCCGCCATGGGTTTCGTGGCTTTTTCGAGGTTTTGGAATGCCTGATCGGCCTGGGTTACCGAATCATTGATGCGCCGCATGGTCACCCGGCTTTCCTTGAGAAGCTCATCCGTGTTCTGAGTGATGCTCTCCAGGTTTTTGCTGCCGGCGCTGACGTTCTTCAGCGTTGTGTTCAAATTGCGTTGGTTCTCATCGTTGAAAATGGAGCCGATGCGGACCAGGGTGTCGCTCATGTTATCCAGCGTCTTGATGAGTTTGTCCTGGTTGGTTTGCACCAGGATGTCGATGCGCTCGCCGAACCTCCCCCAGTTGCGCGCGGCGACCTGGATCTCGTCGTTGGTTCGGCGGATTTCGGGAAGCGTTTCGCGGGTTGTTTTTGCCAGGTCTCGATATTCGCGAAGAGTTTCCTCCATGATGCCGGTGAGCTTCTGATAGCTATCGAGGGTTTTGCGCATTTCGAGGAAGGCGTCCTGAGCGGGACCGGTCAGCTTGGAGACATCCTGGAGCATGGCGGCCACATCGGCCTGCGTTGTACCCTTGAATTCCGTGCCGGGCTTCACGGGGACCCGACCGCCTGGCGCTTGGGGTTGTGCCCCTTGGATAGGAGCGGGCTGGGCCTCCTGAAACGCAACTTGTTGAATCTCGGAAGGATTGCGCCTCGATTGCTGCCCCGCGGGCTCCGCTGACTTCTTCTTTGGGATCTGAACGAAGTCGATCGTCGTATCGCCGCTCAGGGCGCCGTGCACGAGAATCGGCTGATCGTCTTCATAGAGGTGGCGGGGCCGATCAATGGCAATGGTGACACGCACCTTACCGGTGGCGTCATCGAGTTCGACTTTTTCCACACTGCCGATACGCACACCTGACCGGCGCACGGGCGTGCCGGGGGCAACACCCGTCGCGTGATCGAAGATAATGCTGTAGCGATCCTCGGCCTTGAAGAGGGTGGGTACGCCGCCGAAAAGGATGATCAGGATGGCAAACAAGATGAGCGCGGCCAGGGCAAAGACGCCGACGCGGAAGCGCATGTTCTGTTCGTTCATGGACGGTGTCCTCATGTTCCAATGCGAGCCAGCTCGTCGAGACGCTCCTGGGCCACCCCTTCGACGAATTGGCGTACACGCTGGTCTGGGCAGTGGAGTATCTCAGCAGGCGGGCCGTCAAAGAGGATCTGGTTCTCGCCTGGCTTGAGCCTCGATAGCGGGTATAGCATGATCACGCGCTCGGCCACTTTTTGCACGGTTTTCATGTCATGTGTCACGACAACGCTGGTGACCGGGTGGCGCATTCGTGTTTGCAAAATGAGCTGGTTGATCACGTCGCTCATGATCGGATCAAGGCCGGTGGTTGGTTCATCGTACAGCATGACCTCAGGGTCGATCGCCAGGGCACGGGCCAACCCGACGCGCTTCTTCATGCCCCCCGACAGCTCAGCAGGTTTCTTAGATTCAATTTCCCTCGGCAAGCCGACTTCTTGCAATCTTTGGCGCACTTTTTCATTGATTTCGCGATTGTTGAACCGTCTCTGCACCCTCAGGCCGAACGCGACATTCTCAAATACCGTCAGGCTGTCGAACAGCGCTGCTCCCTGAAAAAGAAATCCAAAACGCAATCGTTGCCGAGTCAAGTCGCGATCACTCAGATCGGTCATCGACTGACCGTCGAACAATACCATGCCCAGGTTAGGACGAAGCAGGCCGATGATCAGCTTGAGCAGGACAGTCTTGCCGCAACCGCTCTCACCGATGACCACCAACGTTTGCCCACGCCGCACCTGAAGCGTGATTTCCTGAAGGACTCGTTGTGGGCCGAACTGCACGGACACTTGCCGCAGCTCAATGAGCGCCGCGCGGTCCGGGGCTTGCAGTGGGCTGGTTGGTTGTAGTTCAGGTCGTTGGCTATCGGTATTCATCGCTTGCCAGGCTCAAGTTCACATCAACCGGATCCCTGCCGTAGGCCAAATGGTCGTGTACAGGTTATTCAGAAACATCGCCAGGAAGAAATCGAGCACCAGGATGGTGATGAAAGACATCACGAAGGCTTCTGTCGCGGCCCGCCCGACTCCTTCCGCTCCGGCATCGCTATGGAAACCACGATGACAGCTGATAATGGCGATCGCGGCCCCGAAGAATGTCGGTTTGATGAGTCCTGTCACCAGGTCCCACATACCGATAAACCCGTGCGAATGAGACCAGTAATGATGGGCATCGATGTGATACACACGCGTGCAGATCAATGCACCGCCCATGACGCCCATGAAGTTGGCCAGGATCGTAAGCAAGGGGATGAGGAGAACGCAGGCCAGTAAGCGCGGCGCCACCAGATAATGAAGTGGGTTGACGCCCAGGCAAGACAAGGCGTCGATCTGCTCGGTCACACGCATCGTGGCGATCTCAGCGGCCATGGCGCTGCCCACTCTACCGGCAAGCATGGTCGCTGCCAGGACCGGCCCCAGTTCGCGGATAATCGAAAGATTGATGATTGCTCCAAGGCGGGTGGCGAAGCCTAGCTGGTCAAACTGGCTGTAAGACTGAACGGCCAACACCATGCCGATAAACGTTCCCGTGATCGCCACCACGGGAACGCTACGTACGCCGACATAGTAGAAATTCGGGAAGAGGGTGCCAGGGCTAGGACGTTTGCGTGCGATCCATGCAGTCGTGCGCCCAGCGAAAATGAATACATCGCCGACGCTGCAAATGGCGTTGTAACAGAGTCCCGCAAACAGCGTTAACGCGCCTGCCGAGTCCCTAGAGACCGTTGCCATGGAACAGCCCTCGGAATGATGGAGACGCCCGACGCCTCCCAGATACATCGGCGCGGCATAGCCCTGGGCTTCAAGCTTGCTTGGGAAGTGACGTGCACGCAATGCCTCGGTGATGCGCAAAGTATGCGAATGGCCATTTCCGGCAATTGAGCGCAATCTGCTCTATTTCAGTGTTTTGCCGACGGCGCCTGTAGCTCGCGTAGCTGCCGGTATTCATGGTCTTCAGGTCGTGCCGATTCTTTCACTGCCAACGACTGTATCGTGGCCTCCGCGTCCCTATAATCATACTAGCGGAGGATGCCGCAACATTGAAGAGTTGTGGCCGTTCCATACTGGCGGAATAAATGCAGAAGAACCTGGGGGAGGACATCAAGGTGAAGCGTAATCGCAAGGGAGCCAAACGGCGGAAGCGGACGATTCGCATCTGGAGTTACGAAGAGGCTCGCGCCGTGGTTCCTTATATCGTTTCGATCATGCGTTCCTTGAGAGATTGCCGGCTGGAAGCACAACAGCACGATCTAATGGCACAGCGGATCACAGAGCGCCTTGGTAAGCCGAGCCGGGCAGCGCTCGTCGCTCGGAAAGACGAAGCAGAGGCAGCCAGGAAGGCAGAGGATCACTTCCAAAGTCTGCTCGAAGAACTTCACGAACTCGATGTTTTTTGTCTGGACGCGATCCAGGGGCTGGCGCTAATTCCATTCGGGAAAGAGAATCAACTGGCTTGGTGGATTTGCGATACTTTCGACAGCGAGCCGCTCCGATTCTGGCGTTATCACCGCGATCCGCTGGAAACCAGGCGCGGAATCGCGGAAGCCGAAGCTGGACCGCACGATGGCTCCGTGGTAATCTGACGACACCGCGCTAATCAGTGGACGCGATCAGGATATTGTCTATTAGCCGGGTCGAGCCGAATTTGGCCGCCACGGCCAATAGGACGTCGTTTTGCCACGTCTGTATCGGCCGCAAGGAATCGGCGTCCACCACGGCGGCGTAATCGAGCACAGCACCGGGAGTTGACGAGATCCTTGCCGCCAGCGCACGTTGCAGGGTGCCCGGGTCGCGCTGCCCTTTGCTCACAAGGTCCCGCGCATCCTGGAGTGCTTGCCAGAGGACGCTGGCTTGAGCGCGCTGTTCTCGATCGAGGTATTTGTTGCGCGAACTGAGCGCCAAGCCATCGCTGTCGCGCACGATGGGACAAATGCGCATCCTTACCGGGACATTAAGATCGGCAATCATTTGCTGAATAACGCGGGCTTGTTGATAGTCTTTCTGTCCGAAATACGCGACATCAGGTCGTACGATTTCGAACAATTTCAGGACCACGGTCGCCACGCCGCGAAAATGGCCCGGACGGGAAGGGCCGCATAAAGCGTCTCCAATCTGGCTCACTTCGACATAAGTGCGTGAGGCGTGCGGATACATCATTTCGGTTGACGGCGCGAATACCAGGTCCACTCTCTCGTGCGTGCATGTTTCCATGTCTTGCTGCATAGGTCGCGGATAACGCTCGAAATCCTCCCCCGCAACGAATTGCGTTGGGTTTACGAAAATCGAAACGACGACAAACCCGGTCTCAAAGCGGGCGGCTCGAATCAAACTAGCGTGGCCATCATGAAGCGCGCCCATGGTGGGCACGAAGCCAATGGACAGATTTGCCTTGCGTGCTTGAGCGACTGCGGCGCGTACGTCTTCGATTGTGGTGACGGGGGCGCTCATGCCTGTTTGTCTCCTTGAGCGGCCAGTAGAAGCTCAAGGTAGGATCTCCGTTCCGATTGCGCCAGCCCGAGATCCCTCGCAATTCTCAGAAGCAGGCTGCGCGCTATTTCCAGCTGGTCTTCGGGTGCCACGATTTCCAGTTCGGCAAATTTTCCAAGCGACTGGATCTCGTCGAGACAGACTTCGATCACGAATCCATCCTCTTCCAGTTCGTAAATGCGACGCAGTTTGCTAACCTCGCGGACGGGACGGTAGCCAAGCTGCCCTAAAAGAGCCGTGAAGGCATCTGCGCTGGGCTGCCCTCGCTGCAAGGGAACCTCGATCTCCGTGCGCGTCTTGCTGAGGGCGTCGAGTTTGGGGCCCTTGTAGGTTACAAAATTCTCCGAGCCAATGCGGCGGAGGCGGAGAGCCTCGTCAGTTCTCGCGAAATCGCGATCTGGTGCGTTGAAGTACTGGTCGATCTCTTCACTAGACCTTGAAAAGTGCGCGCCACGCTCGATCAGCCGGGTTTCGAGATCCGCAAAATCGGCGACGCGAAACTTTATTTCCACTTCCAACATGCTATTTCCCCAAAGGAAACTGCTGCGCCTGGCTTCCGACTGCACGTGGGCCGACAATCAGCTAAAATCATGATATTCGAAGTGTCGTGGGTCCGGGCAGATATTGGCCGAGAGATCGGGTATGGCGGAGTTCCAGACCGTGTGCCGTGTCGACGAGGTGCCCGAGCAGGAAGGCAAAACTGTTACGATTGGCGGCAAGCTCATTGCGGTGTTCCGGCAGGGCGACCAATTCTTCGCAATTGACGACGTTTGTCCCCACATGGGGGCATCTCTCAGCAGCGGCTACGTGGAAAACGGGATCGTGACCTGCCCGTGGCATGCCTGGAGGTTTCGACTGAGCGATGGAGCATGGGCCGACTGCCCTCGTATCAAAATCGGCTGGTTTCCGGTCCGGGTCGAGAATGGAGCAATTCAGATCCAGGTGCCGCAACCCCCACAATCGCCGGCTGTTCCCGCGGTGCCGCAGCCGCCGCGACTATCGCAGCCGACAAAGCCGCCCGGCGACCGGCCGTGACGTAATGTCATGTCGAGGAAGTGATTTCGGCGCCTGCCGGCTTGACATTCTCATTCGGCATCAATAGCTTGTGTGCGATTGGGGAATATTGGCGACCTTCCCCCATTCAAATGAGTGCTCTCTGAGTACGAATGAACAAGTGCGGCCCGTCAGAGCGTGTTGAAAAAGGGGTCTGACCCCCTGGAGAATCAAGGCAGTCCGCCCAATTCTGAGCCACCAGGCTCTGCAGAACTCAAGGGGTCAGACCCCTTTTTCAACACGCTCTCAGGGTCGGTGTGGCCGCGTTCGAACCTTGGCCATCGAGCCCGAGCGAGAATTATTGATGTCAACTCATCCACCGCAGGTTCCTGCTCCCGCAACCCCTCGTGCATCGAATGAGATTCGGATCGTGAGCCATTCCAATCTGTTCTACTGGTGGCCGGTCTGGGCGATCGGCCTTCTCCTGGGTTTTCTATCGTGGGCCGACGGCTCACTGCTGGCACTGGTTCCTGAAAAGACCAAAGCCCTTCACAACTCAAGCGGTAGCGGCCTGGATAACGATAATCAGGATGAGAAGTTCGAAGGGCGCAGCATTCTCCTGTCCCCTTCATCCAAAGAGCTAAACGATCCACACTTGCACATTGCAAGGAACAAGAGCTATGGCGTTTTCTTTACCATTGTCCTGCTGCTCGTAATCGTGATCACCAACGTGCCATTGCGCGGCCTGTGGTCCGTGGTGGTGCTGGTCACGATTGTTTTGATGTCGATCATTTTCGCACTTGCAGACTGGTGGGCGCCTATCCTGGATGCCCTCGGCAGGCTGCACATCCATATCAACACCGCCGGCTATTTTGTAATCTCCTCGTCTCTTCTCGCGATTTGGTTCCTGACGATCGCGCTTTTCGATTCGCAGATCTACATGGTCTTCACACCGGGCCAGTTGCGCGTCCGCCAGGAGATCGGCGGCGGCGAAGCTGCCTATGACACTGCTGGCATGGTCATCCAGAAGCAGCGCAATGATTTATTCCGGCACTGGATCTTGGGTCTGGGATCGGGAGATTTGATCGTCAACACTTCCGGCGCTACGACTCACCATTTCGATCTGCCGAATGTGCTGTTTGTCGGTTACAAAGTCCGGCAGATCGAAAATATGTTGCGTGAGAAGGCCGTGGTGCAGGGCGGCAATTTCTAAGAGTACCTGGAGCCCGCTGGGCAAGTGGAGTCACTGGGCCTTCACCTGTCCACCGGGCTCCGAAAAGACAGAGATTGGTTTCTAGGATTCTTTCTTTTCCTCGATTGGCTCTTTCACCGGCTGCACAAAATGGGTGCTCTTCTTGTCCGCCGTCAGCCGGGCGGCATGGTCATCGGCCTCTTTGCGCTTTGGATACTCGTAAACCGCGACGCGCTGGTTCGAGTTGTTGAATACTCCCCATACCACCTTCATACGCGTTACCTTGGCCGCGCGCGAGCGGGGCTTGGCTTTGGGCTTGGGCTCTTTTGCTGGAGCCTTGCGCTTCTTGACTGGCCGGACTTCCTCCTCCCCACCGTCCTCTTCATCGACTTCCTCGCCACCTTCCTCGGCTTCTTCTGCCTCCTCGTCTTCATCCTCTTCTTCTTCCTCATCAACGACTTCTTCTTCATCGTCCTGCTTCTGTCGTTCGGCGGCATCAAAATCAGCTCGCATGTCCTTGCGGTTTAGAATCCGGCGTGCCATGAATTCTCCCCTTATTACAACTTGCAAGTTCCGGTGTCCGGGCAAACTGGTAATTAAGCTATCGGTCCTGTTATGGAGTTGCAAGGCAGGTTGCTGCCTCCCGCCGTTTCCACCCAGCTGGCGAGGCGTTTGGGAACTGGTTATCATGAACTGTACAAATGACCGGATGTCGCTTCTCTCTGCGAATGCCAGCCCTAGGGAATGAACGTCTAGAACCCCGGCGGAGTTTGTCATGCTTGAAACGGGCCGATTCGGCACAAGGGATTTACTCGCTCTCCTCATGGTGTTAGCCGTTGCTGCCGGCACACGCGCCTGGTACTTGCACACGTGCGCTGATAATGGCCAGCTGCCTGGACCTCTCCTCGTGCAGGAGCCGTCGCCTGTGCTATCCGACCTGCCGGCCGACACCGAAATGCGTGGACACACCCCGCCGACCGAACTCGACTCTCTCGTTCATAACCTTAAGGAGCATCGTTGGTTCGGCGGCTTGGCGCCATTGGCGAACACCGAGGAACCTACAGCTCATTTGGCCCCAGGATATGCGGCGCTGCTTGCACTTCTGGAACTTGCCCCCATCGATCTTTCCCCAATCGATCGAACAATGCGCTGGATCCAGTGCGGGCTTGGTGCGTTGACCGCAGGCTTTTACTTCCTGTTTTGCCGCCGCGCGTTCCGGAGCTTGCTCGTTGCAGCTCTGGCTGGTCTTCTCTGTGCGTTCCACCCGTTCTGGATTGTGAATACCGCTGAAATCGGCGACGGTGTTCTGGCCGCATTTCTAGTGTCGGTTTCTGTCTTCCTGGGTGGCCGGGCGAGCCATTCCGGGGCTCCATTCTCCAGTTATCTCTTTGGTCTTTGCCTGGCAGCACTTGCCCTTGTGCGAGCGGCACTGCTGCCCTTTGCCGTCGTCAGCGCGCTATGCCTCGCCTTGTGCAGCAGATCGATCCGGCGGGGCTGGCTTCATGCATTGCTGGCCGTCCTTGGCCTAGCCAGCGGCCTGGCACCCTGGTCATTCAGGAACTATCAGAGATTTCACCAGGTTGTCCCGATAGCGGACACCACGTTTCTGCATCTTTGGATGGGAAACAATTCCCTATCGGACGGCGGACCCCAGGATGAGAAAACCGTGATCGCAACGCTTGCCGAGGCACGCGGTGAGGAGCCAAAGGAGCTAAGCGAAAGTCTTGCCCAACTCAGCCAGAAGGAACGCTACGATCGGCTTGCCGAAGAGGTTGTCAGGCAAGTACAGAGAGATCCTGCGGGCGCGTTCCGGCACCGTCTCGAGGCTGGCGTCGCATTCTTCTTTGGCGGGCAGTGGCTGAAGGATCGTCTCCTCTGGCGAACGGATGAATCGCGGCTCGGCGATATGCCCGATTGGCTGGCTGGCTCCTATCAAGCGATCTTCTATGGAGCGCTGCTTGGCGTTCTCATTCTGGGCGTGCTGGGGTGGCGCTGGACCTACGGGTGGCGGCACGAGACATTGCCTTCTTCGCTCGTGCTGATGTGGATTCCCTTGCCGTACATCCTCAGTCATGCGGAGTCCCTGAGCGGCCCGCGCTTGCCGGTGGACGGCATGCTGCTATGCTACAGCGCTTTTGCGTTGGCCAGCATGTTTACACCAGCTGGTCGCGCCCTTCTGCGGGGAGAAGCTTCCCGAACTGAGATCTGAGCAGTTGTCCCTGCAATTGACAGTTCAGGTTCTGCCATGAAATCCCGCGATCCCTTGCGGCCGTTCTTACCGCCGGTCCAGGAGTGGTTCCGAAAGACGCTTGGCGAGCCGACACCAGCCCAGGTGCAGGGCTGGCCTGCCATCCTGGCCGGCGAACACACGCTCATTCAGGCCCCAACCGGCTCGGGTAAGACCCTTGCCGCGTTCCTGGTCTGCCTCGATCGCCTGTGGCGACAGGCTCCCGATTCCAACGGGGTCGGTGTGCTCTACATCTCGCCGTTAAAGGCGCTCAACAACGACATTCACCGAAATCTGCAAGTGCCATTGATCCAAGTGGCGGAAACTGCGCTGCGCATGGGTCAGCCGTTGCCTACTCTCGAAGTTGCCGTGCGCACAGGTGATACTCCCGCTGCCGAGCGCCGTCGTCTGCAGCGACGGCCGCCTCATCTGCTCATCACCACCCCGGAATCGCTGCATCTGCTCCTGACTTCACAGGCCCGCGACGTTCTGCGGAATATCACGCATTGCATCGTCGATGAAATCCATGCTCTGTGCGGCAACAAACGGGGCGTCTTTCTCGCCTTGTTGCTGGAGCGTCTCGGGGCTCTCCATGCTCGTGATTTCGTGCGCATTGGGCTGTCCGCCACGCAGAGGCCCCTGGAGGAAGTGGCCCGCTACCTGGGCGGTTGCGAGTTTACCAGGGAAAACCGCCTCGTTCCGCGGCCGGTTACGATTGTCGATGCTGGCCAGCGCAAAAATCTCGATTTGCGCGTCGTCTGTCCGGTCGAGAATTTCGGTCCGCAGCCCGAGAAGTCGGTTTGGCCGTCGATCTATCGGCTGCTCGCTAGGGAGGTGAGCCAACACCGTTCCACGATTGTGTTCGCAAACAATCGGCGAACCGTCGAACGGATCACGGCAAGCTTGAATGAAGTCGACGAGGTCGCACGCGCCCATCACGGCAGCGTGGCGCTCGAAGTACGACGCGAAACGGAGCAATCTTTGAAAGACGGTCGCTTGCCGGCTGTCGTGGCGACTGCCTCGCTCGAACTAGGCATCGACATGGGAGCAGTGGACCTGGTTTGCCAGGTGGAATCCCCCGGCAGCGTGGCGCGCGGTTTACAGCGGGTGGGCAGAGCAGGTCACCTGGTAGGTCAGCAGAGCAAGGGCCGTTTGATTCCAAAGACGCCAGCAGACCTGTTGGAGCAAGCAGTGTTGGCCCGAGAGATGGCCGCAGGCCGCGTAGAGGAGATTCGCGTTCCGGCCAATTGTCTCGATGTACTGGCCCAGCAAGTAGTCGCCATGGCAGCCATGGATGACTGCAAGGTGACCGACTTGCTCACGCTGGTCCGGCGCGCTTATCCCTATCGAGACCTTTCACCACAGGTCTTCGAGGCTGTGCTGGAGATGGTGAGCGGTCGTTATCAGCTTGGTCAAGGCAGCGGGGCAGCCTTGGCCGCACTTCAGGCGCGCGTGAGCTGGGATCGCATCCACAATCGATTGCTGGCGCTGCCTGGCAGCAGGCAGCTTGCCCTGGTCAATGGCGGTGCCATTCCCGATACCGGTCAGTATGCCGCCTACACCAGCGACGGCTTGCGGGTTGGGGAGTTGGACGAGGAGTTCATCTACGAGCGGCGCGTGGGCGACACGTTTTTGCTGGGCACAACTGCATGGCGCCTGGAACGGATCGAAGCGGATCGGGTCATCGTGGGTCCCAGTTCCAGCTCAGCGGCGCAAGCTCCGTTCTGGCGCGGCGAGAAGACAGGTCGGAGCTTTGACCTTGGCCTGGCAATCGGAAAGTTCTCGCGGGAACTGGCAATTCGCGTCCATGATCCGGATTGTCAGGAGTGGCTACAGCGTAATTTCTTTCTCGATGCCGCCGCGGCGCGCAATCTTCAGACTTACGTGCGCCGACAGGTTGATGTGGTGGGCACTCTCCCTACCGACCGAACCGTCCTCATTGAAGCCTCGCGGGATCAACTTGGCGACTGGCAAATCGCGATTCTGAGCCCCCTCGGAAGCCGTTTCCACTTCGCTCTCCGACTGGCCCTGGAGAATCTGCTGCGCCGACAACTCGGTTATGTCCCGCAGTGCGTGCATCACGATCAGGGAGTTCTCATTCGTCTCGCCGACATGGATGAACCGCTGCTCGACCTTTTGCAAGGCCTGACGCCTGAAAACGTTGAAGAGCTGGTACTGGAAGAATTGGCAGAGAGCGCTCTCTTCGCGCTGCGTTTCCGGCAGAATGCGGCCCGGGCATTGTTGCTGCCGCGCACTCGTCCGGGCAAACGCGCTCCTCTATGGCTTCAGCGCATACGCGGTCGAGATTTGCTGCAAGTCGCACGCCGCCAAGCCGACTTTCCCATCGTGGTCGAAACGTTTCGAGAATGCCTGCACGATCACCTTGAGTTGACTCGCCTCCGCGAGCTGCTGGAAGACGTGCGCCAGGGGAATGTCAAGGTGGTCACTCGACGTTCCGAAAGAGCATGCCCCTTTGCGTCGGAATTGCTCTTTGCCTTCACGGCCGCGTACATGTACCAGTACGACGACATTGAGGCACAAGGCAACGGCCCGGCTGCAATCGATTCGCAGTTTTTGCAGCAATTGGTCGCGCCGAATGGTTCTTCCCCTCTTCTGGATCCCAGGGCGATTCACCAGGTCGAGCGGCGCTTGCGCGGGCTTGGGCAACCGCCGCGCACGGTGAGCGAGGCTGCAGAGTGGCTGCGCCGACTCGGCGATCTCGCGCCAACGGAAGTTGAAGATCCAGTGGGGGCCTTCCTCAAGGAACTGGAGAACGACGGCCGGGTCATGCAAATCACGTTGGCAGCTTGCCGGGAGCCAAAGCGGTGGATCTTGACGGAAGAGGAACAATTGTATCGGCAAGCGTTCGGGACGGAAGCCGGCGATCCAAACCAAGCGGAGTTGGCGGCCGAACGGATTCTGGGCCGCTTCTTGCAGACTCACGCATTGGTCGGCCTGGACGACTTGCTTGATCGTTACCCCTTTGAGGGTAGCTGGGCCAAGCTGAAATTGGAAGAATGGGCGAGGGCCGGCACTCTTGTTGTCGTGCCGGCCGAAGGGGATAATGCCGCCACGCACTGGTCCGTGTCGGCAAATCTGGAACAAGTGCGGCGGCGAAGCTTCGCGCTGCTGCGGGGCGATGCCGTCACCTTGTCGCCCCAGCAGTTCCTCGACTTCGTGCTACGCTGGCAACATCTGCATCCGCACGCGCGTTTGCAGGGTCCTGACGGACTGTCGGAAATCCTGCAAGGTTTCGAGGGGCTACCGCTGCCGGCCGAGCTGTGGGAGAAAACGGTTCTTCCCAGTCGCCTGATTGGCTACCAGGCGGGCTGGCTTGACGCATGCATCTCGGAAGGTGAATGGATCTGGGCTTGCCAGAGCGAAACGGACAGAGGCGCGGAGCTCCTGGCCTTTTGGCAGCGCGGCGCCTCCGCTGCATTCGCACCCCGAAACGAACCTGAATCCATTATGTCGAAGGATGCGGAATCGAGGCGTGTTCTTGATTGTTTGCGGCAACGAGGGGCCCTCTTTCTCACCGACCTTGCTCAGGAGACCAGGCAATCTCCCAGCACGGTGCGCGGAGTTTTATGGAAGCTGCTGCGAAGCGGCATCGCGACCAACGATCGATTTGATGTCATCAGGAAAGGGGAGGGTGTCGCGCGAACTTCGGTCGATAAATTGCGCAATGGCCATATTCCTCGTGTCGGCTCAGCCGCCTTTCCCCGACGCGGCGTCGACCGCTCGGATGGTCGATGGTCTCTCTTGCCCGGAAGGCCCGTTCGCGTCGAAGAGCAGGCAGTCTACCTGGCAAGGGCTTTACTGAGACGCTACGGCGTCGTGGCCCGGGAACTGGCGACGCTCGATCCCTGGATGCTACCCTGGCGCGTACTATATGAAGTGCTTAACAAGATGGAACTGACCGGGGAGGTTCGCCGTGGCTACTTCATTAAGGGGCTTTCTGGAGCGCAATTTGCTCTACCCGAGGCAGCCATGCTGCTGCGGGAGCTCAGTTTGGCAGCCCCTGTCCCAGCCGTCGGAGTGTTGCTGCACAGTTTGGATCCGGCAAATCTCTTTGGTTCAGGCGCACCGTTTGACATGCCGCCGCTTGAAGGCGAACAAAAGCCGTTCCTGAGACGTCTTGGGAATTGGCTGGTCATGCGCGCCGGTCGGCCCGTGCTCCTGGTCGAACAGCACGGGAGGAAGTTAAGCACCCTGCCCGGCACGTCAACAGCCGATGTTGCAGATGCGGTGGCCCTTCTACCTGGCGTGCTGGCCGGGGACCGGGGGCTCGCCAATCGTCGCAAGCTAACGGTCGAGGCTTGGAACGATCGACCCGTCACGCTTACCGAGGGCGGGAAGCTGCTGGAATCGATTGGATTTGTACGCGATTACCAGGGAATGACACTCTACGCCCCCTGCCGCTAGCCAGCGAGTAATGCAAACCTTTCGTCGGGCATGGCAGGCATTTCATTTTGTCGTGCAGGCACTTGCCTGAGTCGATACAATCGTTCTTGAATAATCGTCTTGCGCGCACCGTCTGTCCTTGGGAGCCACTGCTGCGTTATGGCCGTTGTTCACATACCGTGTCTGCCAGCGCCAAGCGATGAATGCCTGCTCGCACGTTTAGGGAACGGAGAACGCGAGGCGCTGGAAGAGTTGTTTGGCCGCTACCGGTTGCTTGCATTCCGGGTGGCCCACCGGTTACTGGGGAATGAGGCAGACGCGCTGGACGCGGTACAAGAAGGCTTCGTAAAGGCCCTAACTCATCTAGACGGCTTTCAGGGACGCAGCACATTCAAGACCTGGCTCCTGCGGGTAATCAGCAATGCCGCACTGGACCTTGGTCGACAACGCAGTCGGCGGGAGATGAAGAGTCTCGACGCGCCTCAGGCTGGCGACAGGGACCGAATTCAGCCGCTTGCCATAGACGACCCCGGTCTCGGTCTGGAACGTGCTGATCTCCGTCGGCTACTAGATGAGGCGCTGGCAACGCTCCCCGAGGCCCAGCGCCACACATTCGTGCTCCATGCCGACGCGGAATTGAGTTATAGGGACGTTGCGGAGGTTCTTGGAATCTCTATTGGTACTGTCATGAGCCGCCTTTATTATGCTCGCCAGAAACTGCGAGTATATTTGGCCGAACGAATCAAGCTATGAGAAAAGAAGAAGAGGACGCAGGCAGAATACCCTCGCCGGAGCGGTTGGCTGCCTACCTTGACGGGCATCTCGATCCGCCCGCCCGCCGCGCGATTGAAAGCTGGTTGGCCCGGCATCCGCGAACCGCCAGGGATTTGCAATCACACCGGGAGATTGCCAGGCTGTGGGCGGCAACGCGTGCGCCTGAGCCAAAGCCGACCCAATGGTCGCGCGTGCTCGACCAGGTTCAATGTGATCTCTTTGGTCCCCCAAAACTGCCACTCTGGCGGCGCCCATTCGTCATGAATCTGGCGGGCGTTGCCTCGGTGGCTGCGGCTGTCTTGCTCTTCGTACTCGCAAGCCTTTTGCACAAGTATCCGTCGATCAATATGCCTAAGGTTGTGGAGCCCTTCGCCGTGACGTCAGACGAGGACGTGGAAATTGTCAGCGTGCAAGCCGCTGATCGGATCTCGCTGGTAGTCGGCGAACCGCCCGTGCACGGGCCTATCGAGTTTGTTGCCCCGGGTGATGTCGAACTGCAAAATGTGCAGCCTGATACGGACGGCATGGTTCCAGAGCTTCAAAAAGGGGGAGCTGACTCGACGCCCCCGATGATCGTGGCGCCTCGCAACAAGCGGCCGCGGCGCTCTCGGTAAAAGTAGCGGGATTGTTCCAGCGAGTGTCCTTTTAAACGCGTCGTTGCAGGTTATTCCCATGGCACGAATTAGCTCGAAGAGTTTGGCAGCTAGCTACCTCACAGCGGTTGCCGGTTTCGTTTTCCTTGGGATGGCGTCGCCCGGCCGCGCGGAGGACGCGCAGGTAAAGGTCACGGTCGTGGTTATTCTTGCGACCGATAAAAACAAATCGGTCGATAAGCAACTCGAGTGCATTGCCAAGGAGGTCCAGAAGGCCGAACCGGGCTTGACTGGGTTTCGCTTGGAGAAGATTACTCGCCAGTCCCTCAAAATCGGCGAAAAGGAGAAGTTTCAGCTGGTCGATGACGAAGTGGCCACGATCCTGGTGCGCCATGGGCCCAACGAGAAGAACCGTGTTGGCCTCACGGTCAAGGCACCGCATCAGGGAAACGTCGTGTACACCACTTGCTGCGGCAAGTTTTTTCCCATTATGACACGCTATCAAACCATGAATGACGAACGTCTTATCATTGCGGTCCGCGTGCAGCCTTGCAAAGTGGAAGATGCCGACGAGAAGGAGAAACCCTGAACGGTCTTGGCGCAGGCGTTTTTCACCTCGTGTTTGAGAGCGACTGAGCGTCGTCGACTTTATAGAGTCCGGTGTCGCGGTAGTAGGTGATTTTCTTGCCGATGATGTGGCTGCCCTCTTGTCCGCGCACGTCTTGCTTGTAGAGTTCCGCGAAGTTTCCTTTCACTCCTTCCAGGATTATCTGTTGCTTGCTCTCATCGTACTTGACGATGTCTGCGCGTCCGGAATACTTCTCTTCCTCAATAACTACTTTGTTGTAGGCCCTCATTTCTCGCTTGCTGGTGCCGTCTGGAAGTTTGTGGTTGAGGACCTCCAGCCGTTCACAGCTGATAAACATGCTTTCTTTGGGCGGGCGATCTTCATCAATCTTCAGATCGGGATCTTCAGTTGGAACATCGATGACGATGACCCGATCATAAAACGTGGCCATGCCGCGCTTGTTGTTGGCGGTCATTCTTGACTGAAAGCTCACGTGAGTCAGCTTGTGCTGTTCGTCGCTTTTGGGACCGCCTTGGGGTTGGGGCCCTCCCTTGCGCTGGCCCTGGGTCGGCGCTCGCTGGTCCTTAGTCGGCGCCGCGGACCGATTGGGTGAAGGGGACAAATCGTTATCCTTTTGCCCCAACTGAAATATGCGTACCTTCCCCGGCCCAGCCACCTGTGCCTGGCTCTCTTCGGTATTCGGATCGTTGTCGACCGCGAGTTCACGACAGTCCATGCGTTTGTAGGAGCTGATCTTCCCATCTACCATGGTGGCATCTTCGACCCACACATCTCGATCGCACAACAGTTTCTCCACTTTGGCTGGCGCAGCTTTCTTGTTTCCTTCGCGGAGAGAAACCATGTGATCCAGTACGACCTGCATATTCTGGCACGCCAGGTGGCCTTCGTTTTGCTCCGCACGAATATTGCCGAAGTACTGAGCGTTCAGGCCGTCGAAATCCATTTTCTTTTCCCAGTTGACGGTCAGCTCTGCAGTTTGCGCGCTCTTGGTGCCGTCGAAGTTTGCGTTGCTCGGCATCTTCATGATGCCCATGCCATTCACCCACACCTTGTTCGACGTCTGATCGATGTGCACTTCCGGACCCAGGATGAAGATCTTGTCCATTTGCACCTGGGCATGGTCGCCGGTGACCGCCAGGATGTTGCCATCGACCTCGTGGGTCAGTTCAAGGGTCTCTCCGCGGATATCCACTCCTTTCTCTTCTGGAGTGGCCGGATCCTGGTGGACATGGACTCGGCCCTGGCACCAGAGTTTGTCCAGATCGTTCTTGGCTCCCGAGCGCAGCACATGCGCATCGATGCTACGTGCGGTAAGATCGATTGGCTGCTTGGGCTTTGCCGGCTCTGTTGGAGCCGAGGAAGCATCCTTTGTCGGCGAGCTACCATCCGCTTTCTTGGTTGACGCTCCAGTGCGCGGCTGGCCCAAGGGTGGTTGCGCCGGCGGCGTTTGAGATGGGCTCTCGTTGCTCGACGGAGTTCCCTGAGTTTGAGCGATGGGCGGCGCGTCCTTGAACCAGACGACCAGATGCTCCGCATTATGCACGTTCATGTCCGGTCCGACCGACTTGATATTGCCCGTCGCTTCGAGATGCTGGGGCTTACGCCCCTGTTGATCTTTGCTGGACGAATCGGCGGGGTCGGCGGGTTGCAGCCAGACCTTGAGCACATCGGCACGAAGTTCTTGCTGGTGTTCCGTGTCCACAAACGCGGCGTTGCCGATCAGCGTCAGCATGTCGTTCGCACCGTCCTTGGCATAGACGAGTCGCTGTTCCCAGCGCGCGGCCAGCGTGCGCTTGCCTGTTGCCTTGTCGAGCATGCGGATGACGCCTGTCCCCAAGGCCGTCGCCTGCTGGTTTCCCTTTAGATTGAGAAGCTGCAGCTCCGGCGCTTCGATCTCGTTGCCTTCCTTCAGGGCCCACATCCGGGGCGTGCCGCGCAAGGTGCTTAGGCTCTTGATTTTGTCGTAGAAAAAATCATCTCCACGCGCTTCCAGGACCTCCGCGTCGGAAGTCAGCACAACCTCCTGACCGGTAGCGCGCGCATTTTCGATGTCGAGCCCTTCCGACTCGGCATTGGGCTGCTCCTTTGGATCTTTCTGCCCTTGCTCTTTGTTGGGTCGAAACTGCAGCTCCAGTCGATCGCATTGCAGGTGATCGATATTGCCTTCTGCTTCGTTGATGCGATCGACTGTGACCACGTTCTGGCGCGGGCCGGAAATCTTCGATTTGTCAAAGGTCGCGTGATGCGTGTGCAAATCGTAGCTGAACGGTCCCTGTGTTGAGATGACGACTTTTACTTTTTCCGGTTGGGCAGGCTCCTTGGTTGTCTTGGGCTTGGATTGGGCAGCGGGCTTTTGCGGATCCTCTTTTTTGTCCGATGCCAGAAAGCCGGAGCTTTTGTCCACCCAGAGGTTCATGTTCACGTCGCGGCGCAGCTCGATGCGATCGACCCCATTTGCAGAGTCGGACCTGTCCGCCTTTTGCGGAAGCGGCTGCCCAGGTTTGGCTGGTTTTGTCTCGGGCGTGAGGTAGACGTACATTTGCGTGCCGTCGATCGTCGTGGGATTGGGTTTGCTCTGCAGATCGATGAGACGCACGGTCTTGTCGGTCCAAATCAGGTGAAGAGACTCTTGGTAATAGAGGGGACCCTGGGTGAAAAGCGAGAGATCGTCGTCGCGTTGAGGCGTGCGCCGGTTGTTGATGACGTAAATCTCGTCGCGCAGCTCCGCCCGCACGATCTTGCGGTTGTTCATGTCTGTGATATTGCTGATGGGTTTGTCAAAAGTGAGGATTGCGTGCAGGCTCTGAACGGTGTTAATCTCGACGTCCTTGCCGTCTGCGCGGGGTTTGCCGAATATCGCCAGGCTGAACGGTTCCAGCAGGACCTTCCCGTCTGGTTGGATCTTGAAGTCGCCCGCTGCGAGAACCATGCCCTTCTTCTGTAGCTCCAGCTTGACTTTGTAGCCGAGCTCCTTGCAATCGTCGCCGAATGCCTGCCTCAGCTTTTGATCGGCGCTGGTTTCGCTCTGAGGCAGCGGTGGGGGCTCTGGGGCTTCGTTGTCCGCTATGAATATGGGCCGAAAATCGTCCGGCAACGGGGGCAGTCCATCGATGCCGCCCAGGAAATGGGCGTAAATGAGATACGCAACCGAAAACAGTCCAAAGCCGAGTGTCAGCAGCAATATGCGTTTGGGGGTCCACACGCTCAGGGCCTCTTTCTCTGTGGTTTAAGACTCATGCCCAAGTCTTTCCCGTCTTTGACCTCCCGGCAATCGAAAATCAACGATCGGGCAGTCTGGCTGCGCCAAAACGTTCCACAATCGGTTGCCACCTGTCCTGGCAGCGCAAGATAACCTCGATCACTTCCCGCACCGCCCCATTGCCGCCGGTAGCGCGCGCGACGTAGTGCGCCTCTGCAAGCACTTCCGGACAGGCGTCCGCGACTGCGACGGCCAGTCCGCATGCTCGCAGGACTGGTAAATCGGGTAGATCGTCACCGATGTAGCAGATCTGCTCTGGATGACGGCCGGTCTGGTTGACGACCTCGCGGAAGCCCTGCAACTTGTCCGTGGCTCCTTGCACCACCGGAGCAATGCCAAGTTCCCTGGCTCGGAGGTCGACAATGGGCGAGCTTCTGCCTGTAATGATCGCCGCCTGTTTGCCTGCCTGCTGCCACAGCTTGAGGCCTGAACCATCGCGGACATGGAACTGCTTCACTTCCGCGCCGCTGTCCGCATAAATGATTGCGCCTGGTGTCAGCACGCCGTCAACGTCCACGATGAGTAACTCGATCGCCATGCAGCGGCGTTGCAAAGGAACAGAGGATGTACTCATCGCTGTTTTGCCTGGATATGTGACCGATGAGCTTCTCCACGACCCCCAGTGCAGATACGAAAATGGCTCAGGCCACCTGCCCCAAGCGGTCCGATTCTTCCATGGGTAGCAGCCCGATGACGTCCGTGATGTCGATCAGACCCATCGGCTTGTCGGCAGGATCGACCACGGGCAATTCGCTGATCCGGTGGAGGCGCAACAGCTCCAGGGCATCGACCGCGCGCGTGCCTTGCCGGACCATGTGCGGGTTAGGGGTCATGACTTCCTTGATGGGACGATCAAGGGCGCTGTCGCGGCGCTGCTCGAACAAGCGTGCAAGATCGCTGTCGGTGAAGAGTCCAGTCAGACGCCCGGCTGGATCTGTCAAGATTACGGCCCCTGTGCGCCTGCCGCGCCGCTGCACTCGGGCGAAGACCTCGCGAACGGATTCCTGCTCGGAGGCCATGCGCAGGTCATCGCCGCGGCGCATGATGGCGTCTACCTTCATGAGCTTTCTCCCCAAGCTTCCGGCTGGATGGAAACGAGCAAAATCCTCGCGCGTGAATTCGCGCATCCGGCTGAGGACGAACGCTAGGGCATCGCCCACGGCGATCATGGCGGTCGTACTCGTGCTGGGTGCCAAACCGAGGGGACACACTTCCTCGATGGGACCGAGGATGATCGCGACGTCGGCTTCGCGGGCTAGCGTGCTCTGACCGTTGCTCGTGAGAGCGATGATTGCTGAGGCCAGGGAACGAAGAGGACCAAGCAGACGCAGGATCTCTTCGCTTTCTCCGCTGTGAGATAGTACGAGGATAACGTCGTTGGGATGGATCATTCCCAGGTCGCCATGCATTGCTCGCGTGGCGTCGAGTGCATAGGCTCTGGTTCCGGTTGAGTTCAGTGTGCCGGCGATCTTTTGACCGACGTCGGCCGATTTCCCAGTGCCGGTGACCGCGACGCGGCCCGCGCACTGATAGACGAGATTGATCGCTTGAAGGAAGGAATCGGTTAGTCGGTCGGCGACTTGCTCGAGAGCGGCCGCTTCGCCACGGACGATCTCACGGGCAAAATCGAGTCGATCAGCTTCTTGCCCGATGGGTAACGAACTGTGCACCTGCAGCATAATAGACGTCCTTGTCCTGCCGAACCGACCTTCTGCGCGTCGTGCGAGCGACGCCAAACCTCGGCCGGATCCTCCTAGGGCCAAAACAGGGCAACTATACCGGCAGTACCAAGAAAAGCAACGGGAGGCATCTCCTGAATCATTGCCCCTCTTTGCTCGCTGGTGGCAACGAGGCTAGTCATGCACCGCTCCCGCATTGGCCCAGCGGTCCCAGGCTGCGCAAATCTTCTATTCCGCCGCGGAGAATCGAGTCCGCTGCGGGCAAATCTGCCTCTTGTGCGCCGCCGGTTAAAATGGCAGCCAATATCCACGTCGGTAGCCCTGCAACATCTTTACCTGAGTTCTTTGCCTTTTGCCCCTTACCTTTTTACTTTAGTCAGTGGCACGGCGCTGTTATAGTCCTTGCCAATGCTCGGGAAGGCATCGAAAATCTTTCGCGAAGGAGAAACTGCTATGTCCATGTTTGTCGGCGAAGCACTATGCGGCGAAGGGAACGAGGTGGCACATATCGATCTGCTGATCGGATCCAAGGATGGCCCAGTGGGTACGGCGTTTGCCAACGCCTTGGCGGATCAGAAGCAGGGCCATTCCAACCTGTTGGCCGTGCTCGAGCCGAACCTCGTTTGCAAACCGGCGACAGTGCTCATCACGAAGGTGACTATCAAGGGAGCAAGGCAGGCAGTCCAGATGTTCGGCCCGGCTCAGAAGGCGGTTGCCAAGGCTGTGGCCGATAGTGTCGCGGCCAACGTGATTCCCAAGGATCAGGCGGAGAATCTCGTCATTATCTGCGGCGTCTTCATTCACTGGGACGCCAAGGACGATAGCAAGATCTACCAGTACAACTACGACGCCACCAAGCTTTCCATCCAGCGTGCCATGCGCGGGGAACCCAAGATCGACGAGGTGCTGTCCCGCAGGGACACGGCGAAGCATCCCTTTTACAAATAACCTTGCGAATGGAAAGGCGAGCGGAGGACGGCCTTTCGCTCGCCTACAATTATCGTGGAAAAACGAAAGATCCTCATCCAGATCGACAGCGATCCGCAGCCAAGCGTTTTTGACCGGATCGTGGCGATCGACTCCGGCGCAGATGAAGTATTCAGCTACGGCAGCGTCGAGCCGGAGCACGTCCGCACGATCGTTCACGGGGCGATCTTCACACGCAGGCCCAAGGATTTGAAGCGGACTGCCCTGTTCATCGGCGGCACCAACGTCGCCAAGGGCGAGCGCTTGCTACAAGAAGCCGGCAAAAGCTTGATTCCACAATTTGGGCTGCGTGTTTCCATTCTTTTCGACGCCAACGGAGCGAACACGACGGCCGTGGCAGCGGTCCGCGCCGCCGCCCGGCACCTGCCGCTCCAGGGCGTTCGCTGTTTACTGCTGGGAGGCACTGGACCGGTCGGCCAGCGCGCAGCCCGGCTACTGGCTTTGCAGGATGCCGAAGTCCGGATCAGTTCGCGGGATCTCGCCCGGGCAGCAAGCGTATGTGCGGAAATCCGGGGCAGGGTCGCCGGGGGCCGCCTCGTACCGGTGCAGGCGTTGACGACGGAACAGTTGACAGCGTCTTTGCAAGATTGCGAGTTGGTTATGGCAACGGGAGCCGCTGGCGTCCAGTTGCTCTCCGCCGCTACCCGAAAGGAAGCCTCGAACTTGCGCGTTGCCATTGATCTGAACGCGGTGCCTCCGCTTGGCATTGCAGGAGTGGAGGTGACGGATAAAGGCGTCGAGCGCGACGGCGTTATTTGCTACGGAGCTATCGGCGTGGGCGATACCAAAATGAAAATCCACCGCGCCGCGATCGCGCGCTTGTTCGAGAGCAACGACCAGGTCTTGGACGCCGAAGAGATTTACGAACTGGCGAGCACTCTGACTCTGTAGCAATAAAGGGTTGGGTGCCTATTCAGATCCCTTGGATCGGAATAGGCTCTCGACACGTTTGATCCGTCTCCCGCGCCGGGCAGTGTGCCATTCGTTTCTGACACCTTTTTCAACCATGCGATTCTGGCAGTCAGGGAGCGAAAAGGAAGGAAGTCGTTCACTTCATCGCCGGGTGTCCACTACGACTATCACTTGAGTTCTTTTCGAGTAGAATTAGGCAATCAAGTCCTTTCGCCTGCGGAGGTCGCCGTGAGTCGAGAAATGATCGAGGTGCTGGGAACAGTGCGACCCGACGGCAGCTTGGCCCTGGATGAAAAGGTGGGCCTGCCCGCTGGGCGAGTCCACGTCACCGTGCGCACGTGCCACGAATCGGAGAAACCCGATCTAGTCCGTCTCGGCGTCCTGATGGAACGCGTCTGGGCGAACCAAAAAGCCCGTGGCCATGTTCCCAGGAGTAGGGAAGAGATCGACGCCGAGATGAACAAGCTGCGCGAAGAGGCGGATGAAGAGATGCATGCGGTGGAACGCCTGCACGAGGGGTGCCAGTCTGCCGGCGAGCAATCTCCGGAGCAGGCGGAATAGTGGTATTTCTCGACGCCAATCCAGTGATCTACTTTGTCGAGCAAACTCCGACCTGGGGGCCGAAGGCGAAGGCGCGTATCATGGCCTTGCTCGCCGCGGGTGAGCAATTAGCAGTGACGGATATTGTGCGAATGGAGTGCCTGGTCGGGCCGCTCAAGCCAGGGGATCTCCAAATTGAGAGTGACTTCCGCACCTTCTTTACATCCCACGACGTCCGGGTCTTGCCAATCGTAGCGGCGGTATGTGAAAGAGCAGCGCGAATTCGAACCACGCACGGATTTAAGCCGCTCGATTCCTTGCATCTGGCTGCCGCGGTCGAACACGGCTGCACGCTGTTCCTTACCAACGACAAACGATCGAGTTCCTTCCCAGATATTCCCGTTGAAGTGTTGTCATGAACAACTCATCGACCGTCCCGCTCCGGTATTGCCAAGTAGGAGAACGAACTTCATCCTCTTTTTTCCTCCCTTTTTCTCACGGGACATCGTGTCCTGAAAAACAAGGCGTCGGGAGTTTATTCCGATCCCTCGGATCGGAATAGACTCCCGACCCCTTTGATCCGTCCTATTTGTCCTGTCCCAAACGATAGGCGATAACTAATTAGATGCGTCCTTGCGCTAGGCAAAGCTTGGGAAAGGGGGATGAGATGTAAGGAAACAACTCGGAAACCTTTCATCGGAATCCTGCGGGTAACCAATCCCGTCCCGCAGAGTGGCCAGCAGCGGGAAGCGAGTCTTGCGTAGGGTCCTGGGGCGACCCAGGCTACGAAGCGTAGACAGCGAGTGCCCAGGCCGTGTGATGGAGCCCCGAAAGAATAATTGTCGCGGGAGCCCTCGTCGTGGACGTAGCGGGGGCCGCGCCGACTACGTCGTATGGCCTGGCGAGTCGGTCCTGCCGGGGTCGTAGAGCAGGGCGTAGGCACACGAGGATTCTCCAGGAACCTGGGAGATCCTGAGTCGTCTCCATGCGCAACTTCCGGGAGTGGGGACCGGAAGATGAACCCCAGGCCCGCGGCCAGCGTTCTGTGCTGCTGGGAGCGAAGCGACAGACGCACCACATGGTATCGCCAAGCGAAGGCAACGAAGCGCGGCGAGAGGGACACAGGAAGTCGCACACCTTCGTAGTACCGTTGAAGCCGGGGAACCTGTACCGCGGGGACCCTGTGGAGGGAAGGGAGGTGTTCGTCGTGGCCTCGGGGGTGGGAAACCCGTCAGGGACTCTGTACCCTGGTTCCGGGTCAACAGCACACCCACGGATAGCGAAGCGGGAAAGTGAATCCATGACGGGACGAACCGGATGCCTTAATTGGGCACGTCCGGATCTGTGGGAGCTTCGGGGAGCAATCCCCGAGGCGACCCGGCCCTTTCTCTTTCCGTTACGCCGTCTGGGCAAAACCGACCCGTTCCCACTCTTTCTGGATCTTGCCCCAGTGTCCATCTTCGTCGAACGATTTTCGATCTTCCCGAGTCATGAGATCAGTTTGTGAATCGTAGCTGATCGTGCACTTTGTAACCGTAAAGGCGTTTTCGCCGTGTTGCCGTTTCTCGATTTGCGGAAAAACGCCAAGCATTTCCATGATGGACACAAAAGTCTCTAAATCGTGCTTCGAAATCGCGGGATGACTCAAAACAGCAGTTCGCATGACAAGTGTCCTTTCTCGTGATGCCTTGCCCGGTCTCAGCGGTTTTCGTTCTTGGGTGAAGGAGTGTAAGTCAGCTGGGACAATGCTACCGCAAGAAAATCGAAGTTGCAAGAATCTGCTTGCGGCCAGCCCTGCCCGCTGGTAATTTCAAAGGGACCAGAAGACGTGCTGAAAGGGCTTTGCCCTTTTTTACCCTCTGAACGCCGTAAAGCATTGCATTTCATCGTTTTAATTTCAAAGCGGAATGCGCTGGCTGGCGGCGTTGCAAGAAAACCCTGACTTGCGAGGAAACGCCCCAATTTGAAAGAAAACCCCTGAATTGTAAGGAAACTAGCCAAGCTGCACAAGAAATCCCACCTTGGGCACGGCTCAAGCACTCTTCCGAAGAGCTTCATAGGCCAGTACACCTTTGCAGGTGGCGCTACTGTGGATTGCAACCTCGGTCCCTTTCCGAACGATGGCCAGACCGTTCCTGAACCAGATGGTCTGGTCCTTCGTTGGCGGATCAACCTGCATCGGTAAAAGGGAAAACCTGCAATCATGCTCAATCTCGACATGCTCGTCATCGAGTCGCCTCGCCCCGAACAGCCCTTCACGCTTTTCATTTAGAACGACAAGTGGCCCTCGTTCCCTTGTCAGCGGCACCCATTGACTCATCAGGACATCCTTCAGGTCTTTCCCGAAAATCAGCCGTGCCGAATCATCTCCAAGAATCAGCCAATAGGGAAGGATCAACAACTCGTCATCCGTGAAAAACGCCAGCCTGTTGTCCACCTTGTCGAATATCACCTGCCCCTTGAAAGTTTGCTCAGCGGTTTGGCCCCGGACATCCACCCTGATGGTCATCGTGGTGACGATGTTCTGGCCGTGCAGAATTCCGTGACACTGGTTGCATAGCAGCACGCACTTGTCAAGTTCGTCCAGTTGCTCGGTCGAGATGTTTCGACGGATCAGATTGTCGTAATCAGGGTTCTTTTTATCTGGATCGACGTGGTTGAACTGGTACATCCTGTGAAAAGTGTCGTATCGCCGAAGCGATTCCAACACGGACATCCCGCAATAGGCGCATCTGTTCCCTTTGTAGGCCAGTTGAATTCGCCGGTTATCCATTCGACTCCCCTTGTTCTTCCTCTCGGAGCATGCAAACGCCGACCCCAGAAGAAATAATTGGTGTCAGTTCTTTTTTCGCTTGCCATTCTGTCATTGGGCGATTCAAAACCGGCCAGGAGACGCGGACTGTTTCTGTTTGCGGTGCCAAGCAATCACATCTCCCTTTTTATACAGGGCATTTCCATCGTCGGCGTTTATCCAGCCGGGTGGGTGAAGATGAGGGCACAAATTTCCTCGGCTGCAGTTTCTCTTGCGCCTTGCTCTATCTACAATTGGGGCCTCGGACGCCGCTCTACACAGCGCGTGGCTTAGCGGTTCACGATGTCGTACACCCGCTCGAGCAGCGCCGCCGCGATGGGCCCGACGACCGGGACCGGCACCATCTTGTTCATCACGTAGGCGACGGTCATGCGGCGATCCACGTCGGCGATCACCAGCGAGCCGCCCGCGCCGGTCCCGAAACACTGCCGGCCTTCAGGGACGAAGGGCAGCACCTGCGGCCAGGGCAGGCCATAACCGACGCCGATCTTGAGCGGTATTCCCAGCACGTGGTCGACCGTGTTGCTCTGCACTTCGAGGATGCGGTTGATCGTCTTAGGCGAGAGCAGCCGGACGTCATCGACTGCGCCGCCGCAGTCCAGCGCCGACTGGATGCGCGCCACCGAGCGGGCATTGCCGTGGCCGTTCCCCGCGCCGATGTCGGCGCGCCGCCAGCGCTCGGTCCGGCTCCATCTGCAGTCCGCCCGCATGGTCGGACCAGTGAAGGTCTTGAACATCGGGCAGTTGGGGTCGAGCTGGGTCAGGGGTATCGGCGTCGTCGGCATTGCCGGCGGCGGCACCACGTTGGCGACGCGCTGGAACTCCGAGGGCGGCAGGCCGATGTGGAAGTCGGCGCCCAGCGGCCCCGCAATGTGCGCCGCAAAGAACTCGCCCAGGCGCTGGCCGGTGATGCGCCGTATCACTTCGCCGATCAGGTGGCCGTAGGTCAGCGCGTGGTAGCCCGAGCCCGCCCCGGGCCCCCACCAAGGCGCCTGCGCTGCCAGCATGGCGGTCGACTTGTCCCAGTCGTACAAGTCGTCGAGGGTGACCGGCTGGTCCCAGCCCGAGACGCCCGAGGTGTGCGACAGCACCTGGCGAACCTTGATCCCCGCCTTGCCCCGGGCCGCGAACTCGGGCCAGTACGCCGCGACGTTCGCGTCGAGGTCGAGTTCGCCGCGGTCGACCAGCACGAGCGCGGCGAGCGCGGTCATCGTCTTGGTGGTGGAAAATACGCAGGTGATCGTGTTCTCGGTCCACGGCACGGTGCGGGCCTCGTCGGTCCAGCCGCCCCACAGGTCGACCACCATCTCGCCGTCGATGTTGACGGCGAGCGAGGCGCCGAGGTCTTCACCCGACTCGAGCTTGGCTGCGAACAACTCGCGCAGGCGGTCGAAGCGGGCGCTGCACGTGCCGCCCAGTGGTGTTGGGTGATCGCTCATGAGGTCTCCGTTCAGAAGTCGCAGCTGAAGCCGACGCCGATGTGGCGCGGCGGCTTATCGCTGACCGTGGGCGATGCGCCCAGCACCGGCGCGCTGATGCTCATGCTGGTCAGCGCCGTCACCTTGTTGACGTTCTTCACGTAGCCGTACAGCTTCCACAGCCCGTTGGTCAGGCAAACCTAGGCCGCCAGGCTGTGCGCCGAAACGAGCGGCCGTCGGATTGCCCACGATGTTGACGACGTGAGCTGGAACCGGCGAGGTGCAACGGCTCCGTTTGCTCGTCGCTCGATCATCGTGTCATTATGCCATTCTTCCGCGGCTGACACGAGCCGGAAGACTCACTATGCGGCTTCGCTCTGGGTTGCAAGTTTGTAGCACAAGCTTTAGCTTGTGCCAAAATCGAACGGAGCAGATACTGTGAAGCTGCGCGGCAGGGGGAATGTGGCACAAGCTAAAGCTTGTGTGACGGCCGCGCGAGTTCTGGCGATCAGGGCGGTTTCACCTGTCGATAAATGCGTGCGCGGTGCTGTCAGGCGAGAATGTGAAATTCCAAACATCGATAGACGAAGAAGATGCGGACCGTTTCTGCTTCAGGTGCCGAGGAAGCACATCTCCATTTTTCTAGACGCCATTTCCATCATCGGCGTTTATCCAGCCGAGTGGGCGGAGCGGAGGGCACAAATTTCCTCGACTGCGGTTTCTCTTGCGCCTGGCTGGTTCTACAATTGGGTCCTCGGACGCCGGCAGTCATGATCTGCGCGGTCGACTGGTGATCCGTGGCCACGGTCCGTTGCGGTGGTTTGATGTGCGGATTCGAAGCCTTAGAAATGGCGATGACTTGCAAGGGTCGGGAAAATGCCTCGCTCACGCTTCGGGCTAATAGCCTTGGTGGAGCTGCAGGCCGCCTGAAAATCCTTGGCCTCTGGAACGGCGTACTTTCGGCGCACTTATGGCGCACCTGTCGGCTGCATCAGGCGGAACTTTGACGCGGATCAGCATTCATCCGGGAGAGCTTACCGAATCTGGATTCTCGGCCGCACGAGCACGATCGAGCACAACTTCGACAAGCAATGGGTGACGACCAAGCGGCTCGGCCGGACAGAAATGCACCTTTGGATACAGATCGCGGAGATCCTGGCAGGCTTTCGTCAAATCGCGCTGCACGTGGACGCCGGCCGAAAGGAAATAGGGAAGCAGAATGACCCGCTCTGCCCCGCGTTCAACACAGCGTGCGCCCCCCTTGAGAATACTGGGCTCGGCCAGTTCCAGGAAAGAAGCTACGACGCAGCAGTACGCAGCGCGTTCGTTGAGTTGATCGACCAGATGGTGCAGGTCGGCATTCGCCATCTCCTGTCGGCTACCGTGAGCGATGAGCAGGAGGGCAGTTCCAGAGCGAGCGATCGCATCCGGTGTTGATGATGTTGGCGTGCGCATGCGACCTGGCTTTGCTCCGACCTAGGGCAGTGCGGATGTGTAGTAACACCCGCATTCTATAGGAATGACCAGCGTGATGGGATATCCTGAGTGATGTTCGTCATCTCTCTCTCAGAGTTGAGAGCATTGCGTGGCAAGTCGCGGGGATTGAAACTCATGATCGGCGCTCGCCTGGGTAATTGGGTCATCGAAAAAGAAGTTGGCCGCGGTGGGATGGGGCGGGTCTATCTGGCACGTGAAGATCCGAGCGGCAAGCCGGCGGCGATCAAGGTTCTGGCGGCTGACCTGGCCCAAGAGCCAGGCTTCTTACAGCGATTTGAGCGCGAGATTGAGGTGCTCCGCGACCTGGATCATCCCAACATCGTCCATTTCTACGAATCAGGCTCGCAGAACGGGGTCCACTACTATGTAATGGAGTACCTGGAAGGGGAGAATTTCGAGCAGCTCCTGCATGAGAAGGGTAGGCTGCCCTGGAAAGAGGTTCTCGATGCAGCGCTCCAGCTCTGCCCCGCGCTCAAACATGCGCACGATCGTGGCATCATTCATCGTGATATTAAACCTCCTAACCTCCTGCGAACCGACTGGGGTACTGTCAAGCTCACTGATTTCGGCATCGCCAAGGTTTTTGCTGCTCGCCACTTGACGAGTACGGGCGGAGTGGTCGGCACCGCCGAATTCCTCTCCCCGGAGCAGGCGTCGGGCAAACAGGCTACGAAGCGCAGCGATCTCTATTCCCTTGGCGTAGTCCTTTATACGCTGCTTACGGGCCGGCCTCCTTTTGAAGGGCAGAGCAGTGCGGAAATTCTGCACAAGCACCTGTACGCACAGTTTGATCCGCCAAAGAAAGTGGTGCCTGACATCCCCCACGAGTTGGACGAGATCGTCTGTCAGTTGCTGGCGAAGGATCCCACTCAACGACCGGCAGACGGCATGGTTTTGCATCGGGACCTCGATCGTTTGCGGCGCAAACTCGAGAGAAAGGCGCGGCACACTGTGGTCGAGCAGCCCATGGACCAAACGGTGGCGGACACTCGCGCCGAGGCGGGCCCCGACCCCGCCGACAGCAACCCAGGCGTGCCCACACTGATGAGTCGCCTGATCCAGCGCGAGCTTGCGGAACAGAACCGCGGCAGCGCCTGGAGTCAGTGGTTCAATCGGCCCTGGGTGCTTGTGACGCTGCTGGTGATTTGCGTTGGCCTGATCGTGTGGCGGCTCTGGCCGAACCGGCTCGGGACTCCAGAGTATTTGTTTGAGCAAGGCTCAGGACTGATGGCGTCCTCAGAACCACACGACTGGGACAAGGCGTGGCACGACTATCTGGAACCATTAAATCGCAATTACCCCAACCACGCGTTCCATGACGAGGTCGCCCAGTTTCGTCAGCAGATCGACGACCATTCCACTCTGCGCCACGCCCTGGCCGGCATCAAATCAGCTAGCACCACTGGTGAAGCCGAGCGTTTCTATCGACGCGGGCTGAGGCTTTGCCAGGAGGGAGACCCAGGTGCCGCCCGACGCATCTGGGAAAACGTCACCATCGCCTTCAAGGGAATCGACTCGGAGCAGCGCTGGGTCCACCTGTCGGAGGAAGGCCTGGCAGGAATGGACGCCAATGTGCCGTTTTCGGAACGTCAGGGAAAAGCTATTGCTGCGGTGCTGGACCAGGCGAAGAAAGCAAAAGACCCAGCCGAGGCGGCTCGAATCCGCCGTGCACTGGGAGACCTGTACCACGAAGATGCATTGGCGGACAAAGTAATTCAGAACGGCAAAGGGCAATGAAACCCCTGAAAGCTGCTCAGTTCCAGGTCCCAACGTCTTTAAGTGCCTGGTTGAGCCACTGTTGAGTGCTCTCTTCATCTGGGTTATCCGAGGCAGCCTCCAAGTATGCCCGAAGATGATCGATGGCCTGTCCGGGCTGCCCAGACTGCAGCAAGCAGAGTCCCAGGTCGCGCCGCTGCTCCATGTCTTGGGGAGTAATCTGGCGCAACCGTCTGATTACCCTTGCTGCCCGCACGAAATCCTTCCGGCGCAGATAAATTGCTTTCAGATTGGTAAGCATGCGGATAACGATTGCGTTTAGTGGGGCCGGTGCCAAGTTCTCGGCCGTCGCAGTGAACGACATGCCCGTTACCTGGTGTACCAGATTTTCGCAATCCGTGAGCGTTAATTGTCGGCCGCCGTGAAAAGGGTCGACGATGATCTCTTGCCCGGCGGCACAGATTTTGGCGACGAAGTGTCCCGGTAGGCCCACGCCCTCGACCTTTAGTCCGGCTCGGCGGCCCACAGCCATTGCCACGAGTGCCAACGAGATCGGGATTCCCGTGCGCCTGTCGAGCACCTGGTTGAAGTAGCTGTTGAGCGGGTCGTGATACTCCTGAACATTGCCGTGAAAACCCATCTCATGAAAAAGGTAGCGGCAGAGTCCGTTCGCCCGAGTCCTGAGGCTGCCTCGGATATACGCACCCGCTTCATGAGCGATGCCAGCCAGCTCGCTGAGATACGCCTCCACGTCCAGGTCAGGGTATTCGTCGCAAGCGAGCCGAAGTGCCAATTCCGCTATATCGAGCGGAGGGCTCGGATCCTGCGACAACTGAAATAAGGCGCGGTCCAAATCCATCGCGGTATTGTAGCAGCAAGATGCCCTTTCGCGGGACTGGCACCGCCGCGCTTGCCGATGCAAGGAATTGTGACCACGGTTATCCGGCTTGTTGCCGGACACTATACTGATGACACATTGCGAATGGCTGCTGATCAGTCGTTTAGGGGACCTGCCGGTCATGAGAATTGCGGCCCGCCACTACGCCACCGGCGCTTTAGTCCAGCTTACTTGCGAGAATGGATTGATTCGCTCGGTCGAAGCTCCGACCGAGTCTCCCGCAGATTTGCGGGCGGGATGGGTTGCACCTGCGTTTTTTGATCTCCAGATCAATGGATGTGGAGGGTTGAGCTTTAGTTCCGCCGGTTTGACAGAGGACCAGATTCGCAGGATAGTGAGGACCGGTCGCCAGCATGGCATCGCGGGATTCTGTCCAACGTTTGTAACCAACGCCATCCCGGCGCTGTTGCATTCGTTTGGCGTGGGACGGCATGCGTGTGAAAGCGACGCCGAAATTGCCGGCGCCATGCCCGTCTTTCACCTGGAAGGGCCGTACATTTCTGCGGAAGATGGACCGCGAGGGGCTCATGCCCGCCAACATGTCCACCCCCCCGATTGGGACGAGTTCCGCCGGTTGCAAGACGCCGCGGGTGGAAGAATTGGCCTGGTCACGTTGGCACCCGAGCTCGAAGGGGCGCTCCCGTTCATCGAGCGCCTCGTGGACGCCGGCATCGTTGTTGCGATCGGTCATACGGCCGCTACTGGCGCGCGCATTCGCGAAGCGATCGCCTCGGGTGCGCGTTTGAGCACGCATCTGGGCAACGGCTCGCACGCTCTTCTGCCCAGGCACGACAACTACATTTGGGAGCAATTGGCTGCTGACGAGCTCTGGGCTAGCATTATCCCAGACGGCCATCATCTTCCGCCTGCCGTAATCCGCTGCATCGTGCGCGTAAAAACGCCGGCTCGAACAATTATCACTTGCGACGCCAGCAGCCTGGCCGGGCTGCCGCCGGGCCGATATCAGGAATGGGACCAGGAACTGCTCGTGCTGCCAGGGGGCAAGATCGTTGTCGCCGAATCCGGCTATCTTGCCGGGTCGTCTTCCTTCACGGACGAATGCATCGGGCACATGGTTCGATGTGCGGGCGTCACGCTTGGCGACGCAGTAGATATGGCAGGGGCTCGCCCAAGAGAATTGCTGGGACTGCCTGCTCGAAAGCTGGAGCCCGGCTACCCTGCTGACCTGGTAATCTTCGAGTGGAATGCCGAGGGCGGGTTCAAGTTAGGCGCCGCCTTGATCGGGGGAACGCTTCATCAAAAATGTGGCGAAATGAAGAGTACCGCGGAACAATGAGAAATGGACGGCTTTGCGCAAAACAGACTGCGCAAAGCCGCCCAAGTGCGATCGCGGTTCCATCACAATAATTCGGCGACTGGTTCGCGATCGTCGAGGATGTACATGGGACGCCCCGTGTTGCTCGGGAACGTCTTTGAAGCGTCGATACCCATCGCCTGATAAAGGGTACTCAGAACCTGCGCCGGCCGATAGGGCCGATCTTTGGGATACTCGCCACGCGCACTGCTAGCCCCGATAGCTTGTCCTGTTTTCAGGCCGCCGCCGGCAACCAGGGCTGACATGACTGCGGGCCAATGATCCCGGCCGCCGTCGTTGCCATTCACTCTGGGTGTCCGGCCAAACTCGCCCCACATGATCGTCAGCACGTCCTGATCCATGCCGCGGTCATGTAGATCCTCGATGAGATTGGCTATGCCGCGGTCGACCTGAGGCAATTGGCTGCGCAAGGTCTTGAAATTGCTGCTGTGCGTATCCCAGCCGCCGATGGCAAGAGTTACACAGCCGACGCCTGCTTCAATCAAGCGCCGCGCAGTGAGGAATTGCTCGATGCCCTGGTAGCGGTCCCGAACGCGTGGGGCCTCTCGATTCAAATCGAGAGCTTTGCGGACAGTCCCGGAGGCAACCATGTCAAAGGCGCGCACCGTAAATGCGTCCATCCCGCGAATCGTGCCCGACGCATCGATGTCGCGCCGGACATCGTCGAAGCTCGCCAGGATGGTTTTCCGCTCCTCGTGCCGCGCGGAGTCGACGCCGTTGGCCAGGCGCAAGTTTTCAAGTCCTGCGCCGTCTGGCGTGAAAGGCCGGTGAGCGACTCCAAGGAATCCAGGCTCCGTGCCGGACGTCATACCGCGCAAGCTGACAAACGGCGGAATGTCGGAGTGAGTGCTTCCACGCATCTTGGAGAGAACGGCGCCAAACGATGGGTGATGCTCGTTGATATTGATCGCGTCGGGATAGCCTGTGGTTACTTCCGAGTCGGAGTGCTCTTCGCGGATAGGCGTGACCGAGCGGATGACTGCCAGTTTGTCCCACATGCGCGCTTGCAGCGGGAAGTGCTCGCAGATTTGCACGCCGGGCACGTTCGTCGGAATGGGTTTGAACTCGCCGCGAAACTCGACAGGCGCTTCGGGCTTGAGGTCGTACATATCCATGTGCGACGGCCCGCCCGGCAAGTAGATCATGATGGCGGATTTGTTGGATGGGGAAGCCGTGGCGGCACTGGCGCGGCAGCGCAGCATTTCGGCCAGCGTCAGCCCAGTGCCAAATGCGCCGATGCGCAAGAAGCTACGCCGCGTCATTCCATCGCAGAAGCCTTGCTTCGCACCCCAGAGCGTAAACATGTGGTTCCCTCCCTTAGAATCGTGCGGGTCTGGGCAATCATTCAATCGTAGTCTTCAATGGCAAGGCAGGCAATTCGAATCGCCATCAAAATTGGATCCTTGGTGGAATCGCGAATCGCCAAAATGCGGTCTTACTCGAAACGATCGCCCGTCATGGCGGCGAGCGCATCGTCCCATGATGGCCACTCTTGGTTTGGAAAGAGCGCTCGCCAGCGCGACGAATCCAAGGATGTGTCGCGCGGCCTAGGTTCCGCGGCAGGGTCACTGTTGCGGGGGGCGGCCAGCAGCAATCCTGGATCTGCGTTGAGAAAAGCAGCCAGGCGTCGGCCCATTTCCAGTCGCGTCATGCGTTCTGGGCCACCCATGTGCAGCAGGCCGGTAAGGTCTGAGGAGGCGACCCGGATCAAGCCCCGCGCCGCAGTAAGAAAGCTTAGCGGGCTACGCCATTCATCTTCGAACAGTTTGCTTGGGCGCCGCTCACGTAGAGCAGTCGCGAGCGTGTCGAAGAAAGACGGGCGCGAGCTGATGCTTGGCCCGAAAAGGAGGCTGACGCGTGCGACTGCATGCGCTGGCCACGACAGCACGGCCTGTTCCGCCGCCACCTTGGTTTGGCCGTAGATCGATAGTGGGTGGGGCGGTTCCTGTTCGCAGTAGCTCCCTCGTTCGCCGTCGAAAACTAGGTCGGTCGAAACTTGCAGGAACCGGACTACGGCGTGCGCTGCAAGCTCTGCCAGCATGGCGCTGCCGCACGCATTGACTTGATGGGCCTTCTGTGGATGCAGAAAGCATTGCGCGACCTGACTGATCGCTCCGGCGTGGATCACCAAAGTTGGATGTGCTTCGTGAAACGCGTTCGCGAGAGCATCGGCGTCAGTGATGTCGACCGGCCGCAACGGGAAACCGAAGCGGCGACCGGTTTGTGTATGGCTCCAGGCGATCGTAGCGATCTGTTGGTCGCGAAGCTCGCGCAAGACATAAGACCCGAGCTGGCCGCTGGCTCCTGTCAAAAGGACCCGCATGCTCGTTCTCTTCTTGGAGTCCGTAGTGGCGAATGCGCAGGCGCTCCCCGGCGAGCGCGGGGATACGATGCACCTACCAGTCCTTCCTCTTTGGCTTTAGATGCCGCAGCCACTTGGCCTTGATACGTCTACGCTTTCGTGCCGTCTTTCGCTTCTCACACTTGGCCATGATCAGTTCTTTCTTTCTCGATGAATCACCTTGGGACGATGGGGAACATCATGTCGAAATAGGGCAGCCTTGGCAAGGTCCGTACGCACGGCGCTAAATGCTTCATGCCGGCCCGGTTCGTGCAGGAGTGTGCTCTTGGTCTCACCCCTCGGCGACTTTGATCATGAGCTTTCCGGTGTTCTCGCCCTTGAAGAGCTTTAGCAAGGTTTCCGGGAAAGTTTCCAGACCTTCCACGACGTCTTCCCGTGATTTGAGCTTGCCGGCCAAGAGCCAGCCCGCCATTTCGCGGGCCGCTTCCGCATACCGGTCGGCGTAATCGAACACCACCATGCCTTTCATGCTTGCGCGATTCACAAGCAGAGAGAGATAGTTCGACGGGCCTTTAATCGGGCCGGTGTTGTTATATTGCGAGATTGCTCCGCAGATGACGATGCGCGCACCACGGGCAAGCTGCGTGAGAACTGCATCGAGGATGTCGCCGCCGACATTGTCGAAATAGACATCAACGCCCTTCGGACAATGCTTGGCGAGCGATTTCTTGACATCTTCGGATTTGTAATCGATGGCGGCGTCGAGGCCGAGATCATTGAGGACATACCGACATTTCTCCGAACCTCCCGCGATGCCGATGACGCGACAGCCTTTGATCTTGGCAATCTGCCCCACAACCTGGCCAACGGCGCCAGCCGCTCCGGAGACCACGACCGTCTCTCCGGGCTTTGGCTGCCCGATATCCAGCAGGCCGAAATAGGCAGTCATGCCGGGCATCCCCAGGGTCCCCAGGTAAATCGGCAGCGGCGCGAGCTTTATGTTTACCTTCGTAAGGCTTTTGCCGTCGGACAGTGCGTATTCCTGAACACCGAAGCCGCCGTAAACATAATCGCCCACGGCGAACTTAGGATTCTTGGAGGCGATCACTCGCCCTGCTCCACCGGCACGCATCACCTCGCCGATACCGACAGGCGCGATATACGACTTGCCCTCGTTCATCCAGCCGCGCATCGCTGGATCAAGCGAGATGTAGAGCAGCTTGACCAGCACTTCGCCCTCCCCGGGCTCGCGGACCGGCTCCTCGGTATAGCTCCAGTCGCTACGTTTCGGCATGCCCACCGGTCGTGCTGCCAGTCGGAACTGGTGATTGACTACATTCATGGTCGATCCTCCGCGGGAACTGGTCTCGGTTCGTGGAAAGGGTGTGAATCAGCCGGGCAGTCCCCGGTGTTCGAATTCCAACGCTTCTTCACACCAACATGCGGCCGCCAGCAGGTCTGCCTCGGACCAGGGCCGGCCAATCAATTGGATCGACAGGGGAAGTCCGTCCTCACTCCAGCCCGCCGGAATCGACACCGTAGGCAAGCCCGTATAGCTCCAGGGCGAGTTGAAGGCCGGATCGCCTGTGGACTGGGCATCCGGAGCTGGCTCGGTGGTGGCGGGGGTCAGCAAGGCATCGCTGCCTTCGAAGCAGGCGGTCATGGCGATGGATAATTGGCGCTGGTGGTCCTTGCAGCGCGCGTACTCTGGCCCGTCGCATGCTAGTCCCTCTTCGAGCAGGGTACGGATTTTCGGCTTGTAGTCTTCTGGATGGCGTTGCAAGCGCGGGCCGTGAAATGCTGCTGCCTCGACGGCCATTACCTTGCGGTGGCGAGGCAACACTTCTGCGAATGCGCCGGGTAGGGCAACGTCACACACCGTTGCCCCCCGGTCCAGAAAGCGCCTAGTCGCCTTGTCAACCAAGGCTCGCATGGAGGAATCGGCCAGCTCCTCGAACGGGCCACGCAGTCGGCCCAGGCGCGGCGGGCGCAGCGGCTCCTGCAGCCGGGCCGCCAGATCCGGCACGCTTCTGCTGCTGCACGTGAGATCTCGCGGGTCCTGGCCGGCGATGGCTTGCAGGATGATCGCCAGGTCGCGGATGCAGCCAGCCATCGGGCCAACATGGTCCATGGAAGGCGCCAATGGTACTACGCCGTCGGTACTCACCCGGCGAATCGTCGGCTTGCAACTCGGCACGCCGCAATAAGAGGCTGGCCGGGTGATTGATCCCCCTGTCTGCGAACCCAGGGCGCCCAGGCACATGCCGCAGGCTACTGCGGCCGCCGAACCGCTGCTCGATCCACCCGGCGTGCGCCCCTGATGCCACGGGTTCCGCGTCGGGGATGGATCGAAGCTGGCGTACTGCGTCGTGACCGTCTTGCCAAGAATGACAGCGCCTGCATGCCGCAGACGCTCCACGACAGTTGCATCACGGCGAGCGATACTCAGGGCCCAAAGCCGTGAACCGGCTGCGGTAGGCCAATCGAAAACATCTATGATGTCCTTGATTCCGAGCGGAATACCGTGCAAAGGTCCGCGCCACTGGCCTTGACGGATTAGCTTCCCGGCCACTTCCGCTTCGCCTCGTGCACGTTCGCGATCCACGAATACCCAGGCACGCACTTCCGGTTCAAATCGATCGATGCGCTCGAGGCAGGCTTCCAGGAGTGCAACCGGGGAAAGACGCGCCTGTTTGATATCTTCAGAAGCCGAATGAATCTCCCAGCCCACGAGAACCTCCTGACCAGTCGCCGTGTCTTCCTGTCCGACCTCGTCCGTCTTTCTGCTTTTGGTATAGAATCCAGAAGAGGGGGCTCAAAGGCCACACGAAAATCGAAATTGCCAGGCTTTGCTTATGACCAAGGTCGCCATCCTGGGCGGTTCCGGATATACGGCGCTCGAATTGATCAAGATTCTACTCCGGCACCCCAGTGCGGAAATCGTTTGCGTCACATCGCGCCAGGAGGAAACTCCCCTCGTGGCTGAGCTGCATCCCAGCCTGGCGAGCCGCATCTCCTTGCGCTGTGAGCCATTCCATGCGGACCGGGTGGTGGCGAGGGGGGTCGAGTGTGTCTTTGGCTGTCTGCCTCATGGCGCGAGCATGGCCACGTTGCCAGCGCTCCTGGAGCGCGGGGTTCGGGTTGTCGATCTGAGTGCCGATTACCGATTGCGCGATCCTAATGTCTACGCCCAGTGGTATGGCGAAAGCCATCACGACCTGGCCCACCTGGCCCAGGCTGTGTATGGTCTGCCGGAAATCTATGGCGAAGAAATCCCAACGGCTCAATTGGTCGCCAACCCGGGCTGTTATCCGCAAACTGCCATCCTAGGCCTTGCGCCACTGGTCGCTGGAAAGCATATCGACTTGCAATCCATTATCATCGACAGCAAGAGCGGCATCTCCGGAGCGGGCCGAACGCCCAAGTTGGAGTATCACTTCCCCGAGTGCAATGAAAGCGTGACCGCCTACAACATCGGCCAGCACCGGCACACGCCGGAGATCGAACAGACCTTGAGCGACGTCGCCGGCGAACCTGTCGAGGTCATCTTCACGCCTCACCTAATCCCAATGAATCGGGGGATTTTCACGACGATCTACGCCGTGCCGCGCCGCCCCTTCTCGGAATCCCAGTTGCTCGATCTTTATCGCACGTATTACACCAAGTCTCCATTCGTCCGCATTGCCACGAATATTCCCGCCACCAGGGATTGCGCGGGCACCAACTTTCTCGACCTGGCCGTGCGCGTCGTGCGCGGCCGCCTGATTATCTTCGCTTGCGAAGATAATCTCGTTCGCGGAGCTAGCGGCGTGGCAGTTCAGAACTTCAATCGAATGTTCGGATTCGACGAGCGCACGGCCCTTGTGTAGGATTCTTGGGGTGCCCCAAGAAATCGATGCAATTTGGGCTTGACAAGAATTTGCCTCACGCTATTCTCCCTCTCCTCTCATTAGGTCGGCAGCGCCGCTACAGGACCGGAAACCCAGGCAAAAGGGGAGGTGGATCGTGCGCAAACTTTGCTGGATTGGGGCCTGCATGTTGGCAATCGGGCTTAGCTCGCAAGCGCGAGCTCAATCGCAAGCGCTCTCGGCGTTCAGTGGTTACAGCCCGGCACAGCTCCAGTTCACTCCGATTGATGTTTCCAAGTTGTTAATCGCCCCAGTGCCGATCACTCAGCAGAGCAGCTTCAGCCTTTTGAACTTCATGCCCAAGATTTCGCTTCCCGCATTCTTTACTCGGCAATCACCAGTGACCAGCCCTTTGCCGCCTGCCAGCGCGTACCCAAGCACTCATTATAAAAGTGCCTTCACTCCCATGGCTCCGTTTACGCCAGGACAGTAGCTTGCAAAAATAGCCTGGGTGCCTCGCACGGCGCCATTTTTCGTTGTCTCACAGCGCCAGACAGGCTAAAGTAATCTGGGAAGGCTGCCCAGCTACTGGATCAAGACAATGAAGGTTGACGCTATGCGATGCTGTTTTCGATGGGGCGGAGCGAAGGCGCTGCTTGCGCTGCTGCTGATCTTTAGTTCAGCATTTGCCGAGCAAGACGTACCGGCTTCCAAAGACACCAGCACGAAGTCCTCATCCAAGGACAAGAAGGAACCCAAGCCCAAACCAATTACTTCGAAGCCACGCTTCCCAGCCAAACTAATCCAGGTTGAGGGCGCGCAACGTTATTTGACCGTGCAGGTCACCCAAAAAATTCCCCAGCAAAACCTGCAGGCTGCTGCCAACCTTGCCAATCTTCGGGGACAGCTACTTACCACGCGTGATCCCAACCAGATTAGAAACATCAGCAACGACATCGCAAGGAATCAGCAGAATTTGGTCACCTACAAGGATGACGTGCAAAAGCTTGAGATTGAGGCTCCAGACGACATGAAAGTGCGCACGCGCATACTTCCGGTCGACTACGATGATAAGGGCAAGGTGCGAAGACTCACCGAGAAGGAGAAGAAAGAGCTGCGCGGCCCCGATCCCTCGCTTCCCGGTTACACAGCTGATTTTGATAGTCTCAAGCCCGACCAGATGGTGGAAATTTACCTTGCTAAATCGGACTCATCGTCCAACCCCAAGCCTAAAGACAAGAAGGGGACCAGCGACCAGCCGCGACTAAAGGCCCTGATGATCGTCATCAACTCCGAGCCCCAGAAATAGAAGGGTTTCATCGCTGCTCCCGGGAGTGAGCATATGAAACAGACGTTGATTCTTGCCTGCCTGCTGGCGGTACCAATCTCCGCCGCTTCGACTGCTTTGGCGGACGGCGACAAGGACGCCAAGAAGCCCGATCCCAAGGAAAAGGCCGCGACCGATAAGCTGCTCGCGTCAAGTGGTTTCATGGGACGATTGGTTCGCGTCGAGGGCGCGCAAAAATACATCACAGTCCAGGTCTCCATCCCGATTGCCGTGCCGAACGGTGCCAACCTGGGAAATAGCCTGGCCCTGCTGCAGCTTCAGCAGCAGATGGTCACGCAGCGCAATCCCATGCAGAGGCAATTACTTCAATTGCAGATGCTGCAATTGGCAGCCGCGGGGGGAGGCGGCTACAATTTCCGGCAAATCAACAAGAACATCGATCTCCAGGCGGTTGACGATCTGAAGGTCCGGTCTCTGCAACTGCCGGCAGACTTTGACGAAAAGGGCAGGCCGAAAAGGTACACATCGAAGGAATTGCATGAGCTGAAGGGAGATCCGAAGCTCCCGGGTTACACTTCCGATTTCGATAGCTTGAAGCCCGATCAGATTGTAAGGGTGTACCTCGCCAAGAAGAAGGAAGCCCCAAAGCCCGCAGTGAAGGAAAAACCCAAGGAGAAAGACAAGGACGGCGATAAAGACAGGACCGCCGAAGAAAGACCTGAGATAACCATGGTGGTGATTCTAAGAGAGCCACAAAAGTAGATAGGCAATAGAATTGTGACCAGGCGAGCGGGGGACGTTTGCCTTCTGAGTAGAAATGGACACTCAGAGGCCCGCGTCCCCCGCTTGGCGTTTTGCCGTAGGATGGGGTCATTCGCTTGTTTAAGATTGCGGGCGTTCCGATCGAAGACACTTTCGCCGAAGCTTTCCCCATGACTGCCGCGCGACTCCTGGTCACCGCGGAGACGTCGCAGTGGGCGCAGATCGCGGGCAGGACCGCTACGGGTTACGCGGCCTCGGTCATTGGCTGCGATGCAGAGGCCGGCATCGAAAGGCTGCTCAAACCGGAGGAGACTCCAGACGGACGGCCGGGAGTAAGCCTTCTCCTGTTCGCCTTCAGCCGGGATGCGTTGCAAAAGGCCGTCGTGAACCGCGTCGGCCAATGCGTGCTGACCTGCCCCACTACCGCGTGTTACAACGGTTTGCCTCCGGTGAAAGACAAAAGCATTCGGGTGGGCGGCAACCTTCGTTTCTTCGGCGATGGCTTCCAGTTCAGCAAGAAGCTCCAGGATCGTCGCTACTGGCGCATCCCGGTCATGGATGGCGAGTTCACGTGTGAAGATGTATTTGGGACCACCAAGGGCGTTGCGGGTGGTAATTTCCTGATCGTGGGGAACAGCCAGTCATCGGCCCTCGCGGCTGCAGAGGCTGCCGTGGCTGCCATTCGGCTCATCCCTGGTGTGATCTTGCCGTTCCCTGGCGGAATCGTCCGCAGCGGCAGCAAGGTCGGCAGCCAATACAAGAAGCTCCGGGCGAGCACGAACGACGCCTATTGTCCGACATTGCGGGGTCTCGTGGAATCAGCCTTGCCGGAAGGCGCGAACGCTGTCTATGAAATCGTCATAGATGGGCTCGATTTGCCTGCGGTCGAAGAAGCCACGCGGGCAGGCGTCCGCGCGGCCTGTCGACAGGGGGTGCTGGGCATCTCCGCAGGAAACTACGGCGGCAAGCTAGGACCCTATCACTTGCATTTGCATAAGCTCTTGGCTGAGCATTAAGGCGAGCGGCAGCGGTAGTTCTCCCCTCGCCCCGGTACTCCGGGGAGAGGGGTCGGGGGTGAGGGGCCTTCGCCGGGGATCGTTCGTCCCCCTCACCCCCGACCCCTCTCCCCCGAAGCGGGGGAGAGGGGAGATTATCACCTGCCGCTCGCCAAAGGGAAACTACCTCAGTTGTGCGATTCGCCCGTCCGGCGGACCTCGACAAGGAGGTTTCGATGGCCAAACCGGGTACGCCACGTATCGCTATTCTCGGCGCTGGCCCCATCGGGCTGGAAGCTGCCCTCTACGCACGTGCGCTTGATTATCCCGTCACGGTCTTCGAGCGTGGGCGGATCGGCGAGCATCTGCAGCGCTGGGGCCACGCGAAAATGTTTACCCCCTTCGGAATGAATACGACTCCCCTCGGCCGCTCTGCCATCCAACAAGATGAGGCGGACCACGCCTTCCCTCCCGAAAATGAATGCCTGACAGGCAGGGAGCACTTCGCTGCCTACCTGGAGCCACTGGCGAAGAGCACGAAACTGCGAGAGTGTATCCGTGGGGACTGCCAAATCCTCCAGATGGGCCGGCGCGGCATGCTCAAGGAAGACTACGTCGGGGATATCCGCCGTAGCCAGCAGCCCTTGCGCGTGCTTCTGCGCGAGAACAAACAACGCGAACGCGTCGAAGAATTTGATCTCGTGCTGGACTGCACCGGCACCTATGGGCAGCATCGCTGGATGGGAGACGGCGGTAGCGCGGCTATGGGCGAATTCCCCGCGGGTCCGCAAATCGCTTATGGCCTCGAGGATGTTCTGAATGAGCGCCGAGCTGCCTATGCCGGCAAGTATGTTTTGGTTGTAGGCTCGGGCTATTCTGCCGCCACGACCGTCTGCAGCCTGGCGCGCCTGGCGGAGGAATATCCCGCGACGTGGGTCATTTGGCTCGTGCGCGGCAACAGCACCCAGCCGATCAAACGGATCGCCGAGGATCCGCTTCGCGAGCGCGATCGTCTGGCGGTACGAGCCAACACGCTTGCCACGCGCACTGACGCCAACGTGGAATATCACCAGCAATCCGTTGTGGAGACCATTGAGAGCGCTGGCCCGGATAAGGGTTTCCGTGTTACCGCCCGGTGTGGTGGCAAATCGCGCACCTGGGATGTAGATCGCATTATTGCCAACGTTGGCTACACGCCGGACTCAACCCTCCATCGCGAACTTCACGTTCAAGAATGTTATGCGTCGCTCGCTCCCAGGAACCTCGCCCTCGCACTTCTCAAACATTCTCCATCAGACTGCCTCAGCGTACCTGCCCTGGGAGCGGAGGCTCTGCGAAATCCGGAACCCAACTTCTTCATTCTTGGAGCCAAGAGCTACGGCCGGAATTCGAATTTCCTTATGCGAGCGGGCTTCGAGCAGGTCCGTGAAGTCTTTACCTTGATCACAGGCAAGCCGGAATTGAACCTGTATAAACCGGTACGAGGACGGGAAAACAAAAGCGGCGGAAAAGCGCCGCACTCCAAATAGTGATTTCTTTGGACTGCGGCGCTTTTCCGCCGCTTTTGTTTTCTCCAACTGCCGCTCGCTGTACAAAGCATGGAATGCGATGCCTGATACCAAAAGGACAGTCCTAGTGACGGGTGGCGCGGGCTTTATTGGGAGTCATCTCGTCCGCCTGCTCGTGGAGCGTGGAGAAAAAGTCCGCGTGCTGGAACGTTTCGGTGCATGCATCGATCACTTGCCGTTGCAGAGAATCGAACTAGTTCGCGCCGATATCCGCGACCGCAATGCCCTGACTGCCGCGGTAGAGGGCTGTACCGAGGTGTATCACCTGGCAGCCAATCCCAATCTCTGGACGCAGCAGCGTGGACACTTTCGACAGGTCAATTACCTTGGAGCTGTCAACGTCTTTGAAGCTGCTCTCGCTGCCGGCGTGAGACGGATTCTGCACACGAGCACTGAAAGCATTCTGACCCGCGCCCGCCAGACCGATCCCATCGCTGAGGACCAATGCGTTGCGATGGGAGACGCGGTAGGTCCCTATTGCCGGTCCAAGTTTCTCGCCGAGCGACACGCTTTTCAACTAGCGCGCGCCGGCGCGCCCATCATAATCGTCAATCCGACCCTTCCGGTGGGACCCGGCGACCGCGGCCGCTCGCCGCCTACACAGATGGTTCTGGATTTTTGCCGGGGCAAGCGCCGCGAGTATCTCGACGCCAAGCTGAACTTCATTGACGTGCGGGATATCGCGGAGGCGATGATCCTCGCCATGACTCATGGGCGGCCCGGGCGGCGCTACCTGCTCGGGTCGGAAAACCTGTCGATCCGTGAGATTTTTAGTATCCTGGCGAGCCTGATCGGCCGCCCCGAGCCCTATCGGCGCGTGCCTTACGGAATAGCGATTGCCGCGGCCTATGCAAGCGAGTTGATCGCGGATGTTCTCACTCACCAGTCGCCCGCAGCCACGGTGACGGGAGTGAAGCTGACACAACGGCTCATGCACTTTGACGCCAGGCGGAGCCTCGATGAACTGGGTCTGAGTCCGCGGCCGGTTGCCCAATCTCTCGCGGACGCTGTTGCCTGGTTCCAGGCCATGGGCTGGCTGGAGAAGGGGCGCTTGGGGTATGCGCAGATGGGTGATCGCCTTATAATGTCGAGCAACTTGCCTCAGAATTGACGAATGACGCACGAGGATCTGCCATGCGAAGGATCGCGATTATCAACCAAAAGGGTGGCGTTGGCAAGACAACTACCGCGGTGAATCTGGCCGCAGCCCTCGCCGAATGCGGCCAACGCGTTTGTGTGCTTGATCTCGATCCGCAGGCCCATGCCACTACACATCTCGGCATCGAACCGGACGGTAAATCCTCTTCCATGTATGACGTTCTGGTGCACTCCCGGCCATTGGCGGAGGTGCGGCGCAAGATCGCGGAACGGTTATGGATAGCAGGCTCGGATATCGATCTGGCGGCTGCCGAGGTCGAACTGGCCGGCGTCGTGGGGCGGGAGGTGATTCTCCGCGACCTGTTGCTGCAAGACGAGGGGGCGTTCGACTTCGTCTTCATGGACTGTGCACCTTCGCTGGGGGTGCTGACTCTGAACGCCCTGTCCGCTGCCAGCGAAGTCTTCATCCCCCTTCAACCGCACTTCCTGGCACTCCATGGCATGGGCAAATTGCTGGAGACGACAGCGCTGGTCGCCAAGCGCATCAATCCGGCGCTCAAGGTAACCGGGATTATGCTCTGCCTTTACGAATCGAGCACGAAACTGGCCCAGGAAGTCGTGCGCGATTTGCAGGGCTATCTCGACAAGAGTCGAGGCACCACGGCACCGTGGGCGAAGGCGCGGATTTTCAAGACCCAAATCCGTCGCAATATCAAGTTGGCGGAATGCCCGAGTTTCGGCCAATCCATTTTCTCTTACGCTCCAACCTGCAACGGCGCCCACGATTACATGGCCTTGGCTCATGAAGTGCTGGGCGAGAAGGCCAACGTGATGGCAGCCCGCGTCGAAGTCAATGATCGTGGCCAGGCCAAGGTGCTCAGCGTCAGCGAGGAATCGGAAGCCGAGGACGCGCTGAAGGAATAGCTCCCCTGTTATCTTCTGCGGCCCCTGGTCGCATCCCAATCGCCGCGCATCTAGGAATGTGCAGCCCATGCGGCGTCGTTTCCCCCTATCCTTGACGACCCTCGTCCAGCTGATCGCGACCGCGCAACAAGAGTGCGATCGGGATTTCAGCGTATAGTTCGCCAATTCGTCTACCTGCTGGTAGAATGTCGGCCAGGGCGAACCTGAGCGTGTGCAAGGAAACGCCTCCTATCGCTTGAGTCTGGGTGGGATACTCATGAGACACCTCGCAATCTTCGTTGTATTGAGCTCGGCTCTCGGTATTCCTCTGCTGTTCGCTGACCAGCCTGGTCCCGCGACTACACAGGTGCAGCTGAACGGCCACACGTTCACGTTGCCGGTAGGTTTCGAGATCGAGGTCGTCGCGGCCCCGCCGCTCGTTGATCGCCCCATTGTTGCCGATTTCGATGAGCAGGGCCGGCTCTACGTTGCCGACTCTTCCGGCTCCAACGACAAGGTGCAGCAGCAACTGGCTAATAAGCCGCATCGAATTTTGCGTCTCGAGGATACCAAGGGCAATGGTGCCTTCGACAGGCGCACCGTCTTCGCGGACAAGATGATGTTTCCGGAAGGCGTGATGTGGTACGCCGGCTCCGTCTACGTGGCGGCACCGCCTAGCATCTGGAAGCTTACGGATACCACCGGAGACGGCGTCGCCGACCAACGGAGCGAGTGGTTCCAGGGCAAGACGCTGACGGGCTGTGCCAATGATCTCCACGGTCCGTACCTTGGCCCGGACGGCTGGATCTACTGGTGCAAGGGGGCGTTTGCCAAGCAGACTTATGATCGTCCCGGCCGGCCTCCCTTGGTTACTCGTGCCGCTCATATCTTTCGCTGCCGGCCTGACGGCTCAGGAATCGAACCGGTCATGACCGGCGGGATGGACAATCCCGTGGAGGTCGTGTTTACCCCAGGCGGCGAGCGTATTTTCACTACCACATTCCTGCAACGACCGGGCGGGGGCCGGCGCGATGGACTGATTCATGCCGTCTACGGGGGCGTCTACGGCAAGGTCAACGACGTGCTCGACGATCACCCCTGGACAGGCCCGTCACTCATGCCGGTGCTAACTCACCTGGGGCCAGCCGCGCCTGCCGGCCTGGTACGTTACGAGTCGTACGTGTTTGGTTACGAGTATCAGGGCAACCTGTTTGCGGCGCTATTCAACATGCACAAGGTCACGCGGCATGTACTGCAGCCGGTGGGGGCCACATTTCAAGCGCGCGACGTAGACTTCCTGGTTTCGAGCAATCTCGATTTTCACCCCACCGATGTGCTCGAGGACGCCGACGGCAGCCTGCTGGTGATCGATACCGGCGGCTGGTACAAGCTCTGCTGCCCCACCTCCCAGCTTCATAAGCCTGACGTTCTTGGCGCGATCTATCGCATTCGCCGTAAAGGGGCGCCGAAGATTGCCGATCCGCGCGGCAGGAAGCTGGCGTGGTCAGAAATGAACTCTGGTGAACTCGCGCGGCTGCTAGACGATGCGCGCCCTGCCGTGCGCCGTCGAGCCATACAGGCCCTGGCGACCCGGGGCGCCCAGGTCATACCAGACGTTGTGGAGATCCTGCGCACGGGCAAATCGATCGACGCACGCTGCAGCGCCGTTTGGACATTGACCAGAATCGACCAGCCTGACGCTCGGTCAGCCGTGCGGCAGGCTTTGTCGCATCCGGATGAAATTGTCCGGCAGGCTGCCATCCACTCCGTCAGCGTTTGGCGTGATCGCGACGCTTTTTCGGAATTGTTGAGACTCGTCCAGGGCGCATCGCGGCAGAACCAGCGGGCCGCAGCAGAGGCGCTCGGAAGGCTCGGTAACAAAGCGGCCGTTCCTGTGCTCCTGGAGTGCCTGGTGGGACCGGGCGATCGCGTGCTGGAACACTCTCTCACGTATGCGCTCATTGAGATTGCAGATCGCGAGGCAACGGTGGCTGGGCTCAAGAGCAACATCCTGCGTACGCGTCGAGCCGCTCTGATGGCTCTGGATCAAATGAGCGGTGGGAAGCTAGATCCATCGGCGGTAACACCTGAGCTCGCCGCGCTGGACCCAGCGATGAGAGAGACAGCTTCGTGGATTGTCGGCCGGCACCTCGAATGGGGCCAAGAGCTTGCGGGCTTCTTGCGCGATCGGCTTGGCACCACTGCGTTGAGCGCTCACGACCGTGAGGAGCTGATGAAACAACTGGCCCATTTCGCGCGCTCGCCAGCGATTCAACTTCTGGTGGCGGAGCATCTTCGAGATAAGAAGTCGAGCCCAGAGGCCCGGCGAATGCTGTTGCATGTCATTTCCCAATCGGGCCTGAAGGAAATTCCCAGCAGCTGGCAGAACGAGCTGGTCCGTCTCCTTTCGCAGGAACAGGGCGAATTGCTTGCAGAGGCTGTCTTGACGGCTCGTGCGCTCCCCGCTGCGAAGAAACCTTCCCAGGAGCTCACCGCAGTGCTTGTCAGAATAGCGAGCAAATCTTCCACGCCAGCGGCTGTGAGCCTGGGCGCGCTTGCCGCTGTTCCCGGTGGGCCTGGCGAGCTGTCAGCGCCGCTGTTCGCATTGGCCCGCACGAATCTCGACCGTGAGCAACCTGTCGCAATGCGCGGCCTGGCAGCCGATGTCCTCTCGCGAGCACGGTTGACGTCCGACCAGTTGCTGGCGCTGACTGACTCCCTGCGGACTATCGGACCAATGGAGATGGATCGCGTCCTCGATGCATTCGCCCAATCCATGGATGAACGCGTCGGCCAAGCCCTGTTGGCCGCGCTACAGGCCTCGCCTGGGCGGTCCGCTTTGCGAGTAGAGACTTTGAAACCGCGCCTTGCTAAGTTCAGTTCTGCGATTCAACGGCAAGCCGACGGGCTCTACGCCGTGCTCGATGCTGATTCATTCAAGCAGAAGGTTCGCCTGGAGCAGCTTCTCGCAGGCATGCAGCATGGTGACATTCGCCGTGGGCAGCTAATTTTCAACAGCGCCAAAGCAGCCTGCGCTTCCTGTCACCAGGTCGGCTACATGGGCGGCAACGTCGGACCCGATCTGACGCGCATTGGCAGCATTCGCTCCGAGCGCGATCTTCTTGAGTCGATCATTTTTCCCAGCGCCAGCTTTGTGCGCAGTTACGAACCCGTCGTCATCGGGACGAAGGACGGCAAATTCTTCAATGGCCTTGTTCGCAAAGATGCGCCGGAGGAAATCGTGCTGGTGCTCGGGGCCAATCAAGAGGTCCACATCCCGAGGGACAACATCGAAGATATGCAGCCAAGCAAAGTCTCGGTGATGCCAGCCGGCCTCGATCAACAAATGACTCCGGGTGAGTTGGCTGACCTGGTGGCGTTTTTGAAGGCATGCAAATGAGCTAGGGATGGCTTCGTGAAAACGCGCCGCTACGCAATCTCACGAAGTAGAGCTTCGCACGCTGGGCTACTTTGTTACAATCATTTCCCGGCCCAAGCGACCCGCCGACTGCCGGTGCCTCGCCGCTTTTTCCCTCGCAGTTAATCGCGCCTTTGAGTTTTCCCACCTACCGACGCCCCGACCGGAGAATACGCCAATGACCCACGGACGCGAGCACGCTGCATTGGCACGGTTCTTTATCGATCGTCGTCAATTGCTGCGGATTGGCGGCCTGGGGTTCCTGGGTCTTAATCTAGCCAGAGTCCTGGAAGCCGAAGCAACGGCAGCAGCCAACAAGCCAGCATCGATGGGAGCCCTTCCCCGGTTGAAGTCGTGCATTCTCCTCTACTACTACGGCGGTCCGAGCCATCTCGATACCTGGGACATGAAGCCAGGCGCTCCTGCGGAAATCCGCGGCCAGTTTCAAAGTATCGGGACCAAGATTCCCGGAATCCGCGTCTGTGAACACCTGCCGCGCTGCGCACAACTCATGGGAAAGCTGGCACTTATTCGCAGCATGCACCATCCCATGCGGAATCACAATTCTGCGGCTGTCGAGGCCCTGTGCGGACGCACGCCGCTGAAAGGGGATCTCGAGCTTCTGGCGGACGATGGGAATAGCTTTCCCTGCTACGGAGCGGCACTGAACTTTCTATCTCGCGGTCATCCCGAAGTGCCGGCCCATGTGGCTTTGCCTCATGTCATGCACAATGTCGTGACCTTGCCGGGTCAGACCGGCGGTTTCCTGGGTGCCGCTTACAATCCCTTTCAAGTAAATCGGGATCCCAACGACCCCGACTTCCGCGTGGGGGAGCTGGAAGTGCAGGCAGATCTCTCACTTCCTCGTCTGGAGAATCGGCAACAGCTTTTAGCCCAGATTGATGGACGGGCGATCCGCGCGGAGCGCGTTGCCGGCCGGAGAGCCATGACCGTCTATCAGGAGAAAGCGTTCGAGCTATTACGCTCGCCGGCGGTCCGACGCGCTTTTGATCTGTCGCAAGAAGCTCCTTCGATGCGCGATCGTTATGGTCGCAACAAACTGGGCCAGAGTCTGATCCTCGCCCGCCGGTTGGTCGAGGCCGGGGTGCGCTTCGTCAATGTCAACGACAAGGTGTACAACGGGCAACTTGAAAACTGGGACAGCCACGAGAACAATTTCTCGCGACTCAAGAACGACCTGCTACCTCCGGCGGACCTGGGGTTTTCGGCACTGATCGAAGACCTGGACGCTCGCGGGCTTCTCGATTCAACCTTGGTCGTGGCACTGGCAGAATTCGGCCGGACGCCGCGGATCAACAAGTCGGCAGGAAGGGATCACTGGCCTGATTGTTTCACCGTGGTCCTTGCCGGTGGAGGCGTGCACGGCGGTGCGGTATACGGCGCTAGCGACAAAATAGGTGCTTTCCCTGCTGCCGACCTGGTCACCCCCGGAGACCTGGCAGCCACGCTCTTCTGGCGCTTTGGCCTGGAGCCGTCGACAGAGATCCGTGATTTGACAAGTCGGCCCTATCGCCTGGCCGACGGGGCTCCGATCCACAAACTGTTCTCCTGAATCTTCTGGAATCGCGGCATGTCATTCGCTTCGAGCCGGCTGTTTACCAGCGGTCATGAGATTCATTCGCCGGAAGATGAGAAACCCAGCCAGGTCGTGAAGGAAGTGAGCCACCATCGGCACGAAGAGGGCGCCCGTGAGATAGATTCCGCCCGCAAGGAGCAATCCTTGGTACGTGGCCCACAGGGTGAACGGCCAAAAACGTGCCCGGATGTGATGCAGGATACCGAACACGGCCGCTGCGGTGGCGAGTTCGAGGGCCTGGGTGCTCAGCCCTCGAAATATCATCTCTTCTCCCACCCCCGCCATGAGCGCGCCGGTCAACATCGCCGCGACAGTCTGTCCCCTGAAGATTGCAGCAAGTTCGCGATGGCGGCGGCGATAGCCCTCACCAAAGACCTTCGAAAGCGTCAGGTGAATAGTCACGTCACTCGCCAGTATGGCAAGGAACAGCACGGAGCCAAACAGCGCGTGCGCCAGCGAGATTTCGAACGCAGGCACGTTGGAAAGTTGCGAACGTAGCCCAAATCCCAGTAGGGCCAAGACTGCAAATCCTGCCAGGCCGCTTTTCCACGTGCGCTTGAGAAAGAAGAGCATCGGGAGAGTCTGTCGTCAAATAAGAAAGGCCGGTTCCGCGTCACGGAACCGGCCCCGTTCGATCGATGCCGTAGGATCACGGGAAGATCGCGAGCAGGGCCACTGCTGTGCTTGCCTCCCCGAGCACTCCTGTCACGCTCAAATTGGGCGGGTAGAGCAGATAAGGAACCGGATCTCCAGGCAGACAATAGCCGGCGCTGCTTTCGAAGTGCCAGCAGGGCTGAGCGCAAATGTTGTACGGCAGTGCGGCCAGATCCCAGAAGAACAGACCGGTCGAAACGACGGGCTGGATGAACCCGAGGTCCCAGCCATAGCGTTCGCTGTTCTTGTCTTCGAAGTATAGCCGTCCGTAGCAGACATAGTTCGGTTCCACGACCTCGGTCTGGGGCGCGAAATTCCGAAAGATAGCGCCCCCGGTGACCTTGGGTTCTGCAGGAAATTGGACCGCCGGTTCCGTGGTCGGCCGCTCGCGCGCTTCCTGTCGCATTCGCTCTTGCAGCTTGGCTTCGGTGTCAAGCTGGAAGACCCGCAAGGGGCCAGGCGGTTCGAGCTGAATGACTGGCTGCGTGACATCATCGGATGTCCCACGCGGGGCTGGGGACATCGTCTGATATCGAACCTGCTGAATCGCGCTGCTCGACATGGAACCTGCCGCCGGCATTGCCCATCGCCTTGGAGCGGAACTCGTGGGTTGCGCCGCGGCTGGAACCGAAGGAGTCGTGTTCGCTTGTTTGGAAAAGTGAAGGACCTTCGCCGGCTGAGGGGGGGCGGAGTCCGAGCTTGTGCCGTACTGGCTTGGCTGCTGGGCGGATGCCGTCGTACCGGCGAGAAGAATGCCGGCCGCGATAAGCTTAGCTACCGTCCGTGCCGGTGTACTCGGCACTACTGTAGTTTGGCGCTTCCTGCGTAATGACGATGTCATGCGGATGACTCTCCTGCACCGCTGCCCCGCTCACCGAAATGAATCGGGTTCGGGTGCGCAATTCCTCAATGTTCCGAGCACCACAGTATCCCATGCCCGCCCGCAAGCCACCCACAAGCTGATACACAAAAGGAGCCAGCGGACCCTTGTACGGCACGCGTCCTTCAACGCCTTCGGGCACCAGCTTGCCGCGGTTGCCGTTGTTTTGCTGGTAACGGTCGCTGGAGCCGGCCACCATTGCCCCGATCGATCCCATGCCTCGGTAGGTCTTGAAGCTGCGGCCCTTGTAAATGATTGTCTGGCCGGGACTCTCTTCCAGACCGGCGAGCAAGCTGCCCAGCATGACGCAATGGGCCCCGGCCGCCAATGCTTTCGTAATGTCACCCGAATACCGGATGCCGCCGTCGGCGATGATGGGCGTTTCGCCGTCTGCAACCCCCTGGGCGGCATTGTAAATCGCGGTAATTTGGGGGACCCCAACTCCGGAGATGACGCGCGTCGTGCAGATGGAGCCCGGGCCGATCCCCACCTTGACAGCGTCCGCCCCGGCTTCGATCAGGGCCCTGGCCCCTTCCGTGGTGGCCACGTTGCCCGCGATAACATCGATATCGAAGCGCTGCTTGAGTTTTGTCACAGTTTCCAGGACATTGCGCGAATGGCCGTGAGCCGAATCAACCACAAGGACATCCACTCCTGCGCGGATCAGCGATTCTGCTCGTTCGTAGTCATGCACCCCAATCGCCGCCCCCACGCGCAGCCTACCCCGTCCATCCTTGCTCGCCTGGGGAAAACTGGTGAGCTTGTCGATGTCCTTGATGGTAATCAGGCCTTTCAGTTTATAATTTTCGTCAACCAGCAGCAGTTTCTCGACCTTATTTTGCGTTAAAATCCGCTCAGCCGCTTCCAACGTCGTGTTTTCCGGGGCCGTTACCAGGTTTTCCTTGGTCATTACCTCTTCAAGCCGCTGGTTATCATCGGTGAGGAAGCGCAGGTCGCGGCGCGTCAGAATGCCCTTCAGCTGTCCATTAACCGTGATCGGTACGCCACCGACATTCTGTTGCACCATGATCCCTCGGGCAGTCCCCACCGTCTCGTCCGGTGGAAGAGTGATCGGATCCGTGATGATGCCGTTCTCGCTGCGCTTCACCTTGTCGACCTCGCGCGTCTGCTGCTCGATCGACATGTTCTTATGGATGATGCCCATGGCACCTTCCTGGGCAAGAGCAATGGCCAACTCGCTCTCGGTTACCGTATCCATGGGCGAAGAGATAATTGGCAGGTTCAGATGAATGTTCCGTGTGAGTTGCGTGCGGACATCGACGTCGCGTGGCACCACGTCACTGTAGGCCGGTTCCAGAAGGACATCATCAAAAGTGATGCCCTGGTATGCGATGCGATCGTGCATGAGGGAGTGGCTCCTTCGGAGATGGCTTTCTTTTGTATTATACGGACGCAAGAAGGGGCGTTTCTACAGAGAACAGATTACTGGCTCAAGCCGGCCTCGAACCATTGTGCCCAAAGCACAAAATCAGGGCTGGCAAGTCCGGCCCCGTGCCTCGCGTTGCATCGAGAGGTGCTGTTTGGCTTCCCGGAAGATGCCGGCAAGATTCTCACGCTGCTTGTCCGTATCGCAGTGGGCTTTCCGCAGGCTCCAATCGAGCATTTTATCCAGTTGATCCATCAGCATCGTAGCGGCTTCCGGGTCAACTCGTGGGCGCTGCTGCTGTACGCGAATGGATACTGGCGATGAATGGGCGAGCAAGCGCCGATGGGGACCCGCAGCAGCCTGCTCTTGCCCCCAGCAGCGGGCTGCCAGCCACACACTCTCCGAAAAGGGCAGGTCAGCGTCGATCATGGCTGAAAACGGCGCTCCGGATGGCTCCGCGGAGGCAATCACTTCGCCGTTGGCAAGGATCTGCAAGCAATCGAATGGTTCGAGGCTTCGCGCCTCTGCTCGGATCCGGACAGTCTCGCCGGCAGTTTTAAGGTCTACCCTGGCGCCAGGGTCCTCACCATTAACCGAAAATGACAGAAGCGGGCCGCTCGTGACAATCGTCCGCCCGGCCCGAACGGCATCGATCCAATTCGCATAGGTGAAATCCTCGCCTGGCTGCAAGCGCGCGTAGGTTCGCATGCTCCCCAGTGCGATTTGGTTACTATCCTTGCCGCTGCCACCGACCAGAGGGACGAAAAGGCCACAATTGAGCAGACGATACCAGTCAGACAGCACCCCGCAAGGCGAGTCATCGAAGTTCGTGATCTCCAAAGCATCAATCTTGCCAAGGATGAGGTCCGCGAGCGGCTCACCAAGCCTCGATTCGTCCTCCAACGGGAAAGCCCGAGTCCAGACGACCAGGCCGCGTTTTCGATGGCATTGGTCGCACCAGTCGGCCAGAGTCCAGTTGTCCAAGCCATCCGGCCCGCCAAAGCTTAGAGGGAAGACCGTGCGGTGGCAATTCAGCAGGCCAAGGCTACCAAGCGCCGGGTGGACATTCAGCGTATTGACTACAACCATGCGTTCGGGAGCCTCCAGGGCAGGGCGTTGGCCGCTGAAGGCTAGCATGTTGGGGATGGACGGGTGTTCGCCAGCGGCTTTGGTGTGGCGCCGGTGCTCAACGGCAAGTAAGTTAACGACCGCGATGTCCTCGGCTGCGCCTTCCAACAGGGCGCCATGGGGCGTCAGAAAATGGGAGCGGATGTCGCCCGAGTACCAGCGTTCCTGACGGGGATCGATCCACCGTTTCAGGGAGTAGCGGAGAGCCAGCTGTCCGACTCCCAACGACACTTCATGGCATAGCGGCTTGTATTCGGGTCCCTTGTGGATTTCCACCAGAACTCGTCCCGGTGGCAGGCTTATCTCGCAGCTGCCGTCGATGTATGCATAGGACCTTGTGCCGAGCAGAAGGTTTCCGCCCACATCGTGGTTTTGGCCCGTAGCGAACGCCGCCAGTCGGCCCATTGGAGCAAGGTATTCTCCGGATGGGTCTGTGAAGCGAAGGCGCACCGGCGTGGGGGCGCTGGTCGAGGTGTCGGTCACGCGGACGTGAACCGTACGTAAAGCGGATTTCACTGGTAGGTTGCCCCGATTCGATCGAGCACTTTCTTGTAGGCTGCCACGGCCACTGGGAATAATTCTGGGCCCGTGACGCCTCCCGTGGGTCCGCCGCCGAGCAGGTGAGGCTCCAGCGTCGCGAACCCATCGTAATTTCGAGCCAGTGCGTCAGCCATCACATCGGGGATACGCCCCTGCCCTTCACCGGCCAGGCAGCCATGCGTTTCGCCATGGACCCAGTCCTTGATATGGAAATGCACAGTCCATTCCTTGGTCCGCTGCCAGGCTTGCCAGGGGTCGTAACCGCAAAACACGTAGTTCGCCGGATCGTAAACGGCGCCAAAGTAGCGGGCATCGACTTGTTCGAGGATAGTCTCCATCAAGTCTCCCACTCGTTCAGGATCGTCGCCGTAAATGCGGTGCTCGTTTTCGTGGATGAGGCGCACGCCTGCATCCTCGGCGAGTTTCAGCTCGTCCCAGGTGCGGTCCAGTACATCGCGTCGCCAGTTGTCCCACACGTCATCAGGCGGCAGATAGTAGCTGAAAACCCGGATGTTAGGCGTATCGAAGACCTTGCAAAGTTCGATGGCCCGCCGGAAACGCTGGAGATGGGGCGCAAACGGCTCATCAATGCGGATCTTGCCAATGGGAGAGCCGATGGCACTCAGACGAAATCCATGCTTGCTGAGGAGCGACTTGAATTCATCGATCTGCAGATCGGTCAGATCGAGCACGTTTGTCTTCTGGATCGAGCGTAGCTCGATGTGACGGACGCCGCACTGCTCCAGAATCGTGATCTGCTGCAATGGATCAGGGCCGATTTCATCTGCGAAAGCGCTTAGTGTGAACATGGTTTCAAGAACTGGTAGTTTTCGAGGAATGCGCCGAACCGCCCGAAGGAAGGTCATTGACGCTCGTCACCAGAGTTTGTGATCCTCCCACAGTTTCCCAGCGCGTTCGCAGTTCTCGCGCTTGCATGTCTTTGGCCCCTGCTTGTTGCACCGTGGACGCTCTGACAATCGCGTCAATTCTTCGGCTTCTCGACACTCCGGGTCATCATCAGTGGCCCATGACACTTCAAGGTCGCGCACCGACAGGCCGCCTCCTGCGATTCCCTTTGCCTCGTCTGCTAATTCCTTATAGAATCGCTCTCCGCCCGAGTGCAGGGTCCAGAAACCCATGGCCGCAGTTATGAAGCTCGCCAGTCGAGCGCAAATGCCGATGCCCTTCCTGTCGCCTTGCTTGCCAGCGCGCCCGATGTACACGACCTCGCCAGCGCGCTCAGGATGAGCTAAATTTATGCGAAATCGGTAAACGCCTTTGTCGTATGGCGCCTCCGGGCTGGCGTTCCACCCCCTCTCAAGCCAGTCGGCTACTCTCGCCCATTCTGACCATTCGCCAGTCATTCAACGCCTCCTTCCCCCTCCCCCCGGTCGGGACGACCCATCACATTTCGGAACTCGCGAGCCGCCAACACTTTCCTACGATACTACCCAAGAGCTCCTGTAGCGTGTGAAGCCGTCCGTTTGGGGGGTGGCGAGTCAACTCCGTGCAACCGCCGTCATCCCCTTTTGACAATTGCCAGTTTTGCCTTTTCGATAAGAAAAGTCCGTTCGCCAGCACCCGAAAACCGGACTTTGACCTTCCGGTGCGCGCCGTAGCCGCTAACTTCCGTCACCCGGCCGGTGCCGTAATTGTCATGGCGAACGGTCATGCCCTCTGAGAAATTCTGCGTTGCGATAGCAGACTCCGGCTGGGCGATGCTTTGCGCTGCCCCCTTGCCTCGCGGCGCGATGCCTGCCTCGATCCATCCATGTTCCGCTGCCGAGCTGCCGGTACGCCACGCGTCGATGGCCGAGGAACTTCCACCGGCGCTGAGTGCGAGATCGATGCTTTCGGTCCCTTCCGCGGGAAGCTCATCCAGGAACATACTTGGCACGGTATAAAGAGTCTGGCCGCGGAACTCGCGCAGGCGTGCGTGCGTCAGGTAAAGCTCCTCCTTGGCCCGCGTCATGCCAACGAAGGCTAGCCGCCGTTCTTCTTCCACGTCTTCGTCATTGCTCATGCTCCGTTCATGAGGGAGCAGGCCCTGTTCGACCGCCAACATATAGACGACCGGGAATTCCAGGCCCTTGGCGGAGTGCAGTGTCATGATCGAGACGCAATCTTGCTGCTCGTCCCAGCCGTCGACATCGCTGGCAAGAGTGATGTTTTCCAGGAAGTCGCTGAGAGTCCGACTGCTGTCTTCCACCGCAAATTGCTTGGCAGCGGTAATGAGTTCTTCAATATTGGCGAGGCGTTCTTGATCGTCCGGATCGGTGCTGCTAGCCAGCACTTGCCGGTAGCCGCTCCGGTCGATTACCTGCCGGATGACCGCATCAGGCGGGCCTTCGTGGAGAGTGCTCAATTCTTGCATGAGTCGGCGGAAATACTTGAGGCTGGCAGCGGCTTTTCCCTTGATTGCGACGATATGTTCGACTGCTCCGCTTGCTTCTAGCAAACTGATGCCGCGCGGCTCCGCGTAGGCACGCAGGTGTTCCAAGGAAACTTTGCCGACGCCGCGCGCGGGTTCGTTGACCGCGCGCAAAAACGATAGATCGTCGCGCGGATTGAGAATTAGCCGCAAGTAGGCCAACACGTCGCGGTTTTCCTTGCGCTCGAAGAAGGCGAGGCCCTTGACCATCTGGAATGGGACTCGATGCTTGACCAGCGCCGATTCCAACGCCCGGGACAGAGCGTTGATGCGCAGAAAGACCGCAAAATCGCGGTAGCGGCGGCCCTGGCTCTCGACCGCTTTGCGAATTCGAATGGCCACGCCCTCGGCTTCGTCCAGGCCGCTATCGAAAGTGAGGGAGGTGACCGGCTGACCTTGAGGATTGTCGGTGAGCAGCGCTTTTGGCTTACGCTGCCGATTGTGAGTGATCAAATGGCTGGCGGCGGCAAGGATAGACTTGGTGCTGCGGTAATTGCGGTCCAGCGTGATCACGCGCGCAGTCGGAAAATCACGCTCGAAATCAAGGATATTGCGGATATCTGAGCCACGCCATTTGTAAATGCTCTGGTCGGGGTCGCCCACGACGCACAGATTGGGGTTGTCCACGGACAGCCCGCGTGCGATCGCGTATTGGGCCATGTTCGTGTCTTGGTACTCATCGATGAGAACAAAGCGAAAGCGCGCGTCAAGCTCCGCGCGCAGCTCGGCGTCGTTCTTCAGGGCCAGGGCCGGCCAGAGAAGGAGATCGTCGAAATCCAGGGCGTTGGCATCGCGCAGTTTTTTCTCATAAACTGGATAAACACGTGCGACCGTCTGGCTGAAGAAGTCGCTCGCTCGCTCGGCATAGCGTTCCGGGCCGAGGAGCTGATTCTTGGCTTTGCTGATGGTCGCTTGAATCCGTTCGGGTGTAAAACGGATGTTGTCGATATTGGCCACTTCCAGGGATGCCTTTACCAGTCGGTTGCGATCTTGCTGATCGTAGATCGTGAAGTTGCGCTCCAGGCCGAAGCGCTCGGCATATTGGCGGACCAATCGGGCGCCCAGGCTATGAAAGGTGCTGACCCAAACCCTGCTGTTGGGGACCAACGCCTCGACTCGTTGCCGCATTTCATTGGCGGCTTTATTCGTGAAAGTGATCGCGAGAATATTGTAGGGGCGGACCCCTTGTTGAAGCAGGTAAGCCACGCGGCGCGTAATGACGCGCGTCTTGCCGCTGCCGGCGCCGGCAAGGATAAGCAGCGGCCCTTCGAAGTGGGTCGCAGCCTCGCGTTGCGCGGGCGTCAGATCGGCGAACAGGTCGTGCTCAGCTGTTGGAGGCATGCAAATGGTCTCCTTCCACGGGTGGCAGCGCTTCCAGGCAAGGTTCTTGAATGCCACCTATCTTCGGATTCTACAGGGAACGCCAAACTTTGCTAAGATCGGCAGCGTCCCCGCATGAATGAGGCAACCTTCTTATGCAGATCGTAGGAATCGGCACCGACATCGTGGAGTGCTTGCGCATTGGGCGGATGATCGAGCAGCACGGAGAGTTGTTCCTGAGGCGGGTTTACACCGACCGCGAAATTCGCTATTGCCAGGAACGGAAGCGTGCGACGGAGCATTTCGCCGGCCGCTGGGCAGCCAAGGAAGCCATTCTCAAGTGCCTGGGATCCGGCTGGCGCCGCGGCATTTGCTGGACTGACATGGAAATACGCAACGAGCACGGAGGCAAACCGCGCGTGCTCATGTGTGGGGCCGCCAAGGACCTTGCCCAGAATCTGCGAATTTCCGATATTCTGATCTCGATCTCACACTGCCGCGCCTATGCCACCGCGTATGCGTTGGCGATAGGCTTCGGCGCCCCGCCGGCTAGTGAGCAGGACAGTTGAATCTCCCCTGCCTTGCGTCTTGGCCCCGTGCGCTCACTTGGCAATTTCCGCGATGATTTCACGAGCAACCTTGTAGGCGGAACGAATGGTCGTTGCGCGCGCCTCCATTTGGCCGTCCGTTAGATGCTGCCCGGGCGCTGCCTCAGGCAGCCCCGCGACCGCGAGCGTGACTGGTAATAGGCGGAGAAACTCTTGCACTTTTTGTTGCTGTCGCTCGATACCTTCAGACCCCATGTTCTGATCTCCCTCGCATAGCGCACACTGCGGATTGTGAATCATTACCACACTCCCCAAGGGTAACGCAGGGGCGGCGTGACGTAAAGCGACCGGCGGTCGACGTCATTCACAGCCGGACCACGAAAAGAGTTCGCTGCGCCTGTCGCCTATCTTGGGTTCAAGTGATGGAACGAGTTAGAGTACACCCTTTGTCGAGGGCACTCCGACCACGCGCGGGTCGATCTCCACCGCTTGTCGCAAAGCCCGGGCGGTTGCCTTGAAAATGCCTTCCACAATGTGGTGTGTATTGCGGCCATAATGACACAGGATGTGCAGATTCATCGCCCCGTGCGCTGCCACGGCTTTCCAGAATTCCTCGGCCAGGGGGGCGTTGAACGTGCCGAGCATTTCAGTGGGGACCGCCGCCTGCCAAACACAGTATGGCCGGCCGCTTAGATCGATTGCTGCCGTTACCAGGACCTCGTCCATTGGCAGCGTGACGTATCCGTAGCGGCGGATGCCTGCCTTGTTACCGAGCGCTTGAATGAGCGCCTGGCCGAAGCAAATCCCGACATCCTCAACGGTATGATGGGGATCGACCTGAAGGTCGCCTTGCGCTTTCACCGAAAGGTCGATGAGACTGTGCTTGCTCAGCAGGGTGAGCATGTGATCGAAGAAGCCGACGCTGGTCTGGATCTCCGAGTGGCCTGTGCCATCCAATTCAAGAGTGAGCGCGATGCGAGTTTCGCTTGTGTCGCGCTGGATGCTTGCTGTGCGTGACATGATGCCCCCGGCTACAGAGCCTGCTGAAAAAGGGGTCTGACCCCCTACGAAGCTTCGCCGATTTCCCGCTTTCTTGAGAATCCATCGCCCTTCGTGGAAGGGGTCAGACCCCTTTTTCAGCAGGCTCTTACAGAATCCGGGCAAGCTCTTCCAGGAGGCGGTCGATTTCCTCTTCCGTGCCGACCGAAATCCGGAGCCCGTCCCCGTATCCTTGGCAAAGCATATACCGGACCAGGATCAGGCGCCGCTTCAGCTCCTCGTAAATTGGTTTGACGGCCCGATCGGAGCGTTGGCACCAGACAAAATTGGCCTGACTCGGACAAACCGCAAATCCCAACTCGGCCAGCGCTCGCGCTAGACGATCTCGCCCGGCAAGGATTTTCGCCCGAGTTGCGTGCAGGTAGTCCTGGTCTTCGAGGGCGGCAGTCGCCGCTGCCAAGGCGAGGACGTCGCAATTATAAGAATCCTTGACCTTGACCAGCTCGCGGACCAGGGACGGCTCGCCAACCGCGTAGCCAAAGCGGATGCCAGCAAGTGCGTACGATTTGCTCAACGACCGCGTAACCAGCACATTTCCTAACCTGATCAGGGACAAGCCGTTCTCTTCGGCAAAATCGACATAAGCCTCATCCAAGACCAGTGGACCATCGAGTTCACGAGCCAGCCTCTCCAGGGTTGCGGCAGGAACAACCGTACCAGATGGCGAGTTCGGATTGGCGAGAAACGTCAGGTGAGCGCCGCGGACAGGCCAAGGGTCCGGCAGTTGCCAATCGCTTCCGAAAGGGACCGAGCAAGTTCGCGCTCCCTGGATCTCGGCGAGCGTGTGATAAAGCACGTAGCCGGGAGTCGGGTAGGAAACCAGTCCACCTTCGGGCACGAAGGCACGGGTGGCGATAGTCAACAAGTCGTCGGAACCGTTGCCAATCAGTATCCCTTCCGGATCGACATTCAGAAGTCGACATGCGGTTTGACGAAAGCCAGTTCCCAAAGGGTCGGGGTATTTCCGCAGCCGGTCGCCCGTCAGACATTGGCGAATTGCTTCGACGACGCGAGGTGAAGGCGGATAGGGATTTTCGTTGGTATTTAGCTTGGTGTAAGCCCCATTGCGAGGCTGCTCGCCCGGAGTATAGCCGGCCATCGCGGAGATGTTGAAGCGCAGAAACTGGGACATGGTCAATAGCGCCTGGATCGCTCTGATACTTCCACTGGGGATCGCTCCGATTCGTGCAGACGAATGTCGACGCTGGCCGAGTGTGCCGTGAGACCTTCCTTCTCCGCAAGCGTCCGGATGTCGTTGGCAACGCGCTGCAGTCCGGTTCGAGTGAAGCTAATCACGCTGGAACGGCGCAAAAAGTCGTTAGCCGTCAGGCCGCTGGCAAACCGGGCGGTGCCTCCTGTCGGCAGCACGTGCGAAGGCCCGGCTACATAGTCGCCCAGGGCCACGGGGCTGTGATGACCAAGGAAAACTGCCCCGGCGTTGTCAATGCTTTCCAGCAGCGCCTCCGGATTGCGTGTCGCAATATGGAGGTGTTCCGGAGCAATTTGGTTCACGCACGCCACCGCTTCCTCGGAATTCCGCGCCAGTACGAAAGCCCCAAAATTCTCTAAACTTTCGCGGGCCAGATCGCCACGGGGCAGATTCTGCAGTTGAACCTCCAGGGCCTCGAGCACCTCTTCCAAGAGTTCCTCATGCCACGTGACCAGTATGCTCGCGCCGGGCGCGTGCTCTGCCTGGGAGATGAGATCGGCAGCGATGTATGCGGGCGGGGCTGAATCATCGGCGAGAACCACCACCTCCGTCGGCCCCGCAAGCATGTCGATGGCAACCTGACCGAAGACCAGGCGCTTGGCCAGCGTGACGAAGAGGTTGCCGGGGCCAATAATCATGTCCACCGCTGGTATGCCCTGGACTCCATAAGCCAGTGCGGCGACAGCCTGGGCGCCGCCAACTCGGTAGACCTCGCTGACTCCAAGTTCTCGGCAGGTGGCGAGCAAATCCCGGTTGTAGCCGCCGTACGGCGTAGGGGGCATCACGACCGCCAGCTCCTTCACGCCGGCTGCCTGCGCTGGACAAACAGTCATGAGGAGCGTGGAAGGATAGGCCGCCGTGCCGCCCGGCACGCATATGCCGACACGCCGCACCGGCCGATAGCGCAGTCGGAGTTCATGACTACCGGCCACACTCAGGATAGCGTCTCGATGGAGAAGACCGAGTTGAAAAGAAAGAATGTTCTGGCGAACGCGGCGAACAGTTTCCAGGAAAGCGCGGTCCGCGGCCGCATGGGCCTCGGCCAGTTCTGTTGGGCTGACGCGGATGGTCTCTGCAGTAAGACGCACATGGTCCAGTTGTTCGGTGTAGTGAAGAACAGCGGCCAAACCGCGTTTGCGGACGTCGCCGCAAATGCATTCGACTACACGCGCGGGCGGCAATGCTTCACCAAAAACCTTCTCCGTCAGTTCACGACCGCGCGGCGTGACGAGTTCCCCTTGCGGGCTGAGCTTCGCGCGCAGGGAAGCAAGCTGCCCCACAGAGTCGGTGCGGCGACAGTCGATCCGGCGCAGGTTCAAGGCGGTCATCGGTTGTCCTCGAGGTCCATCTCCAGGCGAGCCCAGGCGCGAGCGCCTCGGCGCGCAGCAATCTCCGAGTCGGCCGGGCCTTCGCCCGCAACCCCGCGGGTTGAGAACAGCTTTCGAGACGAATTCTTCAAGCATACCCCTTCTGAATGGTTCCCAGTGTCTCCAAACTGGACTACCTAGCGCGGTCCGAACGCGCCGGGTGGAGAGCATGGCCTTGGCCGCTCGCTGCCAGTGCGAATCGAGAGCCAACCTCAGCCACGGTTGAACTATACGAGTCCCCACCCGCGATTGCAAGGAAATGGTCCGCAGCCAGCGCTGCAGGAATCATGGCTTGATATCGATTGCAAAAAAGGCATCCGCGCCGACGTCGCCGGCCGCATCGCTGACCTGCAAGGGGAAGACATGACGACCTTTCGCTGCGCGGTTTTGCACCTGCAAGGTGACCGCATGATGAACAGATCCTCCCGGAGGCACTTCGAGATTCAATCTTTGATCGGGAATGAGTCCCTGGCCTTCCAAGGTCGCGCAAAGCTTTTCGGTTCGGGTGCCGTCATTCGTGGCAACGATCGTCGCTTGCAGGACTTCACCTGGTTGGGCCGTTTGCAACAGAGGCTCGACGTGGATGCGATTAGGATCCCAATCGCGGCGATGGTTGCCGCTGGGACAAATCGCATCGGCTGCACGAGCGCTGATCCGGCCCCACTCGACGCGACGGCGGAAATCTTCGGCATTGAACACGAAGGGGCCCCCATGTTCAGCAAGCACCCATTCCGGCGCGGCGTCCAGTACCTGCTGCGCGCTGGCGGCGTAGGGCAATGGGTAACTGCGATTGAGCCCCATCCAGCCGCCCGTGCCGCTGAATTGATCCTGGTGAAAAAAATTGTCTGCCGTGAAAAAGCATCTTTTGCCGTCAATGATCGTTTCCACGCCCATCGTGAACTCGGTTTGCCCAGGCAGATGATGAAACTGAAAGCGGTATTCATGCCAGGTCACGACCTCCCCGTGTTTGAAGCGTCGATCAATTTTGGCAGGCCTGGCATCGAGAAACGGGGCCCGTAGGAGGGATGGGTCGGCGATCGGAATGGCGACATGGTCCAAAGTCCATACCTGAAACTGATCTCGCGCCGGCAACTCAAAAATGCCGTCGTAATGATCGAAATGCGCGTGACTGAACATGACGACTTCGAGGTTGCCCGGGTTCCCGTCGCGCATCAGGCGTGCGATCTGATCGGCGCTGCGCTTTCCCCAGGGATCGAAGACCAGGAATCCACGGTCTTTCGAGGTAAGGACGTAGGTATTGCCCGTCAGGAACAGGTGCTCGGAGACCTGCGTCCAGGGCTTCTCGCCGCTGCTAGCCACCTGCTCTTTGGCCAAGAAACGATAGGAGGGAGCATTGCCCAGGCGCTGCTTCGTGAAGCGTTCGAAGCTCTTGAGGAACGCAAGCTCCTTGACCGCGTCCGCTGTGCTGCGAAGTGCCTCGCCGGCGTTCGTTTTTATCACCGGTCCATGGGCGGGCAACAGGACGGCAGGATTGAGAGCAGCCAACTTCGCCAGAGATTGCGAGGCCGGGGTCAATCCAGCGTCGGTCCAGTGGTCCCAGTCCGTCGTGTAAGGAGTCCAGAGCTTTCTGGGCGAAGCAAATGCATCGCCGCAGAAGAGCAGCATTGCTTCGTCGCCGCGCTGGGCGGAAAAGGCAAGGTGATCGCGGGAATGGCCCGGAGTCGCAATCACGCGAATCTTCCATTTGCGCCAGTTGAGCGTTTGGCCATCTTCGAGGGTGCAATCGATGCCGCGCAGGCCTTCGGGCAGCACGAGGTAGGCAGTGCGTGAGTTCCGCAGGGGAATCGATTCTCGCCAATACGTATTGACCTTCTCAGGGCTCAGCCATTCCGCGGCCTGTTTCGCTGCCCTTACTGGTACCTTTTTGACAAGCAACGCGCCTATGGCTGCACAGATGTCGCGGTGATGGTGTGTCAGCAGAACTCCCTCGATGGTGCTCACGCCACGAAGCTTGAGTCCCTCCGCGTTATTGGGGCAATCCACCAGCAGGGCGGCATCGCCATCAACGAGGGCATAACCGGCAGGGGATTGACCAAAGCGCAGGACGCCTGGTAGGACCTCCGTCCATTGCTCGGGGGTTCCGGCCTCGCGCGGATTGGCCGCGCCGAACCAGGCGGCCAGGAGTGTGGCCGACATGCACAGCAGGGCATGGAAAGGTCGACGGTTCATCGCATACTCCAACTCGGTATGGCAGGCGCCTCAGAATCCGCTCGGAGAATGATCGCCAACTTAGCAAGTCTATCAGGCGGTACAATGAAGGGCATGCGGCTTAGGCTGAGATCCCCTTCTCACAGCGCATCCTTTTTGCTACTTTTACCTTTTGACAAAAGACCAAGCACTGGTGCATGGTCTTCATCTGTAGACGGAGGTTTCCGTGGCTTCGATTGAGTATAGCCAAGTTCGTAAGGGCATGGTGATCGTCCTTGAGGGCGGCCAACTTTATACGGTCGTGGATCGCGACCTGAACACTCCAGGCAATTGGCGCGCGATTCTTCAGCTCAAGCTCAAGAATCTCAAGACCGGTTCCATTACGATCAATCGCGTGCGGCCCCAAGACAAGGTGGAGCAAGCCTATCTCGATCGTCGGGAAATGCAGTACCTTTACAAGGACACGGAAGGCTACGTTTTCATGGATTCGGAAACCTACGACCAGTTCCCGCTTGATCCCGAATTGGTCAGCGACATGATGTTGTACCTCAAGGAAGGTGACAAAGTGCATGTCGTGACCTACGAGGGAAAGCCCCTGAGCATCGACCTTCCTGCCACGGTGGAACTGAAAGTGGTCGAGACCGAACCATCCGTGAAAGGTGCGACGGCCGCAGCCCAGTTCAAACCCGCAATTCTCGAGACCGGCTTGAAGATCACCGTGCCGCCTTTCGTCGGCATTGGCGAAATGGTGGCGGTCGATACGCGCACGGGTGAGTACCTGAGCCGCGCCAAGTAAGTTCACTGCCCGTCGTCGAATCCAACTGTGACAGCGCGCCTGCCGGTGGAGTTATTGGTCGTGAGTCCGGTGGTTGATGCGTTGAAATTCGGGTCCCTTCGCCTTTCCCATCCGATTGCGCTGGCTCCCATGGAGGAGCATACCAATCCCCCTTTTCGACTGCTGATGAAGCAGTTCGGCGCAAGTTTGGTGTGCACGGAGCGCATTGATGCGCAAGACGTAGCAGCTCGAGATCGTCGAGCTTTGCGCATGCTGCTGAACAGCTCCCAGGAAGGTCCGCGTGCCGGCCAAATTAGTGGATCGGCCCCAGAAGTGATGGCCAAAGCAGCGCGGGTTGTCGAAGAATGCGGATTTAATCTGGTAGATTTGAACTTTGAGTGTCCGATTCGGCGACTTATTCAGCGCGGGGAGGGCGGCGCGCTCTTGAGCGACCCGCCTGCCATCGAGCGTATCGTTGCCGCCGTCGTCCGCTCAGTATCCATTCCCGTCACACTGAAGATCCGTAGTGGGCCGGATCATCTTCAGGAGACTGCCTGTGAGGTGGCACGTCGCGCCGAAAACGGGGGAGCTGCTGCCGTAGATGTCCATGCGCGAAGCGTCGCCCAGGCATATGTGGGCGGGCCCGACTGGAGCGTCGTAGCCAGGGTCAAGGAAGCGGTGCGCATCCCTGTTCTCGGCAGCGGCGGCGTACGCGAACCTGGTGACGCCATTCGGTTCCTCCGCGAAACCGGCGCCGACGGTGTGGCAATAGGCCGAGGCTGTCTCGGCAACCCCTGGATCTTTCAACAGGCGCGCGCGCTGCATCGGAGAGAGCCAGTCCCTGGGTTGCCCGGCAAGAAGGAACGTGGCAGGGTGCTCTTGCAATTGATCGAAGGCGAGTTTCGCTATTATGGTTCCTCAGTTGCTCTCCGGCGGCTGGCCCGGACGAGCTGCTACTTTGCCAAGTTTACCTCGGTGTTCGCGGAGTTTCGTAAGGCCGTGCATCAGGTGCGCGACTTGCCTGGTTTTCGTCAACTGGTGAGTGAGATCTTCCGCTAACGGTTGGTCAGCTGCTCAGTCCAATGGTCGACGTGATGATTACATTGACAACCGATTTTGGCACGGGATCTCCCTACGTTTCCGCGATGAAGGGAGTAATTCTCGGCATCAACCCCCGCGCACGGATCATGGATCTGAGTCACGAAATCCCCCCACAGGACATCCGGCATGCTGCATTTTTCGTCGCTGCGGCGCTGCCATACTTTCCGGAATGGGCAATCCATGTGGTTGTCGTCGATCCCGGCGTGGGGACTGCGCGACCCCTACTCTATGTTGAAGTGAGTGGCAGAAGGCTAGTGGTTCCAGATAACGGTTGTTGGACGGAGCTGGCACTATGCGCTAAAACCAAGCCGATGGTCATTCGGCTGACTGAGCAGTCTTTCTGGCACGAGCCTGTCAGCGCCACGTTTCACGGACGTGATATCCTTGCCCCGGTGGCCGCACACCTTAGCCTGGGCCTCAATCCCAACCGGCTCGGGACGAGAGCCTCGGATTGGGCGGGCTTACCGATCAACCCGCCTGGGCGGGATGGGGATTGCATCGTAGGCGAGGTGGTTTTCGTGGATCATTTCGGCAATTTGATCACGAACATTCTTGTTGAGCACATCCAGTTCATGCCCAGGCCTCTTGGATTTGTGGTCGGAGAGCGGATCGTCGAGCGCGAGGGCAGGACATACAGCGAGGCTAGTCCAGGTGCCCCCATTGCGCTGATTGCGAGCACGGGGCGGTTGGAGATTGCCATCGTACAAGGAAACGCGGCCCGGTCCTTGCAGGCGCATGCTGGCACTCGGGTAACGGTGATGCCGGGGATGAAACACAATTAACCGCAGCTTCCAGCTTTCTGTTGGATTGGAGACTTCCGTGACTTACAATGAGCGCGAGGTGCAGCGAGCTTGGTACAGTGACGTATGATCGACTCGTCTGCTTTCCCTAGACTGGTCGCCGAATTTTGCTGAAGGAACAATCGAGTTCATGCAGACCGTGACCTTCCCCTGTGAAAAGTGCGGCAATGTCATCGCGGTTGAACAAGAATTCCTGGGAAAACCAGTCTCGTGTCCTCGTTGTATGCAAGTCACTTCCGCACCCAACGCTCCTCCAAAGATTTCATCGCCGCTGAATGCGGATGTGGAGCCTGCGTTCTCCGTTCCGCCTGCCGAAGAGCAGGAAAGCATATTCGGGGATGGCTGTTCTCCTGAGGATTCCCTGTTCGATGGCGTGCTGGATGCGAAGGTGGAGATGCCATCTCATGCCATCCCCACCGGCAATTCTTCCTCCGATCAACTTTACCAGTCTAGCGCTGGTATTCAGATTGAAAGGCCGGGGCAAGGTAACTTGCAGCGCCCGGAGTCCTGTGCAGCCGAGCAAGTGCCTCTTGAACATGGCGCCGGGCCGGCTGCCGAACTGATTATGCCAGGCTCGACGGGCCTGCCAGCCCCCGGCGCTGCTCCGCCCAGTTCGCCTCCTGTTCCGGGGATCGATCACTCCCTGGCGCCCTCTGAACCGCTCACTCCCTCGGCACAGACGGATGCCCCGTGGATTAAGGGGACCGATGCAGCGCAGTCGCCTTCAGCCGACTTTGCCGTCGACGTCGCGAGCCCGCAATTCCCAGAATATGCGCCTTCGTTTACGAAGGAGTTGCCATCGTCGAAGGCCGACGCCAGCGCAGGAACGTCGCCGTTTCTTGGTTCCTCAGGTGCAGTCCCTTCCGATCTCAAAGAAGGATTAGGAGACCTGGAAAGTGGGAGTTTGGCAACCATCGGAGCCAAAAAACCAGCCCGCAAGGAGATGGCGGGCGGCCTATTCATTGCTCTCGTATTGATCCCTCTCATTTCCTATGCGATCCTGGCGACCATTGCTGTAGTTATCTTGTTTCTTCGTCCCCCACCCGAGGATCCACTCGAGCGGCTCCCGGACTTGGAGGGCGATTATAAAGGGGCCGCTCATGAGAAGCATGGTTCCATTTCATACGATCGTGTCAGTCCCGAGGCAGAGCTTCCGGCCAAACTGAAGGTTTCCCTGGACCACACCATTCGTGTTGGCGAGATCGAGGTGACGCCGATAAAAGTGGAGCTATTTCGGATAAGGATTCAGCATCCGCAGTTTGCCACGGAGCCTGCCGGCAACGAAGACTCACTGGTCCTACGTCTACGTTTTCGAAATGTTTCCAAAGACGAGACATTCACTCCTCTAGACCCCTTTTTCGACCGCCGCTGGAAGGGCCTATCCCACGGCGGCAAGCCCTATACGTTTCTGCAAATCGGAGACAAAAAGCTCTACGGCGGCCCATTGCCCTGGAAGCCCGGGCGGCCGCTTGATTCGCGTGAGACCATCGAAGGGCAGGATTTCCGAAGTTTGGACCCAGGACATGAATCGATAAGCCTCGTGTGTACCGATCCGGAAGAGCAAGTTGTCAGATTACTGCGGGCACATTCGGGCCCGCTGCTCTGGCGGGTCCAGGTGCGTCGCGGGTTTGTCCAAGTTGGCGAACGTGAAATCTCCGCGACGGCGGTGGTGGGGGTGGTCTTTACGGAGAAGGACATTCAGAGGCCGAAGAAGAACTCTTAAAAGAGTCCTCCTCCCGAATGAGGATGCAGCAAGAAACTGGCAATGGGAATTAGCTACAAACCGTGGTTGCCAAGCCACCCGATTTGTCTATAAAGTGGATGGGAAGAAAACTAGTTGATCGAGGCCGCAGAGAAGAGTGTGGGCGATCAATTAAATCCGCCTATAATTCTCGGTTTATGCCGCACGCCGTTGTGTGGCCGCCATCCGACCGTGTCCTTGAAGCGTCTGCCTTTTTTGGCACGCATTGGCACTCAGCCTTTTCTTGGTAAACGCCCCTTAGTTTAACTGGGATCTGTTTACTTTTAGGAGCGCGGGGCCTTCGATCACCGGAGGCCTGTGTGAGTTTATGAGATTGACACGTGCAAGCAGCTACGCCCTCCACGCCGTCGCTTACATGGCGGCCCAAAAGCAAAATCGACCGGTGGCTTCGCATCTCATTGCCAAGGCAAGAGGAATCCCCGAGCGGTTCCTGCTGAAGGTTCTGAAGCCACTCGTTTCCGCGAGGGTGCTGCATTCGATCAAGGGGCCCAATGGTGGTTATCGGCTCGCCAAAGCTCCATCCGATATCTCGATGCTCGAGGTAGTTGAAGCGGTAGATGGTCCGATCCGCGGCCAGGCTCCATTGTCACAGATGGAGGGCGATGGTGCGCTCGATCGCAAGCTCGAGAAGATCTGTGACCAAACGGCCGATCAGTTACGCAAGCACCTGCAGAAGGTTCGGCTGTCGGAGCTAGCCGGCAGGTCGTGAGAGTTTTGGGATGCGGGACCCCCGTAAACGCACAGCGTTCACAAGGACTCGCCAGGCTGTGTCACGTTGCCCGCCACAGGTTGCCGGAGTCATTGCGCTCGGCATCAATTTCCCTGAAGTTGGTGTATTGCCATTTGCCGCCGACCGGATGGGTCTTGACCTGCTTGCCCAGGCGTTGCTATGGCACTCCGGATATCCAATCTCCGTCTCAAGCTGGACGAGCCAGAAGCGGCACTCGGCACCGACCTCGCCCGATTTCTCGGAGTTTCACCCGAGACGATCCGGCATTGGCGGATTCTGCGCAAGAGCCTCGACAGCCGCGACAAAGCGGCTTTACGCTTCGTCTACACCGTCGAGGTCTCCCTGGAGGATGGGGAGGCTCGTCTCGCGGAGCTCGCCGGCCGCGCTGGCCGATTTGGGCTGCGCGTTGATCGATTCTCCGAGCCAGCTTTTGACTCACCCCCGTTGGGATCCCGCCCCCTGGCGCATCGCCCGGTCATTGTCGGCTCTGGACCGGCAGGACTGATCGCAGGCTATTTTCTTGCGGAACATGGTTACTCACCTCTTCTCCTCGAACGTGGTCGTCCGGTGCGTGATCGCATTCACGACGTGCATGCTTTTGACGCGGGAGGACCTCTAAATCCGGAGAGCAATTACCTTTTCGGTGAAGGCGGAGCCGGTACATTCAGCGATGGAAAGCTGACCTGCCGAAATACGGGCCCGGACGTTCGGCGCGTTCTGGAGTTGTTGGCGGAATGCAAAGGCAAGCCTTCCATCCTCTATGATTATCGTCCTCACCTGGGTAGCAACCGGCTGCCTGCCGTGGTCAAGGCTCTCCGCCGGCGCATCGAAGCGATGGGCGGGGAGGTGCGTTTTTCTTGCCGCGTAGAAGACCTCGATATTGCTGACGGAGGTATCCGCGGTGTCAGCACTTCCGCGGGTTACATTTCAGCGACTGTGGTTCTTCTGGCCGTGGGTCACAGCGCTCGCGACACGTATCAGATGCTTCATCGCCGCGCCGTGCCGATGGTCCAGAAACCTTTTCAGATGGGGGTGAGGATCGAGCAGCCGCAGGAGATGGTGAACCGTGCCCAATACGGTGCGGCTCGCCTTGAGGAACATCTGGGCGCGGCCGACTATTCCTTGGTTGTACGCGGTCGGTATAACCTCTTCACTTTTTGCATGTGCGCCGGCGGCCACATCATTCCGAGCGTTTCCGAACCCGGCTACTTTTCAACGAACGGCATGAGCCTCTCCCGCAGGGATTCACCCTTCGCGAATAGTGGGCTGATGGTCACCGTCGATCCCAGAGATTTTGGCAGCTCGCATGTCCTTGCTGGTGTTCACCTGCAGAGTGTTTACGAGCGCAAGGCGTATGAGATCGGTCGAGGCGAATACCTGTGTCCGATTCAGTCCGTGCCCGACTTCTTGGCTCAACGACTCAACCGGGATCTACCGCCTTGCAGTTACTCAAGGGGACTCGTGTCGGCGTCCATCGCGGAACTGGTGCCGCCGTCCATTATCGAGGCGCTCCACGACGGCCTGCCCGTCATGGACGCTCGTTGGCGGGGGCGATTTCTGAAGGAGGCAACCTTGGTTGGACCCGAGGCACGAGGCAGTTCGCCGGTGCGCATCGTTCGGGATGATCGAACGCGCGAAACTCCGGGAATCGAAGGCCTTTATCCTGTCGGAGAAGGGGCTGGTTATGCGGGCGGCATCGTCAGTGCGGCGGTTGACGGACTGCGCTCGGCGAGGGCGGTGATAGCCAAGTACGCGCCGTTAACGCGAGTTCCTGTGGATCGTCGGCGCTCGCCGGCGAATCATTAATCGCTTCCTCAGAGCTCCCTTTGGCTATCCCGCCGACTTGCGTTCTTCCTGCATTTGATTGAGCTTGTTGTACATCGTTTTCAGGCTGATCCCCAGCTCGGCGGCGGCGGCAGGCTTGTTGCCCTCGTGTTTCTCCAGAACGCGAAGGACGTGTTCCATCTCGATCGCGCGCAAGGTTCGACCGTTGGCGGGACTCGCAGCGGCAGCGCCCGCGACCAGGGTCAGCGTCGGTACACCTCCCACGGCGGGGCGGATGTGGTGCGGTAGATGCTCCGGCGTAATGCGCTGGCCGCCGGCGATGATGTATGCGTGTTCCATGACGTTCGCCATCTCGCGCACATTGCCTGGCCAATCATGTTCCAGGAGCACGTCGATAGCCTCTGGAGATAACAATTCATTAACCTGTTCGGGCGGACGCCTCGCGGCTCGGCCGAGCAGATGTCGCGCCAAGTCAGGGATATCCTGCCGACGTTCTCGCAAAGGTGGCAGATGGATCTCGAAGGTATTGATCCGGAAATAGAGGTCTTCGCGGAATTCTTCGTTCTTGATCAGGGCCCGGAGGTCGCAGTTTGTAGCGCAGAGGACACGAACGTCCGTGCGGAACGGCTCTGTCTCGCCGACCCGGCGAATTTCACCTGACTCGAGAAAACGCAGCAGCTTAACCTGGATGTTCTTGTTCAGCTCACCAACTTCGTCGAGAAATAAAGTGCCCCCATTGGCGACTTCGAAGAGGCCCTTGTGATCGCGGTCGGCTCCCGTAAAAGCGCCTTTGCGGTGCCCAAATAGCTCGCTCTCGACAAGATTTTCCGAAAGTGCGCCGCAGTTGACCGGCACAAAGGGCATATCGGCGCGTTTGCTCTGCTGATAAAGCGTTCGCGCCACCAATTCCTTTCCGGTCCCCGTCTCACCGAGGATCAGCACCGTGGAATCCGTTGGAGCGACGGTGCCGATGAGCCGGTGGACTGCCGCCATCGACTGCGAATCACCCACGAGGATGGTAGGCCCTTCGGCCGCGCGAACGCGGCTTTGCAGTGCTAAGTTCTTGTGTTGAAGGTCCCGCTTCTCCGCGACCTTGCGCAGTACGGCCTCGATCTCGGCAAGCTTGCAGGGCTTCGTGATATAGTCGAATGCTCCGAGGCGGACGGCATCGATCGCGGTTTCCATGCTGGCATGGCCGGTCATGACCACGGCCTCAGTGTCGGGGGCGATCTGCTTGAGCTGCTCCAGCACCTCGATGCCCGTCATTCCGGGCATGCGCAAGTCCAGGATCGCCACGTCGAACGTGCTCTTCTCCAGGGCCTTGAGAGCGGCCCGGCCGTCCTGGCACACGGTCACCTCGTGGCCCAGGCGCGGCAGCTCGGAACGCATGAATTCCTGGAGCGACTTCTCGTCATCGACAAACAGGAGACGCAGACTTTTATGCAGCGGCGCGGCCAAGCGATTCCTCCTTGACTGACTCAGCAGGGTGCACGGGGAGCCGGACGGTGAACGTGCTCCCCTGATTCAACCCTTCGCTGGTCGCCTCAACCTCTCCTCCGTGCTGAGTGATGACGCGATGGCTGATGGACAAACCCAGTCCCGTGCCTTTCCCGGTGCGGCTGCGAGTGAAGAATGGCTCGAAGATGTTCTCGAGAATCTCCGGCGTCATGCCGCAGCCGGTATCGGCGAAGACCATCTCGGCCATCGGACCGCGCTGGATTACGGTAATGGTCAGTGAGCCATCGTCATCCAAGCTATCCAGGGCGTTTACTACGAGATTTAGCACCACCGATTTGATCTCCTGGGCGTTCACCCAGGCATAGACCGCGTGGGTAGGCTCGAAAAGAATCTGCTTACCCTTGTAATTCTGCAGGTGTTGAACCATGTCCAGGACGGATTGAATGAGTTCAGCCATGTCCACCGATTCGCGGCGCCGCTCGCCGCTGCGGCTGAACTCCAGTAAACGCTGTGTAATCGACTTGCATCGGAAAGCCTCATCCTGAATCATCTTCAAATACTTGCTCACCACTTCGTGGCCGGGTGGTTGCTTGGTCAGGATGTCCGAGAGTCGGCTTTCCAGGGCCTCGCTGCAAAAGGCGATGCTCGCGAGCGGGTTATTGATTTCATGGGCAACGCCCGCGGCCAGGAAGCCAACGCTGGCAAGCCGCTCGGAGCGGACCAGCTGCCGGCTGCGCTCATTCACCTGGTGGGCTAGGTCACGGTACATTTCTTGAAGCCGGCCGGTCATATCGTTGAATGCTGCCGCCAAATCTTCCATCTCGTCACCGCTGTGCACTTCAATGCGGTGATCGAAATCGCCCTTGGCTACCCGGCTTACACCTTGCGCCAAATCGCGAATGGGATGGGAAATCCAGCGGTAGAAGATTCCCGCGAAGCTGCCGAAGAGCAAGATCAAAAACGATGTTGCCGAGATGACAACGATCATGATGTTGCCATAATGGCTCACCCCGGTTTTGGCGGATCGGTCCATGTTATCGGAAATCACGGTGGTCAGCCCCTTGGAGGTCTGCCTGAGCTTTTGGATAGGCTCCCAAATGGCTTGCCGGCGGATGAGCAGCGATGTGCTGTCGTGGCTGACAGCCGGTTTTGATTCCTTTTCCAGCGCGACCTCCAATTCATCGAATGCCTTATGAAGAACCTCGACGTTGCCCTTTTCCGAGAACCCCTTTTGTGGATCTCGGCCGCGCAGCAATGTCTTATCCAGTTGCGCCTCGTACGCTTCCAAAGCTCTCATGGCCGCTGTCTTCTTGTCCCTGAGCTCGTTCAGCTCGTTTTTCCTGTCGTCATTAGGGGACGAGGCCGCCGGGCAGATAGCTAACTCGGTCACGGAATCTTGGAGGAGTCTGGCAGCCCCTTCCTCTTCGATTTTGCTGTGGATGCTCTGCAATGTACTCTGGACGAAGAACATCCCGTTCAATGTGCCTGCGCCCAATAGCGCCATCACGCCGATGAGAAGGCCGAGTCCAAGCATCAGCTTGTGGCGGATACGCCATTGCCTGGCCACGCTCTAACCTCCCCAACGGCAAGCGTAAAGGCCCTGGATACTCCCGAACCTCCCGCGCACGATTCATGCAATTAGCAAGCTAGCTGTTCGCTGCGACGGGGTTCGCTGATTTTCGGGACTCTACCAGAAGACGTTTTGGGAAAGGAGGTCAACTTTCGGCCGCTGCTTCGAGACGTTTCAAGACAGGAGAGATAGGAAAGCAGGCGGCAGGACCGAGAACTGGCCAAGTCCTCCAGTTTCCGGAATTGTGGCGTCTGTCCCAGCCTTTGAAGAAGTCATTCGCCAGAGGAATTGAGGCATGCCGGCGCAGAGAAGCTCGAAAGCGGCGGACTGTAAGGAGCCAGCAGCGGCCTGAGCCAATCGAGGATGCCTGGCAGAAGGCGTTTTGCGGTGCGAAGGTCGTGTTTGCCTCGCGGATCGTAGCCCGTATCGACGCAGAGGCCCCGTTCTTTTGCTCGATACAGGAAGCTCTCTACCTGAGCGTCGATGTTGAACTGGTCCTTGGCCCCGTAGGCGACATACATGGACAGCTCACCCGGTTTCAGGCACAGGCGATCGATCATTTCAATCGGGTTTTCCAAACTGATTAGCTCGGCTGTCTGCGGCCCGCGGCCATAGAGAGGATCGATGACGCGCTTCAGTCGTATGGTGATTACACCATAGAACCTGCCAACGACTTCCCAACCGTGGCTGAAATCAGTCTTCCAGCCCCAGCAGCAAGGGTCGAAATCGCTCATGTAACGGCAATGGCAATCGACCCATCGCGTATTGAGAGGCGGAAAGATCCCCACTACCACCTTGAAGCGATCGCGGTACTTGATTGCAAGGGTATACGCGGCGCCTCCTCCCATGGAGACGCCCGCCAGCACATGCGCCTCCCGCTCAGGGCGGATCGGAAAGTTGGCGTGCAGGAAATTCCAGACATCCAGCATGATGAAGTCTTCGAAGCAGCCGGCCTTCGAATTAAGGAAGAAACTTCCTGCGGTGAAGTAGCAAGGCTCACCATTCAGACTGCCGTCTGGGGCAGCAATAATCACGGGCGGCAGTTTGCCGGTGGCGATGGCGCAATCGAGCGGAGAGACAACCTGTTCCAGAAAAGACTGTTCATCCTGGGCAAAGCCGTGCAGCCACAGAACGAGCGGATAGCTATGATGTGGGTCAAAGCCAGGAGGAAGATAAACGTACAGGTCACGGCGTTGGTGCAAAGCTTCGGACCAAATTCGGTGATCGCATCCGTGATTGTGCGTGAAGTCAACAACTTGGCCATGCAGTCTGCGATTAACCCGGTCCAGCTCTCCTAGCTTCCCCAATACGCCAGCCGACGCATTCGGTAAAAACAACAGCAGCGTTAGTAGCGAGATCTTTACTGTTTTTGTGTTCACAATGGTGCCTTGTCGCGTTGGGGGAGCAGAAGGCCACCCTATCCGAATCGCTCGATTCGGGTTGCGCCGCGCGCGGCCTCCTTGTCGCCTGACTTGTCCTATTCTTTCGGCTGGGAAACTTCCCAACCCAAGCAGTTGAGGCAAAGAATTTCCGACAATCATGCGGAGGCCATGCGGCTATGCGAACTATGCCGATCAGAGCGCCATTTCGAGAAAGTGGAGAAGACGGGCGCTTTTGGGGTGAGGCCAAATGTCGGCTTACGATAGCTCTTCTCCCACGGTTAAAATGAAGCAGCAAATCAGTAAGCGTTCACTTCAGATCCGAAAGGAGAGTGCCATGACAACCACGGCGGCATCTGAGCTGACCAGGAAGCATTGCACGGCTTGCGAGGGCGGGGCGCCCGCGCTTTCGAGCGGGCAAGTCCAGCAACTGCTTCGGGAGATACCTGGTTGGAAACTTATGGCAGACGGAAAACGCATCCGTCGCGACTGGCGTGTCAAAGACTTCCAGGCGGGGCTGGAGTTCCTCAATAAGGCTGGAGCCTTGGCCGAGCAGGAGGGCCACCATCCGGACCTTCATCTGGAGGGATACCGAAACGTCGCCATCGAGCTTTGGACCCATGCGCTAGGCGGCCTATCCGAAAACGACTTCATTTTAGCCGCAAGAATTGATCAGTTACCGGTAGACCTCAAGACATAAGCTCGGCGTACTATTGCTTCTCGCCTTTTGCTAAGGTAAGGGGTTGGAAGGAACCGGCTGCCGCGTTAGCGGCGCGATCCAGGGAGGGCAACGTCGTGCCAGTAGCTCAGGCGGTTCAGATCGGAGAATACGAGTGCGGGCCCGGTCATCCACTTCTTTGGATTGCCGGACCTTGCGTAATCGAGTCTCACGAACTCACTTTGCTGATCGCAGAGAAGCTGAAGGAACTGGCCACGAGGTACCAGTTGCCTTTGGTGTTCAAAGCCTCGTTCGACAAGGCAAACCGAACCTCGGGCAAGTCTTTTCGTGGTCCCGGCCTGCAAGAAGGAATGCGCACGCTGGAAGCAGTCAAGCGCCGAACCGGCCTGCCGGTGATCACCGATATCCATGAGTCCTATCAAGCGGTCCCGGTGGCCGAAGTTTGCGATGTCTTGCAGATCCCTGCCTTTTTGGCCCGGCAAACCGATTTGATTCTGGCGGCTGGGGCGACCGGGCGTGTCGTGAACGTCAAAAAGGGCCAATTCATGGCTCCCTGGGACATGCGTCACGTCGTCACCAAGATGGCGGAAGTCGGCAACAAAAGGCTGTTGCTGACGGAGCGTGGGGCAAGCTTTGGTTACGGCCAGCTCGTCAGCGATATGAGGTCGATCCCCTTGATGCAGGAATTGGGCTGCCCGGTGATCTTTGACGCCACTCACAGCGTACAGATGCCAGGGGCCGCCGGCGACCGTAGCGGCGGCGACCGGCGCATGATACCCTATCTGGCTCGGGCCGCCGTGGCTTGTGGCTGCGATGGAGTTTTTTTGGAAACGCATCCCCGTCCCGACGAAGCCCTGAGCGACGGTCCCAACATGATCCCTTTGGACAATCTGCCGGCCCTGTTGGAATGCTGCCTGCGCATTCGACAGGCGCTGGCATAGTGAAGGCATAGACAAGGAATGAAGAATGCGGAGCCTTGAGTGCACCAATCCTGGGAGGACAACCGGCCGATCAAGCACGTCGATCTTGGTGCTGGCGGTATCAATAGGCGTGATTTTTGGCCAGGGGTGCGGCAGCGGCCGGTCCAAGCCTACCGTTGGATTGCCTACTGCGAATGAGCGATTGTCGCAAGAGAGTGTCAATTCGTTGGCCGAATCTTTGCGCAAGCAGGAGGACATCGAAGGCATTGGCAGTGAACTTCAGCGCATCAATGCCTACTTGGAAAATCGTGAACAGGAAAAGCCGCGGCCCCTTTCGAATCGAGAGCGCGAAGTCCTTACCAAGGAATACGGCCTGGCCAACGACGAATTGGCGGAGATTGACACTGCAGGCTTCTCGTCATTGGATGCGCATTACCTTGAAAGTTGTTTCTTGATGCGCGATGCCGCCCGATCTTTGAAAGTGGAGAAACTTCCTGCTCAAGAGCAGGCGGCCGCAGCATTCGCCTGGGTGATGCGGCAGGTCCGCCTGTTTGAGCCGGGGACCGCTGCCAAGCAGCCAGCCAAGGATATTTTGCCTCCGATTGTCGTCCTGAGACGCGGCTGGGGTACGGCGCAAGATCGCGCCCTGGTATTCTTGGCGCTGCTCGGACAACTCGGAATCGATGGCTGCGTGGTCACTGTCCCGGTCGCCTCGGAAGGCCAGGCGGCTGTACGCACCTGGGTGACCGGCGCTCTCGTCAACAAAGATATCTACCTCTTCGATACTCGTATGGGGTTGCCCGTTCCGGGGGCCAAGGGCGAAGGGGTCGCGACCCTCGCTCAGGTTCGTACCCAACCGGACATCCTGCTCGCACTCGGAACCGATTCCCATTATCCTTACGACGTGCCCCCGGCATTGGCCAAGCGAGCCCAGGCGTTCGTGGCTTGTCAGCTTTCGGCGCTGGCGCCGCGCATGGCTCTTCTGGAAGAGGCCATGGCTTCGGGAGATAAAATCTACTTGCGCACCGATCCTGTCGCGGTCTTTCAGAGATTTCGAGAAGCAGTCCAGGGACCTGCATTCGCGGATAGCAATCTCGGGGTTTGGAATTCGCGGGCTGATAAGAATGATTCCATGCGCGTTTTGCGAAGTTTTCTGCCGAAAGCCCAGGGTGGCACGGATGACGGTCGCCGGCTACAAGAGAGCCTTGCAGCGTTGGTCCCCTTTCAGTATTTGCCGAAGTTGGTCCTTCAGCTTCCTGGCGAGCCGGGGAAACGGCTGCAAGCAATTTATGCCAATCCCTTTATTGCTTTCAGCACGAGTCCGCATATGCCACGCGAGCAAATGGCAGCCTGGCTGCCCGGGTTGATCGAGCAAGTTGACGGGGAGAAAAAGACTCCGGAATGGATCATGCGCGGGCGCTTGCCCAGGGACATGGTTTTACGCGGCAAATTGAACGAAGCGACCGATCTGCTCGTTGCTCTGCTTCGGGAGATGCAGCGCCAAACAGCGTTGCTCCAGACGCCCGGCCTTGAAGAGCAGGCGCGGGAATGGGGTAGCCGAGCATTGGAGACCTATTCGGCCTTGATTCAGGCAAAAGCGCAACAAAACAAGGCCCGCGTCGCGGTTGGCGGACTATCCTTGGCGGAAGCCACGGAGAAGGAGAACGATCTCTGGAAAAAGAGCAAGCCCGTGATGGAACTCGTCCAGGGCGCTGCCGCAATACCCATGTCGGATGAAATCACTTATCAGCTGGCTGCCTGCAAGCACGAACAGGCAGAGCAAGCCCAGGTCAAGCTGGATAGCGCCCGACGCAATGGCAAGTCGGTTTCCGCCAATGAAAAAGCGGCGGCCAATGACTCCTGGAAAGCAGCAATCAGCTGGTGGCAAACCTATCTCGATGAACATCCGGCCTCATCAAGTGCTCCCGCTGCCCGAAGAATGCGTGCACGCGCACTCGAAGCAATAGGCGAGCGCGCTGAGGCAATTGCACTTTTGGAGGACCTGTCCGGCAACATCCCCCCAATCGACAAGACGGGGCGACTCTACCTCGCCAAGCAACTCAAGAGCCGCGAATCGTCTCCCAGCAAATAGGCGTACCTCTCCCTCGACCTGAGGCTATCAATCCCACCTGCCGCCATCGAACTCGCAAGACGACAATGGCTACTTGAGGTTGCACGCGAGGGATTGCGCTGCTGTTGCCCGGCCGCCTTCGTCATGTTTGAATCACCATGGCGGGGACGGCTGGCAGGCGTAACTTTCCGCCCGACCTACTGACAAGCGACATCGAGATGTTCTCGCTGATGCGCGGCGCGCTCCCATGAAAGACCTGTTCCGCAAGCGCTGGTTTTTCATTCTGCTTGTCCTGGGCGTTACTCTCGCCTGGTTTCGGCCGGAATGGTTGCGCCCGTGCACTGCCCTTATCGACCCGCGCATCGTTGTTGCCCTGGCTCTATTTCTGATGGCCTGGGGGCTGGAAAGCCGTCACTTATTTCGATCACTCCTGAGGCCATGGGCGGCTCTTTGGGCTGCGTTCGTGAGCTACTCGGCGATTCCCTTCCTGGGTTGGCTCGGTGGAAGGCTCCTGCCTAATGACGATCTTCGCGTCGGCCTAATGGTGATATCCAGCGCGCCGTGCACTCTCGCCTCCGCAGTGCTTTGGACCCGCCTGGCGGGCGGCAACGAGGCGACGGCATTGCTTGTCGTGCTCATCACAACGGCAACGAGCTGGCTGGTCACGACGACCTGGCTGGCGTGGTCTCTTGCTACTACAGTGCGGATCGATACCGGCGCGATGATGTGGAGCTTGATCACTGTGCTTGTCATTCCGGTAGGCGTGGGGCAGATAATCCGAGCCTTCCCTTTCTTGGCGCAATTGGCAGCCCGCCGTCGTAGGATTCTGGGGGTTGTTTCTCGTTCGCTCATCCTGAGCATCGTTCTAAAGGCGGTGGTCGATCTAAGTGATCAATTGGGCGAGCGCCCCGAAGCACTCTCCTGGGCGCTGGCCGTGGCGACCGGGTTCCTGGTCGTGGCCTCTCACTTGATCGGGCTGGCAGGCGGCTTTTGGACCGCCAAATGGATGAAGTGTGTCCCTTCCGAGCAAGTCGCTGTGGCATTCGCTTGCAGCCAAAAAACGTTGCCCGTATCACTTTACTTGTTCATGACCTACTTCAAGGACGCGTATCCCTTGGCGATCCTGCCACTGGTCTTCTATCATGTTGGACAGTTGATCGTTGATACGTTTATCGCCGAAGGGCTTTCCAAGCATGCAGCAACGTAGCGAAGCGCTCAGCTTGGTCCACGAGTACACCAAGAACCCGGCTCTGGTCAAACACATGCTTGCCGTGGAGGCTGCGCTACGTGCCTATGCGCGAAAGCTGGGAGAAGACGAGGAGTACTGGGGCATCGTCGGGCTGCTTCACGATTTCGACTATGAACGTTGGCCGAATCCGCCCGATCATCCCCTCAAAGGCGCCGCAATCCTGCGCGAGCATGGCTATCCGGAGGAGGTCATCTATGCGATCAAGTCGCATGCAGACTATCTGCCGGACTGCCCGCGCGTAAGCAAGCTGGACAAAGCCCTCTATGCGTGCGACGAGTTGGCTGGCTTGATCACGGCTGCGGCTCTGGTGCGACCTTCAGGCATCACGGACATGACGGCTTCCAGTGTAAAGAAAAAAATGAAATCGAAGGGCTTCGCAAGAACCGTTAAAAGGGAGGATATTGAACGAGGCGCCCAGGACTTTGGCGTCGATCTGAGCGAGCACATCCAATTCGTCATCGACGCCATGAAGCCGCACGCCGAACAATTGGGACTCCTCCAGGGCAGCGGAGGTGGCGACGACGCTTGAGCCGTCGCTGAAGAGCTACGTCGCAGCTTTCGGACTGTAGAGTCTGTGCTGATTCTGCTGCCACAGCAATTCCGCTCAAATATCTAAACGGCTTTTGTTTGCCTCTCAGTGCAGCCGAACCAAGTAATTGCATGGCGTTCATGCGCTGCGCAACTTGTTTCCTAATGATCGAACGCCGATGACAAGAGGAGCAGATTATGCGTCTTTTCCTGGCTGGAAGCCTAGTAGTTGGCATGGCATGGTGGAGCGCCAACGCAACTGCTCAAGAAGCGAAAAAAACTCTGGCTCCGATCGGTGCGCCGGTCGCTCGCGCCGACGAGGTTCCTTTGGTGACGCTCGGTCGTCCGGTAGCAATCAAAGCGGCCACTGATACGGACGCCGACCGCAATTCAATCACGGATCGTCAGGTGACGCCAGCCACCTTTATTCCGCCGCTGCTGGGCGCTCCGGAGCCGGTCGTTTCAGGTCCGTCTTCGGACACACCGCAACCGCTCCCTTCAGGTCCCGCTCTCGACACCGATCCGCCTTCGCCGGCAAAGCAATCGGGTCAGCCGGCCGTACCTGAAAAGCTTGGAGTGCCGCGAGTCTATTCCGGAACATCGGATCAACCCCCGGCCCCTGGCTTGCTGACCAGCCGGCTTCGTCCGATGCCTGTAAACTCGGATGATTGCGACGGCTGCGCAGATTGCGCGGACGATTGCACGGGTATGAAGCCTTGGTTCCAACGCTGGCGCTGCGAAGAGTCAAGCAAGGACGTGAGTTGCTTCTGGTTCAGCGGCGAATACCTGCTCTGGTGGGTCAAGGGCGGCCAGCTCCCGCCCCTCGTGACGACGAGCCCCGCCGGAACCCCCCGGGATATGGCGGGTGTACTGGGCCAACCAGGAACTCAGGTACTCTTTGGCGGCAATGCTACGCAAAGCGAGCCGTTCTCGGGAGGCCGCTTCAATTTTGGTTTCTGGTTCGATCGCGACCAAATCATCGGCCTTGAGACCAGCACCTTCTTCCTGGGAGAGCGGTCGATGAATTTCGCCGCTAGCTCCTTCGGCTCACCGATTCTGGCTCGGCCGTTCTATGACGTGGTCGCAGGCCAGCAGTCCTCAGAGCTGATCGCCTTCCCCGGAGTCCTTGCAGGCAATATTGCAATTACATCATCCACGGAGCTTTGGGGCACAGAACTCAATTTGCGGACCAACTTTTGGCGTGGGTGCTGCTGGCGCATCGACTTCCTGGCCGGATTTCGCTACTTGCACCTGGGGGATGACCTGAGCATCAATGAAAACCTGACCGTCCCGACCGGCGCTCTTGCCGGCTCAGAAATCGCGGTGGGCGATTCATTTCGGACTCAGAACGATTTCTACGGCGGTCAGATCGGGACGGAAATCGAATTCCGGAAGGGCCCCTGGTCTCTCGATCTGACGGCCAAGGTGGCTGTAGGCGACACGCAGCAATTCGTGAACATTGCCGGTGCCACGACCTTTGCACCTTCCGGCGGCCCCGTGAGCGCTCAGCCTGGCGGTCTGTTCGCCTTGCCAACGAATATCGGCATGTACAGCCGAGACCAATTTTCCATTGTGCCCGAGGCCGGGTTCAAGGTCAGCTATAAACTCACGGATTGCTGCCGGGCTTTTGTGGCGTATTCATTGCTGTACGACAGTAACGTCGTTCGTCCCGGAAGCGTCATCGATAGCGGCGTCAATGTCTCGCAACTTTCGTCCCAGCTAGGACCCGGCATGTTGGTGGGACCAGCCCGGCCGGCTCCGGTATTCCACACCACGGACTTCTGGGCACAAGGCATCAGCGTCGGACTGGAGTTCCGCTACTAGCACGGTCGCGTCTGAATGGATGAAATTCGCAGTTTCGGCCTCAGCCAAGTAAGCAGTCTGAAGCTGGAGCTATGAAGCCAGCGCGGAACAAATGACAGAGCACTCACGCGCAGATGTGTTCGATTCAGAGCAGTGAGGTGATAAGGGCATCCGCAACACATTTGCCCGCCCGCGTCAGCCGTGCGCAGGTCTGGTCGAGGTGGACCAGGCCCAGTGAGGCGTGCTGATTGAGAGCAGGGCCAGCCAGGTCATCGAGATCGAAGCCTGTCTGGAGAAGGAATCGGTCGCGCAGGATGCCCTCGGAGCGTCGCAGCTGAATGGCCATTGTTTCCTTGGCCCGCTCGATTGGCTCCAGCACTTCCGTCTGAAAGGTCGGAGGTTCCCCGCTCAAGGCGCGTTTGATATACGTGTGCAAATCGCGTGTGTTGAGTTCCCTGCGGAAATCTGTGTAGCGCGCCGCTCCCATGCCAAACCCGAAATAGGCTTCGTTGGCCCAGTAGACTTGATTGTGCCTGCACCGATGACCGGGCAGGGCGAAGTTGGATATTTCGTAGTGCTCGAAGCCCGTATCCTCGAGCAGCTGAATTGCAAAGAGATAAAGGGCCAGCTCAGCCTCCTCGTCAAGTGGCTTGACCTCGCCCCGCTGTCGCTGTTTCCATAAGCGAGTGCCTTTCTCGTAGGTCAGCCCGTAAGTGGAAACGTGCGCAGGACCGAACGCTAGCACCCTGCGAAGATCTGATTCCCACTCTTCGGCCGTCTGGCCGGGCACCCCGAAGATAAGGTCCAGTGATATGTCAGGGATTCGCGACCTGATGCGCTCCACTGCCAGGATGACGTCTCCAGGGACATGATCGCGCTCCAGCGTTCGCAGCAAGTGCGGCTGGAATGACTGGGCGCCTAGGCTGATACGGTTGACACCATGGTCAGCAAGGACACGCACTTTCTCAGCGCTGAGCGTGCCTGGATTGGCTTCAATGCTGAACTCGTGTTCGGGAGGCAGCGGCAGCCAGCGCGCCAAATCGCCTAAGAGACGCTCCAGCTGACGGGGGCTAAGATAGGTGGGCGTGCCGCCCCCGAGAAAAAGCGTGGGTACCGGCTGGGGCGTTTCCAGAGTGGCCAGCTCGGCCGCGAGGGCCTCCAGATAGAGATCGATCAGGTGGTCTTGCCGGACAGCTACAGCAAAGTCGCAGTAGCCGCAATGGTGCGCGCAGAAAGGGATATGCACGTACGCAGCACGCGGCCAAATCCAGCTCGGTTGATCATGATGCTCCACAGCATTCACTTTTACGGGCGCCGGCCCATTTATGCCATGCTGGTTTCCGCTTACGCTGCCGAGGCGCGGCCTGCTAAGATGCTGCGAATGCAAAATCATCAAGGCAGAATCGAGGACGCTTAACGATGAGGCTTGGGGGAAAGGTCGCTTTGGTAACGGGTGCTTCTTCCGGAATCGGGCAAGCCACGGCGCTGGCACTCGCCCAGGAAGGAGCTGACGTGGCCTTGAATTACCTGACGTTCGCCGAAGTGGCAGAGCAGACGGCCGAAAAGATCCGCCGTTTGGGGCGTCGGGCTCTGTTATTTCCAGTTGACGTTTCAGATCAGGCGGCGGTCGAAGGGATGGTGCAGCAGGCGGCCGGCGATCTGGGCCGGCTCGATATTCTGGTAACATCGGCAGTCTATAGCGATCGCGAACTCTTTCACACGGCGAACATAGAGGGCTTCCGGCGCACGATTGACGTCACCATGTGGGGGGCGTTTTATGCACTCCGTGCCGCCTGCAGGCAAATGATCAGTCAGGGCCAGGGAGGATCCGTCGTCGTCGTGAGTTCTGCCCAGGCGCGTGTGGCCCATCCCACGTGCATGGCATACAACATGGCGAAAGCTGCGATCGATCAAATGGCGCGAACAGCTGCGCTGGAGCTGGCGGCACGACGCATCCGCGTGAACATCGTCTACCCCGGCTGGACGGACACACAGGGAGAACGCAAGTTCTTTAGCGAAGAGGTTCTGCAACGGGCAAGCCAATCGTTGCCATGCGGACGCATGGCCCGCCCGGAGGAGATCGCCCGGGGAATCATCTTCCTGGTCGATCCAGCTTCGGAATATATCACGGGAAGCACGATGTGCATCGATGGGGGCTCTCAACTCCCCTGGTGGTCTCGGCGCGGGACCGGTGATTTTTGAGCCGTGCGGAGTTTTCCACAGGGCTGTTCGTAGAGTTGATGGGGATTGATACGACCGGCTTAGAGCGTGTTGAAAAAGGGGTCAGACCCCTTGAGCTCTGGAGAGCCTGGTGGCTCAGAAATGGGCGAAATGCCTTGAATCTCCAGGGGGTCTGACCCCTTTTTCAACACGCTCTTACGGGCAAACCATCTGACTGGCAGGAAGATAGGGTTGGCTGTGGCTTTCTTGCGCGGCTTCCAGCTCCGATACTTCATGTGCGGGAGACGAGGTGACTCCCTGTTGAGGCCTCTCAAACGTGCTCGTGAGCCTGGCAGGCGGTCCGCTGGACATTAGATTGCAGAAAATCTTCACCAATTCCGGTTCCAGACCGCCGCCGGCCGCATTCGCGCGGAGCATATCCAGGGCAACTTCGTGGGCAATTGCCGGACGATACGGCCGCGGCGTGGCCAAAGCATCATAAACATCCGCGATCGAGAGAATGCCGACTGAACGGGGGATTTCAGGTGCGCGCAGGCCGTCAGGATATCCGCGGCCGTCGCGCCGTTCGTGGTGAGAGCGAATAAGGGGGATTACATTGCGAATCGAGCGCAGCGGTTCGACGATGTGGGCCCCCGCCACGGTATGCTGTTTGACGATGTCGAATTCTTCCGGAGTGAGCGGTCCCGGCTTGTCGAGGATGGCATCCGGAACGCTGATCTTGCCGATGTCATGTAGAAGGGCGCCCTTCCGCAATATTTCCCATTCATCATCCGGCACGCCAATCTGCGCGGCGAGGCGCAGAGCGTAGTCGCGGACGCGTTCCGCATGACCGTGAGTATACGGGCTCTTGGCTTCCACGGCCCGGGCAAAGGCAAAGACCACTGCCTCTGCAGAATCGAGCTCATCGACCAGGCGTTTCACGCGGAGCAGCGACCTGCAACGTGTGACTACCTCGATGCACTGGAAAGGCTTCGTCAGGAAATCGTCCGCGCCAAGGTCCCAGCACTGCAGTTTGAATTCGGAGGCGGACTGTCCCGTGATGATGATGATCGGAATCCAACGCGTTGCTGGATTTTGCTTGAGTTGCCGGCAGACGTCGTAACCGCTCAGTACCGGGAGGTCGAGATCGAGAAGAATCAGGTCGGGCGGGAGGTCGGCGATACGGTCCAGCGCCTCGACGCCATCGCTGGCGACCGTGACTTTGTGACCTTCGGCAACAAGTACTTGCTCAAGAAGGCGCGCGGTTCCGCGGTTGTCGTCTACCACCAGGATTCGGTGGGTCGTCCCTTCAATCACCCGTCGGTCCCATTGAGACTTGGGCTCTTGTCCGCGAGAATCCCCCGGCGTTCATGGACTCTCTGTCCGCCAGAGCGGAAGGGCGACCGAGTTGAAGTGGCGGCAATACGCACCCTTTCCCCTCTCAGGTGAACCTAGCCCGCAGGGAGTAGGGTGTCAACATATTGGTAGGTTTTGATACTAAACCGTCAGGAATGAGTACGACCGGGGCCGAACTCCTTTACTGCCAGCGGAACCATCGTAGTGCCAGCAGAAAACTGACGACTGCCCATGCAGCCAGGACGATTAGCCGATTGCTGATATGGGTAAGGGTTGCCCCCTCCAGCATGACCTCGCGCAGTGCCTGGTTGAGCTGCGTCAACGGCAGAGCTTGGATGAATGGCTGCACGATCTCGGGGAAACGCTTGGAGGAAAAGAAAATCCCGGATAGGACCCACATGGGAAGCATGACCAGGTTCATGAGGCCGGAAGCCGTCTCGGTCTTCTGGGCCCGGCAGGCGACGAGCAAGCCGATCCCGGCGAAGGCGAACGCGCCCAGGAAAATGACGGTAAACAAAGCGGCAAAGCTGCCTTGGATGGGCACGCCAAAGCCCAGGCGAGCAACCAGTAACAGCGACAACATTTCCGGCAGGACAAAAACCATGCGCGCGCCCAGGATCGACAGGAGAAAATCCCCGCGGCGCATGGGAGTGGCCAGCAATCGTTTCAGGAGCTTGCGAACACGCATATCCACGATTAGAAAACCGACTCCCCAAAGCCCGCCGCCCATCAGGTTCATTCCCATCAAGCCCGGCATCAGGAAGTCGATATAGCGGTTGCCAGGGTCCTTCGTGAAGGAATCGACGATCTGCCAGGTTGCTGTTGGGGACTTCCAGGTCTCGACCTTATCATCCTCCTGGTCCGAAGTGCTGTTGGGTGCTTCATCCACGTGGATGCCCGCCTTCCAGCGCAGGATGCTCTCGTTGACCTGGCTGCGAGCGAGGATGCTCTCCTCGCGAGCGGGGTCGTAAATGTACCGGCAGCCATAAGGTGTTGGAATCACTACCAGGGCCGTCCTGCCGGTCCGCAGTCGCTGCGCACAGTCGGCTTCATCATGCAGTTCTGCCGACAGGCCGGCCGCTTGCAGTTGCTGAAGCACGGCAGCGGCATCAGCCTTCAACTCGGGGACATCCTGCACATCGACGACCGACGGCTGTGGTGTCCGTCGCAAAAAGGCGATCCCCAAGCAAACTGCAAGGAGCACCGGAAAGCCATAAACCCAAAACAGGACCTCGGGCTCGCGATAGAACTCCCGGACGCGCGCAAGGAACAGTTGCAGGACGGAGTGCCACCGATTCATAGAGCTTTATGCTATGCGGATATGCCGTTCGAGCCAGCCGATCAAGTCCGTAAGGAAGATCTCCGGCTTCGGCTCAAATTCCAGAGTGTGCTGAGCGCCAGGGTACTCGATGATTTCCTTGTCGGGCGCCGCAAAGGCCTCCACGTAGCGGCGCGTTCTTGGATTATTGATGATGCGATCTTTCTCCGACAGCATCAGGAGCACCGGAGTTGCACAGTGCCGGCCTGCTCGCCGCACATAGCGGTCCAGGCGCACACTTTCTGTAAGGAGCCGGGCCGTGGCCTCGTGCAGGCTCAGCTTATCCTCACGGATGAACTGTTGCCACCTGGGACTCTCCGTGAACAGTTGCGGGTCGTTCAGGGGGATGGAAAAGCGGCGTCGCGGGGCGACAAGCCTTGCCCAGCCAATCGCGAGGCTCTCGCGGAGGGTTGGGCTTACCACGGGAAAGAAACCCGGGCAAAGAAGAACAATGCCCTGGAGTGAAGCTGTCCCCGCGCGAGTTAGCCCTAGAGCCAATTTCCCGCCCCAGGAGATCGCCAGGAGAAACTTGGGCAGGGCAGAGTCTGCACGGGTCGTCGTCAGGAATTGAGCCACGTCGTCGAGCAGCTGGCGATAGCTTGGCACGTCGCCTCTATCCTGATGGTTCATTCCTGAGCCACGGCGATCGAGGAAGTCGACCAGGAACCCGGCCTGACAGAGCCGGGTGCAGGAATAGTCATACCAGCCGGCGTGGCTCTGGATGCCGTGCAGACAGACAATTCGCGCCCGCGGCGTGCCCCATCCATTGACGCTCGGGTGATAGCGACGATACTGCAAGCGGTAGCCGTCGCTGGCTGTGAACGATTCAACCGTGTAGACGGATGGCGATTCAACCAATGAGCGGCTCCTTGCGTACCGTAACCCGGCTGAGAGCGTCGGCGTCGATAGCTATGCCGAGCCCCGGGCCGCGCAAAGCCGGAGCCCAACCTCCCCATCCGAAGGTCAAGTCCTCGGTTCCTAGGGACTCGCGCACGAGATGTCGGTCGTACGACCCCTCGACGTAGCGGATGTTGGCGACACTGCTGGCAAAGTGGCGCCCGGCGGCGGAAAGGATAGCAGTCTCGCCTACCTGACAGCCGAGCTGGTAGCCGAGCCCGTGTCGGCTCGCGTACTGCGCCAGCCGCAACGTCGGGATGAAGCCGCCGCATTTGGAGAGGCGCAAGTTAAAGAGGTCGCACAGGCCCAGTCGCACTGCCACCTCGGCATCAACGGGGCTGCACAGCGACTCGTCAAACATGATCGGTACGCCGGTCTCTTTGCGCACCAGTGCCAGGACGCCAATATCCGCATGAGGTACCGGCTGCTCGACCGAGGTAATGCCGAAGGGCTTCAGCTCTTCAATACGTGCCCTCACTTCGCCAGGCTGCCAGGCTTCATTGGCATCGATGCGCAAGTCTACTTTGCGCCCAACAAGCCTTCTCACGATCCGCAGGCGCTGGACATCGTCGTAGCCTTCGATGCCGACCTTCAGCTTCAACTGATGGAACTTGTAGAGACGCATGGCTGTGGCGACGGCGCGCAGCTTCCATCCCCTGGCAGACGTGATGGCCCCGCTGTAACGCACCCATGGGCGTGGCTGATGAAGTTCAGGGGCCAGCATCTGCGGGAGCCCGGCTAACGATTGACCGTAACGCCGGCCAACGGCATCCAAGAGCGCGATCTCAACCGCGCAGCGTGCGGCATTCCCTTGGCATTGACGCTCGTCACCGGGAACGCAGGCCAAGCGCATCTTTTCGATCATTGCAACCGCGTCCGCGAAGCCTGAAGGAGACGAAAACTGTGAATTCAGGTCGCTGCGTCGCAGAAGGTCGATTGCGGTATCGATCGTCTCGCCCGTCACATACTCGCGGGGCACTCCTTCGCCAAATCCTTCTGTCTTGTCCTCGAGAACGCAATGGACAAGCAGGTTATCCGTGTCTGTCCGCGCATGGGATGCGTGGCGAATCGTTCTGCGCAGCGGAATTCGAATATGAAACGCGGTTAGTTCGACAACTTTCAATGGAGGCGCTCCCTCTCACCTAGCGAGGAGGGCAGCCCGGAGTCAGAGATGGAGGAAGGCGCGTTATTGACTGGCGAAGATCCGCTGGCGTGCACGCTGTCATAGCACAACCATAAGCCGATGCAGGTGACCAATGCCGCGCTGATCACGGGGAGACTCCGAAAAAGGCGACTGTCGCCCCACCGTGAGCCGGCCAGGCTTTTCGCTCGGACCACCAGGATGCCGATAAGAATAAGGACGCCTGCTAATCCGGCGCTGAACGCGAGCAGCATCGGCAGGGCCAACCACAACAGGTTCGTCGATACCGCCACAATGAGCATAAGGATAGCATCCCAGCAGGGGACGATGCCACCCGTAATGCCGAGGACAATCAGCCCCCACCAGGTCAGTTTCGAGGCAGGCAGCGGCAAAGCATTTCCCGAACCATCGTGGTAATGATCGACAGCGGTCTCGTGGCTGTGCGAATGACTGCCGCCATGATGGTGGTGATGGCCGTGACCCGGCAAGTGAACGTGATCCACCTGGCCTGTAAGGCGGCGCAGCAGCAACCAGACGCCCAGGCAAACGATGAGCAGGCCGCCTCCCAGGCCTAGCGCTGTCTGCAGGTCCTGCTTCGCGGCATCGTTCATTCCCCCATCAGGGAAGAAGACCCGCAATGCAACCGCGATCGCGATCACCACGCCCGTATGCGTCAGCGTGGTCACGACGCCCAGAAGGCAGGCATGCGCCACCGTGCCGCGCTCCCCCACCAGATAAGCGGCCACGAGCGTCTTTCCATGGCCAGGCGTGAGGGCGTGCACTGCGCCGATGACCGTCGAGAAAAGGATTAGAACCCAGAAACCATATGCCGAATCCCGAAAGAGGTGATAGAGGCTTGGCAATCTTGACGTGAGCTGCCTCTGGGAAGGTACTAGCGGGGCGGGTTCCTGCTTGGCGACGACCGTTGGCTCGTCCGGGGTCGCTTCTTCCACGGAGAAGGTGGTCTGCAAGGTCCGGAGCTTGGCGTCATCGCCTGGCTCCAGTTCGGTCGTGGGCCGGACAAGCAGTTTGTGATCGGGCTCAATCTTGCTGAGCAGCCGGAGGTCTTGCTTTCCGGCAAAGCTGAGGCGGATTTGACCCTCTTCCTGCTCATAGTTGGTTTCCTTGAATTTCAGTTGGTGAACATTCCCCAGGTGGGCTGCGCCGGGCAAATCCGCCGGGCGCGCGTTGAGCAGAGAGGCAAGCGCGACACTGGCAGGAAGGCCTGGTCTCGGCCAACAGCAGGCGAAAGTCATTAACTCCGGCCAGAGGCTGCGGGTTTCCGCGCGAAATACAAAATCACACCGCAAATGATTGAGCGGGTCGCCGTTCTCATCGTTGAGAGAAAACCGCTTTTTGACGCACCGGAAGACTAGCGGCTCACCGTCGATCGTGCCGACCAGATTCGCGGCCAAGATGGGTGCATAGCCCGTTAGATAGGCCTCGTAATACTGAATGGGCGTCGCGACCTTGTTCAGCTCGATCTTTTCGCCCAGTGCAGGCAGATCAACGTAGATCGCGGTAAACTCGCCGACCTCCAGTCGGTAATCCACGGTGACGGCGAGCAAACCTTTTTGCGTATCCTGGCTCAGGTGGACTACGATTGTGCGATCGTGGTTATTTTTAGGAACGGGGTGCGCCTGAGCAGAATGCGGGCGCATGACGACGACCAGGGTCAGCAGCAGCACTGTCCCGCCGTGATTCCATAAACCTGGTCGATCCACAGCGCCTTACCCCTACGGCTTGCCCGGAACGAGCAGTACTCGTCATTCACTTTTTGGGTTTACAATGGCTCAAAGCCATCAATGCGTAGCCCGTGACCAGGTTCGGGTCTGCCTCCATCCAGTGATTGAGATTGACCCAGCTCCCGTCCGGGCGCTGGCGTTTGGCCAGCGCGGCGGTGATATCCGCGCGCCAATCATGCTTGCTACCGGCGGTATCGACGACTTCATCGATCCCCAGTGCATCGAGGCATTTCGCCATCGTGTGATAGTAGTAGTAGAGCCCCCAGTCCGCGTGTACCTTGGGCATACCTGGATTCTCATCCACGGTGTAGTGCTTCTGGATCCATTCGTAGGCCTTTTGCACGCGCGGGTCGTCCTTGGTGACGCCGCAGTAAATCATGCTCTTGATGCCGGCATAGGTCATGCTCCCATAGCCGACGAGCCCGCCGCCGGATAACGTGTCCGACTTCGTCTGGCCGCCGGCCGCCGGGCTATAGATGAAACTGCCGTCGTTGATCTTGCTGGCCCACGCCTGGTCGTTGTGTTCGCCTTTCAAATTCTGGCAACGGCTAACGAAAATCAGTGCTCGTTTCAGGGCTGGGTCGTCCTTCGGCACACCCGCAGATTGCAGGGCATCGAGAAAGAACTGCGTGTTCGAAAGATCGGGCCGCGATTGGCTGTCGTAGCCGGCTCCGCCGTAATAGTCATCGCTTGGCGATTTGCCTTCCTCTTCATCCCATTGCAGCTTTTTCAAGAAATCGACCGCGCTGCCGATGACCTGCTTGTAGCGGTCTTCCCGATTGGCGGCGCTCAGGGCCATGACATTCACGCTGGTGACGTAGTTCTGGAGTTGGACCTTTGGGTCCTTGCCGGCGATGTGTCCAGCCTTTGGATTGACCAGGGATTCGATGTACTTGAGGGCTCGAACGCTTGTGGTATCGTCGGGGCCGATCTTGCCGGCGCTAAGCAGTCCTGTCAGAGCGACCCCCGTGACGCCCGGGCTCTTCTCCCGGCTCCAGCTCCCATCCTCCGCCTGATGATCTCTCAGGTAAGTGGCGGCCTTGTTTACGACGCTATTCCACTCTTTTTCATCCGGAGCGACCTTTTGCCCGTCGGCCGCATGAAGTGTACCGCAGGCCATACAGAAACCACCTACCCACACGACCGCTGTTCTCGTCAGGGACTGTCCGCTCATGGGAATCAATCTCCAGATGCCCCGTGATGAAACGACGCTCGCGCCCTACCCTTGCAATCCGAATGCCGCACCGGATTGCGCCCCCAGCTCGACTCATCCCGTGAGTTGCGCGTGACCAGTCCAACTCGGCAGGCTATTTGTTAGCCAATCGTGGACGCGATCTAATCAGGAATATTCATGGTCTTGCACTAACCCGACGCGTCAGCGAGGGCGAGCTCAGGGAGTCAACCTGGCCCTCGCTAACGCGTCGGGTTAGTGTGGGGCCCCCTTCGCCAATTTTCCTCGGCAATGAATAATCCGCGCTAATCAGCAGCCTACACAACCATTCTAGCCGGACGCGAGCCGGAGCAGAAGCGACGAGCGCAAAGAAGAAGCCCACGGCAGGTTTTCCGTGGGCTTCTTTGCGATTCATGCCGCACTAATTTCGCAGTTCAAGCTAATGGCGCGTCAGTCGAGCACGGCAAGGATGTCGTCCTCGGTCATGATCAGGTACTCATCCCCATCCAGGGTCACTTCGCTGCCGGCGTAGGAAGTGAAGAGCACGCGGTCGCCTTCCTTAACTTGAAAGGCGGCACGCTTGCCGCTGTCGAGCAATTTGCCGTCGCCGAGGCTTAGCACCTTGCCCTGCTTGGGCTTTTCCTTGGCGGTGTCCGGCAGGACGATGCCGCCGGCTGTCTTGTCTTCTGCTTCCAATCGTTTCACGACGATCTTGTCATTAAGCGGTACGACTTTCATGCCGTCGATACTCCTTGAGGTAATGCGTTGTTCGGCTCTTAAGTTCCCTCATCGCCTTGGGAGCCGCCGTACACTCGCACCAAGGCACGAACCACAGTATATAGCACCACGTTCTTGCTGACAGGTTTCGGAATTACACTATAGGCCTGGGCAAGAAAGGCCTGACGAATCAACAGCTCGTTGGCATCCGCGGTGACAAGGATACAGGGCAAGATCGCATTGATCTGGCGAACCAGTTGCAGCGTTTCCAACCCCGTCAGGGTCGGCATGTGCATGTCGAGGAAGGCCAGGTGAACTGTCCTCTCACGCACGATTTCCAGCGCTTCCTCACCCGAGGCCGCCAGCACTGTCTGGAAGCCTTCCGGCTCCATGATCGCGCGGAGCGCCTCTCGACAACCGCAGTCGTCATCGGTAATGAGGATCGAATACCCTGGAGATCCCTTCGTGTCCGTCACGCCGCCATCACCTCGTTCGCCGATTCCTCTTCTCAGGAGCGGCCCGCGGCAGACCATTAGCTGCGCCCCCTGTCATCAGGGTGAACCGCCAGCAAATAATATACCGCAATCCTGGAATCGTGAAATCGCAATCCGTAAGTCATTGCTGGAAAACGTGATGCAAGACAAAGGGCTGGCAACGTGACAACTCGGAATTCGTCCTAAAATCTGCTCCGGCTGCCAGAGTGTTGGTCGAACTCTGTCAATGTGGCAGGCACATGGGAAGGGTACTGCTTCTAGACTGTGTTGCTGGGATGATTAGCGGGTGCTAATGAAGAAAGCGAAGGAGCATCAGGCCGAAGCCGATTTTGACTTGCGCTTGGCGGTCTCTTCAGCCACGAACTGTTCGATTGCGACAAGGCATTTGTCCACCAACTCTGCCTTTACTTGTGCCAAGCTCATGGTGAATTGGCCAACCGTGCCGTAGCGTCCAAGCCGAGAAATCTCGTAAAGTTGATGATAAGGCACCTGAATTTGCCTATAGTGCCTGCGGATCGCAGCGCTTCGCTCTTCGTGGTTAGTGGAGTGCTCGCCGTCGTAAGCTCGCAGCTTTTCCACCAGATGAACCGCGCAGTAGAATGCTACCGTTGCTACCCATTCGGGGGGGCCGGTCGATATGATGCCGCTAAGAAACGCTCTGTTCCTATCCGACTTTTCCTGGTGCTGTTTTGTCTTCGGCATAGACCCGAATCGAATTCTCCGGATTGAAGAACGTTTGAAGATCGTCTTCGTCCCCGGTAATTGGCAGCTGCATTACATCGGTTGGCCACCCCTTGTCTTCCAAATCAAGCTCTAGTTTTGCAATTTCCTCGCCGAGCCGAAGATCATGCTCTCCTTGGACGACGAAATACGCCTTAAGCGAAGGTCCGCCGCTCGGCAAAGTAACGTAGGAAAATTTAATTTTGTCCGCGCGACTTCGGCACCATCTATGCACGAAAGGAATGTATTCTTCAAAGAAGGTTTTGACCCAAACCTCGGCGTTGACTGCGTGCCGAAGCGCTTCGATCGCTGGCCGAGCAGCGATCATGAAATTGTCGTAGTCCTGGGGAGTTACGAAGACTTGACCATCCTCGAAGTGAAGATAGACAGGCCCTTTCTTCTCAACCTTCTGCATGCTTTGCGTTTTCATGGCCAATCTCCCGCCAAATTCAGCCATGACACCTCTTTCTAGTTTGCAACGCAATATGAGTCGCACTCCTATAACCAGATTGTAGAGGTTGTCAAGCCGTAAGTCTAGAATGCGCGCAATTCTAGCTCAAATTGGACACGTCGCGACTTGACTTTGTTCACCTGTTGGCTTCCGCCGCTTGAGCTTGGCTTAAAACCCTTTCGACGAATTCCTTTACGCTCCAAACGTGGTCGGTCAGTCCAGCTGCCATTGTGGACTGCGCTTGTGGCCATTCCCTTCATCTAAGGTCATATCCGTTCGGCAGAAGTTGTGGAAGGCGAAGACTAAGCCGCTTGCCGCTTCGTCGCGCCGCCTGACAGTTCCCGAACCGGGTGGACGATCCCAGGCTGAACAGCTCGCGCTGGTTTGCGAAGGCAATTGGCGTGTCGGTCAAGGAGTTGTTTTAGACGCTTGCCCAGAATTATGGCTTTGAAGGTGGTACGCCAAACAATCTGTTCACTGATCGTGGAATTTCCCCTACTTCCTTTTCCGGAGATAAGAGAGCCCAGGAATATTTCCAAACATTCAAGATTGCATTATTTCTTCTGACAGCTATCCGGAGCACCTCGTCTGTTAGCTCGGTCAGCGCATCGTCATCAGTACAAAATACTATGCGAACGGTCAGGAAAAGCTCTTGTCCCAAGAGACCAATGTCCACTAATCCCATCAAATTTTTGCCACTTATCTTATCTCCAATAACTTTTGTCAGTCCGATGACAGGCTGCCCATTCTGTCCTATGGCCCCAACAAAAATAGGAAATGGAAAGTGCTGAATGCCGAATAGGCGCACAGGACCAGGCCATAATTCCACAGGAATTCCAACCTCTGCTCGTCTTCTACCTTTCTCATCGGTTATCCTGTCAAGAAAAACGCGACAGCGAACCGCCTTTCCCCATTTATGCATCTTGGAAATATCTAAACAAAACTGGCCATTCGTGTCAGGCTCTTCCAAATTGGCGACTATAACTGGTCGCCAGATTAGCCATTTCGTCATGCCAGAAAGGTCCTTGATTAACTCTAGGAGTTTGACCGCATTCTCTAGAAAACCTGGCATGCTGTAACCCTCCCCTTCATCGGGAGAACCTACGGCAGCCCGAGATCCAGGTCAAAGGAATTCGCTATGGAGGCGGTGGAGAATTGTTGCAGAATTGAGCAACCCAACCCGAAAGGTATTTTGTTAGCGCGTCCCCCTCTGTCCCAGGTTGGGTTTGCTTGCAACTGGCGCAGCTGAACGGCGTTGTCGTTGCTAGCATGAATGCATGGATGTTCTTGTCTGTCGCGGATGCCGACAACGTGAGCAGCGCATCCG